>CADBGE010000006.1 GCA_902794075.1 uncultured Erysipelotrichaceae bacterium | reverse complement strand
TATGATGTTTTATCTGTCCATTCTAGTAGGACTCCATCTTTATATATATTATATCCAAATTTACCATATTCTGCTTTTCCTATATCTCCAGGATTTACTGCATTCCATGATAGAATTGCTTTACTACCAGATTCTCTTACTGTAAATCCTCCTGGAGATGGAAGTTTATAATTTTTTGTGTCATATTCTGTTGGTTCGTATCCTTTTTTAAATAGTTCATATATTGCTGGGCCGCCAGGTGCTGCTAGTTTTGCTGGATTACTTCCAGGTGCAACTCCAACTTTTACGACACTTGATGGCATTACAAATTCTGCTCTATTTGATTCCATTGCACCAGCATATACTAGTGCTCTAAATAATCTGTCTTTAGCCATTGTGGCTGGAATATTATGTAGTATGTATCCTTGTTGAATTAGGTCTTTAGTTAGTGAATCATATCCATACCACATTCCGATTACTGTTTTAGTAGAAAAACCAATTACCCATGAGTCTCTTACTGCATCATCAGGCATTCCGTAGTTTTCCATTGTGTTACTGTCATAGTTAGTAGTTCCTGTTTTGCAGGCTACATTGTTTGGTGTACCATCATACAATGCAACATCTTGGAGTACACTTGCTATCATGTATGCTGTTGCATCTGACATGACTTGCTTTTTATCATTTGATGAATCATGTGTTTTTTCTTCTTTAGTTTGTCTAAAAACTACTTTTTCAACAGCATAAGGTTTAGTGTAATATCCCCCATTTGAAAATGCTGCATAGGCACCTGCCATTTCTAGAGGTGATACACCTGTAAATGCTCCAATTGCATGTGCTTCATGTAGTGCTACTGGATCTTTAACATCATTTTTATTCTTTTTATTATAGCATTTTTTCTTTTCTAAATTATATTCATATCCACTTTCACATGTTTCTGGTTTAATTCCTAAACTTGTAACAAAATCTCTTATTTTGTTATTATCAACCTGTTGAAATGCTTTTAATGCTGGTATATTACGTGAGTCTTTTAATGCACCTCTTAATGTAAGTGGTCCATAGTAACCTCTGTCCCAGTTATTTATCTTTCTACCGTTTGAATATGTGTATGGCTCGTCTACAAATTGTTCATATGTAGACCAGTTATTATATTCTATTCCTGGCCCATAATCAAATAGTGGTTTTGCTGTTGATCCAGGTTGTCTATGTATTTCTGTTGCATAGTTATATTGGTCTGCATTGCTGTTACTTCTTGAATTTACGTTTCTACCATTTCCTATTGCCAGAATTTTTCCTGTCTCTGAATCAACAACTGCAACACCCGATTGTATTCTATCATCTTTCCAATTAAAGTTTTCTCCATCTAGAACAGAATTAACTGCATCTTGTCTAGATCTATCTAAACTTGTATATACAAGTAATGGTGTTGTATATGGGTTAACACCATATGTTTCTTTTAATTCATCAACAACTGTATCAATATATCCTTGGTATGGGTTTGCATTTTCAACTCCAGAATTAGATGTTAAAGATTCAATTGGTATTGAGTTTGCTATTTCTTCTTCCTCTTTTGTTATATATCCATGTCTTCTCATCAGATATAATACTGTTTTTCTTCTTTCAGCGGCATTTTTAGGATTTGAAGTTGGTTTGTATGCATTTGGTGATTTAAACATACCTGCAAGTATTGCTGCTTCACTTAAGTTCAATTCGCTTACATTTTTTCCAAAATATGCTTCTGATGCTTCTTGAACACCATATATATTTCCTCCTAAAAAGTGATTGTTTACATAAAATTCAATTATTTCTTCTTTTGAATATTCTTTTTCTAATTTAAATATTGCTAGATAGATATCTTCAAACTTTCTTGTAATACCTGATGCTCCAGAAGTTTTTTGCCCGTATTTATCTGTAAAACTATTTTTAACAACTTGCATTGTTAATGTAGATGCACCACCTGCATTTGAGTGTCCTAATACTTGTCCTATTGATGCTTTAATGAATCTTGGTGTATCAAATCCATTATGTTGATAGAATCGTGCATCTTCTGTTGCTATTATAGCATCTACTAAAACTTCAGGTAATTGATCATATTTTACTTTCTCTCTGTTTTCTGATCCTATTTTAGCAAATTCATTTCCATCTTTATCATATATTCGTGATACTTCTAGTGTATTTAATTTGGCATTTTTATATTTAGGATCTGCTTGTACTTTAATGTATATCATAAATCCACAGAATCCGCAAAGGAATACAATTCCTAAAGATAAAAATACAATTAGCATGAGACTTATTATTTTTCTTTTTTTCTTTTTATTTTTGATTTTCCCCAGAAGTATTCCAATTCCAACTATTATTGCAATAAATACAGCAATTAATATTGTGAATTCTATTCCAAAAGTCATGTAACATAGTAATAGAAGAGCTATAGTTGCAAGAGTGGCAGCTATTTTAAAACTATTGTTATTTTTTAATTTTTTTCTTTTTATTTCTTTTTTTTGCATTTTATATACCTCCAATAATTTTATCAACTATTTTTAAATAATCTATTTTTGGGCAATAGCCATCTTTTATTAAATATGCGTTTTCTCTAAAAAAATCTATAGGAATTGATTTTTTATTTTCATTTTTTATGTAGTCAATAAAAATGTTTGTTTCTAATAAATATGTTTCATTAAGTTTTGTAAATCTGACTATTAGAAATGATATTCCATTATTATTATATATATTTTCAAGATGTTTTATTTGGTGGTTATGAATATTTGAGAGGGGAAACGATGTTTTGCTTTTTGTTTCTTTTGCTTCAAAGTCAATGTATTTTCCTTTGTATAGCCCATTGTAGTCTGTAGTTGATGGTATTGTGAAATATGCTTCTTTGATTACAGCTTTATCTCTTGATGGATAATCAACTTTGACTATTTTTATTGGTGTGGGCTTTTTATATATATATGCTTTTTCTACCTCCCTATAGTATTCATTACTAGAATTGATTTCATTTTCCAATGTTATTCCTCTATTTTTATGACTAATTTTATTATCAAAACTGTTGTTGTTTTTCTTTTTTATACCATTTGGATAATTCAATTCTATCACCTATTCTTAATTATACTATATATTTTTTTATTTTGCTACATGTAAATGTTTATTTTAATTATTCTTTTGTCATAATTTTTCTAATATTGTTTTATTTGTGATTTTATTTTTTTTTTGTATTATAATTCATTTTGGTGATTAAATGAATTATTTAGAAATAAATATAATTATTAATAAAATGATTGATAATACTAGAAATGTTATGATAAACTTAGAAATAGCTCGTTTAAAGAGTGGGTTATCAATTGACAAAAACAGTCAATAATGCAATAATAATATTGTAAGGGATTGGTGATATTTATGTATCAAAATAAGATTTCATTAATGCCTCAAGATATTCTAGAAAAAGATTTTAAAATAGATACTAGAGGATATCGTTTGAAAGAGGTTGATCAATTCTTAGATATTATTATTGGAGACTATGAACAGTTTCTTGAGATTATTAATAATCTTGAAAAAGAAAAAGCAGATTTATTAGCTGAGATAATGAATTTAAAACAAGAGTTAAGAAATTCAAAGCTTAGCGTTGAGGTTGCTTCTAATAGTAATTCTATGGGAGAAGTAACAAATGTTGATATAATGAGAAGATTATCTAATCTTGAGAAGATGGTTTATAGTTCAAAGAATACTTTGGAATCAGATGAAAAAGACAATTAAATATATAGACAAATGCTGGAATAAGTACTATTCTTGAGGAAAGTCCATGCTCGCACAGTCTGAGATGACTGTAGTGTTCGTGCCTAGGGAAAAAATAACCTAGGGTAGTTATACTAACGGCAGATGATGTTCTAAGTCATTGATATGAACTATTCTGTAAAGTGCCACAGTGACGATTCTTTTAGAAATAAAAGGAGTGAAACGAGGTAAACCCCACGAGCGAGAAACCCAAAATTTGGTAGGGGAGTCTTAACAAAAGAATTGAATGGAGTTAAGGACCATTATGGTAGATAAATATTTGTCACCTTTTTAAGGTACAGAACATGGCTTATTTATATTTATTGTTTATGTTATGAGGTGTTATATGAAAGAGTTAGGTGAATATCTAAAAAGAGCACGTATTAAAAATGGTGTAAGTTTAACTGAAGCTTGTGAAGATTTAGAAATTTCTACATCTCATTTAGAAAATATAGAAATTGGAAATATTAGGGCTTTTAAAGATGTTTATGAATTAAGAGATGATGTAAAAAGTTATGCTAAGTATTTAGGATTAGATGCTGATAAAGTAGTAGATGAATTTAATGGTTTTTTATTTCAGCACACATCTAAAATTTCATTAGATGATATAAAAAAAGCTCAAAGTAGAAAAGAACAACTACTTAAAAACAAAAAGATTAAATCTCCTTATACGATGGAATATAAAGAAAAGAAAAGTATATTACCAATTATTTGTTTTATTTCTATTGTATTTTTACTGTCTCTTATTATTTATATAATTTTGCATAGTATTAACAAAGTTCCTGAAAGAACTGATGAACTAAAAGGTGTAATTAAGGAGGAATATATTATATGAATTTACCCACAAAAATTACTGTTATGAGATTGATACTTACTTTTTTCATCTTAGTTTTATTGTGTGTTCCTTTTTCATATTTAGGATTTAATTTTCCCACATATGATTTTTATGGTATTACTGTTCAGTTACATTATTTGATAGCTGGTTTTATATTTATTATTGCGAGTTTAACTGATTTTTTAGATGGTTATCTTGCTAGAAAAAATAATCAGGTTACAGATTTAGGTAAAATGTTAGATGCAATTGCCGATAAGGTTCTTGTCAGTCCCGTTTTAATAGTATTGGCAGCAAATGGATTTATTCCGGTTATAATTCCTGTTGTTTATGTAACTAGGGACATTGTTGTTGATGCAATTAAAATGCAAGCTGCAAAAAGTGGAAAAGTTCAAGCTGCAATTAAGTCTGGAAAGTATAAAACAGCATTTATGATGATTGGATTATCTTTTACTTTCTTTTATAATATTCCGTTTGAATTTTTAAATATAAGAGTTGATTTAGGATTATTGTATCTTGCATGTATCTTATCTATTGTAAGTGCATATGAGTATTATAAGATAAATAAAAGTTTAATTTTATCTAATAGTGAATCTTAATAATTGAAACTTATTTTTGTATGAAAAACTTATTTTATATAATAAGTTTTTTATTTTTTATGGTTTATATGTATATCAATTGTTTAAAACAAATGTTCGAAAAACTCTTGCATTTTAAAAAAATATATTATACAATTATATTGTAAGTTATTTACGAGGAGGAAAAAAATGGCTGTTAGTAAAGATGCTTCTAAAGACAAAGCTTTAGAACAAGTATTAAATGATATTGAAAAACAATTTGGAAAAGGTTCAATAATGAAATTAGGTGATAATAAACATCTTAAAGTTGATGTTGTTTCTAGTGGTGTATTATCTTTAGATATTGCTTTAGGTGTTGGTGGATATCCAAAAGGTAGAATTATTGAAATATATGGACCAGAATCAAGTGGTAAAACAACGTTTGCACTTCAGGCAATTGCGGAACATCAAAAAATTGGTGGAAGAGCAGCGTTTATTGATGCTGAACATGCTCTTGATCCTGTTTATGCGGAAAAACTTGGAGTAAATATTGATGAACTTCTTTTATCGCAACCAGATACTGGTGAACAAGCTTTAGAAATATGCGATGCTTTAGTAAGAAGTCAGGCTATTAGTATCATTGTAATCGATTCTGTTGCTGCATTGGTTCCACAAGCTGAAATCGATGGAGAGATGGGAGATTCACATGTTGGTCTTCAAGCAAGACTTATGTCTCAAGCCTTGAGAAAATTAAATGGTACTATAAGTAAAACAAATACTACTGTTATTTTTATTAATCAATTACGTGAAAAGGTTGGAGTAATGTTTGGTAATCCAGAAACTACTACTGGTGGAAGAGCATTAAAGTTCTATTCTAGTGTAAGATTGGAAATAAGAAGAAGTGAACAGCTTAAAATGGGTGATGGAGTAGTTGGAAATAAAACTAATGTTAAGATTGTAAAAAATAAAGTTGCTCCACCATTTAAGACATGTGTAGTTGATATAATGTATGGTGAAGGTGTATCAAGAGAAGGAGAAATCATAGATTTAGCTGCAGAAGCAGGTGTTATTGATAAAACAGGTGCATGGTACTCTTATAATGGTGAAAAGTTAGGACAAGGTAAAGAAAATGTCAAATTACTTTTAAAAGAAAATGATGCATTAAGAAATGAATTAGAAAATAAGGTTAGAGAATTTTATGATATTTCTCTTTCAAATGAGTCAAAGAAAAATAGTAAGAAGGAAGATTAGAAACTTTTTCTTTCTTTTTTTTTGTGATATATTTATTATAGTTATATACATATAATTTATTGGAGGACTTATGAAAAAAATTAAAAATTTAATTGATTGCGATTTTGACATTGATATATATGGAATAAATGATGATTCAAGATATATAAAAAAAGGATATCTATTTGTCGCAACAAAGGGTTTTAATGTTGATCATTATGATTTTATAGATGATGCTATAAAAAATGGTGCATCATTTATTATTGCTGATAGAGATATAAAGATTGATTTTCCACATTTAATTGTGGAAGAAAATATTTCTGATTTATATAGATTATTGTGCAAAAAGTTTTATGATGTAGATTTTAATAAATTAAGAATTACTGCTGTTACTGGTACTGATGGCAAAACTACTACTGCTACAATAATAAAAAATATAATTAAAGATTGTGCATATATAGGAACAAATGGTTTAGAAATATTTAATGAATCTTATCATACAAGTAATACTACTCCAATAGAAAGTGAGTTATATGGCGATATTAAAAAAATTATTGATGCAAATTGTGAAAATCTATCTATGGAAGTTTCTAGTGAGGCTTTACTTCATAATAGAGTTAAAGACTTTAGATTTGATGTTGTTGGAATAACAAATGTTACTGGTGATCATTTAAATATTCATAAAACATTTGAAAATTATGTTTTTTGTAAGAAAAAATTATTAGATTTAGTAAAAGATAATGGATTTGCCGTATTAAATGGTGATGATAAGATTCTTAGTGAAATAAGTGGAAGAAACATTATAAAATTTGGGTTTAATAGTAATAACGATTATATAATTGATGATGTTAAGTATTTTGATAAATATACAGAAATTTATTTGAAACATGATGAAGAGTTAATTAAGATAATCTCACCTTATAAAGCAAGATATAATGCTATTAATGTTTCTATGGCTTTTATAATGTGTAGGTTATATGGACTTGATGATAATACTATTCTTAGAAGAATTAAGGAACTTAAACCAATTAAGGGTAGAACTGAATCATTAGATTTCGGACAAGATTATGATATTATTCTTGATTATGCTCATACTATTAATGGAATAAAAAATATAATTACTGCATTTAGAGATTATGATAATGTTATTACTGTTACTGGTAGTGCAGGCGGCAGAGAACATGAAAAAAGAAGAGTAATTGGAAAATATGTTATTGAAAATAGTGATGTTGCTATTTTTACAATGGATGATCCTAGATATGAAGATGTTAATGATATTATTGATCAAATGGCTGGTGATAGTAAAGATTATATTAGAATACCTGATAGAGAAGAAGCTATAAGATATGCTCTTGATATTGCAGATGCAGGTTCTGTAGTACTAATTCTTGGAAAAGGTAGAGATGAGTATATGGCAATTGAGGATAAAAAACCATATTACTGTGATTATGATGTTATAGAAAGATACTTTAAGGAAAAGTGAGATAGACACTTTTCCTTTTTTCTTGACATAGTTTGAAATAAAAATTAAAATATAATTAGATTGGAAGTATACTAATCTAGATGGAGGTATTATATGAATAATGTATTATTCTCCATTTTACTTGTTGTTATAGGCCTAATAGTTGGCTTTTGTATATCTTTAGCAATTAATTTTTTTAAGGGTAATAATGCAGAAAAAAAAGCAGAAAAATTAATTGGTCAAGCAAAGAAAGATATTGAAAAATTAAAAAGAGAAGCTGCTTTGGAGCAAAAAGAAGAAGCTCATAAGGCAAAAATGGATTTAGATAAAGAAGTTCGTGAAAAGAAAGCAGAAATTAAAGAAAGCGAAAATAGATTATTACAACGTGAGTCTAGTTTAGATAAAAGAGAAGAAATGTATCAAAAACGTGAACTTTCATTAGATGAACGTGATAATAAATTATCTAAAAAACAAGAAGAAATCCAAAAAGAAAAAAGTAAAGTGGAGGAAATTAAAAAAGAGCAACTTGATTTACTTGAAAAAATATCTGGTTTTAGTAAAGATAAAGCCAAAGAACTTGTTATGAGCAAGGTAAAAGAAAATATGAATAAGGAAATATCTGAGTATATTAGAGAGCGTGAAAATGAAGCTAAGCTTGAGGCTGATAAGACTGCGCGTGAGATGATTGTATCATCAATGCAAAAATATGCTGCTGATATTGCAAGTGATCAGACTGTAACTGTAGTTGATTTACCTAATGATGAAATGAAGGGTAGAATTATTGGTCGTGAAGGTAGAAATATTAGAACAATAGAAGCAATTACTGGGGTTGATTTAATTATAGATGATACTCCTGAAGCTGTCGTTCTTTCAAGTTTTGATCCTCTAAGAAGAGAAATTGCAAGAGTAACATTAGAAAATTTAATTAAAGATGGAAGAATTCATCCTACCAGAATTGAAGAATTATATGATAAAGTTTGTAAAGATATGAGACAACAGATTATTCAGTATGGGCAAGATGTAACATTTGAACTAGGATTAACTAAATTCTCACCAGAATTAATTGAAACTATTGGTAAATTACATTTTAGAACTAGTTTTGGACAAAATGCTTTACAACATTCTAAGGAAGTTGCAGAATTATCTGGTATTCTTGCAGGAGAGATGGGGGAAAATGTTAATTTAGCTAAAAGAGCTGGATTATTACACGATATTGGAAAGGCTATTGATCATGAAGTTGAAGGTAGTCATGTAGATATTGGTGTTGATTTAGCTAAAAAGTATCATGAAAATGAGGTTGTAATAAATGCAATTGCTTCACATCATGGAGATACTCCTTCAACAAGTGTAATAGCTACTATAGTTGCTATTGCTGATGCATTATCTGCATCAAGACCAGGAGCTAGAAATGATTCTTTAGAAAACTATGTTAAAAGATTATCTCAGCTTGAGGAAGTTGGAAATGAAATTAAAGGTGTTGAAAAGACTTTTGCAGTTCAGGCTGGTAGAGAATTGCGTGTAATAGTAAAACCTGAGGAAGTAGATGATTTAGAGGCTCATAGAATTGCAAGAGAAGTTAAGGAAAAAATTGAAGCAAATCTTAAATATCCAGGTACTATTAAAATTACTGTTATAAGAGAAACAAGAGCACAGGAAGAAGCAAAATAATAGTGAGATATTATTATTTAGAAAGTTATTGATATTAATCAGTAACTTTTTTAAATTTTTTTGAATAATATTATTGGAGGTGATACTAATACAAATATATTATTTTTGGAAAATTGGAAAGTTTTTGTTTGATAAAAAAAGTAAATGTTTAAATATTGTTGAAAAAACATCATGTTTTTTATCATATTACTACGGTGATAGTAATGTTTTCTCATTAGAAAATATATATACTATGAAAAAATTTTATTTATACTTTCCAATATATAATAAATATATAGAAAGGATAGATTGGTCATATTATATGAAATTACTTAGATTGAGTAAAAAGGAGTGTTATTTCTATTATAAACTTGTTTTATTCTGTAATTGCGATATATCAGAATTAGATGTTTTGATAAATAATAATATGTTTTTAAGAATATAAAAAGACACTAAGTTAAGTGTCTTTTCTTTGTTTGTTATCTTTTTCTTTATTTTTCTTTATATCAAGTATGATTGGTAAGATAATTGGTTTTCTTCCGGTTAGTGAATTTATAAATGGATATAGTGTATCTGTAATATCATTTTTTAATGTTGTAAATGTTGATTTAGGATTTTTTAGTGCTGTATTGATAGTTTGTTCAGCTTTATTTTCAATTTTATGTATTAGTTCTTCATTTTCATTTACTAAAATAAATCCTCTTGTTGTAATATTTGGTTTTATAAGTAATTCTCTTTTTTTCATATCTACATTTATAATTACTACAAGAATTCCATCATTTGCCATTATTTTTCTGTCCTTAATAACTGCTCCACCAATTTCACCAATTCTATTACCATCTACGTAAATGTCTGCTCCTGGTTTACTTTCTCCTCTTGTAACAACGTGATTTATTAGATTCAATGTATCACCGTTTTTAAGAATAAAAGTATTTTCCTTAGGTATTCCACAGTTTATTCCTATATTAGCTTGTTTTTTTAGCATTCTATAATCTCCATGGAATGGCATTAAGTATTTTGGTTTAATTAGTCTTATCATTAACTTTATTTCTTCTTCATTTGCATGTCCGGAAGTATGTAAATCTTCAAGTACACTATTTGTATATACTTTAACGCCCTTCAAATAAAGTTTGTTTATTGTTTTTGAAATACTTAAAGCATTTCCAGGAATTGCAGATGATGAGAATATTACTACATCATCAGGTCTTAATTTGATTTGTTTATGTGTACCATTAGCGATTCTAGAAAGAGCTGCGAGTGGTTCTCCTTGTGAACCTGTACATAATATAGCAACTTCATTTGGTTTCATATTATTTGCTTCTTCTGGAGAAATTAGTAGTTCTTTGTGTTCAATATATCCTCCATTTAAAGATATATTTATATTATTTTCCATACTTCTACCGAAGATACAAATTTTTCTATTATATTTAAAGCAAGTTTCAAATATATGTTTAACTCTATATATGTTTGATGCAAAAGTTGCAATGATAATTCTATTATTTTTACATTTATCAAACATTTCATTTAATGTTTCATCTACAACTGATTCACTGTTTGAAAATCCTTCATTTAAAGCATTGGTTGAATCTCCTATTAGAACGTCTACTCCTTGTTCTCCTAATGAAGCCATTTTGTATAAATCAGCCATTGGTCCTATTGGAGTTAAATCAAATTTGTAGTCTCCTGTTGTAACAATTCTTCCATCTGGAGTATTAATACTTATTCCATGAGAGTCAGGTATAGAGTGTGTGATTCTAAAAAATTCAACTTCTATTTCTTTAAATTTTAGTTTAGTCTTGTCGGTATATACGAATAAATTATCATATCTAATATTTCTGTCTTGTAATTTAACTGATATTAATTCTTTAGCATGGTTAGGTGCATATATTGCAGGAATATTTATACTTTGAAGTAAAAATGGTATTCCTCCTATATGATCTTCATGTCCATGTGTAATTAATAAAGCTTTAATTTTATCTTCATTTTCCTTTAAAAAAGTAAAATCTGGTAAAACATAGTCAACTCCCATAAGTTCACTTTCAGGAAAACTAACTCCGGCATCAATAATTACAATCGCATCGTTATGCATTACACAATACATATTTTTTCCGACTTCACCTAAACCTCCAAGAACTATAATTTTAGTTCCGTTTGGTTTGTTTTTATTCATAAAATCTCCTTCCTTTTAAAATATTTAAAGAACTAACTATGTAATTATAATATATTTTTTTATATTTGTCTATTTTATTTTTATGGTTAATGTCAAGTATGTTATAATATTTATGAGGTGTTAATATGGGATTATTTAATAAAATTAAGAATATGTTTAAATCTGAAAAAGATGACGAATTTAAATTAAAAAAAGAAGAGGAAAATATTAATGATGATAATTCTGATATAACTGATAATAAAATAAATGAGAAAAAATCGGTAAAAGTTTATGAGAAGGGTTTATCTAAATCTAGAAAAGGATTTGTTTCTAAATTAGCTGATTTGACAGGTAGATTTAATAAAATTAATGATGAATATTTTGATGAATTAGAGGAAATATTAATCATGGCTGATATTGGTGTAAATACTGTAATGGATTTTATTGATAGATTAAAGGATAGATCAAAAAAAGAAAACATAACTGATCCAACTTTACTTAAAGAAATAATTGTTGATGAATTATTCATCATTTATGTTAATGACGAGGTTTTAAGTACAAAAATTAATTTTAGAGAAAATGGACCTACAATTATTCTATTTGTTGGTGTAAACGGTGTTGGAAAAACTACTACTATTGGAAAACTTGCAAACAAATTTAAAGATGAAGGTAAGAAAGTTCTTCTAGTAGGAGCAGATACTTTTAGAGCTGGAGCAGTAGAACAATTAAAGGAGTGGAGTAATAAGGTAGGAGTTGGATTTTATGGAAAAGAAGATAGTGATCCTGCCAGTGTTGTGTATGATGGTATAGTTAAAGCAAATGATGATAAATATGATGTTGTTTTAATTGATACTGCTGGTAGACTTCAAAATAAGGTTAATTTGATGAAAGAACTAGAAAAAATTAATAAAGTTATAGATGGATTAGTGGAAGGCGGAGCAAATGAAACATTATTAGTTGTAGATGCTACTACTGGACAAAATGGAATAAGTCAGGCTAAGGCCTTTAAAGAAATTACCAATATTACTGGTATTATTTTGACAAAACTTGATGGTACGGCTAAAGGTGGTATTGTGTTAGCAATTAAAGAAAATGTAGATATTCCTGTAAAATATATTGGTTTGGGTGAAACAAAAGATGATTTACAAGAGTTTGATATAGAAAAATATATATATGGATTATTTAAAGATATGATGTAGGTGTTTTATGGATAATGTAGTTTATTATAATGAGTTATATGATTTGTATGGAGATTTATTAACGGAAAAGCAAAGAAAATATTTTGAGGATTATTATTTTAATAATTTGAGTTTTTCTGAAATGGCTGATTTATATGGTGTAAGTAGAAATGCTGCATTTAAGCAGACACATATTGTTATTCAAAAGTTAGATGAATATGAAGAAATACTTAAATTGAGACAAAAGAAAATAAAAATTTATGAGATACTAGAAAATGTTCCTATAAGTATTAAGAAAAAGATTGAAGAAATAATATAATTTAATCTTTTTTTTCTTGTAAAACTTTTAATAAAACTGTATAATCTAATTTATAGTAGGGTACTTTGTTAATGAATGAAAGAGGGTTAAAATATGTTTGATAAAATTACATATATTAGTAATAATGGGTGTACTATTAAATTAAATGAAGGAGCAAATATAACAACTGATTTAATGAATATACATCTTATATTTGAGGATAGTTCTAAAAAAATCATTGGTGAAGTTATTGATGTTGATGATAAAATTGTAAAAGCTAATTTTTTAGGAGAAATAAGTGGTAATAAGTTAATTGGTGGGAATATTCGTAAACCTTCTTTAGATGCTAAGGTTAGAATAATTGATCAATCTGAAGTGCCATTAGTAATGGGAGTTAATACTGAAGGTTTTATGGAGTTAGGGAAGAGTCCTTTATATGATGGGGTTCCTGTATACTTAGATGTGGATAACTTCTTTAGTAATCATTTTGCTATATTTGGAAATACTGGATCAGGTAAATCTTGTGGTGTTTCAAGAATGTTTCAAAATATGTTTCATGATCAAAAACTAAATCCTTATAAAGCTAATTTATTTATTATGGATTCATCGGGAGAGTATTATAATGCATTTAGTAATCTAAATACAATAAATAGTAATTATAATTATAGATTTATAAGTACAAATGAGACTGATGGATTAGGAGAAAAGTTAAGATTGCCTATTTATTTATTAAATAAGGATGATTTAGCATTGTTGTTACAATGTACTTCTCATTCACAATTACCAATAATAGAAAGGATGCTTAAACTTGCATTAGTATTTAGTCAAAATGATATGGATTCTCAAGCGTATAAAAATCATTTGATTGCTAAAGCTATTATGTCAATTTTATATACAAATGAAACATCACCAAATAAGAGAAATGAAATATTTTCAATACTAGCAAGTTGTTCAACTGATCAATTTAATTTAGAAGCTCCTGTTCAAGGTGTTGGATATGTTAGAAAGTTTAGAGAGTGTTTCTTAATTGATAATTCTGGAAATTTTTCAGAAAGTGTTTTATTAACAGAATATGTTAATTCATTTATTAAAGAAGAGTATGATTCTTATGAACCTCATACAGGTGTATACTATAACCTTGATACTTTGGAAAAAGCTCTTAATTTTACTTTAATTAGTGAAGGATGGTTAAGAAATGAGCAAACATATGGAGATTCTGTTACTTTAAGAGTTAGATTACATTCATTAATAGTTGGAGAAAATGCTAAATATTTTGATGTAGATAGTTATGTATCTCTTGAAACATATATTTCTTCATTACTTATTAATGAAGGAAAAAAATATCAAATTGTTAATATTAATTTAAGTGATATAGATGATGATTTTGCTAAAGTCCTTACAAAAATTTATTCGCGACTTATATTTTCTTTTGCTAAGGGTTTAAAAAATAGAGGTAGTATACCTTTTCACATAATTCTTGAAGAAGCTCATAGATATATACAGGAGGATAATGATAGATTCTTATTTGGTTATAATATTTTTGAAAGAATTGCTAAGGAAGGTAGAAAATATGGTGTTATTTTAGGAATTATAACTCAAAGACCGGTTGAACTTTCTGATAATGTTATTTCTCAATGTACAAATTTCTTGATTTTTAAGATAAATCATCCAATAGATATAAAATACATAAGGGAAATGGTACCTCATATTACTGATGAAATAATTGAAAAGCAAAAATCATTACAACCTGGTACGTGTTTAGGTTTCGGCTTAGGATTTAAAACTCCATTAATTATTAAAATGGAAATGCCAAATCCATCACCATTATCTGGAAATTGCGATGTTGTTAATATTTGGAATGGTAATGGAAATATGAATAAAATTAATATTGATGCTGAGCCTAATATTAATGTAATTAATGATGAGAAGCCTAGTGAAATTTCAAATGATATAGTTACTAGTGTAGGTAATACTAGTATAAATAATCCAGTTCTTTTATCTGATACCTCTAATCAGATGAGTGATAATACAAATAATAATGTTCCTGATATATTTTCAAATGAATCTATAAATAATAGTTCTTCATTTACTCAAACAATTAATTCTCCATCTTTAATTAATATAGTAGATGCTCCTGATGTTAATATACCTATGGAAATTGAAGATAGTGGTTTTAAAAATTCATCTAGTCTATCTGATTCACAAAAAAATGATAATAATGTGAATGATATTAGTTCTTCTGTAGATAATTTAACTCAGCCACTTAATATTACTAATTCTTCAAGTAATATGAATGATGAGGTCCCTGAAATATCAAATGTTAACATTGGATTAAATGGTATGATTAATACTTCTTCTCCTATAGATAATCAGAAAGTTGACTTAACTCTTGACGATAATGATGAATTGGATAATAGTAATGATTTTGATGACTAAAATATTTTTTAGTCATTTTTCTTTGTCTATAGAGTATTAATTTGTTATAATAATTTTTAGGTGATTACTATGTTTGAAAGTCTAGGAGATAGATTACAAAATGTTTTGCATAAAATAAAGGGATATGGAAAAATAACTGAAGATAATATTTCTGAAATGATGAGAGAAATTAGATTAGCTTTATTAGAAGCTGATGTTAATTATAAGGTAGTTAAAGAATTTACAAATAAAGTTAAGGAAAAAGCTTTAGGTGAAACTGTTGCATCTAGTATTAATCCTGGTGACTTATTTGTAAAAATTGTAAAAGATGAATTAACTGAATTATTAGGTGGAGAAAGTAAACCTCTAAATCTTAAGGGGAATCCTGCAACTTTGATGCTTGTTGGATTACAAGGTTCAGGAAAAACTACAACTGCTGGTAAGTTAGCTAATTTTTTAAGAAAAAAGCATTCTAAAAAACCACTATTAGTTGCTTGTGACGTATATAGACCTGCTGCTATAGATCAATTAAAACAGTTAGGAAAACAACTTAATATTGAGGTTTATGATGAAGGTAAGAAAGATCCTGTTGAAATATCTAATAATGCAATAAAATATGCAAAAGATGGGAATTATGATTATGTTATCATTGATACTGCAGGTAGATTACATGTTGATGATGAATTAATGGATGAATTAGATAATATAAAAAATAAAATAAATCCTGATGAAATATTATTAGTTATTGATTCTATGATGGGTCAAGATGCAATTAATGTTATAACTGGATTTAATGATAAATTACCTTTAACTGGTGTTATATTAACTAAACTTGATGGTGATACTCGCGGAGGTGTAGCATTATCGGTTAGACATTTAACTAATGTTCCAATTAAATTTATTGGTGTTTCTGAAAAACTTGATGGGCTTGATTCTTTTGACCCAGAAAGAATGGCAGGAAGAATACTTGGTATGGGAGATATTATTTCTCTTGTTGAAAAAGCAACTGAATCAATTGATGAAAAAGAAGCAGAGAAAACTGCAAAGAGAATGCAACAAGGTAAATTTGACTTAGAAGACTTTTTATCAACTATGAAACAAATGAAAAAACTTGGGCCTCTTGAAAACTTGTTAAAATTAATTCCTGGTGCTAAGAAAATGGGACTTAATAATATTAAGATTGATCCAAAACAGATGGCCAGGATTGAAGCAATTGTTTTATCTATGACTCCAAAGGAAAGAAGAAATCCAGATATAATAAAGGCTAGTAGAAAGACAAGAATAGCTGCAGGTTCTGGAACTTCTGTACAAGAAGTTAATAAATTACTTCAGCAATTTGATCAAATGAAAAAGATGATGAAACAATTCAGTAATGGAAATATGAAGTTACCTTTTTAATGGGCATATTTAATATGTTAATTTATGATTATACATAATATATTCTAGGAGGTATTATTATGTATAATAATGATTTTTTAAATAGTAATGATGCTAATATAAGTGGAAACAATAATTATATTAATAATGAAACAGATGTAAATGTTAATGTAAATGAAGGACAAAAAATGAATTACAATGTTGGTGGAGGATGTCAAGGAAGAGTTAAAGAAAGAGTAATAAACAGAACATTTGTACATGAGGTTCCACAAGATTGCTTTTTTATGATAGAAAAATAGAGAAGTATAAGTATAAAATAAAAGAACGAATCTAATCGTTCTTTTATTTGTTATTAATAGAATTTTTTATATAATCGTATTGTTTAAGACCAGTATTTCCATGCTCTAGTTCTTGCAAACTACCTTTTCCTATATATTCTATACAAAAGTAATTGTATATTAATGAGTTTACTGCATTTACAAAGTTGATAAAAGTCCATTCTTCATCAAGTGGTCTTCTAGGAGGTGCATAACATAAACTTCCATCATAATTTACGTGATACATTGCTTTTTTGGGAATTAGATTTGATATTTCATAAAATGTTGGGTAGGTAATTATTGAGAAATATTTGTAAAGACTTATGGGAATTAATGCTTTAAGTTTTATTAATCCATTGAATTCTATATTAAACGATGAAGAATAATCTTTTGTAACTTCAACTGTTATCTTTCCATTTTCTTCACTATAATTCTCTATTGAAAAACCTTTGGATTTAAAAGAGAATATTACTTCATCTTTTGTTATTGCACCACGGTGTTTGTGTTTTATCATATTTGGCATTGTTCTCCACTTTTTCATTTGGTTGTTCTGGAAATCTATCTCCAAAAATCTTTTCCCAATCTTTTCTATTACCTTCAATTGCACTATTTGCTAGGTTAGCGGTTTCTGTAATAAGTGCTTTAAAGTCTTCGAATACGTCGATATCCTTATCATCGTATCCTTTTTTAGAATTATCACAGCAATCTCTGATCTCATATATAGATGATAGTTCACTTATGTTGTTAACTGTTTCTATAAATGCTTGATGTAGCCTAGTTCCTACTGATGGATATGGAGCACAGCAGTGAATTAATTGTTCAAGAGTATAAGATTTAATTTTTGTTTTATATATCTCTTTGTTTAAGTATTTAAATAACTTCATTAAGCTGTAATAACTAAATCCTTCATATATTGTGTTTTTCTTTTTCATATAAGCAATATGTTTTAATGCGTTTGATTCAAGCCAAGTATGTTTCTTACTTGATGCAATTTTTAATATATCTTTTTGGTCATCATAGGTTGCCATTACGATATCAACACTTATGTTGGAATAAATTAATCCGATGGAATTAGATTGTTGTCTTATTTCTGACACAACACTACCTTTTTTATCTTTAAAATAAGTAAGAAAATCAGAATTTACAGTGTCTACATCTTGATTTTCATCTTTAATTATGACAATCATATCTACATCAGGTTTTTTATCTTTATCATATTCATTTAAAACAGTGTGTTTTGCATATGATCCACTTAAAAGAATTCTTTCAATAGTATAACCATCTGGTGTTTCTTTTTTTATCATATCTCCTAAAGAATTGTGTTTGGAAATAATGTCTTTTTTTAATGATTCATTCAAAGAGATTTCTTCAACAAATTCATCAAAGTCATCTGTAATTTTATTCATTATTCTGCCCCCTTTATGTATTCCTTATAATTTATGATTATGGCATTATTAATGAGTTTCATTTTATCTAATAATTGTAATGCAAAATTACATAGTTTGCTTTCTTTAATTTTTTCTATGTCTCCTTTGACTTTACTTTTTTCAAGTTCTTCTTTATTCGTATTAACGACACCTTCTGGTTCAATTCTATGTTTTATATATAAATCATGGTCTCCATCAACGATATAAATCATATCCAAGTGTTTATTTTCCATTTCTTCAGTGAAGTCATGATTTTTAGCAATATCTGATTTATATGAAACTATAATCTTATATGGGGCTACAAATCTTTTTTCTTCTACAATTGAAGCATTACTTGCGGAAACAATTTTACCACCAATTTTTGCTTTTAATTTATCTATAGAATTTAGATTATCTATTGAAGATTTTAATTCACTCCAAGTTAAAGTTGTTTTTACTTGAATTATTGCTATTACTGCTTCAATTGGTACAACTGTGTATGTTTCATCAAAAAATGGAGGAACATAGCTTTTATCATATATTATTATGTCCATCTCATCTGATTTATTATTGTCGCTATCAATAACAAAGCCATTGGTTATTTCATATTTTGAAGGTACTATTTTAGATAGTATTCTTTTTACTAAATATTCACGATATTTACCATCTTCTAAGTTGTGTTGAATTCTTATTCTCATCTCATTTATTAAAGACGATTCAAGATTATCAAAAATGTTTTTTAAAATTTTTTCATTCATGTATTTTACCTCAACTTTCTAATTTTTTTGAGGTAGTGGCAACTCCATAATTATATGAAAAGCCTTATAAAATCAAATAAAAACGCATATAGTCCTCCTTTTTAAGTTGACTAATACGCGTAAATTTGCTAATATAACCCTTGACACATCAAAATGGTGTGTTAAAATTAATGTATAGGATATGGTAAGAGACATTTCTTTATCGTGTATTAGTCAATTCATATTCTTAAATTTAATGTTTTGTTTATGGTAGTTGCCAAACTACCTAATGTAAGAATCATGTTTACCAGACATGGTTTTTTTGTCGCTTTTTGAGCGGCTCCTTACCTCATAATATTAACATGGATATTTGTAATATGCAACTTCTATTTAGCACTTTTTTTAATTAAGTGCTAAATTAATGCATATTTAATAAAAATAGAAAATTATAAGTATAGAATTTGTTGTAAACAAAAATACTAGTAGTGAATATACTAGTATTGACATTTAATATCTTCAATGATAATATAAGTGTATAAGAACTCTGTTCAATCCGAAGCTTCACGTTTTACGTGAAAGGTTTATGTAGGAAGAATGGAGTTTTTTTATTTTGTCTTTTTTGTTAGTGATGAATCAAATACGCTGTTTTTAGATTTAAAACACCAGTGTCTATATGGATCTTTCCAATTGTTTTCATATTCTCCTCTAGTGCTAGTTGATACTCCGATATTAAAATTAGGATATATTTCTTTAATATTTTTTAATATATTTTTATATAGTTTTTCTTTTGCAATTGTTCTTTTACCTCTTCTATTACTATTGGGTAACTTTTCTTTATCCATATTATTTAATTTAAAATTCATTGCACCTAATATTATATCCATGCATTGTAGAATTACATGGTCTTTAGAATCAATTTCTGCAATATCTTCGTTGTATATATGAACGTTATTTATACAAAAGAAATCATTTAGCGCATATATAAAACCTTTGAATTCTTTATTCTTCTTTTTTGTATCAGGTAATTTATCAAAATATAGTTTTAATAATACTTGATCTTTTTCATTTGGATTACAATAGTCAATTCCAAATGCATGTTTTATAAATTGATAATATAAAAGGAAATATTCTTTTTCTTCGTGATCTCTAGTTAAATTTTGTGGGACTAATGCATTTTGTCTAAACATTATTCTTATTTTAATTTTATTAGCTTTAACAAATTCAAAAAAGTAGTCAATTAATTCTATATACTTATCTAAGTATTGTTCCGTTACTTTAGTCCATTTAACTTCTTGGAATAAACTTAATTCTTCTTTCTTTGCATTGAGTTTGTTATTGATTTTTTCTACTTCTCTGTAATTAACTAAAGCCCCACCATAAAAATTACTAAAATATTTTCCTTTTCTATGTGATTCATCAGCATAAATTAAATATTGTTTCTTCATTTTTATCACCATTTATTTACTCTACCATTTATTTAATTACAAATCAATCGAACATTGTAATTTTATATTGAGTTATATGGTGTTTTTATATGGAATGATGTTATAATGTACATAAGTTAGTGAGAAAACAACTTAAGAACAAATAGAGTATTAAAATATACTTGGAATCATAAAAATAATAAAAATAGAACTTTACTGATAGAATCTTGAAAAAAAATTACCTGAAGAAATTAAGAAACAATTTGGATTAAAATTAATTGTTTAATGCAATTAAGTGGAAAAGTATAATATTGGATAATAATGGAAATGTGTTAGGAGTGATTTTTTTGGAAACATATAAGAAAAAGCAAGAAGAGTTTATTATTACACTTTTATTTGGATGGTTAGGTGTTCACAGGTTTATGAAAAATGATATTTTATTGGGCTTTATATATTTGATAACCGTGGGTGTGTTTGGAATCTGTTGGATTATTGATACGATTAAAGTTGGGGTAGAATTGCATAATTTAAAAAGAGAATCATCTATAAATAATAAATCTAATTTAAGCAATAATTCGGAAGAAAAAGAAGACAAAAATTACCTACTATATAAAAGCCTTTCTACTGATATTATAAATATGAGTTCTGAAATAGAGAGAATGTTTGAAAATGGTATATTAAATGAGATAAATTATTTGAAACTATTTGATATTATTAAAAACTATAAAGATAAAGCTGAAGATATTTCGATAAAATCAAAAAGTGTATATAATCAGGAATATAGTGAAGTATTAGAAAAAATGATAAGAGGCTTTCATAATATTGTTAATAATTTGTTTGTATTTTTTCATAATGCCTCTATGAACCAGCTTTTAGGGTATGATTATGAACAATCAAAAGATGGTGTTCAACAGCATTTAAAAAGAATAACTGAAATGAAAGAAAAGGATAAAGATAGTGATATTAATTTATACAATATATTGTATAATGATACACAAAGTGTAATTAATAATTTTGATATAATTCATTATAATTATAATCATTCAATTTCAATAGAAAAAGATTTTAATTTTGAAAATGCAGTTGATTCAATTTTAAATTATTATGATATTTATTCAAAATTGCCATATGGTGTTGAAACAAGGTATAATAATCCAGATATTACATGGGATTCGATTAATAATTGTATAATAAAATTTAAATCAGACGAAGATATGGAAAATATAGTTAAAACTATAGTTTCAAATATTGAACCTCAGGATATTAAAATTACAATGGTTGATACAGATTATATGATATTACAGCAATATAATGGATTACCACATTTATTATTTCCTGTTCTCTCTGTTCCAAATCAAACTATAACTCTTTTGCAAAAAATGATTGGTGAAATAGAAAAACGATATCATATGTTTTTAAATACCGGTACGAAAGGAATTGATGATTTTAATAACTATGTTCAAAAGTATAATGAAGTTCATCCAAAAAATATGTTAGAAAAAATGCCCAATATACTGATGATTATCACAGATATTAGTAGTTTAGCAAATGATAATCAATTTAGAGAGTTGATGACTAGATTAATGCTAAAAAGTGAAAAAGCTGGAATTAAAGTTATTATGATGACAAAAATAAATGTTTATAGAATTAATTTTGGAACATCAACAGATTTTTTTGAAAAATATCAAACACCAGATATTAATAAAGTATTTTCAATTATTAACAATAAAGAAAAAAATATTATTGCTTTTGATGAAAGTATGACAGGAATCGAATTTGAAACTTTTTCAAAGAAATTGCTTGAAGCGAATGGATTTGACAATGTAGAAGTAACGACTGCTAGCCATGATTATGGAGTAGATGTAATTGCATATAAAGATAATATAAAATATGCCATACAATGTAAGAAATACTCCTCTAAAGTTGGAATAAAAGCAGTACAAGAGGTAATTGGTAGTAGGAGCATGCATAAATGTCATGTTGGGGTAGTTTTAACTAATAATTATTTTACAAAGAGTGCAATAGAGTTAGCTGAGAAAAATAATATATTTTTGTGGGATAGAAATAAATTAGATGAATTGTTAAAAAAATATCAAGAAAAAGATGTTGAACTGTTATAAGTTTTTATTTTAAAATAAATGTCTTTCATATTTTTAATACTTTTCTAATGGGGGTTGGGATACTCCCATAATGTATTTGTTGTGTACTTCAAAAGTGCTATACAAATACGTTGCTTGCTTATACAAGCATTTTGAATCTGTAATACAAATTCAGTACTTGCTAGTAAATAGTTATATATTGTTTTTAATTGTTGGGCATGTTACTATATTAGTGAATTGCGATGGTATATCTTTGGATTCCATCTAGGCAAGTTGGATGCGTCTGACTTGCTTTTTTTATTACAAAAACTTGAATTTTTATGAAAAAGTGCTATTATAAGAGACAATTAATTAATTGGAGCTGATGTTTAATGAGAAATAAAGCACTTTTAATTTATACACGAAAACAATTTAGTTTATTAATTATTCAATGAGAGAAATTGACTTTAATGTCTTTTTCTCTCTTTTTTGTTGGGAGGTTTTTATGGTTAAGTATGACGGTGGAGGAAATATTATTGTTGCTTTATTAGATGATAGTAGAGTAATTTCTAAGGAAACAATTAAGCTAGAAAATTATAAACAATATAAGAAAGATTTTGATGAAATAGTAGAACTTCTTGCTTTAAATAAGTTGTATCATAGTTTATATACTGAAATATTAGACTATCATATATCGGATGATTTAGAATTTATAACATTAGCAAATGAGACATATAAAACTGCAACACGTGTTAAAGGAGTACCAATTTTGTTAAAAGAAGATAATCAGATATTTACTATGGATAAGTCATTATATAAAATGTATTATGAATTATGTTGTGAATTATTAATTAAAGTTAAAAGATCATGGAGCAAGTTGAATGAGGTGGAAAGATTTATTATAAAAAGTCTGGAGTTTGATACTCCACCAGATACTGATGAAGATATTTCTTATAAATTAAAATATGATTCAAAAAAGTATTATCAATATAAGGAAAGTGGTTTTATTAAACTTGGTATGCAATTAAAGTTAGTGATGCTAGAAATGCTAAGTTAACCCCTTATAAGCAAGTAGAAAATATTAATGTTGATTTTTATTAAAAAGAAAAAATATTCCTAGAAAAATTACTAAAAAAAACACATAAAAGTTCTCAATAAAGTGGGAACTTTTTTACTATGGTTTAAATAAACGGTCTTTTGGATAATTATAGTGAACAGAGGCCGAAGTTCAGTAATTTGAAAAGGAGATAAAATATGAAAGATGATTATATTGTGATATATGCGGTTGTACCTAAATATATCTATGAAACAAAAGAACTAACACCAGAAGATAAGCTTATTGCTGAACGTATTATTTATTTATGTAAAAAAGAGGGGTATTGTTGGATAACAAATAGAACTTTATCAGAAATGTATCATATAACCATTGATACTGCATCTAAACATATTAGAAAACTCGAAAAATTTGGACTTATTAAATGCATATATGATCATAATGATAAAAACACAAAACGTATCATTCGTTTAGTAGATGATATATGGAATAAGTATTCTATAAGAGATAGATTAAATAATCCAGATGATATAGTTTATTTAAACAGACATAATAATAAATATAATAAGAATGAATATAAAGATAATGTATCAGTACCTTCATGGCTTAATGAGAAAGCTGAAATTGTTCCACCAAGTTTAGAAGAAAAAGAAGAAATGGAAACTATTTTAAATAGTTTGAATTAGATAATCATAGATTTTAATAGGTGGTTTTATGGCAAAGTATAATATTAGTTTTACTTTTGAAGATAATAATTCGTTAAATGATATTTTTATTAAAGTATTATTGAGGGAGATTAGTAATTTAAAAAAGAATAAAAATAGTGTATCATTATCTTGTACTTATACTTCTCTAAATGAAGGAGGTAATGATTATACATTTAGAGAGTATGAATAATATATATAATGTTGGTTTATATATAAGATTATCTCGTGAAGATGATGATAAGAATTATGAGAGTGAAAGTATAACTAATCAAAAGAGCTTATTACTTCAATATGCAAAAGAAAACAATTTAAGAGTATATGATATTTATATTGATGATGGATTTAGTGGAACAAATTTTGATCGACCAGGTTTTATTAGATTAATTAAAGATATTGAAAATAAGAAAATCAATATGGTTATTACAAAAGATATGTCTCGACTTGGAAGAGATTATATTGGTACAGGAGAACTTGTTGAGAAGTTCTTTCCTGAACATAATGTTAGATATATTGCAGTTACTGATAATATTGATACATACCTAGATTCAACTAATAATGATATAGCACCTTTTAAAGCAATTATGAATGATTTTTATGCTAAGGATATATCTAAGAAAATAAAGTCTAGTCTTAAAGCAAAAATGAAAGATGGTAAATATGTTGGTGGTAGAGCTCCGTTTGGGTATACTAAAGACAAGGATAATAAGAATCAATTAATCGTTGATTCAGAACAAGCTATTATTGTTAGAAGAATATTTGATATGGCTCTTAATGGATTATCTTATTATAAAATTGCAGATATATTAACTAGTGAAGGTATTAAAACACCGGCATCATATTATAATTTTGAATGGTGTGGCAATTATAATCCTACATTTAACAAATGGAATGCGAAAACTATTTATGATATTTTAAACAATAGGATTTATACAGGTGATTTAGTACAGGGTAGAAGGTGTAAAGTTAATTATAAAGTAAAAAAAATAGTTAAGAATAACCCTGATAATTATATTGTAGTAGAAAATACTCATGAAGCTATTATTGATAAAGATACATTTAATGAAGTTCAAAAGAGATTACCTAAAAATGTAGGTCGAAAAGAAAAAAAAGAAAATAATTTATTAGATGGATTATTATATTGTGGAGATTGTGGTCACAGAATATCGGTTCAAGCAAGAAGAAAAAAAGATAATAATGCATATACATTATGCAATTATTACAGAACTTATATGAAAGAACACTTATGTACTGC
>CADBGE010000005.1 GCA_902794075.1 uncultured Erysipelotrichaceae bacterium | reverse complement strand
TCCTTCAATTTCACCATTTTCAATATCACGTTGAACCTATGCTTCTTTATTAATATCTTGAATATAAGAATGTACATATGCTCCTAAGTGAGCAGTTCTGCCATTCTATTCTTTATTTCCAGCATAGTTAGTTGATGTAGATCTTGGAACTTCTTCTTTATAAGAATATCTAGCATCAGTAAAGTGTTTAAGCCATATATCATCAGTATGAACAGGGGTTAATAAATATGAATCCCCTAATCTTCCAATTCTCTTCTTATAAATTGCACTTTGTGTATCTGGTTTAAACTCTCCATCTATTTCTTTACCTATAGAGCTAAATACACGAGAGTATTTACTAGTCATTAAATATAATGGTAAAGAATTATATCTATCATTTTTAAGAAAATCATTAGTAGCTTGTGTAGCATATATAACTCTTGCTGCGCCAGCTACTAATTCTTCAAACATTGAATCGGGATGTTGTATTTTATATAAATGAAGTATTTGTAAATTATCATCAGTAAGTAAATTCTGATGTAAAACTTTAGATAGAAAATCTAATACTTTATTTATATTTGTATTAACATCACGAATTGCATTTAAAGAACTTGCACTAGTAAATTTAATATATTTAAAAGCATCATCTATTGGTATATATTCTTCACCATTTACACTAATAGTTACTTTATTTTTCAAAGTATTAAATAAATTTTCTGAAGAATTCTTTTTAGTTTTAGGATTAATATTTAATGTAATATTTCCTAAACTAATTGAATATGTACCGTCAGATAATTCTTTTAATTCATACTAAGGTTCAGATGATATACTATTATTTATTTGATCTCTAATTGAGAATAATGTTCCATCATTAGAAAATTTCTTTCTAAATGACATTTCTCCCTTAGAATAATCAATAGATAAATATTGTAATTCAACTACACGACTAATTAATCCAGAAATACAATCAGAATATACAAAATTATCTCCAGAGTTTATAACTCTTTTTGCAATAAGAGTATTTTCTAATTTAATAATAGATGGTCCAATTTTATTTTCAGTATTATATACATTTTTCCAAAGAGAAAATAGAGTATCAACTTCTCTACTTGAGATATTATCATGTCTAATTAAATTATCTATAACAGATTCTTTAATATCAGAAGTTCTTTCAAATAAAGCATCCAATACATCTTTAATATAATACTTTGGATTATTTATTAAACTATTTAATCCATCAATAATTCTTTGATTTCTTGTATCTTTATCACCTTCAGAAACAATTACATTGTCTCTAACTAAATTCAATAAAGTATTAAATGAAGTATTAATTAATATTTGATCTATTAATCTTCCATTTTGCTTAGAAATTTCAATAGCATCTTCTGAATTTATATTATCAACATATTTACTATAAGAATATAAAGGTAAAGAAGTTGCTAAAGCTACAGAAAATCTACCTGCTTCAGTAAAACCATTACGTTTATTTTCATCAGTAAATCCAGAATTTCTACCAGAACGATCTACACCAAAACGATATTTATAATTATCCCCAGGTTTAATACTTCCTTGTAAATTATTTTTAGAACCTTTAGTGACTAAAGTTACTGTATTTCCAAAAACTTTACTTAATAAATCATCAAAATAATTTAAAGTAAACCATGCTTCAACAAATCTATAATAATCTGAAGCATTTTTATCATAGTCTGGAGAAGATTCCGCAAATGGATCATACATAAGTACCTATTCACTCCCCCATCCGGAAGTTAACAAGTCAATATGTTTATTAGAATTATTGGAAGTTTTTGTATTAATTTTATCTTGAATTAGATTATATGCATCTTCCATAACAGATCTATAAGTTCCATTTAAAATAAAATCTTGTCCAGTGTATAATTCATCAGAAGGAATTTTATATCCATTTTTATTTAAATAAGATACTATAGCTTTATATAAATCATTTTGATAATGAGCTAAATTCTTATTAAACATAAATGTGTCTGTACTTGCAATGAAAGCTTTATCTTTTCTTAATGATACAAATAAATTTTCTACAATATTAGCTTTAAATTTATTTGGAATAGATACCATTGATGCAGGAACTTTCATAAATAGAGTATTCATCTATTTTTTAAAACTTGCATATGTCTATTCATTAACTGTACCAGATATAGTTTCATCATGTCTTTCTGTTTCACCTTCTTCAGTTTTTTGTTCTGAATCAGATGAAATCATATAAGTATTTTTAAAAGTTGAATGTAACACTTCGTGGTTTAAAATGTTATCTTTTTTAAATACTTTTTGTAATTTATTTAAGAAATCCTAAACTTCTGCTATTAATGATGTAAATACTGTTTCATCATTTATAGTTCCATT
This sequence comes from uncultured Erysipelotrichaceae bacterium, assembly GCA_902794075.1. Classification (GTDB taxonomy): domain Bacteria; phylum Bacillota_I; class Bacilli_A; order RF39; family UBA660; genus UBA3789. Next base: position 29,852 of record CADBGE010000005.1, on the reverse strand, counting down.
ATATACTTTTCTAATTATATTGGTAAGAGTCTATGCTTTCTATTCCGAAGAAATAGATTCATCTAATAATACTTCTTGGACAGTGCGGGGATTACCCGCACCATCCATTATTGAAGTATTTTGTGTTAAGTATTGTCTAAGAATATTTTTAATTATTCTTGGGTTTATACTATTTATAACATTATAATTTGAACTACATTCCATATTAACACTGTTCTAATTTATCAAGAAGATCAGAAATTGCTTGAGCATATTCATCATTAGGTATTAATCCTATTTCAAATGCATCAAGTTCTTCAGGATTATTCAAAATTTCTTTTAATCTTTCTAAATATTTTCCTTTAATGCTAAATTCTTCAGCATGAGATTCTAAATGTTTTAGGTCCTCTTCTCTTGTAACATTACTTTTTGGTAATAAAAGTTTACTTAACTCTTTATCATCTATGTTATCAGGAATATGAGGAATATCACCACCTTCATTGCTACTATAAGTTCCTTTAGCTTTATCAGGATTTAATACAATTTCTAAAGAACCATTATTTTCTCTAATAAATCCAACTTTTTCATTATCTACAAATATTTCATCACTATTCTTTGGAATTGTAATTTCTCCATTTGTAGATACATTACTCTTATCTAGTTGAGTTTTAATAAAGTTAATCAGTTCTGGATAATTATCTTCATTAATATCACCTAATTTAATATCATCAAAAGATTCATTTTCATCAAAATGATATACACTTTTAATAACATTATCTTGTTTATTAGGTTCTTTATCTTCATCAAATTGTATACGATCAGCATAAATAGTAACTTTATAATTTATTCCATTTATCGTTGCACTCCCAGTAAATAAATCATTTATTTGAAGCATTTCTAATCCAGGAATAATTTCACTTAAAGTTCTTGGATCGTTAGGCAATTTACTATTCTAAGTTAAAGGTAATTTTACTGTACCCTAACTTAGGTCTAATTGTATCTAATTATTTTTAAATGTGTAATAGTTTTTCTATTTAGTACTTTCTTCAGCTAATGAGGGTAGTTCTATATTAAATACTAAATCAGATTCTGCATCTATTAATAATAATCTAGGATCAATATCAGTTGATAATAAAGCTACTGCATCACCTCCTTTAGTTTCTAATACAGCTGTTCCTTTACCTTTTGATCTAGGGTCTACAAATAAACCTTGTGGGAAATATACTCCTGAAATTTTATTTGTATTTTCTCTATTTATTCCGGTAGAAGCAACATCTTCTAATGAGCCATGAAGCATCAAATCAAACATATCTCCATATTCAAAATCTATGGATTCTGAGAATGGATCTCTAAAAGCATTTTTACCAGATTGAGGGAAATTTCTAGTATAAGAATCATCTATTAAATTTTGTAATTCACTATAATCTAGTGTAATAGATTTTTCTTCACCATTAACTCCTTCAGATTTGATAACAATATGTCCTTTATTAAATCTATTACCTCCAGAAAGATGATATACATCTTGTTTTACTCTAGAGAATAGATGTATTAAATTTTTAGCAAATGTACCAAGTTCACTTTTATCACCTCCATATTTTATTGTATATATATTACCATCACTGTCAGTAACTTCAATTCCTTTAGTTACATCTTTTATTAATGAAGTTAATGATCCACCTTCTTCATCAGAAGTTTGTGCTTGTACATTATTTTCTTGCTAAGTTGAATTTGATTCTTTATTATGTGATAAAGTTCCCAATCTATCCCCATTAATTCTATCTTTTACAGAATAAGGAGTTTTAATTCCATTTCTATATATATCTATACTTAAAATTCCATCACCATTTGGATCAAAAACTTTAAATGTAGCATTAATATAAGCTAAATATTCTTTAGCAAGTTGTGGAGCAATATATAAACCTTTAACTCCATAATCTTTAACATTCTAAGGAATATTCTAACCTCCAAAATATTTTTCTAAATCTACGTCAGGAATTGTCTAAATATGTTTAGAATTTTTAGTGTTTCCTCCAATTCTAAATGTATGAATATTATTATCAGTACAAAACTTATTAAAATCTTCTACTAAATTTAATTCATCTTCACTTATACCATATTTAGTTAATATATCCTCAACATTCGGATTTTCTGGAGAATTTATTGAACCATAGGCATTAACAATTCTAATTACTTTATCATCATCATAACCTTTATCAGTAAGTTGTTGTTTATAAGCTTCTAAGAAATTTGTTAGATCAGCTCTCCAATTCCACATTGCAGTAAGTAATCTAAATCCCATTACATCTGCCTTAAACGGAGTTGTCACATCTTTACTTTGATGATATAATTCTTCATAATTAGAATTAGTTAAACTTGACCAGTTTACTCCGGCATTGTCAAGAATTATCATTCTAACTGTACATGGAGAATTAGGATTATTTTTTTCATTTTGGTAAATCTTGTATAATTCTTCAGCTTTATAATTGAAATTGCTTACAAACATAACAGCTTTTCCTGAATTACAAGCTTTTATTCCAAATTCATCAACATCATTTCCTAATATATAAATACTAGAATGTACTTTATATTTGCCAGCCTAGTCTAACCAACCTTGTTCATATTTAGGAGATTTTCCTCCAATTTTCAAAGTGCCAAGTCTTTTCTTATATTTAAAACCTCTTAACTTTGAAAATGCTCCAGTAAGTTTAACTCGTTTACTCTTTTGAGAATCTTTTATTCTCTATAAATAATTTTCATAATTCTATATATTAGCAGCTAATTTGTCTCTTTCAGCTACTTGCTTAGGATCAGAAAGATCAAATTTAGATAATTTCTTTTTCCAAGTTTCTGGATTTGCCGCAAGTCCTAAAGTTATTGCAACTTCCTAATCTTGATTTTTGAAATTTCTTGAGTTTGGTGGAGTAAATCTAAGTACATATTTATATACTTTACCATTTATTTCCATTAGATCTTCATCAGAATCTGTTAATCCAAAGAATTGGTCTCCATCACCTTTATCAACTACTTCTAAATAAACTCCTTCTTTTCTTCCATCTGCAAGAAGTTTATCAGATTCTCCAGATAATATAGTTTTTAGCTAGTTAACACTAATAAACTCTTCAATAATTCCACCACTTGCAGGTTTTCCAATTAATATATTTCCAATTTGACTTACAAATTCAAAATATTTTGCTATTGGAGAAGATTCAGATTTTAGCTATTCTATACTTAAATCAGATTTTATACTCTTATCTAATATAGTAATAGCAGCTAAATCTTTCAAAATAGTTTTACCATTTACAACTTCTGGAGAAATTCTTTCATACTTATTAGTTCCATCGTCCTATTCAATTCTTTTATATCCTCCTAAAATTGGCATAGAATATCCAATAACATTCATTGAAAAAGATGGATCTTCTACCTAATCAATATTTGATTCACTATCCAAATTAGATAATTTTTCTTCTACTTCATAAGTATCACTATCCTATTTTTCTAATTCTTTTGTCACTTTTTCCTCTGCTTCTTTTTGAAGGTTATCCAAATCTTCAATAGTTTCTATATCTGTAGGTTTAGTTTTTGTAGTTGAATTTTCAAACTAATTATCATTAATTTCTGATAAATCATGATATTCACCAGATAAATCTAAGCTACTAAATCTCTCTAATTCTTTATTTACAAATGACTATACAGCTGCAGCTATAGTTTTTGCTAATGCAGTAGTTGGATATCTTGTATTTTTACAACCATATACTTGTGAAAAATCATTATCAATTACGACTAAACCATTTTTAGCACGAGTATTTAAAGTATATAGGAGTTTTGCTTGTTCCAAGACAATATCTCCAAAATAGGACCCAACAAAATCATCATTATTTAATTCTAAATTAGTGTTACAAATTACATAATCAAATTCTTTACTTTGAATATCACTTACAGAATTAAATAAATTCTTTTTTGGAACAAATTGTAAACCTGCATCTTTCAATTGTTTCATTATTTCAGAATCCACATTTCCAACAAAAGCAACTGAGTTAGAAGCAGCTAATACTGATAATAATTGATCAGATATTGTTTTAGCAACAACTGTTCCATTTAATTTTTCATCATCTAAGTAATATTCTAATTCCAATGTAGAGTACTCTTGTGAGGCAATATTTTTTAAAGCATCTTCTCCATCCTATGTACCATCATAATTAGGAAGTTCAGTTTCTAATTTTGTAACTACTTTATCAATATTAGCATTATTATTTTGAACTCTATTATTAGAATCTCTTAATGATGTTTTTAATTTAGGCATTCTAAATAAAGTAAAGGAATTTCTAAATCCCTAACCTTCTTTAGCTCCCATCTAATGTGGATCTCCAGAAAGTATTACTTGGACATTATTTTCGTTAGCCCATCTATTGATTAACTATATTTCATAATTAGAATAATGAGTAGCTTCATCAATAACTAATACTTTTGGAGCATTTTGTGTATGTTTAACTTTTAAGTTACCTGTATCTAAATAGGTATTTTTTGTAGTTTTTCTAAAATTCTCATCACCATTTCCTTTTAATACATTATTCTAAATTGAAGATTCGTATGCACTATAATCTTCAAGTATTTCATGCATTAACTATGATCTATCAAATGTCTTTGCTGGATTTTTATTAATAGCATGATTTAAAGTCTGTAATTGAGTGTCTAAAGCAGCTGCTGTCCAAATTGCAGAATCTTCTACATCTTCTACAATCTAACTAATCACAGCACTAGTTTTACCAGCACCTCCAACTCCAGGAATAATCATACATTTATTTAAAATAGCAACATCTTTAGGTAATTTATTTTTAGATTCTAAATAGTCATATACCTATTGAATTATATTTGCACTATTTATAAATCCTTTACCAACCTATACTATATATTTTTGTATAGAAATAGGTGCAATTTTAGACTCTGCAGTTAATTTTTTCTTATTGGCTGATTCAAATTTAGAACTATTCTGTAATAACATTCCTAATAACATTTGCATTCTTTGATAAGCAGTAAAGTCATCACCATACTTAAACTTATCATCTAAATCAGATGTTATTTGGTTTTGTATAGAATCTAAAGCATTAGGAAGTATATCTTCTAATAATTTAGTCTTTTCTAAAAACTCTCTAAATGTAATATTCTATTTAGTTAATAAATTATATAAATTATTAGCTATTTTTGTTTCAATGTCTAATGAAGTATCAGAATCTTTAATATCATCTAATAAATCAAAAGATGCACCATTTATTAATATACCTCTAAGTTTAGAGTTTATAGTTTTATAAAATTGTAATTTTACAGATTCTAATTTTTCAGCAGCTAAATTAAATTGACGTTCTTTATTAACTGCATTTGTTTCATGTATATTTTTCCATTCATCAATTAATGCTTGAATAGTGCTTAATTCTTTTCTAAATAAATTAGAAACATCTGCATCTATTTCTGGCAAATGGAATCCCTGACCAACAACATCACTATGTTTTTTAGCAAAATCATTCCAGAATTTAGCATGTCCAAATGAATTCAACCAAGTAGGTGTAACAGCACCTTGGTATAAGAATCCATCCATTAATTTTAGAATGTGAGAAAGGTAATTTAAAGTTTGTTCTTCTTGAGGAGTCATTACAAAATCTTCAAGATTACCTGTCTAATCAAATCTAGATTCTATCTTATCCAATACAGTTTCTAACTCAACTTCATTAATTCCAAATTTACTTGCAGATATTTTTGATATTTCTGCTAATGGATTTGCTTGTTGTAAAACTTTATTACCTAATTCTAAGAACTACATCATTGGGTTATCTTTAATCCCCTATTCTAATATATTTCTTAAATTATCCGTATATTTAGTTGAGTCAATATAACCTATTTTTAAGGAAGATTTTAAATTTAAGTCAGATTTTAATGTAGAATTAACAGAATTTAATATATTATCTACTTCATTTTGTGTTTGAACTTCAAGTAATGATTTCCAAATTCCTTCAGCAGAATTAAGTAAAGTCGATATTAAATCATTAATATCTGTATCAGTTCCTTGTAAAACTAAAGTATTTAAGTAAGCCTATAAATCATCTAGAGTATTTAAACTCTATACTGTATCTATATGTTGTTGTATTAATTCTGATTCTAAATTAGCAGATAAATCAGCAGAAAACATATTTTGAATATTCTCATTAATCCAAGTGTCTAATTTAGTATTAAAATCAGCTCTCAATTTTAATATTTTATCTGGATTTGAGATAATATCATCAATATATTCTTGTTTTACATCATCGTTTTCATCATAAGCATTAGGATCTTCTAGTAAATTAAATGGAACTTTTGGGTCAAATATTTGATCATTTGACAATACAGATACTGGATTAGTTTCTAATGCAGCTTGCATAGTTCTTAAAAATCTCAATAGGTCTAATTTCATATGACCTTCTGATTCTCTTTGCTATTTAGTTGCAGTTAAAATATCAGTTACTGTATCTTTTATAAAGTCTAAATTTATTTGACTCATAGCATCATTGTAAGATACCTCTACCTAATTATCCCCAATTTGATTTGCATCTGCAATACTAGACATAATTGCCTAGTTAAAAGCATAAGTTCTATTTATATTTCTAAAGAAATTTCTAGCTAAACGATAAGTTTGAGGATCCAGTATAATTCCAGGAGTTTTAAGTAAATTTACAACATCAGCAACACGTTGTTGAATGAATTGTAAATCTTTAAATTTTTCAGCATTATAGGTTCTAACATTTTCTGCATGTTTTTCCTAATCACCAAAGTCTTCATCAGTTTCCCCAGGAACTCTATCTTGAATAGTAAGTATTCCTTTAGTAGTTAAATTATTTATTTTATCCCTTAAGTCAGATAAAGTTTGAAAAGAGTCTTTTATTTTAAGTATTTCTTGTGGATTCTATTCTAAACTAGTTAAATATGATGTAAAGTCTTTTTCAACTTGTTTAAATGACTCCCATGCTTGATCAGAATCAAATTCTCTCTTATAATTTAAATCATTTAAATACTCTGTTTGATATTTTTCTTTTTCTACCTAACTTAAATTATCAAAAGTAGTATTATACTTTTTAGCTAACCATTGATCAAATGTACCATATGTCCATATATTTGCCATAATTGGGTCAGCTAACCAAGTCATTTTTCTAGCATAATCAATAGATAATTTTCCAGTTATAAATTCATCTAATTTCTTTTCTGCTTCTCTAAGATTACTTTCTAACGTTGGTTTAACTTTATTAGCTTCCGCTATTTGTTCTAATAAAGATTTAGTATCTTCTTTCTATTGTTCTGCCTATTTACGTCTTTGTTCTAAATCAGTTAAATTATCTTCACTATCCTTTAAAGCCTCCTTTGCTTTTGCAAGATCAGAAAGTATAGATTGGAAATTCTATCTATATCCTGTAGAATAAGAAGCTCCATTAAGCTATTCTTTTATAGACATTAATCTATCATCAGCAAGTACCATTTGTTTAAATAGTTCATCATCAGATAAATTAGCACCGTACTCATTTAAATATCCATCTAAAATATTTATTTGTTGTAAAATGAAATTATAAATAGCATCATTCTAAGTTATATTTCCATTCTCAGCTTTTAAATAAACATTTTCATTTCCAGATTTTTCAAATTTAATTCCTAATTTTGTACTACCTAACTTTCCATCTTTATGAAGTTTATCTAATTCCTTCATAATATCCCCTTTTCTATGCTGACGAAGTAAATAAATCATTTCATCTTCAGCATTATTTGAATTAGGATTTTTAGATTTTTGTTTGGCTGATTCTACTTGGCCTACTCCATAGAATACTGCACCACCCATAGCACCTCCTAAGAATGACATTGCATATCTATCAAACCAGTTTTCCCAAGCACCTGCATCTTCAATGGAAGTATTTACTCCAAGCTATCCAGCCCATTCATATAATTGTTTTGAAATATCTGAAACAAATTCTTCTGCAGTTTCTTCTAAACCTTCACCAATTGCTTTTCCAGTAGCACTTAGTGAATGATGTGCTACACCTTCAGTGTAGTTTTTCATGGTATTAACAGCTTCTTCTCCAATTGCTTTTCCAAGATTAAGTCCTTTTCTAATTAAAGTTGCTTCACCTATTTCAGCATTTTTTGATTTAGCATTTATACCAATTCTTTTAATTATATTTCCTTCTATTTTTTCAGGTAATTGTCTTCCAATACCCAATTGTAAAGCATCAGCATAATTAGCTGCTTCTTGCCTGGCATATTCTCTAATATGTTTTTGAGCCTAATCCTCTAAATCATCAAAGAACATTTCTCCTAAATGTAAATATTTATCTACACCATACATACCTACAGTACTCATTAAAGATACAATAGAAGCATCTTTATGAGTGGCTCCTCTCTCTAACATTGTATTATATACATCATAATTAGAAACTAAAGCCATATAAGCTAATGCAGCATCTGCTCCAAGTCTAGAATTTCTATGAACAAGAGCTTCTGCAGCAGGCATAAATTTAGCTAATGCTGCTTTTCCAAATGAATCATTTGTCCAATTGCCACCACCTTTTTTAACTATATCTAATATTCTCATGGCTTCCTACTCAGGCATTTGACCTGATTTTGCAGCATTTAATGCCTTTGCTAATTGAGTATCATGTTCTATTTTAGCATTGGCATATGCTCTTTCCATTATACCATTAGAATTTCTTAATTTAGAAACTGTATTAGCGATTAATCTTTGTTGTCCCCACTGTGTAGCAACGTCGCCTAGTAATTTTCCAAATTGTTCAAAACTAAATGTATGTTGAGAACCATATTCAGAAACTCCTCCTGTAAATTTTTCACCATACCCTGCTAATGTATTTAAAAATTCTGGTTCTGACTCATTACCAAATAATGACGTTGTCATACCATATAACATTGGTAATGTTTTTGAAAGCTCTCTTGCAATTAATAATCCAGAATAAATTTGTGATACAGGGCCACCTAAGAATAAAGGAGTTACAGTTGCTGCAGTTTTTAAAATAGTGCTAACAACCGACTTATCTAAACTATCTGAATCAAAGAAATCATATTTATTAAGAGTAGATCCATCAATAGTTAATAAATCAGTATTTGAAACTACTTGTTTTCCAGCTAAAGAACGTCCATTTAATTTCTCAGTATAGTAAGTTCCGTCACTATTTAATTTATATTCTCCCTTTTTATGTGTAACCATTTGACCTGAGAATGGGTCAAATTCCTCAGTATCTTTATCGTATGTAGCTAATACTAAAGGTTCTTCAAATAAATTTTTAATCCATTTTAAAGGGTTATTAGCAAGTGCTCTGTCATTTGGGGTTTCATCCAAATATTTTCCAGTTTCTGGGTCAAAAATTTGCTAAGTTTGAGCAATTTCTGAAGGAGTTAAAATTCTTTTTCCCTACTCCTAGCTCCATCCAGCTATACCAGTTGTAATTCTATCAGCATTTAATACTGTTTCAAACCTAAAATTTGGATTTTTTACTTTAGAATCAGCTTGAGCTCTGGTATGAAATAAACTATATTCAAAAGAGTCTAATTGTTCATTACTAGTAAATTTATTCCAATTTTCTAATTTATCATTATAAAACTATTCAAATTTTAATCTACTAAATGAACCGTCTTCATTTTTAAATGCTTCATGATTTTGAATATAAGGACTTCTTTCATATTCATCCTTTGATAAAAGCTATGTATTATCTATAGATAACCCAAGAACATCCTCCATATCTTCTGGAGCAAACTATGGATTATTTAATGATGCTACAATCCAATCATTTTTTGCCATAACTCATTATTATAAATTTAATACATCTGCTCCAGTAACAGAAGAAGCAGATTTACGTTTTTCTCTAATTTGATATTGAGCTTCATGCTCATGTTGTAAGTAATATGGTAATTCTGTTTTTCCGGCAGTTAGTCCTGAATTTTCATTATCAGATAATGGAATATATAAGTTACCTCTATAAATATGATCATAAGTATTCCACCATGATTCTGGAGATTCAGTTTCATACCAATTACCTTTATCAATTTTATAATTTGACTTTTTACTATCAGTAGATAATGTTGATTGAATTAAATCAATTAAACTATCATCGGCATCAACATCTTCTATAAAGTCATTATCTTGTCCATCAGTATTTTTATAAAATTTATTTTTCTTATCAACAGCATATCCTGAAACAACTAAGAAATTACAGAATCTTTGTCTGTTAGGAAGACCATTATCATCTAACAATTCTGTTAAACCATGCTCTTCTAATATTTTTCCAAATAATTCTGGATCTTTTGGAAATAATTCTGAATCTTTTGGATTTCTTTTCTTATATTCACTGTATGCCTCATTATATTCATTAATGACACTTAAATCAACAACTTTTGTACCTTTAACTGTTTTAGTAGGTAGTGGTATTACAATACCTCCACCATTATCATACATTATATCATTTAAATCCTCAGGATTAATAACTTTATCTCCAAATGATATACCATACATATTTCTAACAATACCAGATAAACCACCATTCATAACCTCAGTCATACTAGCATTACCAATAGGTTTCCAATCACTATCTTTTATATTTCCATAAACAGTACCATTTACCATTAATGAATTAGATGTTCCAGTATTTAATTGAAATACTCCATCAGTACCATTTTCTGCATTTTGTACACCTGTATACCAATTAGTTTTATCGTTAGTATCACCTTTTCCAGAACTACTTCCAGAGCCACTTCCATTTCCTTTGCCAGATGCAGATTCATTTGCAGAATCTTTCTAACTAGTTCTTGAGAATATTAAAGTTTGTATTAAATCAGTTGCTCCTTTTTCAGTGCCATCACTTTTATATTTTAGTACAGTTTTTTCATTTTCAGGTAAAGCTGCCCATAAATATTTTAAAGCGTATTCAGCCTATGCTTTTTGATTACTTGATAATTCATCCAGTTTTATATTTTTCTTTTCTGCTTCTTGTAAAATCTTCAATCCTTCTGAAATTTCTTCTGACTGAGGTGTCTAATATCTAGCATCTCTCACACTATTAGTTCCTAAATTACTTGCAACTTGAAGTAAATGTTTAGTAATTTCAGAAATTCCAACACCATTTTCTACTATACCAAGTATATCATTTTTAAAAGCAAATTCTGGACTATTTGCTCTATAATACAAAAGATTTGAGTTTGTTAAAATCTCATATTTATTTTTATCTAACTATTTATATTCTTCTATAGACATACGTCCCATATTTCCAGTTTCTTTATCTTGAACAAATACATTACCATATTTATCCACAGCAATTTCTCCTAAACCATCTTTAGCGAGTGCTTGTTTTTTAGCCTCGTTGTATTGTTCTTGATTAAACTGTGCCTATCTCACACTTCTTAAAGTTTGAAGGTAAGCAGAAATTAATTGAGAGGTATCTAATTCTCCATCCGCATATAAATCCATATTATTATATATAGAATATATTTGTTTAGTAACAACATCACTATCAGTAGGAAGGCCTTTTAATTCTTTAGCTAAATTTAAAAGATCTTTTAATCCTACTTTTTCAGATTTAGAAGATGCACTAGAAGAATTTTTAGCTGTTGAGGTATCTGATTCACCATACTCACCTTTTGATGTTTCTACCATATCTGTAGGTGATATAAATAATTCAGATAAACCCCCTTTTGCAAATTTTAAAATTGAATTCATATATAAAAAATAAGGGAGGGAGTTTTAATCCCTCCCGATTATTTATTAATTAAAAAATGTTTCAAAAGGTTTATTAGTTGTATAATACTATTGATATCCAGTATAAGGCATTCCAATAGGAGATAATCTATTAACTTTAATCCATTGTCTATATGCTCTAGCGAGTTGTACCTCATCATCTTGAGTCCAATCTTTTGGATTATTAGTTTTCTTATCTAATAATCTTCTATAATTATACATAGCATCATCTGCTAATAAACTTCTCTAATAATTATATTTAGCCGTAGTAGCCAAACCTCTTTGTCTCATAGTTAAATCATTCATAAGAATGTTGCCATATTGACTTAAGTATTGAGATTTAGCATCTCTATCACTATTATATTTATTAACATCTTGTTCATGGTTAAACTCACCAGTATCATGATAACTTTGCATTGTCTAATATGCAGCTTCACGAGCTTTATCTTCTCCTGTCTAAACAAAATTAGCTTGCTCTTTTACATATGGGAAGATCTAATCATTAGCTGCTTTCTAAGCATTTAACCGATAAGCAAATGCACTACCTAAATCAGCAGTACCTGCTGCAGCCTGACTTCCTAATAAATTAAAGTTAGATTTTATTTTTGCAACAGTATCTTCTAATGGTTTACTAGTGTGTACTTTATAACCATAAATCATTGGATCTTTATGAAAAGGTATTTTTGATAATTGCTCCTATAAAATTCCATAGTTTGTTCTATGAGCTAAACTATTCTTTTCATTTTGGAATAATGATAGCATTAAATTAGATTCAGGAATACCCCAATGACTCTATGGATTTAGTCCATTATCATACCCTTTAAATTCTGAATCACTAGGTTTTTTTGGATTACCAAGTGATCCAGTATTTGTACTTGGAGTATTTCCTAAAGTTCCTGTATTTGTTTTTGAGGTATTTCCTAAAGTTCCAGTATTAGTATTTGAATTTGTTGCAGGTTTAGTAGTAGAATTTGTTGTAGAAGTCTATTTAGGTTTTTCAACCTTTGTTCCATCATTAGCTTTTAAGATACCACCATGTTTAAGACCATAAACTCTTCTAACTAAATCACGATAATGGTTATATGTAGCAAACTTTAAATCATTATCAATAGTTTGTAACTATTTATCATATTTAGTTAATTGTTTTCTTCCATTTTCAGAAGCTTGTTTTAATTGAGATTCATTAGCTTTAGCAGATTTTATTTGTTGAATTCTAGTTTCTATTTCTTGTAAACGTTTCTACTAAATTTGTTTAGGCATTGATTTAAGATTATTTAATCTTTTTTGAAGAGTTTGTAACTCTTTACTTAAATCTTTTTTGCCTGTTTTTGTTTTTAAACTATTGATTTCTGATTCTAACTGTTGAACAACCCTCTATTGCTAAATAGAATTTGAAGATCTTTTAGCACCTTTAGCTATATTTAATCTTCTTTCTAATTGTGATATTCTATTAATATCTTTTATTTTTCCCTCAACCTATGAAATATGCTCATTGATTTTATTTTGTCTTCCAACTGCTCGTTCAAAAACTCCAAGTCTTTTATCTGAAGTATTAGCTAATTTTAACTCTTTATTAGTATTATCAAGAGATTGTTGTGTATTCTTGATTTGAGTATTAATATTATCTATTTCAGTTTGTTTTTTAGCTGTTGGTGTGGCTGGATTACCATCAACTGATTTCTATCCTTTGGTAATTATTGACGATGCCCTAGTTCTAAAAGAATCTCCAGTTTTACCTGGCATCATTTTTCCAACTCCAAAGGCAAATGGAGAGTAAAAATCATTATTCCAAAAAGTTCTTGGATTTGATGTAGGAACAATTCCCTACATTTCTAAATCAGTTTTAAAATATTTTGAAAAGATAGGATGTTTAGCTCTAAATTCTGCATTTTTCTATAATCTTTCAGCATAGAATTTCATCATTTCTGGAGATTTTTCCACATCAGTTAATATTTCTTCATTACTTGAAGGTTTTAACTTATGATTCATAAATGAAAGTTTTTTATCAAATCTTACATTTCCAGCAAATGATATTTCATCTGGTTTTAATCCAGTTTTAGCAGCAATTTTTTGTCTAAATATATTTAATGCATTATCCTTACCCCCAGCATTAATATCTTTAATATCCTATAAAGTTAGTGAAGAAGGTTTAGTTTGACCATTATGTACAAATTCTACTGGAAACTCTCCAGTTTTTTTCTAATTAGGTTTTGTAGTAGAAAATTTAAAATTTTTTCCATATCCAGATTTATTGAGTTTACTAGCTTTTAAAGTTGAACCTGCAACTCTATTGCTACCAGCTATTATAGACATACCTTGTGCAAGTGTTCTTAAATCATTAGCTGTTAAATCATTTTTACCATTTCCTACCTTCTTAAGAGCATCAATAAATTCTGGAGCCATTCCTGCACCTATTGCTATTGGTAATAATTTGGGTACTAATTTAGCAATAGGTTTAACTATTTTAGCAGCACCTGCTCCTATATTTAATCCAGGAATCAATGATACTAAGTCTAACCCAAGATTCATTCCAAGATTACCTAATTTAGAACCAAATGATAAAGATGGGTCTGTTATATCAGCTGCTAAATGAGTAAATGTTGATCCTAATCCAGTAACAGCAGCTACAGCAGTACCACCTCCTGGAACAAATGCAGTTACAGCGGATGTTAAATCAGCAGCTGCAGCACCAATTCTCATCCAATCCTGAGTAGATAAGTTTACATTATTACCTTCAATTACTTGATTTCTTAAATTTTGTTTATCAAATTTAGATTGGCCCATTGAAGCTATTTCAGCATTTTGATCATCAATAGCCTAAGAATTTTTAATATCATTTGCAATAAGAGTTCCACCAAATTGAGCTTTTAATATTCCACCCTATTTAGCAGATTTAACTTTTGATTGTAAATAATATTGATATAATTCTTGATATAAACCAGGATTACCCTCTTTAATTTTTGGAAGTAAATCAGCAATATTGACTTGTTTAATAGAACCTTTCTAGTTCATTTTTCTGTTTATAAGATAGGCTGTTCCTTTATTCCAATCTACCATACTTGGTAATATGTAATTCTAAGTATTAGAAGCAATTCTAAATCGATCAGGTTCTGCTGATATAAAATGATTTAAATAATCAGATAAATATTTTCCTTTATATGCATTTGCTGATCTAAACATATGTGATCCTTTAGTCTAGTGTCCACTTAACCAATCATTAGGTTCTACAATTTCATCAATATATCTATTTGGAACAATACCTCTAAAAGTATCATTTGATGTAGTTGAATCACCTCCTATACCTAAAACTCCAGAATATAAATCAGCACCTAATCCTAAATCTCCAGAATAATCTCTATTTACTTTATATAACGCATCAAGCATATGTTGCCATCCATACTCACCATTTGGATCCCAATCTCCAAATATACTATCATCACTAATTTGATCCCATTTAGGAAGAAAGTGTTCTCCTCTTAATGTATTACTTCTAATAGAATAATTATCAAATTCATTCTATTGATTTTTTTCTATCTATGCTTTTCTAGCGTCTTCAGCTGCTTGCCATAGTTCTAATTGGGTTTCTTTATTATATGGGTTTTCACCTCCATTTTTTATATAGTCTTCTCCTTTTTTAACTAAAGCTTGTTGTTCAGCAGCTTTCTTTTCTTCAGGAGTATTATAATAATCCTCTTCAGTAAATAACAAATTTGATAACCATGGAGCAACTTTATTCATATTAAAATTGTCATCATTATTTAAAGCTTGCACTAAGTTATCAATTTTTGTTAATTCTTTAATCTAATCTTCTCCTTCTAAATTGTACTCACCATTAGCAACTTTATCTCTATAATTATTTATCTACTTAATGAGATAATCTTTTCTTCCAAGAGTAGTTCTTACACCATTGCTAACTGGATCATATTTATCTGCCCAAAGTTTCATTTGTGCAACAGAAGCTTCATTTCCTTCTCCAAAAATAGATTCCATAATTTGCTATGCCATAGCATTTTTATTCCAATCTGATTTCTTAGAAGATTTTGCAGAAGATGATGCACCTTCATCCATAGTTCCAGCAATTCCATTTAAGTAAACATCTACATTTTCTCCAGGATTAAAACCATGACGTCTACTTAATGAAAATTTACTATCACTGCGAGAACCATTTTGCTTATATTGATTTTCTTGATTTGGAGCTCCTCCTTGAATTACTCCAAAGTCAGAAGAAGTATAATCTCCACTTAATAAACCATTCATTTTATCATTTAATGCATTAATGAAATCAGTACGTTCATCACCTTGTAACCCCTGATAATCCATCCATGCACCAAGTTTAGCCTATACTCTTCTTCCGAACTCTTTTTTATCAATTTCTCTACCAGCAAAATTTATTGTTTGTTTTTCATTATTTTGCTCTGCCATAAATTGAAATAATATTAAAAAAGGAGGTACATAAATTACTTACATACCTCCTTATCATTCATAAGTATCGAAATTATTTCTTACGATAAGCAAGGCGTCCACCTTTACGATAAACTGGCTCGCCTTCGGGAGCTCCTTCTGCTGGAGCACCTGCTGGGGCGCCTGCACCACCTTGTGCTAATTGTACTAAAGCTGCACAAACTTGAAGGGCTAACTGACCGTCGTTAGTTTGGACTGCCTGCATAGCAGCCTGTAAAATTTGCTGCATTGGATCTGCACCACCTTCAGGACCTGCAGGAGCAGCACCACCTTCTGGAGCACCTGCTGGAGCTGCACCTTCTGCTGGCATAGCACCACCCTCCTGGAATTTCTTTACTTCTTTCTCTAATTTACTAAAATTTACTTTCATAATCAAAAAATTAAAATGTTTTACTTATTTATTTTCAAACATATCTCATTATCATATATCATTTAAAATTATCTTTAAGTTTTGGATTTTCCAAACTTATATAAAATAAATGTTATTAGGATGGCACTTCAACGTATTCTGGCTCGTTAGTGTCTTGAACATTGAGATATTTGAATATAGTTTTACCTAAACGTTTATAATCAGAATCTGTCTAAGAAGCATATGCTTTTTTAGCTTGACGAATTAACACTTTTGTATTTTTTCGACTAAAGATTCTTTCACCACCTTTAAGATTCATTTGAGTAGATCCATCTGGTGCAAGAACTTTCATTGTATATTCTTTAGTATCATCAAGAAATTCTAATTCATCTCCTTCTTTTACTCCAGAGTTAGCATTTAATTCTACAACATACATTGTATCAGGTTCTCCAACTAAAGTTTCATCATTAGGCTCACGAGTAGCAACTTTAGTTACAACCTAATCTGAATTAATAAAAATCTAGTCTAATGCAATTGGAGTGTTATACATCCACATTTCATGATTTCCTTCCTCTCCAAAATCAAAGAGCATGCCTTCATTTTCTCCAAGGTTGGTAACTCCCATTAAACCTTTTCTAAGTTCAGCTTTAGTTGATGCTATCTATAAAGTATATTCCTTTTCACCTAATTTAACTTTTGTTTTTTCCATTGTCTTCCTTTTTAAATGCTCCAGTAACACTATCTACTCCTAATAAAGCAACAATAGCACAAATTAAAAATTCAGTAAAACTTGGTGCCTATTTTGTTGCAAAAAGAAGAACCATAAAACCAACTAATAATACTATCCAACCGAGTACTCCACAGACTCTTTTACTAGATAATCTTCCTTTAGGAGTTTCAATTATTTGCCAAAGTCTCATTTTCGTTATTATTTAAAAGTCCAACACGATCGTCTGTATTTTCAATTATTTCTTTAGAAAGAAGTTTTCCAGCCTCAATAGCAAATCCTTCTTTTTCCTTATTAGTGTATTCGTCAGATTTAAACTTTTTGTAAAGTTCTTCTAATTTTTCAGTTACTTCTTTTGTAAATATAATTTCTGAGTTCTCAATTTCTGCCTATTGATTACCTTCATTATCAACAACTGGAATACCTTTTTTAGTTAAATTATCAGCATTTTCCATATGATGTAATCTAGCATGTAAGCTTCCTTCAGGAATTACATTCATCTAACCACCTTCTTTAAATTCTTTTGCTCCAAAGAACTAAGGATAATATTTTTTATAATTTTCTGAGAACCAAAGAGCTTCTTCTTCAGATGGAAATTCTATAACATCATTATTTTCTAATGCTCTTTTAAAACCATCTTCAAACCATTTTAATTCTCCATTTTCCTCTTGAACTTCTGGATAAACATAATATTTACCATCAGCTTCTCCTGTTGCTAAAAGGTGCGTGGATCTTTTTCCTGAGTCTATACCATCTTTCCAATATTTTTGTGGTTCAGGAATATTTCTAGTATCACTATTATGAATTCTTTTCATAAAAGGAGCTTCACTTGTATTAGCATATGCAATTATATCTTCATCAGATCTTCTTGAAGTTTTAGTTTTTCCTCCTTTCTAAAACTTTTGAATATCTTCTTCAGTTAATAAAGTACTAAAGAAAGCATTGTTTTGTTCTTCTGTCGTTGGAATAAATTCCTCTCTTAAATTAGCAAAAAATTCTCCACCATCTTTCATTACATAAACTTCTTTTTGTTCTTTAATTTCAGAAGGTTCTTTAAATTTAATTGCTAATTGTTGAGCTCTCTATAATTTTAAACCAAATTTACCAACTCTAGCATATGATTGATTATAACCACCTAATAAAGCATACTAATTAAACATTGCTTTATTTTGAGTCATAGAACGTGCAGTCTAGAAATCAGCATCTGCTGCTTGTTTAATATCAGAAATTGCATTATCTCTAGCTTGAGCTTTAGCAATCATTGAATTAGCTTTACCTCTACCAAATAAAAATTTAGCACCAGCATTTTTCTCAGCAGTTTGTGCATCTTTAACAGAACCTGAATATGAATTAGACATAACTTTCATATCAGCTGACATCTTATATTTATCTGTAGCAGGAGCAAACCAACCAACACCAGGTAAAGCAATAGAAGCAACTGTATTTAACATATCAGTACCTTCTCCTAATCCTTCAGAGGCGTCTCCAAATGAACCTGTTTTGTCTAATATTTTAACTGTGGCTCCAGCAGCCATAGCCCAAGGATTTCCAGATGATAATAGTGCATTAGAAACACCATCACGAACTTGAGCTGCCATCTAAGTATTACTGTTTAAATCAGCATTAGGTGTGGGAAATTTATTAGCAAATCCCCCAACACCCTATGCTATCATTCCGTACATTCCACCTTGTTGGAAACCCTGCATTGCACCACTCATAGTGGAGTTTTGCATGTTTCCTCCAGTCTAGAATTTTACAACTAATTTTGTCATGCTATTGTATTAAAACTTGTAGCCGTAGCTAAAATTATGGCTAATTTATCTCCTTTATAGCGTATTCTAGTTTTAAGTACTTTATCAAGTAGTTTAACTTCTCTTCTTGAATTTGCTATATCATTCCAAGGAGTAAAATCTAATAACTAAGGAGTATATGTTTTATTCTAAACTCCCATCAAATAATCTGAAGTAGTATTTGTTAATTCAGGAGGAAAAGCAACACCTTCTCCGTTTGGATGATGTTCAAAGATTTCTTCTGGAATATTATTTATAACTAATTTAGGTAAATCCCCAACCCAAGTATTATTTCTATTGATAACATTCAATGGAGAAATCTAAATAGTCCATTTATCATTTACATACTGTATATTACCTCTAACTCTACCAACCTCTTTAATATCCCTACATTTAACATGATTACAAATACTAAATTGGTCTAAGGTTTGATCCCATTGTATTTCACCTCCAGTTAAATTAGGATAATCTGCATATGTTGGAGTTGCAACTACTTTCTTATAATAATCTTCTACCTCATTAAATGTATCTTGTCTTACATATAACCAAGGCATTAAAGTGTCTTTATAAGTAGTAGATACAGCAGACTAATGTCTTAATGGATTACCTGCTTGGTCTCTTTCAATATAATCATTTGATGTTATTTTCTCAGGTAAATAACCTAAGTTTTTATCAAATACTGTATGGTCATAAAGAATATTAGAACCATTATATTGATAAAAAGCTTTTGTTGCCTCTTGTCTAAAATACATAGCTGGTTTCTACACAGAAAAATCATAACTATCTCCGATAATAGTATAGTGTATAGATTCTGGAGCAACATTATTTGATGATATTGTTAAATTATCAAATTGTTTATAACCAGCATTGTCGTTACCTGTTACATATTCAAATTCAAATGGATGTTGTTTACCATACCAGAAACAAGGTTTAATTCTATCTTTTATATCAATAATTCCAGCTTGTCCGTGTTTCCAGAAAGCTGTTTCAAATGTTGGAAGTGATACTGGTATAGAATCAACAGAAATAGTTGTACGTTGAACTTCTTGCCATCTACCTTGATTAGTTCTTGTTCTACTTGTATTTTCATAAATACTCTTTAATGTTAAGAATACCTATGATTCATAATAACCAGCATTGTCTAATTGATAAGTTTCCCAACCATTAGGGTCAGAATTATTGGCTATATTCTATATACTGCATTTAATATTTAACTAAATACATGGAACTATAGGATCTTTAGCAACACCATCAATAGTAAACCAATGCTTTAATAATTTAGTATAATTAACATTTCTTTCTGATTGAGTATTTCCTTTTATTTTTAAAGTATAAACACTATTAATTTGAGTTGATCCAACTGTTACTGGATTTGAGCCATCAATTTTGAAATAATTATAAAATCCAAAATTATCTCTTTCAAGTTCAAATGTTAAGAAATAATCTGCATCTAATCTTCCTTCTGGAACAGCTCTATTCTTTAAATATAGTTGTTGTGATAATGAACTATTTTCAATTAATGGATTTACCATACAAACTCCACTAGCATTTGAACTAACACTAGTACTTTGTCCAAGTTTTGCAATCCATTTAGATGCATTTCTATCATAACTAAAGAAAATATTATCAATATTTGCAGAATATGATGGAATCCAAGAATAGAATGTAGTGAATCCATTACCTTGAGCACCTTGATATTCGTTCCAACATAAACTCCAAACTTTTTCCTCGAATCCATAAGTGTTGTCATAATATGTAAACATTACATCATGTTTATAAGCATTGTAATGAGTCTTTACATTTCTAACACCTATAATTGGAGTAAGTTCTTTTTCAGTTAAAGTAATATTTTCATTTAAAAACTTTTGAACTTTAAAATCTGAAATAAAGTCTATAGTATGACCATCAGTTCTCCAGATTTTCTTACCAACTGTATCTACACCATAAATATATAAATCAGTTTTACAAACACTTTCCGGCCATTGTGTACCAAAATCTGTTGAAATCATTATTGGTGTAGTTGCTAATGGTTTGATTGCACCAAGTGCAATTTGAGTACCATCATCAGTAGGTATTAAAGCTTTTTCATTAACTGCTGCAAGTGCTATTGCGTGTTCAAATATTATAATTAAATTTCCTTTCCATTCAACTAATTTAGTAATTCCACCATATTGATTTGAATAATCAACATATTGATGTCCTCTAAATATTCTATATCCATTCTTAAATGCATCTGTTTGAGCTATATCAGAATAAATAACTCTAGTTTGAAATACATTTTTAATATAAGGAACAGCTGGTTGTAAGAAATTCAACTTTTCTCCTAATGTAGCTGAAAAAGCTTGATTATATGCACAAGATTGAGGAATTTTACTATGTCCATCAATTCTTAATCCAGATAAAGGATAGAAGCTACGTTTATTCCCAGTAAGTGCTTCTTCACCAGGATAACTTCCATCCCAATCACGCATAGCAATATTATAAGAGGTATAACATTTAACTGTAATATATGTTCCCATTCTTACAGCATTTAAATCACCTCTATTAATTTCATCAGTAGCATCTGTATCTTCATCATATTTTTCTCTCCAAGTATCTGTGTCTACAATATTTTCATTACATGGAGCATCAGGATCTTGGAAATTACGATTTATTCTATGAGTAAATTGACTTATAAAACAATCTCCTCTATAAACATTCTCTCCATTAGAAGTAAGTTCATTTATACTTTTTCTATCAGAAACAGCAAAATAAGCATCTTCATTATTAATTCTCATTTTATAATATTCTGGCATTTGACTTACATCATATCCAGGAATATAAATGTTAATTAATGAATTAGGAGTTAATGAATTATTTTTATATATTCCAATATATGGTGAATATAAACCTCTTACAATTTTTACTTTACTTGCAACTGTTTCTGTTCCAGAATAGTAAGGAAAACCATTAATAAATGTCCATACTGCTCTAGTATGTTCAAAGTTACTTTTTTTAGGCTTATTTGTTTTATTTACTAAATATTGAAAAGTATTTTCATTAGGACTTCCAGCAATATTTCTAAATATTTCACCATTATCTCTAATTAAACCACTATCAGGAACTGATACAATTTTTGCCCTCTAAAGTCCAGATTGTTTAATATTATATATACCACTAGTATTTATATAAACATGATGATCTTCACCACCTAAACTTTTTTCATTATCAGTAACTTGTTTAATTCTTAAGTAACTTCCAGTAAATAAATTATTGTAATAAGGTTGATTTAATTCAAATTCTGGACAAATACCAACACTTGTTTTAACATTTTCTTTTCTTAAGTTTAATAAACGTTCTCCATAATCGTGAGTTAAATAACCTTGAGAATTTAAAAATGTTTCTGTTGTCCAGATGCCAGGATCATTTTCACTATCCCCATTCTTTAAATACCAAGCAGGTATTCCAGAGTATTGTTCTTTACCAATCATAAAAGCTTGGCAAAGTATAGTAGGAATACGTTTCTAACGTACAAAGAAATAACCTTTAATATTTAAGTCTTTTAAATCTTGAATAAGAGTACCATAAGGTTTAAATACAAAACTTCTTACCTAGAAGTAACCTCCTTGCTAAAAACTATATGCAGTATTATCAACTATTCTACAAACTCCAGCAGAATTTTCAAGATTTGTATTATTTATTAACTGAGTGTCATAATTAATAGAACTATTGTCTAAAGTAGAATAATTAAAATTACTTCCAAGTTTAGGTACTCCATTTATTCCTCTTATATTGTATACTGGAGATAAAGAACCATTTGCCATTATATAAACAACACCAAATCTATATATTTCTTCATTCCAATATCCAACTTTATTATAAATATTTTTAACGTTATAATAACCTCCAGATGTATAAGATTCATCCAAAACACTTCCTAATGCAACTTGTTCAGATTCTACCTTATAATAAGGTAAGAAGTTTAAACTAAGTTTAGAAAGAGTTTCATAATCTGGAGTAAATTTTTTAACATTACCAAGAAATAGCATATTCTAACACTGTGCTTGTGTCTTAGCAGCAGAAGCCATAAAGAAATCTTGACTTATTGACTCGACTGGAATTTGTTCAAAAGATTCATTTCCAGTAATATTAATTGTGCAAGCACCTTGTCTAATTCTAAATCTATTTAAAATTTTTACAGCCTAGACAGATCTTTCATTATTATCAGCACCTACAGTTCTGGTGTAATATACTTTTAAATAATCATATCCAGAATCTACATTAGTTAAAATAAATTGTACAGATTTACCACTATCTTCATTAAATTGTCCACCTCTAATAGATTGAGGATCATCAATAGAACCCATATGAATAGTCACTATTCCAGACTCAGCTACTATATCAGTTTCATTATCATCACCATCAGCTAATTTAAAATAGAATGTATAGTTACCTACTGGAAGATTTCCTCCGTAGAATACTCCCTAAAAATTAACTTTTGGTATATTAATATATTTCTTTAATAAAGAAGTGTCTATCTCAAATTCATTATCATCATATAAATTAGTATCAGTATTACCAGTTCTGTCTACTCTTTCATATGTATTATTTTCTAATGCTGTAAATCTAGTATTTATAAGCCTTGGCTAATTCTTATTATCATTAAGAATTAAATTTACAGAGCCATCATAAGATTTCTAACAAATAATATCTACAGGGTGTTCTAGGTCAAAATTTAACTAAGAATCCCCTGTAGTTATCATGTCATTTATTAAACCATGTTCACTTTGAAGTCTGTAATTATATAATGGGTTATATTCATAAACCATTCTGCCTTTAGGCTTTATTGCTTGTAAAGTGTAACCAAAATTAGGCATAATTTTAAGAATTCCAAGAATCTGTTAATTTTTTAATTATGTACCAATCATTTTTGAACAATTGTATATCTAACATATTGTTTCCAACTATTCCAGAAGTTCCAACTAGACGTCTTCGTGCAGTTCTGTCATTATTACTACCATCTGGATCAAAACAATCTCCTAACCACCAAGGACAACTACTCTCTGAAACTCTAGCACATTTTCCTGGATTTACAACAATAATTTTATATCCAGATTCAGAATTAGCAAGTTTTAATTTTTTATCCCTAATAGCCTAAGCAATATAGTATCCATAACTATTACTCATTGTACTTAAATCAGTTGAAGGAGCTTCTATATCTATCAATTTAGTATTACTTCCAGTTCCTTCTTTACGTATATATGCATGATTAGGATTGAAAGTTGTTATAGAACCATTACTCTTATAAGCTTTCTAAATAATAGTTTCTCCTGCACTATCTATAACAATAGCACAAGTATCAAATGTTGGAGCAGTAGAAGCTGTTAACAATTGAGCTACTTTAACACTCTAATCTGGCGCATTAACTACATCAGTATATTGTTGTTCTTTTATTCCAGAAACTAACTCAATTTTTGGAAGTTTTAAAGTTACACTTTGCTAACCAGAAGGTAAACCATTATTAGTAAATGATAAACCATCTCCACTTTGATTATAATTTTGATATTTTGTATTATTAGTTATTGTTGGTTTAGTATTATCTTCAATAGAAATACTTGTTTTATATGTAGTAGTTAATTGATAATTTGTTGTATAGACATAACCATCAGAACTAGTATCACCCTACCAATAATTAAACTCAACTTGTTGATCTGGCTAGCATACATAAATTTCATTAAAACATTCTGCAATTAATAATAAAAATTCACAATATCCTTTTGTAAACTGATTTATTGCATAATAATTTCCCAACTAATCCTATATCAATGGAATTGCATAATAAACTACTTTATCATCTTCATGATACCATTCTGCAGGATATAACCAACTAATACTTGCACCTAAATTACTCCACATTAATATAGGAGGCTGTTCTGAACACAATTCTTTTATTTTTGTAGCAATTCTTGGGGATAAATCTGGCCAAGCTAAAATTCCTGATTTTGATGTTTTTCTCTCTTTAAAAACTTCATGCCAATCTGGATCATCATCAGGAGGATTCCCAATTTGTGCATACCCTTTACTAGATATTCCAACATATTTATGAGAATTAGATTTAGCTACATCTAAATCATGACCACTATCCCCCCAACTAAGTGTATCTAGACCATATGTTAAATGGTAAGCTGTAATAGAATGAAGTTTATTATTAGTATATTCAATACTAAAAGTAGAACCTAAAATAGTTTCTAATTGATCAGTAGCTCTTGGTGTTTCCCACACAGGTGTATATGGCAGAAATACAGGCATTGTATTTTCAACTGTAAACTTATAACCTTCTACAGTATTATCAGAATTGTTAGTATTTTTTAAAAGTTTTTCAAGAAACTGAGACCATAACCTATAATTAAATGTTATATTATCCCCGCTCTATTTATACCAAATTTGACTATTATGTCCATCCCACTCTAATTCATTATTACTTGAAATTATATTATTAAGAGTTGTTACAGCATCACCTAATCCACCGACATGATCAATATTAGCATTTGCATCAAAATCGGAATATTCAAGATTTATTGTTTTCGATAGTGAGTATGGAAACTTAATTTTACCACCAGCAGCATCATTTATATCTCTACTTTGAGGAATTTTAATTGAACCAGTATGATTATATTTAGCATGTCCCATTTTAACTGTCTCATACTTAATTCTCTAATTAATATTTGCTGGAGGATCAAGTAATACACCATTAACACTGCTTTCAGAATCAACTTGTTCTAAAGAAGCCTCACTTACAAGCTCTCTATTAATTTCTGATTCCCAATTAAACTAAAATATATGTTGTGAAAAATCAGACTCATTAGTCTGAATTTTAATCATATTCTCAGAACTATTAAGATACAATTTATTAGTTAAAGTACTTGTAATAATTGAATACCAATTACTGCACTGTAACTATCTTCCAGCAACTTGTACACGAATTCTTCCAATATAATGTTTACCAAAATTAATATCTACATCACTGTATGGAATCATTCTAGTGTAAACACCAAAATAATTTGTAATTCCTAAGTTTATTGTCTTCTTAATAACACTATCATATGAATTAGCTGATGTGCCTGCATTTGTTAATAAATCATCTACATCAATAATTTCTAACTCTATATTATTTATTGTAATATTATTTCCATCAAACCCTTCAACATAAGCATTTAGACCATAATCAAATACAAATGTTTCAGTAGCCATATCATTATAATATCTAAATGTAGAGAAATCAACATCACCAGTACCAATACTTCCAATATCTATAGTATTTTCTCTTTTTAAAGATTCTACTTTTCCAGTAATTCCGTTATAAGTATAGGTGGGATATAATGTATAAGTTAATACATCATTTTCTCCTAAATGATGTGTTGAACCATTATATGTAATTTGACTTATTGTAAACTAGTTATTAATATAAGATGCATTTCCAGAGAATTGATGAGGGTTTCCATTTTCATCATAATGTGTTCCAGAATAACTTAATACGTAACTAAGATTATTTATTGAAACTTCCTAATTATTTGAATTTACAGTAGTCCAAGAAATTTCATTACCATTTTCATCTGGTAAATCATAAGCAGTTGGTTTAATAGTAATAGTTACTTCATTACCACTCTTATTTGCTAAAATTTGTGTATTAATATAAGACGGAACAATAAGTTTAGATTCAATATAAATTTTTCCAGAAATTCTACTTCCATAAATAGAATAATCAGAATCATTTAATGTTGAATCTTTGTCTTTTAAGAATCTAACATTATTAATTGGAATATTTTGACTCTAATTATTATTAGTTACAGTAACACTAGTAGTACATTCTGTTAAATCATCTGTAATATCAATACTACTTCCATCCTCTTCATTAACTACTAAAACTCTTAATTTTATATAATCTTTTTTGTTCTCATAATAAGCAATATCTGAAGCTGAAGCAGTAATTACAAACTTATCACCAGTTCTTACAATATCTTTATTACCAATTAATAATTTTTTCTCAGAAAGTTTTTTTATAATACCAACATTATTACTAATTTCAGTTATAAATCCCTATAATTCTGGTAAACTTATATTTCCTGCACCAATATCTTCAGATGGAAAATTCCTCTAAGGAGAAGGAAAGCACCCTATCTAACTTTTATCATCTTTAGGATTGTATGAGGCAACATAAACAATTCCCCCATATTCCTACATTCCTACAGGAACATATCCTTCAGGAAGCTGAGCTTGATCTACCTTTCCATTACCCATATCATTCTACAATACTAATTCATTACCATTCATAGTAATCATAGTTGCATTTAAAGCACCAGTAAGTTGGTGATTATCCATTGCAATGGGATTAATATCTAGATTTAAACCTTTATCAAATTGATTTACACCGTGCTGTCTCATATAAATTCATAATCGTTATTAAATATAAGAATATCCTAAAATTTTAGAGGCTCTCGTTCTAAAAAGAATTCTGCTGTTTTGGTTTTAAGATTTTCATTATAAAATGAGAACCCCATGTCAATGGGATAAGGCATTCTGAAAAAATATTTTAAATGTCCGTTTGCTAACGAACAATCTTCCCACACTTTATAAAGAATAATGTTTCCAAATTCATAATATTTTCTTGGACGGCCTCTTACTTTCTAGGAATTCTTCCATTCAGCATAACGTTCTTCACTTAAGCCAAAATAATAGTATCCGTCCCACGGAATTTTCTTACGTTTATACATTATCTTAATCTTATTACGTAATTTTAACTTGTAATATTCAAAGTGTCCCAAAGAATCTTTCCTAAGTATGCCTATATAAAACCAAAAGTCCTAACCACTAATTAGAACATCACCACCATAACTATTTACTAAATATAATGATTTCCAGCCAAAATTCAAAATTTTATGTAAATCAGAATCTGGTATTCTGGGAAATATATTTTTTATAGGTTCATAATAATCCTTAATAGTTTTTCTGATTTTTCCATAGTAAACTCGTCCCTAATTTGTATAATCAGTAATTTTCTATTTAAGTTCTTTATTTACATAAACCTATTTTGATTTCGGAATATTACGATGTCCATACATATAGAGCTGAAGCTAGTTGGCAATAAAGTTTGATTCAAGAAAATCTACTTCCATAAATTTTCCATTTTTCCTTGCTTTCTTAAAATCTTCATCTCTATATGTACGCATCTACAATGATGTTTTTCTAGAACCTGTAGGAAGCTGAAACTCAACATCATTTTCAATTATATCATTAACTACTAACTTTACACATTCTCTAAAGACTTTATAACATAATCTTTTCTTATGATTATCTCCATAAAGTCGCTAAAGGGAAACACAATCAATCTTTAGATTCTATGATTTAAAATTCATAAAGATTTCTGGTAATTTCCAGGAATAACCAATTGCATAATTCATTGTTCTATTATTTTCCAAATTAATGGGTGTCCATTGTGTTTTCCTGCAGATTTTCTTTTTCCAGAACAAACTTCAGATATTTTTCCTTTTTGCACTTTATGTATTTCTCCAGCCTACTACATACTTTCATAAACACCTAATACTTCCTTAGTAACTGAGTCAATGCATTTAACAGATATTTTAGATTTAATAATGTGATTTGCTGTGTATAAATCTTGATTAGTACATTTATCATCAGAATACCTAAAAATAAGCTTATCATTATTAAATCTTACACAAGATATCTATCTATTACAACATGCAATTATTCTTGATTTTTTTATATTAAAATATGTTTGTGCATCATCTGCAGATTCAAATCTACAAATCATTTTTCCAGAAAGATTAAAAGTATTTATAGTTTTTCCTTTACTAATATTTTTTACTTTTTCAATATCTTCTAACGAACATATATCATCGGAATATCTAAATATAATTTTTTTATTGTTTATTAAAACACAATACTGAGACCTTTCACAACAAGATCTTATTTTATATATTTCAGTTTTATAATATTCAGATGCATCATTTGCAGATTCAAATGTTTTGATTTTATTCCCAAGCTCATTATAAGCTGTTACTTCTTTAAACTCTCTTGAAAAAGAATTACCACCTTTTGTAGAATTATATCCATTTTTAAAAGAGTCATATTGTTTTATATATTTTATTTCTAGATTATTTAATATTTCAAGTAAGTTTTCAGCATTATCACAAGACACAGTTTCCAAGATAGACCATTTAAAATTATTTTTTCCATATTTTCTTATAGCTTTATGAAATTTATAATTATATGATGGCTATTTATCATTAAATGCTTCCTGGGTATGATCTTTCCATCTTTCATTATAATCTTGTATAGTCTATCCTATATAGATTTTTCCATTTATTAAACATGTACATTTATATATAAATCCATTCATAATATTGGTTTATATGTTTTTCTAAACTACTTACGATTCCAGTTAGTCTTAGCATCTAAGATTTCATCCATTTGATTTTGACTAATTGACATTGGAGTTCTGGCCTAATCACATTTAGTTCTCCAATTTTGTTCAAGCATCTAAGCAACAGCTATTGTGTTTTTATCCATAGTTTGTAGTCCTTGTTTATACTTTTGTGTATAAGCTACATAACAAGCTATTGCCTATGCTTCTTTATCATTTATATCTGGCAATCCATTATCATCTAATACTTGTCCATGATAAAGCACACCAACAAAAGGATATGGTTTATCAAAGTAAAGAGTATTACCAACCTATTCATATTTTAAATATTTACCAGGTTGATATAATGGATCCATAAACATTTTAGTTCTTTCAATATA
>CADBGE010000004.1:1422-43792 GCA_902794075.1 uncultured Erysipelotrichaceae bacterium | reverse complement strand
TCTCTATCTCAGCTACTAAAACGTCTTTATCTATTAGTTTCATTATTCTCCTTTCATATAGTTTTTAAATCGTTCTAGAAAGTCCTCTTGAAAAGAAACTCCAATTATTTCGTCTTGTTCTTTCAACCACTCGACAGCCTTTTCAATAAAGGCATCTGTGTGAGTGTATTCTATTTGTGAATTTCTAATTCTTTCAGTAGAACCGTCATTACCAAACACTCCATAGCCTTTATATGAAATGTATAACTTCTCAGGTGCTTCGTTTATATTCATTTCTATCAATTTAATATCATTATCTTTTTTCCACTGTTCTTCTTCCTCTTTACTGAAAAACAATGGCCAGAAAACAGGAGCTATGTTAGTCCAAACTAAAATTTTCATTTTAAAAGATATTTAAAACAATACTCTATAGCTGCTTTCCAACATTCTTTATAAGAATCATAATGTTTGAAGTTAGTATGTTTCTCTCTACCACCTGTGTATATTTTCCATTTATATGTAGGACACAAAGGTTCTTGGGACTCAATATCAATTATGTACATAAATAAAAAAAATAAGGCTAGTACCTCTGAAGAAATACTAGCCTTTATAAATAACACATTAAAATGAGTGAAAATTGTAGTGAAGGCTTGTTCTT
Organism: uncultured Erysipelotrichaceae bacterium; assembly: GCA_902794075.1. Classification (GTDB taxonomy): domain Bacteria; phylum Bacillota_I; class Bacilli_A; order RF39; family UBA660; genus UBA3789. Next base: position 43,155 of record CADBGE010000004.1, on the reverse strand, counting down.
TTAGATCGTCTAATAGAGATTTCTTTGATACCAGATTTACGGAACGAAAGCATAGCTTTCAGCCAGTCAGGTTTACTTTCTTCTTCTTCCTCATCATTTGGTAAATTAATGTGCCAATCTACTTCATCAAGGTCGGATGATTTGATAACATAAGTACCACCAACCCTTGATAAATAGTCTTCTTGTGAAGGAGTAAACTGAACATCTACTAAGCAACGACCATTAATATAGAAATAAATATTTACATGATCTTCATCATACATATTTATTCTCTGTTTCTTAGTAGTAATTGTTTCTCCGTTATTGAAGACTGCTGTCACATCATAATCATTATAGCTATCTTCTGCTATAATATTCAAATCTCTAATTGCTTCTATAAACCTAGAACCAAGTGACATTTCAAATGCAATACTCCTAAGGCAATCATAATTAAGATTTACCTTCTCAGCAAATGAAACAATTTCGTCAATCTGGTCCCAAGCACTTTGATCTAATTTATCGTGCATGTAAGCACGAATTTCTTCACTGTTTGGATAATCGAAACGGAAATGATAATGAAAACGTCCTGGTCTATTAACCAAGAAATCATTTAAATTATACAAATCGTTACAAGTTACCACAAATAATCTTTTACTTACTGCTGAAGTTCCATCAAATAGAGTTAAGAGGGAACTTTGAGCATCAACATTTTTATCTTCATCACGATAGCCAAATGTTTTATCAAATTCATCAAATAAAAACATAGCTTCTTGATTCAAATCTTCTAGGAATGTTGCTAAACCTGGAGTATTTTGAGTAATAGAGATTACAGGAATACCTTGCTTAACACAAGCAATGGCAAGTAATTTAGCAAACATTGACTTACCAATTCCTTTATCTCCAGAAAGTAGAACACCAAGATTTCTGTTAATTAAACTATAACAATGAAGTACTTTATCAACTTTAGCTTGACTTACTCCATATACAGGTTCATTAACTTGAAACGGATGATCCATTTTCTTAATAGAATACCCTGCCATCTGTTCATACTCAACTCGGTAGTAATCAGCTGGCAGGGTATCATAAGTTTTTACATCATCATTGTACAGATGAAATGTGTTTCCAAAAGATACTAGTTTCATATTACTTATTAAATTTGTTGTTTAACCAAGATATTCTAACTAGATATGTATTTGTACCATATTCATTGTACATATCTTTGTTATCTATTAAAATTGCGTTCTTGCAGAAATTTGGGTCTGACATTAAGAATTTAACTTCTTCAGAACCCATTACTGTAAATAAATCTTTGTTTTTATTCATGTTGTTGGTTATTTAAAAGTTTTCAAAAGAAAAGATTTTCACTTATAACACTCACGAGGAAAATCTAACTAACGTGCACTGACACATACGATTCAGTGTCTTGACTGGTGCTCTTTATAAGAGTTCAAGATAAGTACGATTCTAGTAATTCCATGGATTAACTAGACTTTAACGGATTATAAAACTTGTTGTCCCACAAGGAATCGAACCTTGACTGACGCAGAACCAATTATTGTAAATGAATCTCTATTATTCATTAATTATTATTGATATACTCTTTTAATTCTTTTGCAGAATATGGTAAACCATAATATTTAAACCATTTTCTTACAGTATTATCAGTAACATTATAAAGTTTCCCAACCTTTGTAAAAGCTTTTAATTCTTTATAATCTTCTAATAATTGTTCTAATTCTGGTCTATCTACTTTTCTTCTATGTTTATTAGCACACTCTACACAATATGTAGATCCTCTTTTAATTTCTTTGCCACATTCTGGGCAATAATATCTTTTCTTTTCGTTAGCAGATCCACAATAGTTATCAGTTTGTGAATGACAGTTTGGACATAACATTTGTAAATTAGATAGTTCATTATTACAATTATTTCCATCTATATGATGTAATTGAATAACAATAGGTTTTCCCATCCATTCTGAAATGCCACAACATTCACATTTATTTTCTTTGATTCCCTCTTTTAAAAGTTTAATTTTAAGTTTAGCAGTATGAATAGAACTTCCATTAAACAAATATTCAGATACTGGGATATAATTCTCTCCTTTTTTCTTTTTAGCACCATATGTAAAATGAGATATATCTATTCCGTATTCTTCAATCTTTGATTTTAAAGTTTGAGAATTATTACCCTATATAGGTATCTATAATTTACTTAAAACATCACTTAATGAATCACTTTCTGGAATAACTTGTTCCAGTTTCTCTTTACTCCAATCGTATTTCATATTTTATTATTTTTAGTTGACCCTACGAGACTCGAACTCATAATTCTACAGCCAAAGTGTAGCGTGTTGCCTATTACACCAAAGGTCAATAGATTTCTCGAATCTCTATTATATTATACCAATAATTTTTGAATATTCAAAATTAATAGTTCGATTCGAAGAAAAGTAAACTTTAAAGTTTGTGTTTCTTATTCAATATGTCGCTGTTCTACCATTTATCGTTCATATACTTATAAAAAGATAGGAATCACCCCCTCACTAAACTCAACTCTCTGGAGTAAGCAGCATTAGTTACTATCCTTGACTCTTACTCAGTACAAGGACACCCTTCCATCCCAAGTGACTCAACTATCTTTATTTTATTAAACTATCCGGTACGTAAAGTACTGTAGGATTATTCTTATGAACATCCAGATTTGGATATTCTTCTTTCAATCTTCTTATATCAAAAGGAGTTGTAATAACATGGTAACCATGAAGAGTTGGAACAACTCCTATCATTTTATACCCTACTGGACTACTTTCGTGTACTATGTTGATTACATTTTGTCTATCTTCCATAGTAAACTCGTCAGTAATATCACAATCAATTATCCATCTTTTTAAGAATGGACTTACAGTCCCAGCTGCGGTGTTCCACAACCTTTTTGTGTAATCGAAATCATTCTTTGCAAAACACTGAGCTAAATCCTGCAGCATTTGTACGGCCACTTTCTTTTTAGATTTTGGACCTACATTTATATATGCTCTTGCTTGATAATATTCACACATTTTAATAATATCATCCTTAAACTTGTCTAATGGATGATCATTATCAATAATTATTGCTTTTAAAAGAATGTTATTACAACCTAACTCCTCAATGTCTTTCTTTCTTTGTATTATTTGTAAATGATAAAAATAGTCATTTTGGAGTTCTTCCTTTTGATTAAAGAATATATGATTTATATTTAAAAAATTATCTATCATAATCCGAACTTATCAAATAATCCAGCTCCCCAATAAAGTAATAATCCAATAATGGTGGCAATTAAATTATACCAAAAGTTATATGTGTCATTTTTTGGTTGTCCGTGTTTAGCTGCAGTAATTCCTAAACTAAATACAATTAGAAATAAAATAATAAATGTGCAAATCATGTTTGTTCAGTATTTGTTCTTAATTCTGGTAAATTATTAAAGTCATATAACTTTAATTCATCTAATCCTTTTATGGTGGCATATCTTCCATTTGCTACCATTAAACTTTGTACATTGTCAGTCATTTCAACAAGTATAACTTTCTTTCCTATACCATAAGCAAATCCTTGTTCCCAAGTAGTTCCAGCAGAAGTTTGTAATCTTCCCCAAGTTAATGAAACTACTAAATCACAATTTTTAATTGCTTCAACATCATTACGAAATACTTGTAAACCCCATTCATCATTAGGCCAGTCCCAAGCATTTTCAATAAAGTGTTCAATAGGTGCATATACTTTAAATCCTTTATTTCTAAGAATTTCTAAAGCATCATACATACTTTGTCTCTTATCATGACTGAGACTTGCTGCTAAATAAATGTTCATCTTTATAAATTTTTGTGCGGATAGAGAGACTCGAACTCTCACCCCGAAGGACAGCATCCTAAGTGCTGCGTGGCTGCCAATTACACCATATCCGCATTACTTCTACTCACATATTCCATGAAATTCTCTAGAGTTACTTACCTGAACGCCGCTCTCTTCTCAGTACCTATAGACTTGGGATTTTAATCAATCCCTCACATAGAACATAAGCAAATTTCTGGCCCAGTTATTGTAGAAGTTTATTTTCTCGCATCCAATGTTGTTTAACACATTCTAAAGCTGCAATAGCATGAGCTTTATTTAATGGGTCTAATTCGTTAAAATCATATGCTTTATTAGAATCAACATTTGAATATGATGCAAAACTTGTTGCTCCAGTTACAACACATTTCGCTGTTGAACCATCATAATCTATTATTATTTTCATAAATTTTAAAATTTGGCGGAGAGAGAAGGATTCGAACCTTCAACCTGAAACACTTAACAACTAGAATATAAGTGAGTTTAAAAATAACTAGGGCATTGTCCATAATATCAATGTGCGTTTACCATTTCGCCATCTCTCCAAATATGAGGATTTTACAGATGACCAACAAATCCTCAAAAGGTCGTAATTTTACAAGCTTGAATGTCATTACTGACATTGCGGGGGTAGGGAGATTTGAACTCCCGCCGCCAAAATTAACAATTTTGTGCTCTATCCACTGAGCTATACCCCCGAGACTGCACTCAAATGCCCTAGATGTGCAGCCTCAAGATTTGCCTACATACGTTCAACATCTTTAAGCTAAGGTTATCGACAAATGCTCTTCCTACTGAGCTACTCCGCCTTATTTTTTTTTTGAATTTGATAACCTTGAGGCGGAGAGGGGACTCGAACCCGTAATGGCTTGTGCTCTCTTCGCCGTGAAAGGGCGATGTCCTAGCCAATTAGACGAACCCGGCATTTGAGCATATTTAAAGCATATACTCATTCATTATAGCATTATACACATATTCAGGAACAGTTTTCTGCATTAAATTAAATGCTTTTAACCTATATAGTTCACGAACCATAGTACTGCTAATATTCTCAGATGTAGGAATTAATATAGTCTGAATACCAAAAAATCTTTCATGATAATCAGCCATATTTTTCTCATATTCAAAATCTTGAGAATTACGAACTCCTTTAATGATAACATTGATGCCAAAATTTTTACAAACATCACTAGCATTTAAGTCATAATGATAAGCTTCAACTTCAGCATCCCATATTCTCCAAACAGCATTCACCATAGCATTTAGAGAAAATGTCCTTTCTTTCTTAGGATTATTTAGGAAACAAACTATTGGTCGCATTTTCATTTGTAATGCTTTATCAACTATCATTTTGTGTCCTATAGTGAAAGGATCAAATGTACCAGGAAATAATACGTCCATATTTACCAATTTAATCTCTTTATATAGCAATGATTATTGTCCACATATAAATAATAATTCCACAACCTTCTATTTATCCAAGTAAGTGCTCTAGGAATAATATCACTTCGTATTTCAATAGCTCTAGAACTATTATCATACATTAAATCCCAAAGATCTTTATTAATTGCCTTATGATACTTTAATGCTATTTTTAATTCACTAGACATAATAGAATTTGTATTATATGAAGTAATTGATCAATATAAAGTGAATTCCAATCTGAAATTATTGGAACTTTTACTTTCTTTGCAAAAGTTGAATCACCTACTTTAGTATATTCAATTGTTAATTTATAAGGCCATTTTTTGTATAGACCCCTACACTTCCAATAATCTATTATATAATGACCAACAAGTAACATTATTACTTTCCACCAAGCAAATAAACCTAATGGTAATAAAACAATTGAAATTCCTAATGCCCATATTGCACAATGTACAAATAAGATATAGTTATTCTTTTGTTTATATTCTGCTAAAAATGTTCCTTGCAATGGATAGTCTAGAATTAAATTTGCAAAATATAATATAATAAAATTAATCAAATACATCAAAGAAATGTGCAAAATAAAGTAAAACCATACTCAGTATGAATGAAATCAACTGTGACCAAAAACTATAAGGTTCTCTGGGTTGACCATGTTTTGCAAGTGCAATTCCTAAACCCATAACCATTAAACATAATAAAATTATTGCTGCTGCCATATTTATTTCTTTTGAGTGTCAATTATTTCAAAATTATCTGTAGATTTTTGTTTGTATTCTTCTAACTTAATATAACATTCCATATGGTCGTTAGACTCAAACACCACTTTATTAGTGTTAACATTGTGAACTTGAAACTTCTTCATTCTTCAAAGTCTGAATAGTTAATTATTTGATTTAAGGGCCCAGTATATATCTTATATCTAAATACCCATTTACCATCATTAAATTCAAATGTGGTGGAAGTATCTTCTGTTACTTCATAACTTTTATCACTTGCATAGTGTTTTTTAATTTTATTAAAGACTTCTTTTACACTTAATAAGGATAATGATATATATTTTGGTACATAACCACCATGATTATAAAATGCATCTGATTCTTTATAAGCACTCATTAAAAGCATATGCACTTCAGTTGCAGAAGGAACCATCATAACTTATGTGGTTTAATATTGTTCTTAAGTGTTACTCCATATTCATACCAGAGTATTTCATCTAATTCTTCTTCGGTCTTGCAATTATATTTTTTCAAGTACCTTTCAAGTTGTTCTTTGTTGTTAATTATTAAAATATCATCCATAATAGTGACCCTGCTGCGATTCGAACGCAGAACCTACTGCTTAGCCTACTACACTATGTTGCCATAGCACAAATAATGTCCTATCTTAGACGATTGAATTTTCATTCTACTAGGCATTTCACCACGTATCTTATTTGTTTGTAGTCTCGACTATGTTATAACCATATTGAAATTCTTGCAAGAATCCTATTCAGAAGATTCGAACTTTCCGTTTCATCCTTTCGGGACAGCATCATAACCTGCAATGCTTAATAGGGAATTCAATTTCAACTTAGGTTGCACCTCTATAGTCTGTACACATTTATGAAGATGTAAAGTGCCTTTTGTTTTAAAACGTGTGCATTAAATGAACTTTACGTTTAGCTAGCTCATACTTTACATCTCAATTTAGCTCGGCGTTGTCCTTACACTTTTTATTGGTTAGTGTTTTAGAATAAAGGGAGTTGGTATCTTGGTTTATAGTCACCTAGTTGCGGACTTATGATTAGGCAATGATGATTACACTGCCGACTCCAACACGACATTTGAATTACATCTTTTCAGATAACTTAATCGCCTGTAATAGTTACATACTTTTGCACTAGGCGATACTTGATTTTACAAGTTTATTTATTCTAAAGGATTTTCACCGAATTAGGGTGCTTCTAACCTGGACTTTCGTGCCAGGTCACTCCTATTTGTTAGAAGGCAGTTGCTCTATCCATTGAGCTACAGGGCCAATTTAATTATATTTCAATATAGAATAATATTTTATTATTCTCTACTTTAAACTTTAAATCTTTATAATAAGATTCATCTTGATCTCTAGTATATTCAATATGACTAATAACCGCAACAACTGAAATACCATCATTTACTGTTAAAGTTGCATATTTTCCAGATGTATACCTTTCTAAAGATACAGAACTATCTCCAAGAGTTTCGCGAATTTCGTAGCCCATATCATAAATCAAATTAGATAAAGCATTAGTATACATCCAATGATTATATAGTCTTTTTCAAAGTTACTCATAATTTAAAATTTATTATTGTTAATTTATGTGGAACATTCTGGATTCGAACCAGAACAATATCTTGATAGCTAATATAGCCTTAAGCTCAAGAAAACTTTTAAAGAAGCAGCTATACTGACAAAGAATAACAAACCCTCCATCTGGTGAAGAAGATACCTAAAGAGTTTACGTACTTTTCTTGATTCAATCTATTTTAATATTGTGCCTATTTTATGTTCCAAAGTGGCGATTATACTATCGCCAAGTACTATGTTCATATTGAACAAAAGCGTAAAGTCAAATGAATTTCTTCTTGTTGAAAATATCGATTACAAAAGTCATCGGAAGTTTTAGAGTAAACCCGAGAAAACTACTGATTATTTAGTTTCAGGAGTGCCCTGAGTATCAGTCGTGTGCTTCTTATCGAAGGAACCAAGCAGACCAAGCAATCCACCAGCACCAGGGATATTCTCCTTAAGACCATTAACCTTGCTAACGGCCTCAACAACTTTACCCAGGAATGACGGAGCTGCATCAGCACCACCAACCACGGTGACGTTACCGAGATGCAGATGCTCAAATTTCTCTGCGTCGGCGCGTGCAATCTTCTCAAGTTCATCCTTGAGAACAATCTGCACAACCTGACCACCTTCCATACCAGCCTTAAGAAGTGCCTGTAGTTCAGCAGTCTTTGCAGCATTCTCAGCCTGAAGAGCTTCAGCAATAGCCATACGACCTTCAGCTTCAGCTTTCAGAACGAGACGTTTTGCTTCAGCTTCAGCTTCAGCTTTCATCTTGACGGCTTCTGCTTCTGCATTAGCTTCAATGATGATCTTCTGCTTAAAACCTTCTGCCTCAACCTGCTTACGATTGGCCTCAATTTCGGTACCAACCATAATGTCGGCAGTCTGTTTAGCCTTCTCTGCTTCAGCAAGTGCCTTAGCAACTTCAGCTTCCTTCTGGGCATTGGCTATACCAATAGCTTTCTCAGCGTTTGCACGACTTTCACCAATAGCTTTATCAGCTTCGGCTCTTTCCACACCGAGTTTAGCATCGGACTTGGCAACCTCAATACCTGCAGTATTCTCAGTCAGCTTAGCATCCTTACTGGCAATAGCTGTACGTTTCTGTGTAGCAGCTTTAGCCTCTGCAACCTTACTCATCTTCTCCTGCTCAGCAGCTTTCTTCTTGGCTTCAGCTTCCTGAGTAGCAGTCTCCTTTCTTGCATCAGCCTGCTGCTGGAATTCTACGATGCTAGCATCGGAATCCTGTGTTGCTTTCTGCTGTGCAGTACGAGATTCTGCCTGTTTCTCAGCAATCTTTGCATCTCTTTCAGCATTAGCTGCTGCGGTTTCGGAAGCAGTAAGAGCTTGCTGCTGTGCAATAGCAACATCTTTCAACTTCTTCTGCTCAGCAACTTTCTGCAACTTAACAGATTCTGCTGTTGCAACTTCGATGGACTGTTCCTTCTCGATATTCGCAACACTGGTAGCCTCTTCCTTCTCCAGGCTAGCAGTTTCAACCTGCTGATCCTTTTGAATCTCACGAGTACGGACAGTTTCTTCCTTTTCGCGTTCGGCAATACCAACATTCTTTTCCTTTTCAGTATTACGTAGCTGGATATCTCTCTCCTTCTGAGTTTCAGCTACTACGGTTTGCTGCTCACGGTCGTTCTTAGCAACCTCTGTCTCCTGGTCTCTACTAATCTGAGCCAGACTTACAGCCTTCTCTTTTCTTTGAGTTGCAATACCGACCTCACCATCTTTAGTCTTCTCCTCAATGTCAGCAAGGGCACGATACTTAGCTTCAGCAGCAGCTTTCTTACCCAAGTTAACAATGTAATCAGCATTATCCGAAATATCGGAAATGTTGATATTAATCAAAGCAAGACCAAACTTCTTAAGCTCTTCAGAAATATTATTCTTACAAGAACCTAAGAACTTGTCTCGGTCAGAAATGAGTTGTTCGACGGTCATTTCTGCGATTACAAGACGCATCTGGCCCCAAACAACATCCTTGATTTGATTAATCTTCTCATGTTCATCCAAACCGAGAAGACGCACGGCTGCGTTCTGCATGACCTCAGGATCACTTGAAATAGCAACAGTTACAACAGTAGGCACATTAACCTCAATCTTCTGAGATGAAAGAGCTCCTGCCAGATTACACTGAATCTGCATGGGTCTCATGCTCATAACAGCATATCCCTGAATTACAGGAATAACGAAAGCAGCTCCACCATGATAGCACTTGGCAGATGCTTTTCCAGAGGTTTTACCATACACCACAAGGACTTCGTCCGAGCGGCATTTCTTGTAACGAGTTAAGATTCCAACAATCATCAGAATCAAGATCACGGCAATAACGCCAGCAATTACAAATACTTGCATGTTGTTTAAAATTTTAAAGGATTAATTATGAAATGAAATAAACTCCATTTTGGAATTCCACGATTGTTACAGGAGAACCTGTTGTAAGGTCTTTCTTGCCACTTTTAGAAGTAACTTGAATAACGCTTATTGAACCAGAAATGTTAATACTTACATCGTAATTACCATTTCCATTATTCAAGTAAACATGACCTACTCTATTTACAAGGTCTTGTCCACTTTCTTTTTTCTTTTCACAGGCTAGTTTAGACATCCAGTAATAGAGCATAATCACTAATACTGCAACTACTAAACCAATTCCAATAGCTATGAACCAATCATACCATAGCCACACTCTTCCATTTCTAAATGGTTGAATTAGTACTAAGTACCAAGAAGCACCACATAAGAAATGGATTAATCCTTTAGGTGATGCAATGGTGGACATATCAAAGTCTCCAAAACCATCTGCATCTGTGTCAATGTCAAGCAAATCACCCACGAATAAAGTGAGTAAAAGCTGACCAATTACCAGGAATCCTGAGATTAATGCAATCCATCCTGGAAGTGTCATAAAATCTAATGAATACATGTTGTTTATCTTTTTATTAGTTTATATTGATAATTATTTCCTCCTTCAACATAGGTATTAATCTCCAAGATTGCATACCTATCATCTTCTTTGTAAAAGAGTTCAGATTTCTTTTGTTTTTCTTCTGCAAACCAAAATAAGTAATCAAAGAAATCCTCTTCTTTACAATCTATACTGAGATAGGTTTCTTCTATCCATTCATCATCATAAATTGTAAAGTCAGGGAAGTTTGTAGTGTCACGGTAGATGATATAATAAATATTTTCATCTACAATGTAGTTAAACTCAACTATTCCGTCTGCAAAAAGCGGATATTCTTTGAATTGTTGTTGTGCTTGAGCTGCTGTCACTATCATAAGGCAGCATGCTAGGAGTGTTAAAATCTTCTTCATGTTGTTTATCTTTTATGTTATTTAACCAATCTTCTCTTGCTTTCTTGGCTTCATCTTCTAAACTAAAGATATTTTCCTCTGGAAAATAACTTACTGGCCAAGTTGATAATTTATATCCTAAGAAGGTATGATTTTTAGTAACTTTAGAGAACATTTCAATAATTTCTCCTTCAAAAATCTTAGCCCCCGAAGGATAAAAATGAACCCCGAAAACGTGGTCTCCAGGGCTGTACTTGCAATTAACTGTGTTCATTTTTGATTAAATTTATGTGTTATTGTGCCGGTGGGTGGATTCGAACCACCGTCTCCGCTTTATGAGGGCGGCGCAAGTAGCCATCTCTGCTACACCAACAATTTTAGTCCCCTTGGCAAGACTCAAACTTGCAACTCTCCACTTCGTAGGCGGGCATTCTATTCAACTGAATTACAAGGGGATTAACTACTTTATGTTACATTATTCAAGTTTTTGTAAACATTTTCGTCTCGGCCAGCAATTAAATCAATAACACGCGTATTTTGATTTAAAAGGTAGTTATACTATAATGGATATCCATTAAACCGGATATAATTAGCTTATATCATGCCAATACATCAGCTTACTTGAATCAATGACATATTAGGGGGCTATACCAGAGTCGAACTGATACGAGCTGAACCACAATCAGCCGGCCTACCGTTAACCGAATAACCCCATGTAATTATTGTATAGTGATTGAATTTATAACATCACAATCAATATAACAAATAACATCATCATCTTTAAGTATAAGTACATTAGTATCCCAAGGACATTCTAATTTAGCTTCAGGACCAATATCCATTGTTGCTTCTCCATTAAGATATAATATTGCACTTGTTGTATCATCCTTTTTTACAGCATCATTAAAATCCTTGATTGCTAATCTTATTGCATCTGCTTTCATAACCTTAAATTAATAATCTGTACAAAGTGCAAGTTTAATAGTTTCTTCACCAAGAATTTCTATTGCTTGTTTAGCAAGTTCTCTTGATTTAAAGTAAATATCACCACAATGGTAATTGCTATAACTTACTTCTATTTTATCTCCTTCTCCAATAAAAACATACCACCTTCTTTCATGTAAACACGTCCAATCCGGTTGCCAATCACCATTAAGCCATTTTGCTAAATTCATTAATTTGTTAATAGCAAGAAGTTTTTCAGCTTGTCTTTTAGATGTGCAATTATTTAAATCATAAATACCTTTACTTTTAGTTTTAAAAATGTCACCGTACTCTCCTATATAATGTATATCTTTCCTATTACCAAATAATTCTCTTGCTATATCCTTATAAGTGAGTTTCTTTTCTTTTTCAACAATAGTATAAATATTACCATCTTGTTTAAGTTCACAGTTATCTGGGACTTTAATTGTTATTTCTTTCATATCAATTTAAATTAAATTTTCAAGACAATATTTGATTGATTCCTTTTGCATATGAAAGCATACTTATTCATTTTAGATACTTCCAATGCATTCATTTTCCTTGTAGTGAAAACTACGTTAATTACTTTATACATAGTTTAATTTTATTCATCACCATATTCACTTTCATTGCCTTCGGCATCTCCAATTGGATTATCCCAACCGTACTTAATGGCAGTTGCTTTGAACAGTGGTAGTCCATACATAGCATAATGGTCTTCATCCCAATCTTCAAGACCTTCTTCAAGAACTTTGTTCCATTTACGAACTACATCAAACATTAATCCAGATGAGATACCTCTTCTGTTAAGAGCTTTCTCAAATCCAAATTCAACATCGTCTTTGAGTTGCTCAAGAATGTTCTCTCTAGTCCACTCTTTAACAATATGTTGTCCTTTGAATTCATCTTTCATAGAAAATCCAATAGACTCCATTTGTTCTTCTGTTAGAAATTGGCACAGACGAGCACCAAATCTATCATCTAGAGAGGTTTCCCATTCTTCTTCGTAATTTTTTAAAATTTCTTCAATTGTTTTCATATTGTTAAAAATTTGTTGTTGGGATGGCCAGGTTTGAACTGGCGACCTTTATCTTATAAGGATACTGCTCTAACCAGCTGAGCTACATCCCAATCTGACAGCCGCTAGACGTCTCCGTAACTGTCATTTTGGTCATCACGATTCTAGCCATCGTCTGAATTTCCTCCCCATACGACAATTCAGAATAACTCAGTATACTATGAACACAATTAAGTGTTAGGGTTTGAGTTAGATTTTTCTTTAGTTTCACTAATTGAAGTGAGAACTAGTCCTATAACGCTAGCAATCGCTGCCCATTTAAAAAACTTTTTCATTTTATTTTCATTTCTTTAAGTATAAACCATTTAAGAGTTTCCATTTTATTAGGAGAAGACTTTTTATTTTTATTAAGCCATTCTATTATTTCCTTTATACGCCTTACAGTCATTGTTTACATTTTTTGAAGGCTCTTTCTAAATCAGACATAGCATTGTTTGCTTTCTTTAATTTGCAATCAAATCTACGTTTCTTTATCCAAAAACCAAAATAATCTTTTAAAAACTTAAACATAATCTTTTACTTTAACATGGCTGCACAGATTGCAATAACCATAATGATTAATAAAATGATTATAATAAATCCAGCAGAAATCCATAGAGGACTTGTTACCCACCACCATGACCAATCTATAGTATTAGTAAGTTTAAGAACTAAAAATACAATAAATAATACTGTACTTAATCCAAAACCTCCCGAAGTTACTTGCTGTGAATCACTCATGTTCGTACATTTTATTAAAAAGTTCATAACATTTATCTAAAAATGGTTCAATCATGGAATCGTCATAGAAACAATCTACACCATAATCGAATTGAGCAATTCTAGCAATATTATTGAAACTTCTGTCAACAACATTGAAGATTGCTTGTCCTTTGCGTAATTCTGGATGATCTTTTCTCATTTTTCCAGCCACGCTCTTTACTTCGGATACAAATTCTTCTTTTGTCATATTGTTAAAAATTTTGTGGGCATGGCTGGATTTGAACCAGCGACTTCCTCCTTATCAGAGAGGTACTCTAACCAGCTGAGTTACATGCCCTTATTTGCACATTGAAACACGGTAATGTTGAACTTCCTGTGCCAGTCTATAGTCCTGAAGTTTATAAGGTTGTGTGTAACGCTATAGCCTTACTAAATAGCGTAGTAATTCACGTATACTAAACGAATCCTATTTGGCCTGATGTGGATTAGACACCAATTTAAGACAATATTGCACTAATAATTAAATATTATCTCTAGTAGAAGTAGGAAGACTTGAACTTCCATAACCTTTTAGGTACATTAACTTATGATATACTTCTATTTTTACGATGTGCTTGAAATTCAAAACCACACCGTGGAGTGGAGGTATGCGGAATCGCATATTTTGTAAATATATTTCTTTTATATTATAATTACAGTTATATTTTAATAAACAATAAATTAATTTAAAATTTTATTAAATATGAAACTTAGTGAATATAAAAAAGCTGTGGAGGAAGATACACTTCCCTCTAGTTACAGATCTAGAAAACTTACTGAATTTATTTGTGATGGCTGCGGTGAAGAAGCTATTAAAACTAGTTCAGAATATAAAAGAAATATAGATTACGGAAAACCAAATTATTGTTGTGGTTCTTGTGCAGCCCATTATAATAAAAAAGGTAAAACTCGAATCCCATCTCAAAAACAATTAGAACAACTACGCAAAATACAAGGAAATAGAAGAGATGAATATACTCCATTTCGATATACATTTAGATGCGTAAAAAGACGTTTTGAAAAAGAAATGAATATTGACCTTGAATATTTAAAATGGTTGTGGGAAGAACAAAAAGGAATTTGCCCATATTCAGGATTAAAACTAGTTCTTCCAGAAGATAATTACACAAAAGACCAAGATATAACAACTAGAGCTTCTTTAGATAGAATAGATTCTAGTAAAGGTTATATCAAAGGAAATGTTCAATGGGTTTCAACACCAATTAATTATATGAAAAGCACTATGAGTGATTCTCAAACAAAACATTTCTTAAAACAAATTTCAGTTTTCGCTTCATCTTTCGATGAAGATTAGACTATCTCATCACTTAATAATTAAGTGTTGGGCGCTCAAGCTGGTTATTAAGAACACTTTAGTTCTCCAGTAGTCGTTGCACTTTCATAAGGTGTACCTTATGCTTAGCTCAGGATTGGCATGTAAAAAGCTAGTTCTGAGCTTTTTATTTAGCGTTCCCTGAATTCACCCAATTTAACGCGGTCCGATATGTTAAACCGCAGTCTTTCCTGCACTAGATAAGAAAATTTATTACAAGCTTAGTTCTATTTTTAAGAGTTGAACTTCTCTAGGGCTGCTGAATTTAACAGCAACTGTCCACCAGTTCATTTTTACAGAATGAACAAACTGAAGTAACTAGATTTACTAGTCCCGTCCCTCCAATCTATTTTTAAAGAATAGATAAACTCAAAATAGGGAAAGTTGTAATCCACCTTTCTTGTAATTCTTTGGTGATGAACAACTAAAATGTTTATACATCATAGTCATTAATGCCAAACAAGTACCTCGGTTAGAACCTTCCCAGAGTGGTTTAAAGTTTACACAATTACCACAATTCATGTAAGTTTTCTGTTTCTAAGTTACTTACTAACTCAACCTCAGGCAGCTGCTCTATAAGAAACAGTTCTGAAAGAATGACGAATTACGTTATTATTGTCATTTATTGTTTGCATCATTTAAGGATAATGCTCTCCTTGCTTGTTTTCTTACCCGATACCTGAAATCAAAACCAAAATACCCCCATATACTCATTTAACTTTATAGCCATACTTAATTATCTTTCGAGCATCATTCGTTAATGAGTTCTCATAGTGGGCAGGGGAGGACTTGAACCCCCAAGGCCAAAGCACCTGATCTACAGTCAGGCCCGCTACCAATTACGGTCTACCTACCCAATTACCTCGATACCTTTAAAGAACCACTACCAACTTGTACTTGTCTGTGGTATAGAAACATACTGCAGCTGATCGAGGCCTTCTCCTCTGCATAATGATGTTCTCTTTTAGTGCCCACAATAGGATTCGAACCTATGACCTTCTGAATGTAAGTCAGATGCTCTGAACCAACTGAGCTATATGGGCAGTATTCTAGTGAAAGACTTTTTCAAGGAAACTTCTAGAAATTTTAGTTTCTTTACCAAAACACATATGGAAATTTTAGCTAACAAGTTTACTTTGAACTAATTTTGCAAGAACTTTACCATCAGCTTGAGGATATTTTACTTTAACCTCTTTAATAATTAAGCCCATATTTTTCTTTATGGGCTCTATATTAGTAATGATTTCAGTAATTGCATTATTAAGTTCTTCCTCTGTTACTGGTTTAGGAAGAAATTCAATAAGAACATTAACTTCAGCTAATTCAGCTTCAGCTAAATCATCTCTCTTATTTTTTGAATATAACATTGCTGATTCTTCTCTATCTTTAACCATTTTGTTAAGAATAGAAATTTCAGCAGCTTCATCTAAAGGCTTTGCATTCTTTGCAGTCTTAAATTCAAGAAACTTTGCTTTGATTGCTCTAAGTACATTTGTACGTAAAGCATCTTTTTCAAGCATTGCTTCTTTAATTAAATTGTCAATCTGTTCATTTAACATAGTTGTATTATCTTATTTATATTAAACTTACTTAAAGATAGAATTAGCGTTACCCAGGAATAACCACGTGGAGGTTTCTATCAAATTCCCTAGCGGATACAGGATTCGAACCTGTGGCCTGCTTTTGGCAGGCTTGGGCTTATAAGACCCGCGAGATGACCAGCTCCTCTAATCCGCAATATATAAGTCTTCAAGGAAAAATAAGCAAAACCTATATAAACAAATAAACTAACAATAAAAATAATCAACAACATGTCAACAGAAATCAGAAAGATGATTATTTTTTAGAAGACTTAGTGGACACATGTGGGATTCGAACCCCTCTGTCTCCGTGCAAAGGAGACGTGCTACCATTACACTACACGGCCCAAATGCAAGTTTCGGATTATCGTAAAAACTTGCAAACGACGCTCTTCTCATAGAGAATGTCCCTTTAACTAGCTAAGGGAGAAAGGCTTGGATGTTTGAAAGTGATCCTTGCTAAAACACTATTACGTATGGAAGTCTGGTTCGGACCCAGATTAGACAGTGGGTTGACTGTATACAAGTACTCTCTTATGTCTTATACCAATTACGTATAAACTCTAGAAATTTATACCTTCCATATTTACTTCATTTCTGGTAAATCAGAACGATCATCATAATATCCCTCATCTCCAATAAGAGGAGCAAGAGAACCGTGAGCATATTGTACCAATTCTGGGTACGAAATGTAAGTTCTAAATAAGAGCCAAGATGCTCCCATAGTATTACCAGAATGTTCTTCTTCACGAATTTTATTCTCAGGATGCTCTTCACAAAGTTTCTTTACAACTTCGTAAAGACCTGGACCTTCATTAATTCTTTTCTGATAATCTTCATCAGATTCCCAGTTGTATTTCTCCGGAGGATTTTCTTTGAATTCTTTTTCACATTCCTCAATGAATGCTTCAAAAGCTTCTTTAGTAGGAAGTAATTCTGCAAATGCTAATGCAGTTTCAATACAGAACATTTCATATTGGAAAAGTCCTGGAGTTTTTCCATCATCATCAAAATGATGTTCAAAATCGTGATGGTCTTCAGTTCCTGCTTGGAACAATCTGTTGAAACGAGCTATTCTGTCTTGGAATGGCTGCGGTAAATCTTGTACTTTTTTCATATTGTTAATTATTAAAATTTGTTGTCCTACGAGGAATCGAACCTCGACTGAAACATCCAAAATGTTTATCATTACACCATAGGACAATATTATCTTATTCAGGATCAGGTAAATATTCCCATTTATATTTACAGTATTTTTCTAACTTATGATTACAACATGAATTTATTTTATTACCATCTCTTTTATTTTTAGATAAACCATGATCGTATAACCATTGTTGAGCATCACATGCAGATGGGAAAGTTTGAATAAAGTTTCCTGCTAAATCATATTGAGCTACATATCTTGAATTTGAATTTCTTAGTTTTATATTATGTGCTTTTAATACTTTTTGAATAACATCATAACAACAACCTACTTTTTCGTGAATCTGATAAGTTTTATATCCTAATAAAGCTAATTCTATAATTTCATTATAGTCATATAAAACTTTACCATCTCCACCTTTTGTGGCATTATATCCAGCAGATCCATAAGTATTTAATTCGGAAATCCAATAAATTTCTCTATCTGATAATTTATCATCATCTTTTACTTCCTCTAACATTTCAACTTTAAAATTCTCTATACCATACTTATTCATAGCATCATATAAAGGTCTCTTTTCGCATCTTTCTCTCTAACTATCCTAACAATGTTCTTTAAAACGTTCTTCTATATCGGAAGTAGTTTTTCCAACGTAACGTTTATTGTTAATTAAATTTGTAATACAATAAATATAACCCATATTTTAAAAAATTTATGTAGTAATTAGCGTTACCCAAGATATACCACGTGGAGGTTTACTACTTATATCTCTAGGGTAGACAGGACTCGAACCTGCGTGAATGTCTTCATCCCAAATGAAGCCGGTGACCAACTACCGCACTACCCTATTTACCTAGACCACTCGCGTCCCACCAGTCTGTTTAATCTTGAAAATGTGGTATAGCCAATTTAATCCTTTGTTCCACATTGAAAAGACTATCACCTGCCAAAGCCTTGTCCGTCTAGATAATTATTTATTTCTTAGATTTAAACATTGAAAATATCCACTGTAAGAAGTTCCAAACTTCATCACGGTCATACATTCCATTAGCACATAGACCAGAGCCAAAACCAATAAGTCCAGCTTTAACCCATCCTTGCCACATATCAATTGTTCCACAATCAGCAAAGAAGCCAAGTTGTAAAGCAAATGCAATTAGTGCAAGTCCAATTGAAAGTACCCAAGATACAATCAGTTTGATCTGAGAATTTTCTACTTTAAACAGTTTGTTAACTGTCTACGTTAGTACCAGAATACCTGATACAAATGCCACGAAGGTGGCAAACATTGTCATTAAAATTTCCATAAGTTTTTATTTATTTGGTTAGTAAATTCAGAACCCATTCATATCTTCTGCGTAAAAGGCGGAATTTTCTGATGTTTTTGTTGTTAGGGTTCCTTATAAGTTAGACAAGTCAACACAATTGCGGTATACCATTTCTGATTTTACAACTTGTCTTAGTGGAGAGATAGGGATTCGAACCCTAGGCCCAGATTCCTCCGAGCGACGGTTTTCCTTACTACACTATGTTACCATAGCCTGTCACGCTTTAGCATCGCTTATGTGACTAGTTGTAGTCTCGACTATGTTATAACCATATTGAAATTCTTGCAAGATATGTTTAAAAAGACTATTCTATTCCCTTTGAATTATTACGGTATCTTTCAACCAGTATTTCTTAATAAACATAAATTTCAACTTAGGCTGCACCTCTATAGTCTGTACACATTTATAAGTAGAAAACGTTGAAATAATCTTCTATTAAAATCAACAATATCTGTAATTACTCCCGATATCTTTCTACTTAATTTAGCTCGGCGTTGTCCTTACACATTATTGGTTAGTGTTGATACTTTAGCTTCACGTTTTCTGTTTCAAGTGGGCCATTACCACCACATCCCTAAGTAGGGTTCAGGTCTGCGATTAATGTCGTTTCCTTGTAACAATTATATTGTCCCTGTTACGACTAACATTGTATCATATTAAGGATTTTCACCGAATTAAGATGCTTCTACTATGGGATTTCTCGCCATAGCACTCGAATTGGATTCAAGACCGTTCCGATAAACCAGACTCCGGCACCTCTCCAAATTAGTTGAAATTCTAGCTAGATATACAAGCTTACCTCACGATTGATTACACTAACTGTCCAGTTTGCTCTGCGTTAGAAACGAAATTCTACTTCCACTTGTATAAATTTCAACTAATAATTCTTCAACTTCTTTCATTACTTCCATTTCAGCCTTTTTAAGAGCCTCAACAAACAATATAAGAAATTTTGAGCGAGTAATGAGAATCGAACTCACATCTAAGCCTTGGAGGGGCCCTATCCTACCATTGAACGATACTCGCGTAAAAAGGAGTTCTATATTTAACGTCAGCACTCCTCAAGCTTGACACATTATGCATTAAAAGACTTATATTCCTCTGGGCTTTGAATCTCATACTTTACATTTCCTACAAATTCTTCCAAAGTGAAAGCACCTGCATAAGACATTGCACTTTCTAATGCACGTTTTATTTCATCTGCTAATCCTTGCAAAAATTGATATTTAATAGGAACATAAGTTTCAGAACCTTCAACCCTTTGTATGTCTTTTCTTAGACCAAATCTGTCAAGTTGACCTTGAACAGATGCCTGACCATAATATAGATTATGTATCTCAGAAAAAGTATCAGTTACTGGTACTTTCTTAGTATTTCTTGCAACACTATCCACTTGAGAAAACAAATAACCACACATTACATAGTCAGCTCCAAGAGCAAGACATTTGATTATTTTAGAAATGGAATTAACACCACCATCAGCAACTATTTTACAAGTTGGATTGGGTATTGTAGATTTAATTTCTTTTATCTTAGTTAATAACCAAGGTAAACTTGTATGAAATCCAGTAAGAGAACCAGTCTCACACACAATATTTCCACCAATTCCAAGTCTGCAATAATCAACTCCAGCATCACAATATGCACGATATGTATCTGGAGTTGCAAGATTTCCAGCCATTATTTCTAATTGTGAACCATATTCCTGTTTTGCATCTTTAACTGCCTGGAGAAGTTTTTCCATATGACCGTTTGCACAGTCAATAAGGACGTGATAAATTACTTTATAATCATCAGGTATAATTACAGAACAAAAACAATGAATAAATTCATCAAGAGTTAATGCAGTCCAATTTCCTTTCTTTAAATTCTCCATTCTTTCATTATAATTATCAGACCAAATAGGCATGATAACATGAAAATTAGATTTTTCATATATATGAAAGTTGTGTTCATCTATTAAAGAAGTCATTGGAGCAACAAATATTGGAAGTTTGTCTTCATGCACATATGTACAACAAACTTCACCTCTAGACGATACAGAAGATGTCATAGCTGGAATTAAAGCTATTTCATTTAATGAATACATCATTTCTTTATTAATTTATCTAATTCAATATACAAACCATTTTTATTATGTTTATAACACTCTTCTTTATAAAACCAACAATGCTTATATCGTCGACACAAAGTATCATATTGTTCTCTAGTGATTCTACCACTAGGAGATTCAACTAATATTTTATTTTGATCTAAGCAACAATAATCTCCATCCCACCAACAAAAATGCTCACAAGTAAGACATCTCCAGTGAGGAAGATCTTTCAGTTTTTGGAAAAGTTTAGTGAGAAACATTTTACATACCTTTTAAATAGTTTAATATACCATTAACGTGAATTGACACAATTGCCTAATGACCTATACTCGATAATAAAAAGTCACATTCTTCTCTACAATCTTGAAAGAAGTTTTCAGTAAGTACTGCTGGACAATTTGTTGCCTTACAAACATAAAATCCACAGTCATAATACTTTTTATTTGGACTTTCCTAACGAGTTTTTAAGCCTAATTTTTTGACTTCATCAAATAAGCAATTGGCTAATCTACGAGAATTTTCACTTCCATTTCTGTACACCCAAGCACTCCATCCATATGCCTTCTTCCACTCACCACCATTGCCTGCTGCATTGGCATGAATTGATACATATAGACAATTTTTAGCTCCGTACTGTCTACATATATTATTAACTATCTAACAACGAGCTTCCAACTCTTTTTTAGAATTTTCCATATCGTCATCAATATAATCAATAATACATCTATAACCAAGTTCACTCAATGTTCTTTGAATGTCTAGACAAACATCTCTTGAAAATTTATATTCTCTAAAAGCACCATCAGGTGAACGTTTACCAGGTGTACTCTTTAAATGAGCAGTTCCTAATATAATAGTTATAGGACTCTCAGTATCTAACACTTTAATCTCCTGTTTTGTTTGATTTTCTACAATTGGTTGAATTTCAGGAGTCTATTCAACAACTGGTTGTTCTTTTTTCTTAAAAATACACATGTGTTTTGGATTAAGTTAATAAAAAAAGATTGAGTGAATGTTCAGCACCATAGGCGTAATGGTATTCAAGGCCTTAAGAGTTATACCATTCTCTTTTAATAGCTATACGAGGACTCTTTCCTAGTTATTCGCTCAATCTGTGGGGATTGTTTTTCGTCGTTCCCCTTTGACTACGGACTTTAATTTACGTTTCCAGACCTATGAAACGCACACCTTTCGCCCGATGTGAGGACTTATGCGTGTCCTTGTCCTTTGTACCGTTTTAGGTAATTCTTTGAGTTTTTATTACTAGAACTCTTGCACTTAGAATGAATACCTTTTCTTTTTTTGTGGAGATTTCCAACATAAGAACCTCCTCCGTACATAGTTTTACCTGCCATATGTTTAAATTTTTAAAAAGATTTTCAAATAAAAGGATTAAAAATGTCGTTTTCCTTATCTATTTAATGTAGGATTATTCATTACATATGATATTACAATAATCTTTTTAATTAATTCTTTAGATAGCTGTCCTCCGTATTGGGGTTGAGAATGCCCATACCGCCGAGCGTTTATCACAATTCATACATTTTAATCCAACCACATTAAATATCTCAAAGTCATTAATGTGATTACCTTTCGGCTTGAGCCGACGGAGAATACCGAGATCTCGACCTGAGGTTTACAAAACCCCTGCTCTGCCACTGAGCTACGTCGGCATTGAAAGTTTGGCGAAGAGTTTACTTCAGACACTCTTCTCGTTTGTTCTAGAGCCCGTAAACTTTCAAATAGGCTTCTGTGATACGTTAACCCAGGCACACAGTTAAGGGAGTCATTATCGGATAACCAAACGTCTCTATCACGCCGAAAAGCGAGTAGAATTTAAGGAATTACTACTATTACCACCTATAGACTTTACTGAAGCTAATCGTCTATATACTTCTAACAGAACCCAGAGAGAATATCAAATTAAAAGTTTGATCCTAAAGTTTATTTTGCTGTAGGGGTTCCATATATTTGCTAAGTTAGGAATTTCAGAAGTCAGATTTTGACGGATTTGAACCGTCTTAAAAAATTACCACAAAATTTTTTGTTAACCAAGAGAAATTTGCTGTATGACTTCCATATATTCTTAGTCTTCAAATTTAATACCTGCGTTCTTAGCATACTCAGCAAGGAGTTTCTGCAAGAATGTATGAGCATCAAATCCCACTTCCATATACTTCAACATCATTGGTGAATAGCCAGACATGAATACATTTCCGTATTGATCAGTTTCTGGAGTTGTTTTGTTACGAGCATTGAAATTCCACCAGACAATTCTGGTTTTAATTCCTCTGCTCGTCCACTCTGCCATTAATCTATCTTTGCTAGAGGTACTGCCATAGTCAAACTCCATGTCACTCATTATTACGAGGTAATCTGGAAAATCGTTTTGCAAATTACCAAGTATTCTCATAACAGCACCAAGATTAGTATTCATATCCCAATCTCTACCATCTTCAAGAATGTTATTGATTTGATCATTATACGTATCTCCACGCTGAATGATTAATTGAGGATTATGACTAAATATAACGAACTGTCCGTTACAATAGCTAGAACAATCAGATAAATATTTACCAATGGAGAGTGCTTTTCCAATAGCATCATTGCTTTGCATAGATCCAGATGTATCAATAATAGGAAGGCAAGAAATGTTAATCTTCTCTATCTTTCCATAGAATACATCAGCATCAATACTGTGACGATTCTTATAAATATCATACACATTGGTTGTTGCTACGTGAAGTTCTTTCTTACCTGCTTTGACATCTTCAATATATTGAGCATATCTTTCAGGTTGATGCTTTTGAAAAGCTTTAGCATATTTGATAGCAGCCAATGAAGGAACATGACTGAAATCAATATACTCCCACTGTTTACGACTCATAGTGTTTTCTACAGTGTTTGCTTTAATGAAATGACCATACTGTTGTTTGTTCATATCAAGCATACCTGCAAAATTTCTTGCAATAGCATGATGTTTGCTACTGTAACGTGGCATCCATTTCTTAGCTAACTCGTTACCTGCTTTAACTTGTTCAAACAGATATCGAAGATTCTCCATAGTAAATGCAGGCATGAGATACAAATCATCATATCTACCAGCCATTACAATTCGCTGTGGTGTGAGCATTGTTTGAGACATTAATCTACGACCAAGGTCTCTACGGCCTAAGCCAAATCTAGGATCTCTAATAAACATAGAGAACAATTTTGCGACATGAGAGTCTCCAATGTTAGGTACTTCATTCAAATGTTTTGTGTAGTACTCAGACATAAAGAGAATGTCAAGCAATTTGTTTCCAGTGGAATCAAATGCTTTATCACCATTCTCAGTAAATTTTTCACTGAAGATAGTCTCAAGTTCACTTCTACGGGTGTCTAAGTTGTTGGTGTTCATAAGACTTTTTTGGTTTGTTAAATTTACAAGTTAAAACAAAAATGGTTGCTGTACGTCTTACTTTATATTATACGAAGAAACCACAGGTCTAATAAACAAGAGAATTAAGTTTCCGTGTATTTTCCATATTTTAATTAACGAAAAGTTAGAAAAATACCAAAGCTCCCTTTCTATCAACACTTTTCTAATGTTATCATGAAAATTGTAAGAAAGTTTTGCAGAAATTCTCTCATATACTCCTTTAAAGGTGTTTGGAAACTTAGAGTTTTCTTATATTTTCTTTATTATCTTTATATTGGTCAATTAACCATAAAAGATAATCCTTACGTGATCCTTTCCAATCTTCTTCTGGCCACCAATAATTTCTGTAAGAACTTGTTGGGGCACATGCTCCGAATTGTTTTGCGGTTTTTGGAGAAAATAAGGGGAATATTTCCTGAACAGACATATTATCCTTAACACAATCTAATGCAGAACTAAGTGCATAACATAATCCTTTAGCTGGATGATTAGACTTGATGTTTTTATTCAATATATAAATTAAAACATCTACTCTGTAAATTGGTAAACCAAAAAAGATTTTTAACCAAAATTTAATTTTTGCTTTCATATTCTTAACCATTTGAATCCTGTTACTTTTAGCATCATCTCCAAATGGAATACATACCTAAATACCTCTTTTAGTGAATTCTGATAATATTACAGCTTCACCAATGTTGCCTTTAGTTTTTGTATTCATAATGATAAAATTTCTTGCTCGAGGTTGACATACCTTTAATGGCTTTAGTTTTCCTTGAATTAGCGATGTTTTCACTTATACCTTTCAGTACAAGGCTTCTAATTTTAAAAGTGTAGTGCTCTCGCATACGCTAACCAGCTGAGCTAAGGGTGCAAGTGCCCAGAATTTCACTGAGCTGATTTAATTAGGGCCATTCTCCAAGAGGACAACCAATACGTGTATTACGTGGACCATAAACAGTTCCATCATAATTTACGTCTTTTTCAACATAGTTAATGTCCTTTGG
Organism: uncultured Erysipelotrichaceae bacterium; assembly: GCA_902794075.1. GTDB lineage: Bacteria > Bacillota_I > Bacilli_A > RF39 > UBA660 > UBA3789. The sequence goes on along the minus strand of CADBGE010000004.1, from coordinate 17,558 downwards.
AAATACAGGATTGTGTGTAGTTACATCACCATTGTTTGACATAACATAGACCTGAGCAGACTGGTTTCCAAAAATGTAAATAGGATCAACACCTGCTTTTGGCCCAACTTCTTTACGAAGTACACAATGTTTTGAATGAGGTTTTACACAGTTTGCTTCCATCATTCTTACCCATGCATGAGGAAAATCAATGTTCATAGGATTGTACTCATTCATTGGATCATCCCCTACCCAAAGACCTTCTTTAATTTCCATAACACTTGTATCAGCAGTATGAGCACGTAAAATTACCTTAGATGTAAATGCACCAGTTGTAGAGTCAAGTACTTCAATTACCGAAAAGATGTTAGCAACTGCTAATACTTCACAAGTGTCTGCTTCATCGATAAAATCTTTCATGTCAACGCAACATTCAAGCCAACGCCATTCAACATCTGGATAGTGCATACCCATCCAAGAAATATCACAACCAGTGATATAGTTAACATCAACACCTTTTACCATCTCAATTACTGTGTCATTACTGACAGAATCTACTTTCTTTGAGCAACTGTTGCAGCTAGCAAATAGCATACAAAGTGCTACCATAACAATCCCTAAGAATTTCTTCATTTTGTGTTTGTTAAGTTAATTAATAAAAATTTATAATCTGTCCCCATAACATAATGTTAACTAAAACAATATAAAACACATTTGCCGATACGGAGGGATTCGAACCCTCTATTTTACTGGAGTGACAGTCCAGTTCCCAACCCGAGTGGGCACACGCACCGATCGTCCCTACTGTCTATTTTATAAATGAGCTAGGGAACTCATTAACCTCCTTAAGCAAGGTGTGGCACTTGTACTTGGTGCAGGCACATATATTCTTTATGTTAGAAGAATGTCTCAGGGCGGTATTATCCCTTCCTTCACAATAAGCTACTGTAGTTAATACTTATTGGACCGGTATTAGATTCATTCTTCCCTAGTCAGGAGAAAACATTAATGCATACTTAGTTTCTCTTAGTAGAACTACCTATTTACTGACTAGTTTGTGGACTGGGTGGGAATTGAACCACACGACACGCGGATTTTCAGTCCGCTGCTCTACCAACTGAGCTACCAGTCCATAAAAGGTTTTAGGATTTCTTAAGATTAGTAAGAAATATCCATTTTCTCATTTTGGAAGATTCTTCTGCAGAAGATACCTTTTAACTCCCTCAACAAATTATAACGCTTTGCACACGAGTAGTCTGTGTCCTACCAACACCTTACAATACTAACTTATCGTAAGCATTTGTATTCCAAATTTTAACAGCTCGGAATACTAGAGCCATTAGAGAACCTAAGAGGACTTGCACCCCAAATCATATGGTTTTTCTACTTAAACTAAGGTTCTACACTTGTTTCTATTCTTTCTCCTTAACAAGTAAAAAGGATGATAAATGTCTTATCTAGGAGTACAGCTTTACCTAGACCTCTCTTTTGAGCTCTTGAGCTCTTGAGCGTTACTTTTTATATAAGCTGCTATTTAAAACTAATAAGACTAACTACTAGGATTCGCGAGATTACACTGAAATTAACCTAGATTTCAAGAATTTTGTTTATACAGAAACTCAAGTAAAACTGTATGACATGCAGCTAAGGATTTCCACCTTAACCTCTTTCCAAAGAACGTTTTCATTCCTAAACTATACATGTTTGGCAGGGTGATCAATTCTGCCTATTGGATTTAATTGTCCAATAATTCAAAGACTCTTGCAGGGAATCAATCTTTGTAGCTTTGAGTGCTTCATATTTATACGTTAATGAAGTCTCATATGTAGAGGAAGATGCATATCTCTTTCCATCCACGCTTACAAAGTTTCGCAATAGGTCTTCTTCTGTTTTGCTTCCAGTTAAATATTTAGTTGTAAGTAACTCTAAGTAAGGCTTAATAGATTGATTCGGATTAGAGAATATGTGCCTTTTATGAATCTCATCATATGTGAGACTATCAAATGCACCAACATTCCATATACTATTAGTTTTTGCAGCCAATCCTTGAGTCCCAAAGTGTGATTCTTGATGTCCTTGAGCTAATACTAACTTAATATCAACATCAAATTCTCTACACTCGTCAACTAGAATTACCCCAGAAAGCAGAGAGTTAGGAGCTGCGGTATGAATATAATCATTAACCACATCAACTAATTCGGCTTTCGTCCTCCAATACTGGAGTTCTGCTTCTTTTAGAGAAACGTACTCAAGATATGAAACCTTGTGAGATTCTCTTTTAACTGTGATTGCATGTGTAACAAATATTGTTGTAATCATTATACACACAAATGCAGCTAAGAAAATTAACTTGTTCAGTGTTTTCATAACTTTGTAGTTTTAAAATTTGTTTCCTATGTGGGAATTGAACCCACTGTGGTAATTACTCCACAAGCCATAATAGGAAAGCCAGTCGCCACTAAGATTTCTAGGAACATGAAAGTAACGATTAAATAGAAAATTCTTAGTAGTTTACGACTATTTGAATACAGTTGGGATTTGAACCCAAATCTTTCATTTACGTGAATATCCTACCATTAGAAGACTTGTATTTTTATCAGATAAGTTTGTCTGCCAACAAAACAATTATCCGTCCAAATTGCTGTATTTGTTGACTGGCAGGTCATACAAAACCAGCAATTTTGTACCGCGAGTGGGACTTGAACCCACACGCCCTTGCGGGCAAGGGATTTTAAGTCCCTCGTGTCTACCTATTCCACCATCACGGCATCTTATAGTTACAGTAATTTACTGTTTTCCGGGAAGGGACTATAAAACTCCTTCAATTTTCAATTAAGGTAGAGCCGTTTACACTTAATCTAAGCTTCAAAAAACTTTAAATAACTTAGCTACTGAAGCATAGCTTAGCTATCGATTCCCAGCAACACTCCTAAACATTACTGAAAGGCCTCATTGTAACCATGTAGAGCTGTGGACTTCTTCCCACATGGCACTCACTCTCGAACAGGCACTACTCCTATATCTGGGCGTCGAGAGAGCCCCAGTTTAATGAGTGTACCTCTGGTTTGGTACAAACCCCAGTCTACCAACACTGGACTTGATTTTAGACTCGACTTTTGCATAAATGTGCTAACACACAAGTACCTAAGTAATCTAAAATATTTCTTACGCTCATGTTTTATATAATAAGCACAATTTTACAATTTTCCAAGAAATATTGAAATTTTTAGTTAATTGCAAAATTGTGCCTATTATTAAACTTGACGGAGGATCAGAAAACCCTTTGATTTGAGAAAATCAATGCATCTTGCAATTTTATCCTCATCATTGGGTTCTTCAACAGACTGAATTTTGTGAACTTTGTTCTCTTCAGCTTCTTCCAGTAAGCCACACTTCTTAGCATTGGATTTAGCAGCATATTTTCTACCTTCTTCTCTTAATTCATTAAGAGCATCAATGATTTTAGAAATATGCACAGGAGCTGCAGGGAATTTAAATTCTCCAGGCTTGATCCTCACAATCATGCCATAATCAACATACTTTTTAAGATAGTTGTTATTGGCAGGAAGATCAAACCTTTTGAGAAGCTCTATAACATGTTCTCTGTCATAGATAATTGTCGCAGATGTTTGCCCTTTTAACGTATTCATACGATAGGCAAACTGTTCAGGAGTTACACCTTTTGGCATTTAAACCTCCTTTCTCCACAAACGTACCACCTCAGTCACATACTGATCAACGTATGCACGCTGGTCTCTATGGTAATACTTTGTGAAAAGGTTAATGTTGGCAACCTCCCGAGGATTCACATCCTCAATCTGACCATGTTTGTTACCCTTCACAAAAATGCGTTTTCCAGCGGGCACAATTTCTGGAGAAGTCTCATGGGAGAATACATAATCTTTAGTTTTAGGATGAAGTTTTTTACCCATAATTTAATTTGTGCTAGGTCACTAAATTATCCTAGAAGTTTGCAACTCTTGTATTCTGGTTCATTGCTTACCAGTCTTGTTTTAAAGAATTCAGTTACTATTATTCACTTACTATAAACAAGCTAAACTGGATCGATTTGTGGTATTCCAAACTCTACAATTTCTACTGTAATATCTTCTTGAAGTTTTCTTTTTGCTTCTTGAACATCTTCAGCAATTATAGACATTTTAGGTTGAACAAACCTATAAAGTCCAGATGAAGAAATTTTAATTTGGGGTTGAAACACATAAAGATGTTTATTTTTCATAGTTCCCACACTACATATTCTCTACGGTAATGTGGAAATGCCTCAATGATGAACAAAACCGCAAAAATGTTCATTGAGGCAATATGAACACAGTTTCATACATGGTTATTCTCTTAATTTGGAATCTTCCCAAAACTTTGGGTTTATTGTGTGTATAAACAACACACACAATATGGCGATACAAATACAAATCATGTACCACCAAATAGGTGCCTCTACGGCAGATACTCCGAATATGCAGAGCATCATAACGCTGGTTAATAACCAGCACAGAATCTTTACTTTCATGTTTCATTGTTTTAAAAATTTGTGCTTTAGTTGGACTTGAACCAACGACTTCCGTACTTACGCAATCCAAGGCACGGGCGATTCTCTAACCTGATAAAGCATCCCAGTTTAACGATTACTGAAAACGATGGCGCATTTCTGGAGGTATGTGATTAATCATCTCCGGATGCTCTTTGAGAACATCTTTGAGCATTTTTTCAGCCAGTTCACGCATAGCAACTTTTCGAGCATCCCACTCTCCCTGATCCATGATAGCATAAGTATCAGAATCAGCCATAAAGAGCTGAACTTCATAACGCTTAGTAAAAGCATCTCTAGCACGTTCATTCTCAGGGTCAGACGTAACCATCTGACTGAAGTCATGGATTTCTCCATGGAGAATGTCTATGAGTTGTTTGAAATTGTCTTTACGTTCTTCATCTTCTTCACCCTCAACTTCAACGGTGAAGATTCTCCATTCTTTATTCCAAAGAATACGGCCATACTCATTCTCATACGCCACGGCCAAGCGTATTGTTTTTACTGTGTTCTCCATATTGTTTTTTATTTTAATTGTTGTTAATATTTACACCAATAAGGTTCATTAGGATCATCCTTCGCATAAAGTTCATCAAGTTCCTCCTGAGTAAAAACTTGATCTTCTGAAAGAAGTTTTGTTCCTTCCTTTTGCATGTCAAAGCGAGCTACTTTTGCTGCTTGACTGTTTTCTCCTTTTACGGATTTACGAGTTATTACAACTCTACCGTTAAATTTGCGATTTGCCATGTTGTGCTGTGTTTATGTGTTATTAATGTGTTTGTCCCATCTGCAATTTATAGAGGCTTTGGACTCTCAACATATTTCTATATTGGCTGCATTAAACAAGGGTATAGTGCAAACAAATTGAACCGGCCAGTACAATCTTATACCCTTATTTGTAATTCCCAAGGGAATTACAACGGTCTGTTACCAACTAATGTTGGTTTGCGTCAATACACAACTCTCGTGTACCAACTATGAATTATGTCCCCATCTGTATTTTTCATACGGGCTTTGGACCGTCATTGGCTACATTAAGACAGGATGCCTAAACTCTCGGCACCCTGCAGGAATATTTAATCCCTTGGCAAGTTTCAACGAATGTATTCATATAAACTTACAATCTTTTCACCTTGTGGCTCTCTAGAAAAACTTCCTTTCAAATCACAAATAGCAAGTTTTGCAAGTTCTATATTATTTTCAGTTTTCTGAGGAAATCCATTATATCCCCAAAATAGTGGCTTAATATGGTTTGCAATAAACCATTTAGCCGGAAGAATGAATTCAGGTTTAAGTAGAATATCAGGAAGAAATTGTTGGAGAGCTTCAGATCCAACACGAGCATGATTAGGATACTCCCAATCACCATTTGCTTTTTCTCTTCCAGTGTAGATTTTCCCAACATCATGGAGCAACGCAATGTAATTCATATTACTGGTTTCAGGAGAATTCCAGAACTCAAATGAATTTTGGAATACAAGAAGAGAATGCACGAATGCACTCCCTTCTTGATGATATTCCTGACCACCACCAATATACTGCAACCGCTGAAATTCAGGATTGCAAATAATATCACGTACAATAGAATAATTAATCATTTGAACCACCATCCTTTCTCGTGTATACGTATAAGTTCATATGATTCAGATAATTTATCCCAATTCACAATACCCCAATGCTGTGAGAGTTCATCCATCTGTTCCCAGTTAGATTTATAATCAGAATGTAATTCAGTGTATTTGTGAAAATCTTGAAGAAATTCTCCCACAAGAGAATCTTCTATATCAAGATACACAAATTCACCATACCATTCCTCACGTCCAGCACGATATGCCATAGCATCATAATCAAATGCATCGGCATCATCATACCAGATGAGAAAGCATCCATCATCCCACACATATGCACATGAATCAACATTCGAAAATTCAAAGATAATGGCATTCTGGGCAGTTGTGGTTTGAGCGTTACTCTTGCAAGATACAAGAGATATGAGAAGTGCGAAGGCAATAAGTGTTGTGAATAGTCCTAGCACTATTATCATTATGTTTCCAATGTGTTTTGCAATATTTTTCATTCTAATGCGGTTTTAAGTTCGACAGTTTGAACTGCAAAAGCCCAATTTAAATCAATAGGCTTACCATTTTCTGTAACTGGTTTGGGTTCATTATATTCAACTACAATAGTTTCAGTATGGTCATAAAACTTTTCAGCATCATAATGCATACTAATATTTTTATAATTGAAATGAACATCACACTCTTTATCAACACTCTCTTCAATTGTTGTTGATACTAAATCTTTAATCATTTCAACAACATAATCAAGAGCATCTTTAAAATTAATGTATGATTCTATTGCTCCCATTAAACTAGGTTCTGCACCAGATACAACGTAAATTTTTGTGTTCATTTTGTTGCGGTTTTAAATTGTTACTGTTTTCCAATTTGACATTCCTCTTCCACAAAGACAACTACCATCAGAAAGAGGTTTTCCTTCCAGAAAATCTTCTAATTCAGATTCTCGAACTAATATTCTAGGACCAAGTCCGTAATCAGAATAAAGTTCAATCCAAAGCATATATTCACCTCTGCTATTAAGATTATCTAATGCAAATGTTTGAATTTCTGAAACATATTTTCCAAGCCATTTTATCATAAGACAACCATCTTCAACATTGTGAATTGCTTTTCTGAATCGAGAATAAAATTCTCCAGATTCAATCATTTGTTTTAATTCTTGAGTCATATTATTGCGGTTTTACTTGTATTTTGAGAATTTTAGTTATAAGCTCCTATACCACGTCAAGGTATTCTCATTAATAGGAGATTTTAGAGATTCTCAACATTTTCAGATAATGTGAGAACTCAAGGAATTTCAACCTAAGGAACATAGTCGCGATGCAGATTGTCATTTTCCACCTATGCTTCTGCTTTCAACAAATTGAAGTGGCAATTTCAATTCGCCTTGTTTATCTACCCAATCACTAAGTTGCCACCTTAGTAATTTCGGATTAACAACGTGCTGACTAACACGATTACAGTATTCCTACTTTTAGCCGAACTGTTATACGGTGTAATTCTAAATGTTCTTTTACGTTACATAAAATATCCTGTTCTGGAGAGAAATAATTACAGATTATTTCCACTGGTAGAATTACAGAAGACCCATGTGTACTCTAACCTTGTAATATTTCTCGGCAAAGATTTGAGCTTCTATTTTGGTTAACATCACATGTCTATTGAAGCTCTTAGCTAGGCAAGGATGCATTGACTAGATCTATTAGATTTCGGCTTGTCTCATCAGTAGTCTGTTTACGTCTCAAGTGACGTGGAGTTCATAAAATACAATTTTTGTTAAACTCCAAAAATTTCCAAAAATTTCCAAAATTACCCAAAAAATTCCAATTGGGAATAATGTATTATTTTTGAAAATGTTATACAAGTTAATAAACTGAAGTATGCAAATCAAAGGAAATATTCTAGAAGTCAAAGGAGCGCGAGAGTCCGCTCCCCTATGACCTCGTCCCAATCTCGTTCACTAAGAGGAAATTCTTTCACAATCTTGAAATTTCCTGTGTCTTCTTGGATAAGTGTAAAGAATTTTGGTTTTGTATCAATATGAATAGTGGAAAGTTTATACTTATCTCCACTATCCAAATCTTCAATACATTCACCAACAACTCTCCCAAATACACAAATACCAACAACCGAAGAATACACAGAAAAACCCCCGAAGGGGTGCGTATAGCCAGAATTACTTCTGACCATACGCATAGATGGCTTGCTCCTTGAAGCGAGGATGGAAAGCACGACCAACGACAACGATAGTCTTGTCGGCGGTGCAAAAGTCTTCCATCTCATCAAGTTGAGCGGCGTCGTTTTTGCTCTTGAGGGCGAAAGCATCGTTTGCAGACTTACCCTGCATCCACTCCCAATCGGCTTGCTTGTTGTTGGTATAAGCAGCCAAGCCATTGATTGTCAGATAGGTAGGATTGCCCGAGCGGTTCACGCGGTCGGTTTTCCAGCCATCAAACGGCACCTCTTTGCCCGCGTTTGTACCCGTAGTAGGAGTAAACTTCTGGGTGCTGAGTCCTTCGATGACATTCATTTCAGTGCCGAGAGCACGACGACCGTCAAAGACGATTGATTTACCTTCGTTTGCACGACGTTCGAGGATAGCGGCTTTCGCTTCCTTCTTTACTCTTAATTTTTGGTTTGCCATAACTTTTTAATATTAAAATGTTAATTGTTTTATTATCAATTCTAGTGGGGGGACTTTGGACTTAGTCTCCTCTCTCTCTTGTAACTTTGTAATATTTTGAAAATCCTTGAAAAAATTTTTCAAATTCTCGAAAAAATTCTGGAAATAATTTTCCGAATTCTGGAAATATGTTAATTATTTAAAACTAATTAAAAATATTTATAAAAAAGTTTAATTATATAAAAAACTTCTAAAATAAAATAGGCCGGGGGTATATTTTAGGCCGGGGGTAATTTATGTACTCGTTTCCCTAAAATTGTTGGGATTTTGGGAAAAATATAGTTATATTAATTTATGGAAGAAATTTGGAAAGTAATTGAGGAAGAGCCAAAGTACGAAGTTAGTAATTTTGGTAATATTCGAAATTCTAAGACTAAGCGTCTTAGAAAATTAGAAATGAACGAAAAAGGTTATCTTAGAGTTAAATTAAATAAATAGTATAGAGTGCATAGATTAGTTGCTACTGCTTTTATTGATAATCCTGAAAATAAACCTGAAGTAGATCATATAGATGGAGATAAAAGAAATAACAGAGTAGATAATTTAAGATGGGTTACCGGAAAAGAAAATATGAATAATGAAAATACTCTTCTTAAAATGAAGAGAGGTATAAGTATTGCTAAAGAGGCTGGTAATGATATGTATAAAGAAATATAGTTATTAAAATTAGAATTAGAAAAGAAAGATTCTGAAATATTTAAATTAAAAAAATTATTAGAACTAAATGGAATTTAGATAGAATAGTGATATTATTTCAAAAAGCATGCTTTTTCCCGAAATTTTTGGAAGTATTTGGAATTACAAAAATTCTCATATATAATTTATTAATTAAAGGAAAGTAGTTATAAATATTATATTTTATATTTTCTGCTTTACTGATTTACTTTGAAAATTGGAAAATGTTAGTTATAATTAATTATATTAAATAAATAAATAATATATGGAAAAATTACTCGAAAATTTGGTGGCTTTACTTGCCGATGAAAATGTAAATGATGTAAAGATTAATAAAGATGAAAAAGGAAATACAATAATTCTAATTTCTAAAAAGAAAGATAATACTGAACTCCAGAAAATTAGACAAGAAATCGAGGATCTCGATGATGAAATCTTTGAAGCTGCTGCTGCAAGACTCAAAATATCTAGTCCTACTGCTTTCCAAGTAATGACAACTCTTGAGGAAGAGAATCCTAATATGGATAATATTAAAGTTGCTTACAAAATCTTCAAGGCTATTGTTAAGGAAATTGTAGAACAAAGTATTAAAGAACACACTGAGGAAGTAAACAGATTATTTAATAAATACCTAAATAATAAAGGAGAGTAATTCTCTCCTATATAATGTCCGGTAGTCTAATGGTAAAACGGGTGGCTCTAACCCACCATTTCTGGGTTCGAATCCTAGGCGGACATCTAAAATACTTAATGATTATGAATAGAATATTACCAATTAAATTTATGGCAACTATTGAACAACAATTCAAAGAATTAATTGAATTTGTTGAAGAAGTAGAATTAACTAATGATCAAGCATTTTTAGATTTTATGGATAGAATGAATAAACTCAGTGTAAAGTATTAATATGATTTTCTATCACGGAACTACAAAAGAAAACTGGGAGCAAATTCAAAAAGATGGTCAACTTTACGGTTATGACCGTATTCTTAGTAATGATAGAAAAACTGTACTCCAAGAGTTCAGAAAAACATATTTAGCTGTAGATAAAGAGGAAGCTGAATGTTATGGTGATGTAGTTCTTGAAGTTGAATACGATCCTTATAGAAAAGATGCTCAATGTAACAGCTTTAATAAAGACTGTTGGCAATTAAGAGTGTATGAACCAATACCGATTAATAAAATTAAAAGAATAAAATAATGGAAATCTCAGTTAGTGAGTTAAATGAACTCTTACAAAAAGAATTTGATAGAGGAAGGCAATGTCCCATTCCTCAAATAAATATTCCTTTTCAGCAAGTAAAAGATTGGAAATATAAAGAGCCAGAATTTTACACTGTTTCCGGTTTCAATTTAAAAGATGCTATTCCAGAAGCTTGTAGAAATTGCAGTAATCACCCTTCTAATGGAGGTTCTGGGATATGCCATTGTACTTTAGGATTGACTCCTATTAAATGTGCTGCAAATGAGGCGGAATGTTATTTAACAAGAAATGGAGTAGCATACACAGTAAGTAAAACAACTGATAATATCAAATAAATAAAAAGGCGAGCCCGTAAAAACGAGTTCGCCTTTATTGTTTTCTGACTGAAATAATAATTACCACTTTCTATTATATTTCATTTTGATATAAGTTTTAACTTTCCTCCTGACTAAAAATAATTAGCACCATTGGCACTTCTAAATTTACTAATAGATAGATCGGGTCTTATATATCCGTAATTAAGAGCTCTTAAAGCATCTTGTACTGTTTTAGCATTAATAAAAGATTGCTACGCTGCTCTTCCTGTTTTATATCCACTACCTACACCTCCATCATTCCAATGGTTAGTATTAAATGTTCCAAATACAGTATCATATAAATACTACATCTAATTAACTCCTTTTCCAGGAATTCTATCACCTCTCCACCCTAAATAGCCATAAGCACCATTACTGTGGGGCCCTGTAGTACTTCCCTCTTGAACTACACTATAAAGAATGGCTTGTCTCTATGGGAGTCCAACATTCTTGGATATTAAATAATTATCTAAATTAGTTAGTAATCCATTGTCAACTTTTAATAATGATCCATTATGATTAACAATAGTATTAAACTTACCTATATTAACTGGAGTTAAATTAACAGAATTTGTAGTACTTTTAATTCCATCTATTGTCTTTACCTAAGTAATTTTATTCTAAGGTAAATAATATACTATATCTCCTATAGAAAGTCTATCTATATTTTTAATCTATGGGTTTAATTGTTTAAGTGTTTGCTAGTTTGTTCCATACTTTTTAGCAATTCCAGAAAATGTATCTCCACTTCTAACAATATGCTATCCATTCTAATGTTTAGGTATTAACTTTAACATATTTCATTATATATTTTAAAAGCCCATATTCTAATTATTATATTTGTTCATCCATTGCTTGTTTAACACTTCTACCCTTGCCATTTTTATACCATTTACTATCTGAAGGATCACCCTAATCTCTTAATACTTTCCTTACTCCACCTACTCCACCTAACCAAGCACCTCGAATAAGTTGATTCATATTATATCCTTTAGCTTTAGCAATTCTTAAATCTTCTGAATTAAATTGATTTTCAATACTTTTAGCCATCTTAACCGCAGCTTCAATCTAAGCTTTAGGATTATTTCTAAAATCTTCAATGCTTAGTCCAGAATATTTGGTTATATTATTTATTTGACCATCCTCCCAAAATTGAAAATATCCATATGCAGGAGCACCAGCTGTATTCTAAATAGAATGGTTAAAATTACTTTCATGTTTAGCAATAGCTGTTAATAAATCTTTATATTTATTTGCATCAGGATGCTCTTTTATATATTGATTTAGATTATTATTAAACACTTCATAATTATTACCAGAATATTTAACTGAAGTTTGAGTAGAAGAAGGGTGTGCTGTAATTTCTCTAGGTGTCATTAACAGTGAAGGGATACTATATTCTTCTTTTACATTTTCTTCTTTTTTCTAAGGCCCCTCAAATGTAATAGGTTCATCAAAATCCTACTATAAATAATAGTTCCTTTCAAAAGAAGGAATTTCATCAACATCTTGAAATGCATCAGATACACCTATAAATGGTAAAGTTCCTCCTAATTGAAAAAATTTCATACCATTTCTACCTTGCTATATAAGTCTTCCAGCTCCTAACAAATGATCGTGATAGAACCCATTATTTAAATTCCATTCAGTAATATTTGAAACTCCCCCAGTTCTACCATTATGAGCAACTTCAATAATACCATCTTTTAATTTATCAGTATTAGTTACCATTGCAACATGACTAGCTAAACCTTTTCCAACTTTACCAGGCTGAGTATTCTATAAAAATATTAAATCTCCTGGCTTAATATCACTTATATCTATTCTAGAAGTTCCATTATAAAGAGTACGGCAATTACCATATAATTTATAACCCATATCTTTAATAATTCTACTTACAAAATTTGAACAATCATAATTTCCAACTCTATAGGGTTTACCTAAATGTGGTTTAATATATTTTAATACAGGATTATTATCAATAGTTGATATTGGTTTTTTAGGAGTTTCTGGAACATCTCCAATAGATCTAGGATTAGTCAAAAATTCTGGAATTTGATACTAAGGAGTTACTGATTTAACAGGTTTCTGATGAGTGTTTATTAAGGGTTCATCATAAAATAAATCATCATAATTACTATTAATCCTTGCATATTCAAATTCAGTAGGATTATCAACATCTATAAATAATTTACTTAAATCTATTTTACCTCCAGTCTAATGCTTTTTAGCCCAATGCCTGGCATTATCAGCAAATGTTGCTCTTTTTCTAATTGCAGGATTTGAACTATTCTTACCTTTCTATATACAAGCATCAGTTACTTTACCTCCACAATATGAAGTAAATTTTCCTCTATTTTTCTTTTTTATATGTATTCCAGTCCCACCTATTGGAATAAGTTTAGTAGAATTATTCATAGAATCAATTATTTCTTCTTGTGGAGAAATGTCATCATAAAAATTAATTGAGTTTAATTGAATTTTCATTATTCATATCTTTTAATTTTGTTTTAACTAATAATATCGCTAAATTTAATAAATTCAAAATAAATAAAGGTTAGAACAAGTTTATGAGATTCGACTTCTTGCGAATTGTATTTATTTGTTTATTTAAAAACGATTAGAAACATTAAACTGTGAAAAGATTCAGCAAACTCACAACGCAATTGTGGCTAGCAGTAGTACTAGTGTTTTTTGGCATTGGTTTATTAATAGCCTCATTTTGGGTTCCTCCAACTGGTGAGATTCACTCTTCTGTGCTTGTAGCATATGGAGAAACACTAACATTCGTAGGAGCTTTAGTAGGTGTAGATTATTCCTACAAGTATAAAGTAGGAAAAGGTAAAGACGAATAAAATTAGAAATATTAAAAATTAATGATAATGAGTATGCAAATTGATAAACAAAACGGGGCTATCGCTTTTAATGAAGAGAAGCATCGTTATTGGAATGTAAATGATGAAAGTAAAAAATTTATTTCAGTAACTACTTTAATTGAAAAGTTTGGTCAACCATTTGATCGAGATTTTTGGAGTGCTTATAAAGCACTTGAGAAATTAATACCTCCAGATAGTTGGAAGATAGAAAAGAAATCACTTCTTAATACCAAACGATTTGATAAATCAATTTTAGATGTATATGATATTACTGAAAATGAATTTAACAAAACTCAACAAGATATTTTAGATGCTTGGGATGAGGAAAATAGAAAATCCTGTGAACGAGGAACTAAAATACATGCCCAATTAGAAAATGAATTTTATGCTGGTGGTAAAAATGTTGAGTTGAAGAAGTTTGGCTTGGGTGGTAAATTTGAATGTAGACGTAATTACACTGAACTTGATTTACCTTATGGAGTCTATCCAGAGTATTTAATATCAAGAACATCTGATGATGGTATTCTTAATATTGCTGGTCAGATAGACTGTTTGGTAAAAAATGGTAATGAAATTGTTATTATTGACCATAAGACAAACAAGAAACTAGATTTAAAAGGAGGTTTTAACACTACAACAAAATCATCTGTTAAGATGTTATATCCATTAAATAATTTAGATGATTGTAATTTTAATCATTATCAGTTACAATTATCTACTTATGCTTGGATGTTACAGAAAATTAATCCAAATTTTGTAATTAAAGACCTTATTTTAAATCATTATGACCATGAAGGAAATAATACTCTATATCATTGTGACTATTTAAAGACGGAGGTAGAACGTATGCTAGCATTTTATAAGAAAGACCTTATAAAACAAATGCAAAGAGCAAAAAGGACTCCTATAGAATACTAACCCTTATCTTTTTATAAAAGAGTATTTCTGCCGTTTCGAGGTAAAATCACTTCAATTCTTTATTTAAGGGTTATTTAAATTTTAATAGAATGAAACTACCAGTTGGACAAATAGTACAAGGCCACCTTAACGAATTGGTCGGCTTAAATGAGGATATCTCAGAAAAAAGATTATAGATATGCAAGAAATGTCCTATATACTCAGTAGAGTGGGGAGGCGTCTGCAATAGAAAACTTTGGTTAGATCCTGACACTAACAGGGTATCTTTAAAACCTTTAGAAGGTTATGTACAAGGGTGTGGTTGTCGACTCCTAGCTAAGACAACTTTACCTAATGCAAAATGTGTAGCTGGGAAATGGTAATGTATAACTTAAAATAATGAATTATGAGAAATGAATTAAGTGAGCAAGAAAAACTTGCAAGACAAATTAGCAAAGTAGACTCTGATGCTATATTTTTTAATGTAAATGATAAAACTTTAGATGAACACATTGATAACATGAAACGTGAGAAATGGAATGATGGTATTCAAAAGATAGAGGACAAATTTGCTAATCATGAAGCTAAATTACAAGAAGCTGCCGATGAATATGCAAAGAATCTCAATGGTGTACAAATAATGCCTGTGGCAAATTATGTTATTGTACGCCCATTCAAAGAGAACCCATTCCAAAAAGTAAAAGTCGATCCAAGTTCTGGCCTTATCATAGATCTAGGTGGAATGGTTCCTGAATATAAGAGTAATCAAACTGGAGAATATGAAGAGGCAGAGCAAATGATTAAAGTGGGTGTAGTTATTGAGACTGGCCCTGAATGTAAATGGTTACGTAGCGGAGATACTATTATGTGGTATGTACCAAATGAGGTAGTAGTTCCTTTCTATAACTTTGGATTTAGACTAGTTAATGAAACTAGAGCTATCTGTGTAATTAATGATGATTTAAACGAAAGATTTAACCTTAAATAATAATTATTATGGAAGAAAAAGTTTTCTTTTCCCCAGGTGATGTTGTAACTATTCGATAGGACATTCCAAATAAACCTATCATGCTTGTTGTTAAAAAAGTAAACAGTATGATGAAACATGACGATGATAAAGAAGGAATCCTAAGAGGAATACGTTGCAGATGGTTTACTAAAGATGGATTCATTCAAGAAGATGTGTTTAATACAAAAGACTTAGAACTTGTAAAATGAATAAAATAAAATATTTTTAGAAGGGTAGTTAGATGTGGGCAGAACAAGAAGGTTTGCTCCCTGAAGAACCTAAATTAGTACCTACTCCTCAAACATAGGTTACAGTACAAGAACCATCAGAA
>CADBGE010000004.1:0-1415 GCA_902794075.1 uncultured Erysipelotrichaceae bacterium | reverse complement strand
TATAATTTAGCTGGAATGTCTAGAAGAGATTTAAAAACTTTAGCAGAAGTTGGTGGTGGAGTTAAAGGAATGGATGGAAAATTACAAACTATTGCTCCAGGTTCCAATTGGAGAGATATTAGAAAAATGCAAAAAGATGCTGAAAGAATGCAATCTTTACAACAATTTTAGGTAGGAAATCCAAACGTTCCAGGTACAACCGCCAAAACTGTTACTACTCCAACTACCACTCAAACTGCTTCTAATAAAACATATAATTGGGATATAAATTTTGATAAAGATGGTGATTTTAGTTGGGATAATATGTCTACTAAATTACTTCAAGCAATGTATGCTAACGGTAAGTATGATATATTAGACAAAATGTTAGATAATGGAAAAATTACTGATAATGGTTTAGCCGCTTTCTATAAAACAACTCTTGGATTAACTCCTGGAGAAAATGGAAAAATAAGATTTAATAAAGATGCTTTGCAAGCTGCTTTAAATGGACAGTATATTACTCAGGCACAATTTGATGAATTATCTGGTTTATTACCGCAAGCTACAACTACACCAACTACTACACCAACTACTACACCAACTACACCAACTACTACACAACGTAGTGAAGCTTTTTGGTTAGCTCAAGCTAAAAAATATGGATTCAATAATCTTGATGAAGTAAAAAAATGGCAAATGGAAAATGGACTAGAAGCTGATGGTAAGTTTTGGACTAAATCTAAAGCTGTTTGGGATGCTTTACAACATGTTCAAAATACACCAATTGCTTAGCAACAAAAAACTCCAGCTGAAGAAACTCCATGGTATAGTGAAATCTAGAAATATTATAATAGTAAAAAAAGAGGTTTAGGTGGATTAGCTGGAAGAAATGATGAAAGAAATTATGGAACTAGAATTACAAAAAAAGGTGGATTATCTTTTGATGGTAGAAGATTAGTGTTCTATAATAATGGTAGAGTTTGGGATGATGAAAATAAAAGAATGGGTAATTATGCTGTAAATCCTGATCATTCAATTAATTTTGAACACATAGGTTGGGATAAAAATGGAGGAAAAATTATGAAATATTTTCAAGCAGGTGGTGCTATTAATCAACAACAAGTTGCTCAAGAACAAGGTGATGCACAAAGAGAAGCAATGATTGAATTACTTCAGGGATTAGCAGCAGGTAAACCACAAGAAGCTATTGCAAACTTTGCAAATAGAATGGGTATTGATGAAGCTACAGCTGATTATTATACTCAAAAAATTCTTAAAGATTGGGCAGATTCAATAAATCAAGCAAAAACTGATCCTGAAACAAAAGCTTTAGTTGGTAGTGCAATTACTAATTATCAAAATTATAAACAAAAATATAACAGACCAGCAGGTGCTCCAGCACCTATGGCTAAACAAGGAACTAAACTTGAATA
>CADBGE010000003.1 GCA_902794075.1 uncultured Erysipelotrichaceae bacterium | reverse complement strand
TTCAATATTATCTAATTCTAATTCTTTTATTATTTCATTAAGATAATTTACTCTTTTTTGAAGAGAATCTATTAGTGTAATTTTTATATTTGGAAATATTATTTTTAATACTATTCCAGGAAATCCCGCTCCTGTTCCAACATCGCACAATGTTCTTACATTATTTAACTCAATTACTTTATTTAAAGTTAAACTATCATAAAAGTGTTTTAAATATACTTCTTTTTCATCTATTATTCTTGTTAAATTAATTTTTTTGTTCCACTCTATAATTAAATGATAAAATTTATCTAGTTTTATTAATTGTTCATTAGATATATTTATATTTATTTTTTTACACTCTTCAATAAATTCTTCTTTATTCATTTTTTCCATACTCCTTTTTTAAGTATACTGAAAGTATTGAAATATCTGATGGATTTACACCACTAATACGTATTGCTTGTGCAATTGTTGTTGGTCTTACTTCATTTAATTTTTGTCTTGCCTCACTCGCTATATTTTTTATTTTATTATAATCTATGTCTTTTGGAATTTGTTTTTTTTCTAGTTTTAACAATTTTTCTGCCTCTTTATAAGATTTTTCTATATATCCTCTATATTTTAAATATATTTCAACTTGTTCTTTTATTTCTTCATCATATGGAAATTTATTAAACTGTTCTAAAAATTCTACTGTTATTTCTGGTCTACTCAGTAATTGTTCATATGATAAAGTTGAATTTGGTATAGAAAAGTTTTTTTCTTTAAATATTTCTTCTATTTCTTTAGTTATTTTTAATTTGTTTTCTTTTGTCCATTCTAAACATTCTTTTATTTTTTTCTTTTTTTGTTCTAATTTTGTCATTTGTTTTTCATTTATTAAACCGACATCATATCCATATTTTCTTAATCTTTGATCTGCATTATCACTTCTTAATAATAGTCTAAATTCTGCTCTACTAGTCAATAACCTGTATGGATCTCTTATCCCCTTTGTTATTAAATCATCTATTAATACTCCGATATATGCTTCATTTCTTTTTAATACTAATGGTTTTTTTCCTTCTAATTTTAATGATGCATTTATTCCGGCCATTAATCCTTGACATGCTGCTTCTTCATATCCACTTGTTCCATTTATTTGTCCTGCAGTATATAAGTTTTCTATTATTTTTGTCTCTAATGATGCTTTTAACTGTGTTGGATAAATTGCATCATATTCTATTGCATATCCATATTTTATTATTTTAGCTTTTTCAAAGCCTGGTAATGAATGAACCATTAATTCTTGTATTTCTGGAGGCATACTTGTAGAAAATCCTTGTAGGTACATATCATCATAATATCTACTTTCTGGTTCTACAAATAATTGATGTCTTTCTTTTTCTGAAAATCTTACCACTTTATCTTCTATTGATGGACAATATCTTGGCCCTATTCCTTCAATATCATCTAAAGCTCCATACATTGATGATTTATTTAAATTATCTCTTATTATTTTATGGGTTTCTTTTGTTGTATAAGTTAAATAACATGGCATTTGATCTTCTATTTTATATTGTGGTTTTAAATCAAAACTAAATGTTAGATACTTGTTATCTCCTGGTTCTTCTTTTAATTTTGAAAAATCTATTGTTTTTCTATCTATTCTTTGAGGTGTTCCTGTTTTTAATCTTTTTATTTCAAATCCATATTCTTTTAATTTATCACTTAAAAATAATGATGCTTTTTCTCCGTGTGGTCCTTGTCTTGTACGAGTAGATCCTACCAAAATATCTGCTTTTAAATATGTTCCTGTTGTCAAGATTACAATTTTCGATTGTATTTGTTCTTTATCTTCTAAAATTATTCCTTTAACAACACTTTTTTCTACTATTAAATCTTCTACCATTGCTTCTTTTATAGTTAGGTTTTCTAATTTTTTTAATTCTTTTAACATTTCCTGTGGATATGTTATTTTATCTCCTTGAGCTCTTAATGATTGTACTGCAGGTCCTTTTGCACTATTTAACATTTTTATTTGAAGGTGTGTCTTATCAGCTATTTTTCCCATAATACCGCCTAGGGCGTCTATTTCTCTTACTACTATTCCTTTTGCACTTCCACCTATATGGGGATTACATGGCATATCAGCTATATTTTTTAGATTACTTGTTACTAATAGTGTTTTATGCCCTTTTTTAGCAGATGCATATGCTGCCTCACATCCTGCGTGTCCACCACCTACAACAATTATTTCATACATTATTTCACCTTCTTTATTTTCCTAAACAAAATCTTGAAAACATTTCATCTAATAATTCTTCTTCATAATTTGTTCCATTTATTTTTCCTAATTCTTCCCATATATTTTTTATATCTAGTTCTATTATATCTATTGGCATATTATCAATTAGCGATTTTTCTATATCTTCTATTCTTTTTAAACATCTTTTTAATATGCTAATACTTCTAGAATTACTTAAATAAGTTGGATCTTTTGTTTCTAATTCATTTATATTGAACATTTCAATTATTTTTTCTTTTAATTCTTCTATTCCTTCATTATTTATAATACTTAATTCTACTATCTTCTTTTTATCTATATTTAAATCTTCTTCTTTAATTTTTTTTTCCAAATCTTTTTTATTAATTAGAACAAGATACTTTTTAGTATTTATTTTTTTTAATAGTTCCTTAACATCATCTGATATTTCTTCATTATTATTTAGCATAAATAATACTAAATCTGCTTCTTCCATTATTTTTAAACTTTTTTCAACACCAATTGCTTCTATCATATCTTCTGTTTTTCTAATTCCTGCTGTATCAATCATATTTAAAAGAATTCCATTTATTGTAATTTGTCCTTCTACTATATCTCTTGTTGTTCCTGCTATATTTGTTACAATTGCTTTTTCTTCTTGTAAAAGAGCATTTAATAATGAGCTTTTTCCGACATTTGGTCTACCTATTATTGATGTTTTTATTCCTTCTTTTATAATTTTTCCATTTTCAGATTCTTTTAAAATAGCTTTTATTTTGTCTTTTAAGTTTTTTATTTTTGGTACTAAAATATCATTTGTAATTATATCAACATCATCGTATTCTGGATAATCTATATTAACATTAATATTACTTATTATTTGAACCATATCATTTCTTAATTCATTTATTAAATTTGATGTTTTCCCATCGATTTGATTAACTGCCATTTTTCTTTGTTTTTCTGTTTTAGCATTTATCATATCCATTACTGCTTCTGCTTCTAGTAAATCTATTCTTCCATTTAAGAAAGCTCTCTTTGTAAATTCTCCTGGTTCTGCTAATCTACATCCATTTTCTAATAATAATTCTAGCGTTTTATTTGTTGAAGCTATTCCTCCATGGGTATTTATTTCAACAACATCTTCTGTTGTGAATGTTTTAGGCGATTTCATAACTGATACTAATACTTCATCAATTACTTCATTATTATCTACTATATGTCCATAATTAATTGTATGTGATTCTACTTTTTCCAAATTTTTACCTTTAAATATCTTATTTACTATTTTTATCGATTCTTCTCCACTTACTCTAATTATTGCTATTGCCCCCACTCCTTGGCTTGTTGCAATAGCGCATATTGTATCATTCATTACTCTCACCTCTTTTTTCTGTTGGTATTATAACATATTTGTATATTTTTCAAAAGTATATATTTATTTTTCTTTATTAAATATAATATTCTACAAAAAAAAGACTAAATATCAGTCTTCTTTTGGCTTAACTACTACATATCTATTTGGTTCTTCTCCTTCACTTTCTGTAAATATTTCTTTGTAGTTAGTTAATGCATTATGAATTATTCTTCTTTCATATGAATTCATTGAATCTAATTTTACTTCTACTTTTGTTGCTTTTACTTCTCTTGCAATTCTTTTTGCTAATCTTTCTAATGATTTTTCTCTTTTTTCTTTATATTCATTTACATCTAAAGTAAATTTATAATTTTTTCCTAATTCATTATTTAAGTGTTGACTTACTAATATTGATAATGCTTTTAAATTTTTTCCATTCTTACCTATTAATAAAGCATCATTGTCTGAGAAAATAATATATTTTGGAACTTCTTCTTTATTTTTTATTTCTATATTTACATTAAATCCCATATTTTTTAATATTTTTTGTAAATATTCTTTTATATACTTAATAACTTCTCTTTTTTCAATTACTTCTATCTCAACTTTTTTACTTTTAAATAATCCACCTTTTGTTTCACCTATTTCTTTTATAAATAGATTTTCTTCTACTTCTTGTAATTCTTCTTTTGCTTTTTGGATTGCTTCTTCTTTTGTTTTTCCACTGTAATTATGCTTTTCCATGATTATCTTTTCTCCTTTTCAATAATGTATTTTGTACTATTGTAAACATATTAGATGTAACCCAATATATTCCTAATCCTGTTGGCATAAATACTGCAGTTATTATTATCATTCCAGACATCATTATCGGCATCATTTTCATAGATGGATCATCCATATTACCCATAGAATTCATTTTAAATGATAAGAATGTAGTTACTGCAATTATAATCATTAATATTATATATGAATAAAGTGTTGCTGTTGTAATTCCTACTGCTGGGGTTGTTCCTAGTTGTAATCCCAAAAATTTATCTTCAAATATAACTGGTGTTCTTTGAACTGCCTCAAAGAAAGCAACAAATATTGGTAATTGTATAAAAGCAAATAAGCATCCTGCCATTGGATTAATTCCATATTTCTTATATATTGCCATTATTTCTTGATTTTGTTTCATCATAGAATCTTGATCTTTTTTATCTGCATATTTCTTTTGAATTTTATTTAATTCTGGCTGAGCTTTTTTCATTACTTCAGATTGTAGGGCAGCCTTTTTTGTTAATGGAAATGCAATTAATCTAATTAAAATACTTATAAGTATTACTGAAATACCATAATTTTTGACAATCATACCTAATTTTAATAAAACAAATGCAAGTGGTTTAACAAATATTGATGTCCATAATCCTTCATATTTTCCTGATGTTACTTTGAAATCTTTACATTCTGGTAATTTTTTTAAATTAACTTTATTATTTTCATATATTTTGATTGTTTCTTTATTTGTTGGTTTACATAAAATATTTTTTGTAAGTGTTTGTCCTGTAGTTTCATTTTTAACTGCTTTATTATTATTATCTGTTAACTGTTTTGTACATCCTGTCATTGATATCAATAATAAAAATATAATTATTATAACTTTTATTTTTTTATTTTTCATATGATTCCTTTCTATTTAGGGATTATATTAATTGGAGATAATCTTTTGTCAAATCAATAAATGATTTTCCAATTGCTCCCTTTCTTAATATTATAATATAATCTTTACTAATATTATAGTCTTTTTTGTTATTATCAATTATTGCTCTTATTTTTCTTTTATATTTATTTCTAAATACAGCATTTCCATGTTTTTTGCTTACTGAAATACCATATCTATTATATAGTAATTTATTTTCTAGAGAGTATATAACAAAACTTCTGTTTTTTTTACATTCACCATCATTAATTATTTTAAAAAAATCCTTGTTTTCTTTTACTATATATTTTTTTCTCATTAAAACACCATCCTTTAAAGTAAAAAACCACTGTTTAGCAGCGGTATTTTATTTACAAAGTCTTTTACGGCCTTTACGACGACGACGATTTAATATATTTGTTTTTTTACGTGCAAAAAATCCTAATCTTTTAGCTTTTTTACGATTATTTGGTTGATATGTTCTCTTCATTGCTTCCACCTCCCGACATAAATCTACATTATTATAATAATAATATATTGTTTTTGTCAATTAAAACTTTCATTTTTAATGTTTTGAACAATTTCCACAGATATGTTGATAACTTTTATTAACTATGTTTAAAAAAAATTGTGGAAAATGTGGAAAAGTGTCGAATTATTATATTTTTCAATAGTTTTATTTGTGGATATTTTTGTGGATTTCCTGTGAATTAATTTTTTTTTGAAAAAGATATTTATTTTTTTAACAAATTAATGTAGAATAAAACCTAATTGATTATTCTTGTGGGGAGATGGTTAAATTGAATGTAGAAATCATTTGGTCTAAATTACTTGATATTCTAAAAGAACAATTAACATCTCTTTCTTATAATACTTGGTTTAAAGAAACCGAATTATATAAATTAAATAATGGAAAAGCTTATATTATTGTCCCTATGATTGTTCATAAAAAACATATATCTGATAATTTTTCTGAAATATTATCTTCAATATTATTTGATATTACAAATACAAATTATGATTTAGTATTTTTGTTAAAGGAAGAAATAGAAGAAGAAGAGGAAAAAAATAATAGTAATATTATTTCTAATAATAATAGAGATTCTACAAATAATAGGGTTGAATCTAATTTAAATAAAAATTATAATTTTGATAATTTTATAGTTGGAAATGAAAATAAATTTGCTCATGCTGCTGCATTATCTGTTGCGGAAAATCCTGGTAAAATATATAACCCTTTGTTTTTATATGGTAATAGTGGAGTAGGAAAAACACATTTGATGCATGCAATAGGAAATTATATACAAAATAACTCTAATAAGAAGGTTTTATACGTTACAAGTGAACAATTTATAGATGAATTTGTTAAAAGTAATAGAAAAGATGAGAGTGGAACAAATTTTAGTTATGTAGAGTTTTTTAAAGATAAATATAGAAATATAGATGTATTAATTATAGATGATATTCAATATCTAGGTGGAGCACAACAATCTCAGCAAGAATTTTTTCATACTTTTAATAATTTATTTAATGATAGTAAGCAAATCATTGTTTCATCCGATAGAAGTCCTGATGACTTAAAACAATTAGCTGATCGTCTTAGAACAAGATTTAGTTGGGGATTAAGAGTTAATATTTCACCACCTGATTATAATTTAAGAAGAGATATATTGAAAAAGAAAATCATTGCTGGAGAATTTGAAAAAGACATTCCAGATGATGTTATTGATTATATCGCAACAAATATTGGACCTGACGTTAGACATCTGGAAGGAGCTATTACAAGATTAATTGCTTATTCAACAATTATGGGCGGAGAAAAAATTAATCTAGATTTAGCAATAGAAGCATTAAAAGATTTTAATAGCATGGGAATAATAGAAAAGAATGATGTTCACAGAATACAAAAAATTGTTTCAGAATACTTTCAAATATCTGTTGAAGATATTAGAAGTAAAAAAAGAAGTTCCAATATATCTTTTCCAAGACAAATTGCTATGTATTTATGTAGAACGATGACAAATGAGTCTTTTCCTAAAATAGGTATAGAATTTGGTGGAAAAGATCATTCAACAGTTATGCACTCTGTTGAAAAAATTGAGCAAGAGATAAGAGAAAATAAAGATCTTGCTAATACTATAGAAAAATTAAAGAATGATATTGGGGTTGTGTGAAAAATATGTTTATAAACATTTTATCAACAAGAAAAAAATGCTATAATACTTTATATAACAAGCATTTTAAACATTTTAAACATTTTCCACAGTAATAATATTAATATTTAAAAGAAAGAAGGAATATATATGAAATTTACAATAAAAAAAGAATTATTATTAGATGCTTTAGTTAAAGTTTCAAAAGCTATATCTACAAAAAATTTAATACCAGTATTAGGTGGTATAAAATTTGAATTAAAAAAGAAAAAACTTACATTAACAGCTAGTGATAATGATATTACAATTCAATCTGTTATTATTAGTGATAAAGAGGAAGATTTTAAAATTGAAAATGAAGGAAGTATCATAATTCAGGGTAAGTATATATTAGATATTGTTAGAAAGCTACCTGATAAATATATTAATATTGAAGTAATTGATGAACTAAAAATATTAATATATACAGATAATAGTGAATTTAATTTAAATGGTATTAGTGAATCAGAATATCCATCTATAAATTTAGAAGAAAGTAAGAAAAAAATTGATTTAAGTGCTGGAACCTTAAAAAGTATTGTAAATCAAACTGCTTTTGCTACTTCAACAGAAGAAAGTAAACCTGTTTTAACTGGAATAAACTTTAATATTGCTGGGAATATTTTAGAATGTAATTCTACTGACTCATATAGATTAGCAAGAAAAATTGTTAAATTAACTAAAGAATCTGAAGAAAATTATAATATTGTTATTCCTAGTCATAATTTAGTTGAATTTACTAAAATAATAGGGGAAGATGATGAAATAATAGAATTACATATATTTAATAATAAAATCTTATTTAAAAAAGAAAATTTGAAATTTGAATCTAGATTAATTAATGGAACTTATCCTAATACTTCTAATTTATTACCTGATGATTCTATGTTAATTGTTAATACTAATTTGAATGAATTTTATAATGTGATTGATAGAGTAAGTATTTTAACTAGTGATAAAGAAAAAAATATTGTTACTTTAGAAACAAAAGATAATACTTTAATATTAAAAAGTAGCTCAGTTGAAATAGGTAGAGTAGAGGAAAAGATGAATATTAATAAGAATAATGATGAAAATATTAAAATTTCTTTTAGTGCTAAGTATATGATGGAAGCTTTAAAAAGTTTTTCCACAGAAACTGTGGATTTACACTTTGTTGGTGAAATAAAGCCAATTTTAATTAAATCATCTGAAGATGATAGTTTGACACAATTAGTATTACCTATAAGAACTTATTAAAAAAGTTCTTTTTTTTCGACTTTTTTCTTCAAAATTTGACATATTATTATGATATAACCTATTATTGAAAACCACATTGGTTTTCAGAAGGGGGATTTGATTGATAATGAAGTATGAAATTAGTAGAGGTACTTTAGCTATATTACCTAATGAAAAGGGAACTAGCTTAGTATATGAGGATGAAGAAAGGTATTTAATACATGAGAAACCATTTAATATTATGGACGAAAGTTGTAAATATTTTGGTAGCTCATATGAGGGTAGAAAAGAGGGAGCAAAAAGTATTCTAGGCGCCGAATATAAAGTTCCTATTGTTGTAGAAGATTCATCTAACCTTATATTATTTCCAACTACTTCTCCTTATGCAGATGACTGTATTTGGATTTCTTTAAAAAGAGTTAATAACATTCATAAAATTGATGCAAATAACAGCAAGATAGTATTTGATAATAATAAAGAACTAATTATTCCATGCTCATTTAGAAGTCTTGAAAATCAGTTATCAAGAGCATCTAGACTAGACTTAGTACTTCGTAATAGAAAAAATAGCTAAAAAATGGCTATTTTTTCTTTTTTTAGTGCTTTAAACGTCCATTTATGATATAATGTTGATGTATGTATAGGAATACCATAATAGGGGATAGGTGATTATATGTGTCTTTTATGCAGTTTTAAATGAAAATTAAAAAATTAAAATTAGTTAATTTTAGAAATTATTCTAAACTTGATATTTCTTTTGATAAAAATATGAATATTTTTATTGGGGATAATGCACAAGGAAAAACAAATATATTAGAAGCTATCGTAATATTAGCACTTACTAAGTCTCATAGAGATGGAGTGAATCAAAATATCATTATGTTTAATAAAAATAAATGTAAGATAGGTGGAACAATACGAAAAGAAGATATTATAAATAAATTAAATATAATTGTTTCTAATGAAGATAAAAAATTAAGTGTTAATAATACTAGTATTAAAAAAGTAGCTGATTATATTTCTTATTTAAATATTATTGTTTTTACCCCTGATGATATTGAAATAATTAAAGGATCTCCTGGTGTTAGAAGAAATTTATTAAATATTCAACTTTCACAATTATCAAGAGAATATCTTAAAATTTATAATGAATATAACAAATTATTAAAAACAAGAAATGAATATTTAAAAATTCTTTTTAATAATAATATTGCTGATAATAGTTATCTTGATATAATTACAGATAAATTAATTGAAAAAGCGGTATACATATATATAAAAAGAAGTGAGTATATTAATTTAGTAAATTTAAATATTAATAGATTTTATAATGAAATAGGGGAAAAATCTTTGTTGTCAATTGAATATACAACAAATGTTGTTTTTGATAATTTTGATGTTGAAAATATAAGAAAAAAATTAAAATACACATATAAGAAAAATTACATGAAAGAACTCAATAATGGTATGACGATATATGGTCCTCATAGAGATGATTTTTATTTTAAATACAATGATAAAGATTTAAAATACTTTGGATCTCAAGGACAACAAAAATTAGCTGTTTTGTCTCTTAAATTATCTGAAATATCAATTTTTAAAGATATATCTGGAACAAGTCCAGTATTATTATTTGATGATGTATTTAGTGAACTTGATATAAAAAAGAGAAATAAATTGCTAAAAATTATTAATGATAATGATACACAAAGCATAATTACAACAACTGATTTAAAGAATATAAATAAGAAATATATTGATAAATCTGCTGTTTTTATTGTAAAAAATGGTGTTGTGGAAAGAAAGTAGGTATTATATATGGAAGAAGAAAAAGTAATGAAAGAATATGATTCTTCAGCTATTCAGGTGTTAGAAGGATTAGAAGCAGTAAGAAAAAGACCTGGTATGTATATAGGTACAACAAGTTCAAGGGGACTTCATCATCTTGTTTGGGAAATAGTTGATAATGCTATAGATGAAGCTTTAGCTGGATATTGTAAACATATAGAAGTAACAGTTTGTAAAGATAACAGTATTATTGTAAAAGATGATGGAAGAGGAATTCCTGTTGATATTCATCCTAAGACTGGAAAAAGTACTGTTGAAACCGTTTATACAGTTTTACATGCTGGAGGTAAATTTGGTGGTGGAGGATATAAAGTTTCCGGAGGATTACACGGTGTTGGTGCCAGTGTTGTTAATGCTTTAAGTGATTGGCTAGAAGTAAAAGTATATCGTGATGGAAATATTTATTTTCAAAGATATAGCCATGGTGGTCATCCAGAGGGAGAACTTAAGATTATTGATAAGTGTGATAAAGATAGAACTGGTACAACTGTACATTTTTTACCTGATGATGAAATTTTTACAGAAACAACTATATATGATTATGAAATTCTTAAAACTAGATTAAAAGAATTAGCTTTTTTAAATAAAGGATTAAGAATTACTTTATATGATGACAGAGAAGCAGATAAAAAGGATACTTTTTATTATGAAGGTGGACTTGTTGAATATGTACAAATGCTTAATAAAAATAAAAATCCAATACATGAAACTATTGTTGATGTAGAAGGAGAGGATAAAGATATTAAAGTTGAGGTTGCATTACAATATAACGAAACTTATAATTCAAGTATTTATTCTTTTGTTAATAATATAACTACACCTGAAGGTGGAACTCATGAGGATGGTGTAAGAAGAGCTTTAACAAGAATTTTGAATCGTTATGCTCAAAATAATGGGATATTAAAAGAAAAAGATGATCCATTAACTGGAGATGATGTTCGAGAAGGAATAACTATGATTATTTCAGTAAAACATCCTAATCCTCAATTTGAAGGTCAAACTAAAACAAAATTAGGTAATAGTGAGGTTAGGGGTGTTGCTGATAAAATATTTTCAGAAGCATTTGAAAGATTTTTAATGGAAAATCCTGATCAAGCAAAAATTATCGTTGATAAATCTATGACTGCTAGTAGAGCTAGAGTTGCAGCTAAAAAAGCAAGAGAATTAACTAGAAGAAAAGGTGATTTAGATGTAACTAATTTCTATGGAAAATTATCTGATTGTAAAAGTAAAGATGCAACTGTATCCGAAATATTCTTAGTCGAGGGAGATTCAGCAGGAGGTAGTGCTATTAAAGGAAGAAATTCTATGACTCAAGCAATTTTACCTTTACGTGGTAAAATTCTTAATGTAGAAAAAGCACGACTTGATAGAGCATTAGGAAATGAAGAAATAAGAACTATTATTACTGCTTTTGGTACAGGAATAGGTGATGAATTTGATCTTTCAAAATTAAGATATCATAAAATAATTATTATGACTGATGCAGATGTTGATGGAAGTCATATTCGTGTTTTATTATTAACATTATTTTATCGTTTCTTTAGACCAATTGTTGAAGCTGGACATGTATATGCTGCTCAACCTCCATTATTTTGTATTAAACATGGAAAAACTATTAAATATGTCTTAAATGAGGAAGAAAGAGATGAGTATTTATCAACTTTAAATCAAAATACGAAATATGAAATAACTCGTATGAAAGGTTTAGGTGAAATGGATGCTGAAGAATTAAATGAAACTACAATGGATATTAATTCAAGAGTTTTAAGACAGATAACTGTTGAGGATACTATTGCAGCTGATGAAGTGTTCTCTAAATTGATGGGTGAGGAAGTTGAACCTAGACGTGAATTTATTGAAACAAATGCTACATATGTAGAAAACTTGGATGTATAGGAGGGTTTTATGGATAGATTAGAAAAAAATAATATAGTTAAAGAGGTTGAAGATTCTTTCTTAGAGTATTCAATGAGTGTTATAGTTGCTCGTGCTTTACCTGATCTTAGAGATGGTTTAAAACCTGTTCACAGACGTATTTTATATTCTATGTATGAATCTGGTTATACTCCTGATAAACCTCATAAAAAGAGTGCAAGAATTGTCGGAGATGTTATGGGTAAATATCATCCACATGGTGATTCTTCGATTTATGAAGCTATGGTTCGTATGGCTCAAGATTTTTCTTATAGATATATGCTTGTTGATGGTCATGGTAATTTTGGTAATATTGAAGGTTATGGGGCTGCAGCAATGCGTTATACTGAATCAAGATTATCAAAAATTTCTCTAGAGTTATTAAGAAATATTAATAAAAATACTGTTAATTTTACTCCAAATTTTGATGAAAGTGAAAGAGAACCAGAAGTATTACCTTCTAGATTTCCAAATATTCTTGTAAATGGAACTACAGGAATAGCTGTAGGTATGGCAACTAACATTCCTCCACATAATTTAAGTGAAGTAATTGATGGTTGTGTTGCATATATTGATAATCATGATATTGAACTTGATGAATTAATGAAATATATAAAAGGCCCTGATTTTCCAACAGGAGCTACAATTCTTGGAAATAGTGGAATAAAAAAAGCATATGAGACAGGAAGAGGAACTATAACAATTAGAAGTAAGGCTACTATTGAAGAATCAAATGGAAAACAATATATTATAATTGATGAAGTACCTTATGGTGTTAATACTTTAGAATTAAAAAATAAAGTAGCTGAATTAGTTCATAATAAAACAATTGAAGGAATTGCGGATTATCACTCTGATTTAAAAGATGGAATTAAGATTACTATAACATTAAAAAAAGATGCTAATGCTCAAGTTGTTTTAAATAAATTATATAAGCATACTCAATTTCAAACTACTTATGGAATTATTTTCTTAATGCTTGATCAAGGTGTTCCAAAGACACTTGGTTTAAAAGATATAATTTCTAAGTATATTGAGTATCAAAAAGAAGTAATTATAAGAAGAACAAAATTTGATTTAGATGTTGCAGAAAAACGAGTACATATATTAGAGGGATTAAAAATAGCTCTTGATAATATAGATGCAGTTATTAAAGTTATTAGAGGTTCTAAATCTGATGATGAAGCTAGAGAAGGATTAATGAAAGGTTTTTCTCTTACTGAAATTCAAGCTAATGCTATACTTGAAATGAGACTAAGACGTTTAACTGGGTTGGAAAGAGAAAAAATAGAAAATGAGTTACAAGACTTATTAAAATTAATTGAAGAGTTAAAATCAATACTAGCAAGTGATGAAAAAATACTTGAAGTAATTAAAAATGAACTTCTTGAAATTAAACAAAAATATGGTGATGAAAGAAGAACTAATATTGATATGACAGCTATTGAATATATTGAAGACGAATCTTTAATTCCTGAAGAAAATATTATTATTAATCTTACAAAAAATGGATATATTAAAAGATTAAGAACTGATACATATAAAACTCAAAATAGAGGAGGAGTAGGAATAAAAGGTATGACTACTAATGAAGAAGACTTTGTGGAAAGAATTCTTTCAATGAGTACACATGACTATTTATTATTCTTCTCAAATAGAGGTAGAGTTTATAGAATGAAAGGGTATGAGGTTCCCGAATTTTCAAGACAATCTAAAGGACTACCTATTATTAATCTGTTACCTTTGGAAAAAGAAGAAAATATAAGTTCTATTTTAAGCGTTACACCAAATGATGATTTCACGAAATATTTAATGTTCTGTACAAAAAATGGAATTGTTAAAAGAACAGCAATTGAAGAATTTGATAATATAAGAAAAAGTGGAAAGATAGCTATTGTATTAAGAGAAGACGATGAATTAATAAGTGTAAAAAAGACTTGTGGAAAAAATGAAATTGTTATAGGTGCAAGTAATGGTAGAATGGTCAGATTTGATGAAAATGAAATAAGATGTATGGGAAGAAGTAGTTCAGGTGTAAAAGGAATTGAACTTAATGGTGCTAAGGTTGTTGGTGCAGATGCAGTAGAACCTGGTCATATGGTTTTAATTATTACTGAAAATGGATATGGAAAAAAGACATTTATTGATGAATATAGATTAACTCATAGAGGAAGCAAAGGAGTAAAAGCATATAATGTTACTGAAAAAAATGGTACAATGGTTTCATTAAAATGTTTTAATCCTATTGCAGAACTTGATTTAATACTTATGACAGATAGTGGCACAATTATTAAACTTCCTTTGGATCAAGTTTCTAATTTAAAAAGAGCAACTCAAGGAGTAAGATTAATGAATTTAAAAGATAATCAGAAAGTATCTACTGTTGCTTTAGTTGAAAAGGAATCTGACGTAGAAGAAAATGTTGATAATGAAGATATAAAAAATTAGATTTTAATATCTAATTTTTTTATGTTTCACGTGAAACATAATTAATATTTAACTATAGTTGTATTTTTGGGAAATAATTTTTTAAGGATTATTTCCCGGGAAATATTTTTGGGTTTATATAATTTTTATTTTTTAATCAAATTATTTCCTGGGAAATATTTTTAATATTATTTAAATATACTTATAAACAATGTTTCACGTGAAACATTGTTTGTTTTTTTATAAAATATGTTTACATTTTTATTTAAATATATTAAAATAATTACGTGCAATGGAAGCGATTGAAACAGGTCAGGATCGGAAGATAGCAGCCTTAAAATCCAACTTTCATGTGCACTTTTTTTTGGAGGAAATATGAATTATGAATATTTAAATATAGCATTTGAAGAAGCAGAAAAGGCATTTAAAAAAAATGAAATACCTGTAGGTGCTGTAATTGTAAAAGATAATACTATAATATCTAAAACTCATAATTTAAAGGAATTAAATAAATGTTGCACTTCTCATGCTGAAATATTGGCAATAAATGAAGCAAGCAAAATAATTAATAACTGGAGATTGACTGATTGCGATATTTATATTACTTTAGATCCTTGTCCTATGTGTGCAAGCGCAATTAAACAATCACGAATAAAGAATGTTTATTCTGCTAACAAAAATGGGGATGATAATAATTATAATATTATAAAGAGTATTTTTGATGCAGATAAAAATAATTCTTCTGTAAATTTTATTACAAATCTTAATTCTGATAAATCAAATGAATTATTACGTGCTTTTTTTAAAAAACGGAGAAGTAAGTAACAAATCATTATTTTATGTTATAATATAAGGGAATGGAGGTTTTATAATGTATCATGCTTTATACAGAAAATATAGACCTAGGGATTTTGAATCAGTAGTTGGACAAGATATTATTGTTAAAACTTTAAAAAATTCTATTATAAATAATAATTTTTCTCATGCATATATGTTTTTTGGACCGAGAGGAACAGGAAAAACAACTATATCAAAAATTTTTGCAAAATCTATAAATTGTTTAAATAATATTGAAGGTTGTGCATGTGGAAAATGTGATATGTGTAATTTTTCTTTTTCAGATGAATGTGTTGATATAATTGAAATTGATGCTGCATCAAATAATGGTGTTGATGAAATAAGAGAATTGAAAAATAATATTAATTTAGTACCTGCAAAATTAAAATATAAAGTTTATATAATAGATGAGGTTCATATGTTATCAATTGGTGCTTTTAATGCTCTTTTAAAAACTTTAGAAGAACCACCTGAACATGCTATTTTTATTTTAGCAACAACTGATCAACAAAAGGTTCCAGATACAATTGTATCTAGGTGTCAATGTTTTTCTTTTAATCGCATTTCAAATAATGATATTGTAAAAAGATTAGATTTTGTTTGTAAAAAAGAAAAATTAAATGTTGATAAAAATGTTATAGAAAAAATTGCTATATTATCTGATGGTGGTTTGAGAGATGCTTTGGGGATGCTTGATAAATTGTCTTCATATACTGATGATAAAATAACTATAGACATTCTAAATGATTTAAATGGAATTATTTCAGATGATGACATTTATAAACTTATTTCTAATATTATGAATGGTCAAATTAATGAATTTTTATCTAAAATAAACGAATATAATAACTGTGGAAAAAATATTATTCAAATTATTATACAAATTATTAATTTTTTACGTGATTATATTGTTAATTATTATCTTTATAACACTGATTTAGATTTTTCTGTCGACTTATTACAAAAATTTGTAAATCTTTTAAATGAAAAATTATATGATATAAAAAGAAGCAGTATACCTAAAATATATATTGAAATGGTTATTCTTGAATTTATAAATGATAATATTTTTTCTTTAAATTCAAATTCTAATTATTATAATGAAAATACTCATAGTACCAATAATAATGATGATAGTAATGATAGTGATATTAGTAAAAAAAATGATAATGAAATTACTGTTTTAAATGATTCTAATTTGAATAATTATAATAGTGATAATAATATTGATGCTACAGATGATGGAAAATTAGAAGAAATATCTTTGAATAATTTTAGCAAAAATAATATTATAAATTTAAATGAAGTTATTGAAGCAAGAATTAATAATACTTTTGCTTCTGCAAGTAAAATGTTTTTAAATAAGGAAAAGGAAAATTTTGAATTATTGAAAGATTTTTCTTTTGATCAGGAAGTCGGAGCTGTTGTAAATTTGCTACTAGATTCTAA
Source organism: uncultured Erysipelotrichaceae bacterium (assembly GCA_902794075.1). Taxonomy (GTDB): domain Bacteria; phylum Bacillota_I; class Bacilli_A; order RF39; family UBA660; genus UBA3789. The sequence goes on along the minus strand of CADBGE010000003.1, from coordinate 19,835 downwards.
TCTTAGAGCCTGTGGAAAAAACAATTTTATTATTAGTTATGATTCTCCAGCTGTAGTTGAACAAAATATTTCAAATATTATAAATATTAATAATATATATAATAAAATTACTAATTCTAATAAAAATATTGCAATTATTACTGATTCAAAGTGGAATGAATTAAAAAAAGAATATATAAGTAATATTTCTAGTGGTAATAAATATGAATATGTTAATGAACCTGAACTTTTATTTGAAGAAGTTCAGAAAAATGATATAATATCTAGTAGTGCAATTGATCTTTTTGGATCAGATATTGTAGAAGTTGAATAAAGGAGTGATTATATGAATATGCAAGCTATGTTAAAGCAAGCACAAGCTTTACAAAAAGATATGTTAAAAGTAAAAGAGGAAATAGATAATACAGAATTTACTGGGGAAAGTTCTTTGGTAAAAGTTACTGTAAAAGGATCAAAAGAAATTGTTAAAGTTGATATAAATACTGATGATGGATTTGATGCTGATGATATTGAAGTTTTGGAGGATATGATTGTTGTTGCATTAAATGATGCAATGAAAAAGATTGATAAAACAACAGAATCTAAAATGAGTAAATTTGGTAATATACCAGGGTTATTTTAATATGTATCCAGATAGTTTAAATAAATTAATACAAACATTTAAGTATTTACCTGGAATTGGTGAAAAATCAGCTGAAAGGTTTGCTTTCTCTATTTTAGATTTAGACGATGATCAGGTTGATTTGTTTGTAAATAGTTTGAAAAATGTTAAATTAAATATTAGACATTGTACTAAATGTAATACATTAACTGAGAATGATATATGTTATATTTGCTCTGATATTGATAGAGATAATAATAAATTGTGTGTTGTTGAAGACTCAAAAAGCGTTTTTCTATTTGAAAAAAATGGGGTTTTTAAGGGTAAATATCATGTTTTAGATGGTTTGATTTCACCGTTAGATGGAATTAATCCTGAAGATATTGGTTTAGAAAAATTAATTGATAGGATTCATAATGAACATTTTGATGAAATTATTTTTGCATTTAAACCAAGTATAGAAGGGGAAACTACTTCATTATATATTAAAAAAATATTAAATGATTTAAATATAAAAATAACAAGACTAGCAAATGGTGTTCCTATAGGTGCAGAAATTGAATATATTGATAGTTTAACGCTTGAAAGAGCTTTAAATGATAGAAAAGAAATTGAATAATTTTATAAAAATATCATACCTTTTACTGAGGAATGATATATGAAATTAATAAAAATAATAATTAAGCGAATTATATTTAGTTGTTTTATTCTTTATGGTTTTAATTATATTGCAAATTGTTATAATATATTTTTGCCTATAAATTATATAACAATTTTTACTATATCAATTTTAGGACCATTTGGAATTTGTGGTTTAATTTTCTTTAAATATTTTTTGTTGTGAGGATTTTATGAATAATTTATCTAATGTAAAAAAAATGTATATAAAATATATTAATAATGTTATTAAAAATAATAAGGTATCTCATGCATATTTAATTGAATTAGATAATTATGAACGTGATACTAATTATGTTTATGATTTTATTAAAATGATACTTTGTAATTTAGAATATGATGATTTAGATAAATCTAATAACAAGATTATTAAACTTATTGATGAAGGAAATTATCCTGATATAACTGTAATTTCAACAGATAATACAGTTATAATAAAGTCTGATATTATTGATTTACAAAAAGATTTTAGTAATAAATCTTTATATAATAATAAGAAAATTTATATTATCTATTCTGCTGAAAAATTAAATAATTATTCAGCAAATACAATATTGAAATTTCTTGAGGAGCCAGAAGATAATATTATTGCTTTTTTACTTACTGATAATAGATTTAATATTTTAGATACAATTGTATCTAGATGCCAAATTTTATCTTTAAAGGAAGAAAGTTATAAATATCAATTGAATAATGATACATTAGATTTTATTGACTATTTATTAAATCCTAATAATTTTTTAATTAATTATAATGATTTAGTAAAAAATAAATATTCTGACAAATCTATAATGAAAGATAATTTAATTGAATCTGAAAATATTATAATCTCATATTTGTCAAAATCAGATGAGAGATTAAATGATGTTTTTAGAAATGTTTTAAGTGAAGAATTGATTAGAATTATTTCTATTATTGAAATTTATTTAGCACAATTAAAATATAATATTAATTATAAATTATGGTTAAATTCTTTCTTTTCTAGTTTATTGGGAGGTTAATTATGATTGAAGTCGTCGTTGCTATGGATCAAGTAACAAAAAATATTTATTATTTATTACCAAATTCTTTAGAATTAAATATAAATGATGAAGTGATTTTTGAAAGTGAATTTGGATTAATTAATGGTATTATCATAAAAAATAAATATCTTGAAAAAAAGAAAAATTTAGTTTTGCCTCTTTTTAATGTTGTAAGATTAGTTTCAAGTCAAGATAAAAATATAATCAAAAAAAATAGAACTACAGAAAGTAAGGCTTTAAAAGATGCATATAAATATAGTAAAGAGTTAAAACTGGATATGAAATTTGTAGATTCTTATATTAACTTTGATTGTAGTCAACTTATTATAAGTTTTATTGCAGATGATAGGATAGATTTTAGAAATCTTGTTAAAAAAATGGCACAGAAATATAAAACTAGAATAGAATTAAGGCAAATTGGTGTTAGAGATAAGGCTAAGAAAATTGGTGGGCTTGGGCCTTGTGGATTATTTTTATGTTGTAATTCTTTTCTAACTGATTTTAATAGTGTATCTATAAATATGGCAAAGAATCAAATGTTAGCACTTAACCCATCAAAAATTAATGGTGTATGTGGTCGTTTGATGTGTTGTCTAAGTTATGAAAATGAAACTTATACTGAATTAAAAAAAGATATGCCTAAAATTGGTATGAAATATGAAACTCCTGAAGGAATTGGAAAAGTTGTAGATATAGATATATTTAATAATTCTTATTCTGTTGAGATTGATAATAAAGGTATTTTTAAATTTTTTGGAGATAAGAGAGATGATTAATTTAAATGATGTATTAGGTTATGATAATTTAAAAATTTATCAAAATCCTGATTTTTTTTCTTTTTCTTTAGATAGTATAATTTTAGCAAATTATACTAATGTTCGAAAAAAAGATAAAAGAATAATAGATTTTTGTACTGGAAATGCTATTGTACCTCTTATTTTATCAAAAAGGTGTAATAGGGATATTGAAGGAATTGAAATAATAGATAGTATTTATGATTTAGCTCTGAAATCAATTGATTATAATAACCTTTCAGATAGAATAAAAATATATAATATGGATGTAAAAGATTTTTGTAATGATTTAGATAATTTTAATAAATATGATTTAGTTTTATGTAATCCTCCATATTTTAAAAATTTTTTAGATAGCAAAAAAAATATTAATTATGAAAAAATGATTGCAAGACATGAAATTTTAATTGATTTGGATGATATTTGTTATTGTGCAAAAAATATCTTAAAAGATAATGGTAATTTTTCTTTAATACATAGAACTGATAGATTAATTGAAATTATTTCTACTTTAAAAAAATATAATTTAGAACCAAAGATAATTAAATTTATATATGATAGAGTTAATGGAAATTCAAATTTAGTACTAATTCAGTCTCAAAAAAATGGGAAAATTGGTTTAAAAGTTGATCCTCCTTTTATTCTTTATAATGATGATAAAACCTTTACAACTGAATATAAATTATTACAAGAAAGGGTGGTAAAATGATTCAAAATAGTTACGATGATAGTGCAAGTCTTTATTTGATTCCAACACCTATTGGTAATTTTGATGATATTACAATAAGAGCATTAAATACAATAAAAAATGTGGATATATTACTTTGTGAAGATACAAGAACATCAGGTATTTTATTAAAACATTTTGATATAAAGAAAAAAACAATTAGTTGTCATGAATATAATGAAGATAAAATGATTGATTATGTTATTAATAAGTTAAGTGAAGGAAACAAATTAGGACTTGTAACTGATCAAGGTAGCCCTGTTATAAGTGATCCTGGTTTTGTTATATCTAGAGCTGTAATAAATGCAGGATATAATGTTATTAGTTTGCCGGGAGCAACTGCGTTTGTTCCTGCATTATCTTCTTCGGGAATTGAACCTTCACCTTTTATTTTTTATGGTTTTTTAAATTCAAAAAAAAATAAACAAATTCAGGAAATAAAAAAATTAAAAAATATTGATTATACAATAATTATCTATGAATCTGTTCATAGAATAAAAAGCACTTTAAATAATTTGTTGAATGTTTTAGGGGATAGAAATATATGTTTATGTAGGGAAATTTCAAAAATTCATGAAGAATTTTGTAGAGGAAAAATAAGTGAAGTTATTCCTTTAGTTGATTCTATGAAAGGCGAATTTGTAATTGTATTAGAAGGAAATAAAAATGTTATTGATTATAGTAATTTAGATATTATTGAACATGTTAAATTATATTTAGATGAAATGTCTGAAAAAGAAGCTATTAAGAGAGTTTCTAAAGAAAGAAATATAGCAAAATCGATAGTTTATAATGAATATCATAATGGGAAGTGAAAAAATGAAATTAATTGTTGGATTAGGAAATCCTGGTAATGAATATATTAATACAAGACATAACATTGGATTTAAATTTATAGATCAATATTTAAATTATAAAAAAATTGATTTAAATTGGAAAAATAAATTTAATGGATTATATTTGAAATATAAAAATAATAAAGATGATGTTATATTTTTAAAACCACAAACTTTTATGAATTTATCTGGTGACTGTGTAAAAAAATTTATTGACTATTTTAATATTGATGTTTCAGATATTTTAGTTATTTCTGATGACCTTGATTTAAATATTGGTAATTTTAAGTTAAAACTATCTGGGAGTAGTGGTGGACATAATGGTTTAAAGGATATATCACAAAAAATATCTTCTAATGATTATAAACGTCTTAAGATTGGTATTTCTAATAATAAATTAGTTAATACAAAAGACTATGTTTTAGGTATTTTTAATAGTGAAGAGATAAATACTATAAATAATTTATTTAATAATCTTAATTATGTTTTAGATGATTATTTTGTTACTGATTTTGAAAAACTTATGAATAAATATAATAAAAAAAATAAATAGGAGAGATATATGAATTTTTATAATGATTTTATAAACATAAATATAAAAAAAGACATGAGTTTATTTAATATGACTGATGAATTTTTTTGTTTGTTTGTAAAATCATTATTATCAACTCATAAAAATACACTAATTGTTGTTGATAATTTATATGAAGCTAATAAATTATATAATTTATTTCTTGCTGTATCTGATAATGTATATTTATTTCCTATGGATGATTTTTTGACTAGTGAGGCTCTTGCTATTTCTCCAGATTTGATGATAAAAAGATTGGAAACCATAAATTCAATTATTGAGAATGAAAGTTCTATTGTAATAACGAATTTAATGGGTTATTTAAGGTTCTTACCTTTGAAAGATAATTATTATAATTCAATTATTAATTTAAAAGTTGGAGACACTATTGCTCCTAATGTTCTTTCAAAAAATTTTTTTAAATTAGGTTATTCGAGGGATACGTTAGTCAATAAAACAGGAGAATTTGGTGTTAGAGGATATGTTGTTGATATTTTTCCTATTGATGAGGAAAATCCTATTAGAATAGAATTTTTTGATGATGAAATAGAATCTATTAGATATTTTGATGCAGATAATCAAAAATCTATAAGTAATGTTGATTGTATCTCAATTAAACCTTATACTGAATTTATTTGTGATTCTGACGTAGATGAAGAACATTTAAATAAACAAAAATTTCTTCAAAAATATGCTCCTGTTACAAATATTTTAAATTATCTTAATGATTCAATTACTTTTTTTAAAGATTTTGATCAAATAAAAGTGTCTTATAATAATATTTGTAATGATATAGTAGAATATAAAGATGAAAAAGATACTAATTTTAGTTTAGATTACATGTTTTCTTTAAATGATATTATTGTTGATTTTCCTGTATACTATAATTCTTTAAATAATTTATCTAAAGATAATATATCTTCATTTAATTTTAATGTAAAAACTATTAATAGTTTTTATGAAAATAATGATTCAATTAATAATTTTATAAATAATTGTATTAATGAACATAAGACAGTTGTAATTTGTATTAAAAAATATCAAATAAGAAGTTTATATAAATTTTTAAATATGAAAACGTATGAAACAACTTTTGATAATATACAAGTTAATTCGGTTAATATTATTGATTGTGATTTAACTGAAGGATTTATATATAATGATTTAGTTGTTTTAACAGCTAATGAACTTTTTAATGTTAAAAAGAAACAAAAGAAATATAATACAAAATATAAATATTCTTCCACAATTAGTGATATAAATAAACTATCTATTGGAGATTATGTTGTTCATAATATACATGGTATCGGTAAATATAATGGAATAAAATCTTTAACTTTAAATGATATTACTAAAGACTATTTAGAAATATTATATCAAGGAACAGATAAAATATATATTCCTGTGGAAAAAATAGAATTAATAAGTAAATATTCTGCAAGAGAGGGAATAAATCCAAAAATTAATAAATTAGGTGGTACAGAGTGGCAAAAGACAAAAAATAGAATAAAATCTAAGGTAAGTGATATTGCTGAGAAACTTATAAATCTTTATGCTCAAAGAGAGATGAAAAAAGGTTTTGCATTTTCAAAAGATTGTGATTTGTCTTATGAATTTGAAAACGCTTTTCCATATGAATTAACAGCTGATCAAAAAAGTGCTATTTTACAAATTAAAAGCGATATGGAAAAAAGTGTTCCTATGGATAGACTTTTATGTGGTGATGTCGGATTTGGAAAGACAGAGGTAGCATTTGTAGCAGCTTTTAAAGCTATATTGGATTCAAAACAAGTATTATTTTTATGCCCTACTACTATATTATCAAATCAGCATTATGAGAATGCTATAGAAAGATTTAAAAATTTTCCAGTTAATATTGGTCTTTTAAATAGATTTACGTCACCTAAAGAAACTAATAGAATAATAAAAGGTTTAAAAGAGGGAACAATTGATTTTGTAATTGGTACACATAGATTACTTGGAAATGATATATGCATTAAAGATTTGGGATTATTGATTATTGATGAAGAACAGCGTTTTGGTGTAACTCATAAAGAAAAATTAAAACAATTTAAAACAAATGTTGATGTTTTAACTTTAACTGCAACTCCTATTCCTAGAACATTGCAGATGTCATTAGTTGGTATAAGAAGTTTATCTTTAATTACAACGCCTCCAATAAATAGATTTCCTATTCAAACTTATGTAATTGAGGAAAATAAGCAGGTCTTAAAAGATGCAATATATAAAGAGTTATCAAGAGATGGACAAGTATTTATTTTATATAATAGAGTTCAAACAATTGATGAGTTTTCTTTAAAAATTCATGATATTGCACCTGATGCTAGAATTGCAATTGCGCATGGTCAAATGAATAAAACACAGTTAGAGGGTACAATTTATTCATTTACTAAGCATGAATTTGATATTTTAATTTGTACTACTATTATCGAAACAGGTATAGATATACCTAATGTTAATACTTTAATAATAATAGATGCTGATAGATTTGGTTTAAGTCAGTTATATCAAATTAGGGGAAGAGTTGGTAGAAGTGATAAATTTGCATATGCATATCTAATGTATCAGCCTTTTAAAACATTAAATGAAACTGCAGTAAAAAGATTAAATGTTATAAAAGAATTTACTGAATTAGGTAGTGGTTTTTCAATTGCTACAAGAGATTTATCTATAAGAGGTGCTGGTGATATACTTGGTAGTGAACAAGCAGGTTTTATTGATAGTGTTGGTATAGATTTGTATTTAAAAATATTGAATGAGGAAATTGATAGAATAAGTAATAAAGAGAATACTGAATCAGTGACTGAAGAAAGTGAAGTCGATTCAAAACCTTTAATAAGTGTTACAACTCATATTTCTGATTCATATGTATATGAAGATGATATAAAAATTGAAATTCATAAAAAAATTAATTCTATAGATAGTATGGAAAAATTAAATTCTGTTAAGGATGAACTTGAAGATAGATTTGGGAAACTTGATGAAAGTATTATTATATATATGTATGAGGAATGGTTTGAAAAACTTGCAAAAAAAATAGATATTAAAAATGTTCATCAAAATAAGAATTCAATTGAGTTAGTTTTTACAGAAAAATTTGTAAAAAACATTGATACTGAGGAACTTTTTGTTACTGCTTTTAAAATTACACCTATGTTTCGTTTTTTAAGTAGAGGTAATAACTTGGTAATTGTTTTAGATATAATTAAATTAGATAAACATCCAATTTATTATTTGACACAATTGTTGAATGAGATAATTAATATTTTAAAAACTATTGACTAAGATCAAAATAATTGTTAAATTTGGGATACTAGGAGGGTAGTCAATGGATAATGAATTAAGTAAAATAAAAAAAGAGCACGAAAATAGTTATAAGGAAGCAATTCTTAATATTATAGATAATAATACTAAATCTTTAGTATATGATGATATAAAAATGTTATTAAATAAACCACCGCTTGATTCTATGGATACAATAAAATTAAAAATATTAGAGCTTGCAAAAAAGAACAAAATAGTCATTAACACTGAAAATTTGAATAATCTAATCATAAAATATAGAAAAAACTTAATTAAAGTATGTAATAAGATAATGGATATTAGAATTACATCACTTAATAAAAAAGTTTATAGTTTCAAATTTTTAAGAGAAAATGAAACAATAAAAATTAATAGAAAAGATTTTACTGATATTAATAAACAGATAAAGAAAGAATTAAAAAGTAGTATTCATGATTGCTTTGATAAATATATATTAAAAGATATTCAAAATATTTTTGATAAAAGTATCGATAAAAATATAAGTGAGAATGTAATTAATGAATTTAGTAAGTATTTTTTAAAAACTTACAGTAAACAGCTTTTTGAAAATATAGATATTAAAATATTAGTAAAGGATACAACTCTTATTAATTCTACTAAAGAACAGGGAGAGAGATACTTATTTATTATAAGAAATTCTAGAATATTTAATAACTAAAAAAATAACTTGATTATAATTAATATTTTATGGTAAAATATGCGTGTATTTAAATGTTTTGATGAAGAGCCGAGTATTTGGATTATTAAAGAGAGTCTTAGTTGGTGTGAAAAGATATATGATAAATATTAGGTATGGCTTCTGAACTTCTATATCGATATGTAGGTATGGGCGTATTTAGGCGTTAACTAAGTGAGTGTATAATATAAATATTATAAAATAAGGTGGTACCGCGAAAGATTCGTCCTTATATTTATAATATTTTTTTTTGGAGGGATGATTAATGAATAAAAAATATTATATTAGTACGGCAATTGCATATACTTCTGGTAAACCACATATAGGAAATACATATGAGGTTGTATTGGCAGATGCAATAGCAAGATACAAACGTCAAAAAGGGTTTGATGTATATTTTCAAACAGGAACTGATGAACATGGTGAAAAAATTGAGTTAAAAGCTAAAGAAGCAGGGATATCACCTAAAGAATATGTCGATGAAAAAGCAAGTGATATAAAAAGAATTTGGGATATAATGAATACAAGTTATGACAGATTTGTTAGGACAACTGATCCTAATCATGAGAAAGTTGTACAACATATTTTTAAGTATATGTATGATAAAGGAGATATTTATAAAGGAGAGTATAAAGGCCATTATTGTACTCCTTGTGAGTCTTTTTGGACAGAATCACAATTAATAAACGGAAAATGTCCTGATTGTGGAAGAGATGTTGAAGAAAAGTGTGAAGAAGCATATTTCTTTAAACTTAGCAAATATCAAGATAAACTCGAAAAATATATTGAGGAACACCCTGATTTTATTCAACCAGTTGCCAGAAAAAATGAAATGATTAATAATTTTATTAAACCTGGATTACAAGATTTATGTGTATCAAGAACTTCGTTTAAGTGGGGAATTCCTGTAGATTTTGATGATAAGCATGTTGTTTATGTATGGCTTGATGCATTGACTAATTATATAACTAATATTGGATACGATGTAGGAGTTAGTAATGATGAATTTGATTATAAATGGCCTGCAGATTTACATTTAATAGGTAAAGATATTATTAGATTTCATACAATATATTGGCCTTGCTTTTTGATGAGTTTAAATATTCCATTACCAAAACAGGTATTTGGGCATCCTTGGTTAATAATGAGTGATGGTAAGATGAGTAAGTCTAGAGGTAATGTTGTTTATGCAGATGATTTAGTTGAAGAGTTTGGAGTTGATGCTGTTAGATATTATTTCTTACATGAGATCCCTTTTGCAGCAGATGGTATTTTTACTAGAGATCTATTAATAGAAAGAATTAATGGTGATTTAGCTAATATTTTAGGGAATTTAGTTCAAAGAACTATATCAATGGGAAATAAGTATTTTGACGGAAAAGTTAGTAATAAAAATAAATTGGATGATGTTGATAAAAATTTTATTCAATCTATAAACTCTTTAGATAAAAAGGTTTCAGAAAAAATGGATTCATTACAAATTAGTGACGCTTTAACTGAAATATTTAATGTATTGAGATTAAGTAATAAATATATTGATGAAACTACGCCATGGATTTTAGCAAAGGATGATAGTTTAAAAGATAGACTAGAAACTGTAATATATAATTTGTTAGAATCAATTAGAGTATGTGCTGTAGAATTAATTCCATTTTTAACAAATACTAGTGAGAAAATTTTTGATCAACTTAATACTAAAGATCAAGCAGTAAAGTTTAAAAATAATAATAATTATAACTTAAATAAACCAACACCATTATTTTTAAGAATCGATACAAAAAAAGAAAATTAATTTTTCTTTTTTGTTATATAATTGTTTTGGAGGGATTTACATGTATATAGATACTCATTGTCATTTATCTCAAGAAGATTATGAAGATATAGATTTAGTTATAAAAGAAAATAGAAAAGCCTGTGTTGATAAGATTGTAATATCAGGATGTACTAAAGAAAGTATAATAGAATCACTTGAAATTGCTGAAAAATATGATGATGTATATGTAACAATAGGTTATCATCCTAGTGAAGCTAAATTAATTTATAAAAACGATATTATAGAATTGGAAAAAAATTTATCTAATAGTAAAGTTATCGGAATAGGTGAAATTGGCTTAGATTATCATTATGGTAAGGATGATATTGAACTACAAAAACAATTATTTAGGGAGCAATTAAAATTAGCTGAAAAATATTCTCTACCTGTTGTTATTCATAGTAGAGATGCAACGCAAGATACAATTAATATTTTAAAAGAATATCAAAATGTTAAGGGAGATATTCATTGCTTTTCAGGTAGTGTAGAAGTTGCGAAAGAATATATTTCAATGGGCTATTATTTAGGAATAGGTGGTGTTGTTACTTTTAAAAATAGTAATTTATATAAAGTTATAGAAAAAATTGGAATAGATAACATTGTATTTGAAACTGATAGTCCTTATTTGACACCAGAGCCTTTTAGAGGAAAAATTAATAGTTCTAAGTATCTACCTTATATATCTAAAAGAGTATCTGAAATATTGAATCTAGATGAGAAAGAAGTTACAGATATTGTACTTAAAAACACTTATAAGTTATTTGACTTGAAATAGTATTTATGTTATCTTATAGTTGTATAATGGGTTGGTGATATAGTGATAAATGTTAAAAAGAAAAAAAATTTTAACTTAAATATATTTTTATTTACAGTAATAGCTGTATTGCTATGTGTTTTAGTTTATTTTATTGTTTTTACTAATAAGAATAATATAGATGAGGCAGATGTAATTTTATACGCTGATTTAGAAAATGTTACAATAGATAATTCTTTGCCTGTAAATGATAAATTTGGAAAAACAATTTCTGATAATATTTCAGGAGGGTACAAAAAGGTAGATTTTGAAATTGTTAATGTAAGTTCTAAAAGTAAAACATATCAGTTATATATAAAAAAGAATAATTTAAATACAAATGAAATTAATAATGATTTTGTTAAATTTTATTTGACTGATGATAAAGATAATCCTGTTGGTATTTTTGATAATAATAAAGCACCATCATATAGAAATTTAAGTTATATTAAAGATAAAGCTGATAGTAAAGTTTTATATACTGATAAAATTGATAAATATCAAAGAAAAAAATTTATTATAAGAGTATGGGTAACTGATAATTATGTTTCTTTAAGTAATAATTATTTCTCATTTGATATAGGTGTAAGATCTATATAGGAGGTATAATGGAAAAGGAAAGTATGTCAAAAAAATTTAAGATATTAATTTTAGTACTTTTTATAATATTTGTTATTATTACTATAATTGGATTTGTTGTTTTTAGTAAAAATAGAGAAAAAGTAGTAACTGAAGATAAAAAAGGTGGTAATGTCACTTTAAATTATTCTTCAGATGTTAATTTTTTAAATATTACAAATGCTAGTTCTGTTACAGATGCAGTAGCAGTAACATCAAATTCTGATGGAAGTTATTTTGATTTTTCAGTAGATACAGAAATAAAGGACGCAAAAGAAGTTGTCTATGAATTATCAGTAAAAAAGATAAGTGGTAATGTTAATTTTAATGATATAAAAATTTACTTAGAGAAAGAGGATAGAGGAACATATAACAGTATATTGGAACCAACTATTTTTAAAGGACAAAAAAAGAAAACTGATATTGGTACAGAAAAAGGAAACATGGTTTTAGTAAAACAAAAGAGGACGAAAAGCACTATAGATAATTATAGAATAAGAACGTGGGTTTCAGAAACAAGTCTCGTTACCAGTGCGAATTATAAACTTGAAATAAATATTGTTGCAAAAGCAGAATAAAAATGAAGTAAACTTTACACTTCATTTTTTTGTTTTTCTAGTTTTTTATGATTAAAATGTATATAATAAATTATAAGAATGGAGTATTATTAATATGCAAATAACTGAAAGAAGTCAAATGTTAGGAAAAATTAGTTATTTATCTAAGTTTATCACTAGAGCATTTTTTATTGCCCTTTTTAGTGTTGTTTTAATAATATTTGGAATTATTATAATTTATTATGCAGATTTATATATGAATGTAAAGTCTGGAAATTATAAGAGTCCTATTTTTAATGGTTATATAATTGTTTCTCCAAGTATGGTTCCGACTATAAAAATAAATGATGCAATAGTTGTAAAAAGAAATAATAATAATGATTATATTGTTGGTGATATTATAAGCTTTTATTCTACTGAATATGATCCTTCTGGTATGGTTGTGACACATAGAATAATAAATAAGAATAATATAAGTGGTTTTAGTTCTACATATGTCACAAAGGGAGATAATAATACTGTTGCAGATAAAAATAGTGTAATTACAGATAATATTTATGGAAAAGTATTATTTATTATACCTAAACTTGGTTTTGTTAGAAACTTTGTTTCTAAGCCTTTAAATGTTATATTGTTAATATTAATTCCTTCATTATTGATTCTTTTGATAGATTTTGCAAGAATTGGAATATTATTTAAGAAAAATGTTAAGATTGCTTAAAACAATCTTTCTTTTTTTATTATTTTGATTTATAATAAAACTCGTTTGGTGATTATTTATGGAAAAATATGATGTAAAATTTAAAAAAAAACTTGGACAGAATTTTCTAAAAGATAAAAATATTGTAAGAAGAATTGTTGATACGAGCGGTGTCAATAATAGTTCTCTTGTTGTTGAAGTTGGCCCAGGCGGTGGAATAATGACAAAAGAACTTTCTGCAAAAGCAAAAAATGTTTTGGCATATGAGATAGATTCTGAATTGGAAAGTGAATTAGCATTAAAATTAGATGGATTGTCTAATGTTGATATATTATTTCAAGATTTTTTAGAAGCAGATATTGTTAGTGATGTTTCTAATTATACTTATGAAAAACTCTTTTTTGTAAGTAATGTTCCATATTATATTACTACTCCTATAATATTAAAGTTGATAAAAAGTAATTTGCATTTTGATAATATAGTTATGATGGTACAGAAAGAAGTAGGAGAGAGATTTAGTACAAAACCTGGTAGTAGGGAGTATGGATCAATAACTGTTTTATTAAATTATTTTTTTGATATTAAAAAAGAGTTTTTCGTTTCAAAAAAAGAATTTGTTCCTGTACCAAAAGTTGATAGTGTTGTAGTTTCATTTAAAGAAAAAAAGAAAAAATTAAAAGTTTTAAATTTTGATTTTTTTGAAAGAATTATAAGAGATAGTTTTCAATATAAAAGAAAAAATATAAAGAATAATTTAAAACAATATGATTTAAATGTTATAAATAATGTATTAAAAAAATATGGATATGATTTAAATGTTAGAGCTGAAATGTTAAATGTTGATGTTTTTGTCGATATATGTAATGAGTTATGGAAATGATAATATTTCCTTTTTTTTTGAATATTATTTTATAGGTGATATTATTTATGAATTTTAAAGTTGGTGATATTGTTACACGTAATTCTCATCATAATGATATTGTTTTTAAAATTATTTCAATAAATAATGATGTTGTTTATTTAAAAGGTGTAGATTTAAGAATATATGCAGATGCTTTTATTAATGATTTGACAAAGTCATCTGTGAATAGTGATGATGAATTAATAATAAGAGATAGTTTGAACACAATCAAGTTTGATAGAGATAATTATTTTTATTTGCCTGGGAAAATTCTTCATATAGATGGTGATAATGAGTACTTAGATAGATGTATGAATTTTTATAAGAAATTGGGAATAAAAGCAAATGGAATAACGTTAAGTGAAGATAAAATAAAAAAGAAGGTATTCGAATTATTAAATGAATATAGGCCTGACGTGTTGGTAATAACTGGTCATGATGCTTTTTATAATAGAACAGATGATAAAAGTGATTTAAATAACTATTTAAATTCTAGTAATTTTATGTTAGCAATAAAGGAAGCAAGAAAGTATGAAAGAAATCAAGATAAATTAATAATTATAGCAGGAGCATGTCAATCGGATTATGAAGAACTTATAAAAGCAGGAGCAAACTTTGCATCAAGTCCAAAAAGAATTAATATTCATGCATTAGATCCTGCAATTATTGCATCTTCAGTTGCTTTTTCTGATAGAAACCAAAGTATTGATCTTATAAATCTTATTAAAAAAACGAAATATGGTAGTGATGGTATTGGGGGTATTATTACCAATGGTACTATGTATGTGGGGTTTCCAAGATGAATATTGATTCTATTAGAAAAAAGGTTATTGCTTTTTTAAATGTAAAGTGTTCTTTTTCTTATTGTTTGGGGAGAGGACAATATGAGAAATTTGATGGATATATTGATAAAATATATTCAAGAATATTTACAATTAAAGCAGATGATGGTAGGCTAAGAGCAGTAAGTTATAGTGATTATGCAATAAAAAATTTAAAAATATATTTAAAGTAACTCAATAATGCAAAAAAGATTGCTTTTTCAAAAAATATATTATAAAATTATTTTGTAAAGTGTTTTTGCTTTAAGAGGGAGGAAAATCTTATGAAAATTACATCAGTAAATGTACGAAAGATTGAAAAAGAAGGTTCACGTATGAAGGGAATCGCATCTGTATTATTAGATGACAGTTTTGCTGTACATGATATCAGAATTATTGAAGGAGATAATGGTTTATTTATAGCAATGCCAAGCAGAAAAACTGCTGCTGGTGGATACCGTGATATTGCTCATCCAATTAATCCAGAAGTTCGTGCAATGTTCGAAGAAGCAATTTTAGAAGCTTATGATAAAGCAGAAGAAGTAGCAGAAGAAGAGTAATAATAATAAAAAGATGCTTGAGCATCTTTTTTTGTACTAAAATATATTTTTTTTCATATATATTACTAGGAGGATAAAATGGATAAAAATAATTCTAGTATTAATAATTACAATCATAGTGTTAGCTTGTTAGAAAGAAAGACTTTAGTAATCACGGGTGTAAAAAAGATTGATACATTTGATAAAATACATTTTATATTAGATACTACAATGGGATTTATGGTGATTAAAGGAGAAGATTTAGAACTTATAAAGTTAGACACATTATCAGGAAATGTTACAATTAAAGGAAATATTAATTCAATAGAGTATTTGTTAGAAAATAAGAAATCAAATGAAGAAGGAATAATAAGTAGGTTATTTAAATATTGAATTTAATTACTCAATTATTATGTTTATTATTTTCTTTTATCTTTGGAATATGTATTTTTATATTTTGTAATTTCTTTTATAAATATTTAAACAGAAAAAGAAAATATATTTTATTGTTGTTTTTAAGTATACTGATTTCTTTATTATACTTTTTAGTTATATTTCTTTTGAATGATGGTATTATTCATCTATACTTTTTTTTGTCTGCTTTTCTTGGTTTTTTGATTTCATATTGTTATTTAAATAAATAACGTAAATATAGTGTAAATTGGCTTTTGACATATTGATACATTATTCGTATTAGTTATATAATATAATACGAAGAGGTAGGTGAAGTGATGTGGCTAAAAAAACAAAGAAAGCAAGAAGAAGATTTTTCTTTTTAGGAATTGGCTCAATTGTTATTATTGTGGGCACAACTTTATCTATTGGTAAGTATTGGGTTGATATTTTTGATAAATATCATGAAAAAAATGAATTAAATAAAGAATTAGAAAATTTAAGAGAAAAAGAAGAACAATTAAAAGTGGATGCAGATAGATTACAAAATCCAGATTATGTGGCAAGATATGCAAGAGAAAAGTATTTATATTCTAAGGATGGTGAATATATTTTGCAGATTCCTGAAGAAAAATAATATATTTTTCTTTTTTTCTTTTTATTATGATATAATATTAATTGTTTGCGGGAGGATAATTTTATGATCAGTTTAGATAAAATTTTTAATTTTAAAATCAACGATCGAATTGTTGTAGGATGTTCAACTGGTCCTGACTCTATGGCGCTTGTTGATATGCTTATTAAATTGAGAAAAAAGTATAATTTGCAAATAATTATAGCTCATGTTAATCATAATGTTAGAAAAGAATCTGTAGAAGAGGAACAATTTATTAAAGTGTTCTGTTATGAAAACAAGTTAGATTTTGAGTCTATGCTTATTGAAGAATATAGTGATGATAATTTTCATAACGAAGCAAGAAATATAAGATACAATTTTTTTGATAATGTTGTTCATAAATATTCTGCAAATTATTTAATGACAGCTCATCATGGTGATGATTTGATGGAAACAATATTAATGAGAATGGTTAGAGGTTCTAATTTAAATGGATATGGTGGATTTAAAATGATAGTTGACATGGGGGATTATAAGATAGTTAGACCACTTATTTCTTATACAAAAGATGAACTAGAACAGTATGATATTGATCATAATGTAAAATACTATATTGATAGTTCTAATAAAAAAGATAAATATACCAGAAATAGATATAGAAAATATGTGCTTCCATTCCTAAAAAAAGAAGATAAAGATGTTCATTTAAAATTTTTAAAGTTTAGTAATACTTTGTATGAGGCAAATAAATTTATAAATAATATTACAGTAAAAGCTCTAAACAGATGTTTAGAAAATAATAAACTAATAATTGATAGGTTTCTACTGGAAGATAGATTTATCCAAAAGGAAATTTTATATTACATATTAAGTGATTTTTATCAAGATGATTTAATATTAATTAATGATAAACATATAGAACTTATAAATAATTTGATAGAAAGTAAAAAGGCAAATAGTAAAATTGATTTACCTAATAATGTAATTGCTAAAAAATCATATAATTATATTGAAATAATAAGATATACTGATGTAATATCTAATTATGAAATCGAATTTGATCGATATGCTATGCTTCCAAATAAACATTATATAGAATTAATTGAATCAACAACTGATAATAGTAATAATATATGTCGTTTGAATAGTAATGAAGTTTCATTGCCTCTTATAATTAGGTCGAGAAAAATTGGTGATAGAATTAAAGTTAAAGGATTAAATGGTAGTAAAAAGGTAAAAGATATATTTATAGATAGTAAAATATTAATGGATGAAAGAGATTTGTGGCCAATTGTTTTGGACTCCTGCGGAAACGTTGTTTGGATACCTGGAATAAAAAAATCTAAATTTGATAAAAAAATTAATGAAGATTATGATATAATACTTAAATATAACTAAGGAGGAATTTTTGTGAATAAAAATACAGAAAAGAAAAATATAAAAAAAGGAATATTACCATATCTAATAATTGGTATTATTATGTTAGGTGTATTTTATTATTTTAATATTATTAATGGAACTAATCATGAATTTACATATGATGAATTTATGGAAAAACTTGATAATGGTAAAATAAAAGAATTAGAAGTTACAACTAAAGGAAATGGACAAGTTTATGAGGTTGTTGGAACTTTAGAAAATTATAAAAAAGATGAAAAGTTTGAGGTTGTACTACCTTTAAGTGAACAAGTAATGAAAAAAATAGTTGAAGCTAGTGATACTCAAAACTTTAAAATGACTGTATATCCTGATCCAGAAGCATCAGAATGGCTTGCTATACTAGTTAATTTTCTTCCAATTATAATTTTAATCGTTTTTGCTTTTTGGTTCTTTAATAGACAGATGGCAGGAAATAAAAGTTCATTAGATTTTGGAAAAAGTAGAGCTAGATTAAATAATGATAGTAACAAGGTGACTTTTAAGGATGTTGCTGGTTTAAAAGAAGAAAAAGAAGAAGTTAAAGAGTTAATTGATTTCTTGAAAAGCCCTAAAAAATTTCAAAAGTTAGGAGCAAGAATACCAAAAGGAGTTTTATTATTTGGGCCTCCTGGGACTGGTAAGACTTTACTTGCGAAAGCAGTTGCTGGAGAAGCAAACGTTCCTTTTTACTTTATAAGTGGATCAGATTTTGTTGAATTATTTGTTGGTGTTGGGGCAAGTCGTGTAAGAGATATGTTTAAGGAAGCAAAAAGAAATGCACCTTGTTTAATATTTATTGATGAAATTGATGCTGTTGGTAGACAAAGAGGATCAGGTATTGGTGGTGGACATGATGAAAGAGAACAGACTCTAAATCAATTACTTACTGAGATGGATGGATTTGGTGCAAATGAAGGTATAATAATTATAGCCGCAACAAATAGACCTGACGTATTAGATCCTGCCTTGCTAAGACCTGGAAGATTTGATAGACAAGTAACTGTTAATTTACCAGACGTTAGGGGAAGAGAAGAAATTCTTGCCGTTCATGCAAAAAACAAGATTTTAGCAGAAAATATAACATTAAATAATTTAGCAAAAAGAACACCTGGATTTAGTGGTGCTGACTTAGAAAATTTACTTAATGAAGCTGCTTTACTTGCTGTTAGAAGAGATAAAAATGAAATTACAATGAGTGAAATAGATGAAGCAACTGATAGAGTATTAATGGGACCTGCAAAAGTTAGTCATAAATATACTGAAAACGATAGAAAACTTGTTGCCTTTCATGAAGCAGGACATGCTGTTATCGGATTAAAACTTAGAAATGCAAGTGATGTACAAAAAGTAACAATTATTCCAAGAGGTTCTGCTGGTGGATATAATATGATGGTTCCTAGTGAGGAAAAAT
Source organism: uncultured Erysipelotrichaceae bacterium (assembly GCA_902794075.1). Taxonomy (GTDB): domain Bacteria; phylum Bacillota_I; class Bacilli_A; order RF39; family UBA660; genus UBA3789. The sequence goes on along the minus strand of CADBGE010000003.1, from coordinate 4 downwards.
TATG
>CADBGE010000002.1:53804-54538 GCA_902794075.1 uncultured Erysipelotrichaceae bacterium | reverse complement strand
ATTGATGTGATTTCTGCATTTTTACATACTTCACTAAAATCGTTAATTATGTTTTCAAGTTGATTTTGATTTAAAGAATATATAAATTTATTTAAATCATTTTTTATTGTTTTTGAAAAATATGAAAGTTTTGATCTTGTTACATAATTGTCAGTTATATCCCAATAAATAATATCATGTGCAAGAATTCCACTTGTTGTTGTTTTAACTACAATATTTTTAGAACTTTCTAATATTACTCCAATAAGTGAATTTTCTGGAATTAAATGATGATATTTCTTTTCTATTTTTTTATATCTTTTAGAATTAATTTCATTTGGTAATATACCTGGGCCATCCATACTGTATATTTCATCTATTTTATTTCTCAGAATGAAATTTGAATTCATAGCTGCTACAAGAGCTATATTTCCTCCTTTTGAATGGCCTCCTATTATTAAATTATTTCTTGTGAAGGTATATTTTTTTAAATATTTAATTGCTTTAATGTGTGATTTTGTTGCAGGTTGATAGCTAAGTAAGAAATCTTCATACCAACTACTTATTTTTTCATCTGTTCCTTCAAATGAAACATATATATGTTTTGGTAGGTATTCTATTGTAATTGCACTAAATTGATATTCATTATCTGCTTCATAAACGTAATCATAAACTAAGCATTTTTGATATCTTTTTGTTTTTACTAATTCTTTTAAAATTTTTAAAGCATCTCTTTCAGCTATAATATTTTTCTT
>CADBGE010000002.1:0-53792 GCA_902794075.1 uncultured Erysipelotrichaceae bacterium | reverse complement strand
TTTATATATGATAAAAAAGAAAATATAAGTTTATCAACTTCGTTTATCTTTTTTTCTTGGAATGTATAATTACTGTATTTTTTAATGTATTCAAATATTGTCATGATACCACCTACTTCTATTTATCTATAAATACTCTTGGTACTCTATTATTTATATTACATAGTATTTCATAATTTATAGTATTACATTGGTCAGCAATTTCTTCTAAAGTTATTATTTTATTATCAAATATTAATACTTCATCTCCTACTTTTACATTATTTATATCTGTTATATCTACCATACAACTGTCCATGCATATACTTCCTACTATTTTGGCTTTTTTTCCTTTAACAATGACATATCCTTTATTTGATAATTCTCTTCTAAATCCATCGCCATATCCTATAGGGATTGTTGCAATTATTCTATTCGAATCTGTAATATACTTTTTTGAATAGCTTATTGGAGTATTATTTGGAACATTTTTAATAAATGTTATTGTAGATTTTAATTTACAAATTGGTTTTGTATTTATTATTGCATCACTATTATTAAATGTTTTATAGCCATACATTAATAATCCTGGTCTTATCATGTTAGTAAATTCTAGTGGTTCATAATTAAGAGTTCCATTTGTTGCGGATATATGGATATATTTTGGATTTATTCCATTCTTTTTAATGATAGATAATGCCTTTTTAAATATTTCAATTTGTTTTTCTGTATATTCTTTATCATAGTCTGCTGATGATAGATGTGAATATATTCCTTCAATTGTTATTTTACTTCGTTTTATTTTTGAGATATATCTTTCTAGATCATTTATATTTATACCTGTTCTATTCATTCCCGTTTCTATTTCTAAATGTATTTTATATTCTTTATTTGTTTCTATCATTTTATCCAGAAATGATTCTTCACTTAGACCAATTATTATATTGTATTTTTCTATTAATTCGATTTCATGAATATCGGGTTGATTTAATACAAATATATCTTTTTTATATCCTATTTTTCTTAATTCAATTGCTTCATCTATTAGTGCTACCGCAACAATATTAAATTTATTTAATATTTTAATATTTTTATTTATATATGTTCCGTATGCATGTGATTTTATTACTGGCATTATTTCCTTATTTCCGATATATTTTTTAATTTTTTCTATATTATTTTCAAATTCTTTTAAATTAATTTCTAAATATGTTTTTCTCATAATATTACCTCTTATTTTTATAATATAATTATATCATATTAGTTATTATTTAAAAATATTTTATAATGTATATAATTAAAGAGGTGTTTTTATAAAATATGATTATGATGTTTGTGTTTTTGGAGGGTGTGCTCTTGATTTAACTTTTTATGCGGATAAGAATGGTAATTATAATGAAGAAGCAGTTTGTAAGGTACAATATGCATCAGGTATTAAAATAATAAGTGAAATTGCTCAATTTGGTATGCCTTGTATTGACGAACTTGATAAGTATTACAATAAACATAAAAAAATACTATGATTTCACAGTATTTTTATTTATATGTTTTTGAGTTTTCTTCATATGTTTTTGAATAATAATTCATATCCCATAGTTTCCCATTTATATAGTAAGATTCAACTCTTATTCCATTCAATTTTGCTATTTTTTCATGTAATTTTATTGATGGTTTATTAAATTCGAAAACTGCACTTGTTATGCTTGCATATCCTATTGAAAATAGTTGGTTGTAAAATTCATTTATTATTATTTTTCCTAATCCACTATGTTGTAATTCTGGTTTAATTCCTACTTCTATTTCAGCATTAACTTTATTTGGAGATGTTCGTAATATGTTAATATATCCTGCATATTTATTGTTTTTATCTAACAAAATATAACTATAATTCATTACTGTGTTTGATATAGGTTCATCGCCTGTATCTTTTTGAAGTATATATTTATCTTCTCCTAATGGTATTGAAAACTTCTCCCTATTTTTCATTGCTTCTATATGGGAATCTATTATATTATCTATGTTTATGTCTAAGTTGTTGAATATTTTGGGTGCTACTAATTTATAACCATCTCCTATATCAATTACACTATCCATTTCTTTTTTTGTTTTTTGAAAGTAATCTTTTTCTTTAATAATATTTTTTGGAAGAATTATCCCATTATTTTTTTTCATTTCAGGTATATGCTGAAACATATATTTTGATTCTATTTGATTATTTTCATTTGCTCCACCATATGGGATATATCCAAAATAATTAAACTTTGTTTTTGAAATCATATCTAGTTTATTACTTTCACTTCCTGATATAGATATCATAACATTATGTATATTACATTTATGGATGTAATCAATATAATCATTTATTAAAAGTGTTGCTAATTCTGTCGCAATATTATTTTCTATATTTTTATCTATAAATATATTTAGATTTGCTCTTTTATTTGAATAAATAATATTAGTTAGTCCTATTATTCCTATTACTCTATTATTACTTTTTATTGTAAATGGCATATATATTTTTGGTATATTATATTGATTGTTAAAGTAACTTATGGTTTCTTTGTCTATACCTGGAATTAATAAATTATTTGGAATAATAATATTAGTGTTAAATTCAAGTTTATTCTGAGTTATTTCTTTTTTAGATGGTGTTATATTTATTTCTTCCTCTATATTTGTTAAATTCAAAGCATTTTTTACCCATTCTATATATGTTTTTTTAATACTATTAATGTCTTCTTTTGATAATACTTTATTTATTTCAAATCTTATTGATGCAATACTTTCTATGGCATTTATATTATATAATGTTATATATCCTAAATAGTTATCATTTGCATCTATTATTGCTGCTCTATATGAATTTGGAAATGTTTTAATTAATTCATTAGATTTTACATCATCTAAATTGTTGTTTTGTTTTATTAATTCTAATGTTTCTTCTTGATATGAATCAAAACTTCCAATTTTATATTTTCCTGTATTAAATTTTTCTATAAATCTTTTTTTCATATTATTCATCCTTAGTTGCATTATATAATATTTTATTATAATATGCAAAAATAATTCTTTATTATTATTTATATGTTATAATATTTTTATTAAACTATTATAATATAATGAAATGTAAGGTGATTTAATGAAAATTTTTAATAAAGAAAATGGTTTAGAAAAAGTATATGTGCAATATAGTGATTTATTACTTTTATATAATTTGAATACTATTATTCCAGATACTATTTATGATAAAGTGTATAGTGATAATTTTAAAGTAGATGATAGTAATAGGTTTGATTTTGTTGAATTTAATAGGAAAGAGGAAATCGATTTCTTTAAAAATATTGATTGGATTCTTGATTATAATTCCTTAAATAGAAAGACTCCTTATGAATTAAATCGTTATTATGTTAATTCTATTAACGATATTAGTGATTACATTCATAGTACTGAATATATTAATAATGATGATTTTAATTATCAATATGATATTCTTAATCATAAAGCATTGAGTATTAAAGATTTCTATTTTACTAAATTTGGTTCTTTGGAGATGACTTTTCCTCAGGTTCCTAATTATGATAAAGTAATAATTGATGATACTGTTAATACTGGACAAATTATTACTGAGGGCTTTATTCCTAATACTATTGTTATTTATAAAGCTAATGGTGATTCTTTTGTTGGGTCTGATAATGTTTATACCAAATTAATTAATACGGCTATTGAAATGAAAACAAAGAAGGATCCTGATTATTACAAAGATGCATTTAACTATACTTCTCATTTTAGTTTAAGCGATGATTGTAAATTTTTAATAGTTAAATATAGAAATAGAAAATATTTATCTAATGATGATTTATTATTAAAAAAGAAAAAATATAAAGTTAAAAGTATAATAAAGAAATTTATAAATAAGGTTAATAATAAATTATAATATAAAAAGAGATTATTTATCTCTTTTTTTGTTTTATCTTTTTATTTGTTTCAAATGGAATATATTTACTGTAGTTATTTAAAATATATGTAAATTTTTCTTTTATTTCACTATCTATATTTTTTGAATTTAATACTTCTTCTAATTTTATCCATTTTGCTTGATTATTTTCATTATCTGTTATAACTTTTTTTATTGGAATTCCTACATATTGAATATCTATCATATTTCCAATACGTGTGTTATAACTTTCAACTGCTAGTGGTTCAATATTGTTTTGAAACATATTACCAATTGGTTTTATTTCAATTCCTGTTTCTTCTTTTACTTCTCTTGATGCGGTTTCTATTGGAGTTTCTCCATTTTCTATATGTCCACCTGGTTGAAGCCATTTACCTATTTTTTTATTATAAATCATTAATAATTCTTTTGATTTAAAATCTACTACATAACATGATGCGCATATTTGTTTACTCATATTGATCATTCTCCTAATGTGTTAAATATACTTTATAATAAAATTTTATCATATACTTTTTATCTCAACAATATTTATTAATTAGAAGTATTTGGTAATGAAAATCTTTTTTGTAATTCTAATACTCTATTAATATTTTGTTTTTCATCTTTAGAATGAAAATGTTCAGACATTATTTCAAATATTATTTTTAAATGTTTTAATTCTTCTTTTGAGGGTGTTTGATTTTGATTCGTAAATACTAGTAATGTTAATATATCATTATAATCCGATTCATCTGCATATCCTTCACTAAAATATCTTTCTAGGAATGCATATTCCCTATTCCATATTTTTTTTGATAGTTCATAACTTGATAAGTGTTCTATTATTTTTCTTTGTGTTTCAAGAATTTCTTCAGGAGATAAATCTTTTATTGATTTTAGGTATTTTTTAAATATTTTAATTACTCCATCAATACCTTTTACTGATGTGGCAATACTCATAAAATTATTCTTTAATTCTTCATTTCCAATTTGAGATGGACGAGCTAGTAGCATTGGATGAGATTCTTGGTAGTTTTTATAAATTTCATTATTAATTCCGTCATCAACAATAGCAAACCATTTATTATCGAAATTTATATTATTAACATAATAGTCACAGAATGTTTTTACTTTATTATAATTAAAACCATTTTCTTTATAGCTATCATAATTATTATCATAATCATATATTCCACTATAATAAAAGCTAATTCCTATTTTAATATGATTAGATAAATTTTGAGAAATAATATCTAATACTTTTTTTATTTCATTTGAATTATTATAATGTGTTGAAATACTTATGAATGCTGTTTTTGCACTAAATTTTTTTCTTAAAGTATCTAATTGTTTAATAAATAATTTTGCTTTTTCATTATCTATACCATCAACGGTTCCTTCTAAATCTAGCATTACTGCTATTGTTTTATTATTTGGAATTTCAATGTTTCTAATAGTTTTTTGATAATTTTTTTCTTTTCGTAATTCTTGACTTTCAAAGAATTTTTTTCTTTTATGTTCTGATACCCATCCATATTGTCTTTTCATATTATTTTTTTCCTCTCCATTTAAGTATTCTGTATTATATCATTTTTATTAATTATCTTCAATGATTCATTTTTAATTATTTTTACAAAAAAAATCAACTTAAGTTGAGTTGATTTTATATTTAAAGCTCGAATAGTTCGAACAGATTCGTCAGTGGTGCGAGTAACAGGAGTTGAACCTGCACGTCTAAGACACTAGATCCTAAGTCTAGCGCGTCTGCCAATTCCGCCATACTCGCATGAATGGTGGACCCTACAGGACTCGAACCTGTGACCGCCCGGTTATGAGCCGGATGCTCTAACCAACTGAGCTAAGGGTCCACGACTACTTAATAATATCATAATTTTAACTTTATAGCAATACAAAAATTAAAAAAATAGAGATTTTTTCTCTATTTTCCTAACATATTTAATAGATTAATTTTAAACATATCTTTTTCTGGATTTGTTTTAGAAATCATTACACCTTTATATGTTGATAATTCTGCCCTATGACCTTCATCTAGTATTCCTTCAGGTGTTATATTTGTAAGTAATATAATATTTTTTTCTGTATAAACAGTATAATGTAATATAATTGGTCCATGAACTTTTTTAAATAATTCATCTGTTGGCAATTGTAATTCATAACTAACTGTTTTATCTTTATCATTCTTTGATACTTCTTTACCTAAGAAATTACCCTTTCTTAATTCAGGATAGTATGTAAACGTTAATTTTTTATAAGCTAACATATTATATTTTCTTACTGATCTTTCTTTTTTTCTAAAATCATTTTCATCAAGATATTCGAATATATAATTATTCTTCATATAATCAACCCCCCTATTGTGATCGAAGAACTTGTATACCTTCAATGTGCATATATTATACCACAACTGTTGTTTTTTGTCAAATATTTTCTTATATAAAAATAAAAAGTTAGAATACTAACTCTTTATTTTTTATATTGAAATGATGTCTCTTCTTGCCCTGATGTTGCGGCAATTTGTTCAATGTATTGATTAGCAAGTTCTTCATTACTATATCCAATTGGTGCTGAATCAAATTTTTTTCCTGTTTCGTTTGGGTCTGGTAGATTTCCATTATTTGCTCCATAACCATCTGTTGTTATATCTGTTACTGAATTGTCTAAATTTCCATTTCCATCTGAATGATTGTCGTCAAATTTGACATTATGATTTCCAAAATCATTTTCATTTACTGTTTGTCCATTATTATTCTTATTATTAGCTTCATTTATTTTATTTTGTAAATCATTATTATTATTTGCTATTTCTTGTTTGATTTGTTTTGCATTAGAATCTGCATCTTCTTGCATTTTTCTTCTATTACTTTCTGCTGCTGCTTCTCCTTTTGCTTTTGCTGCTTTATTTTCATCATTAATATTTTGATCAATTCTTGCTTTTTCCTCTGCTGTTATTGGTAATTTTCTAGTTGTGATTTCCTCTCTATATGTTGTATTTGTATCTTCGAATGTTGTAACGGTAGTATTACATTTAAAATCACCTGTAATTACTTGATCAAAATGTCCATTAACTGCTAACTGGAATACTTGTAGTTTAGATAATTCTCTATGAGCATCATCAATAACATACATATTTTTTTCTTTCATCATTTTTTCTATGACATTTTTATATTGTGAATATAGTGGTTCTTCATTATTACTTTCTGATACTAATAATACTGTTTCAATCTTATTAAAATTGTCTTTAGCATAATTACATAAACCAATATCATTTATGAAGTCTATCTCGCTATCTTTAAGTGTATTATCTATTTTCAAATTTTGGAATATCATTTCTGCTGCTGCAATCATAGGTGTTACTGATAACTTGTATGATTCAATAGATTCATAATTGTCTGCGTGTGATATACCTTCTGTTCTTTTATCTGGAGTAATTGGAAAATCTTTTTTTACTTCTTCATAGAATTTTTTAACTGCTTCTATTTGTTCTTCTTCTTTAGCATATTTAGCATTTATAAATAATTTATGATATTTGTCGTAAAAATCTTTTCCTTCTTGAATATCTATTAATAATGATATATCTACTGGATTTTGTTTTGTTTCAATTATATATGCACCCATTAATTGTAATGATGCTGATTTATAATTATTTTCTAAATCTTTTGATTTGATCTCTGCACCATTAAAGATTTTTTTGATATCATCTTTTGAATAATTATTATATGCAGCTTGAAGAGATAATATTTCATCAAAAGATAACGCAGGCTTAATATTTTTCTCTTGATATGCTGCTGCAAATTTTCCATTATAATTTTTTAGCGTTTCTAAGATGTTATTCATTGTTGTTTTTTGTTTTTCTTCTGTATTTACTTTAGATAGAGTTTCATAATCATAATCACTATAATAACTGTTATCTCCTACTATAAGTAGATCTTCTTTATTATTAGATTTGGGATTATCTGAACCTGATATTGTTGTGATATTATTTGTAGCTATTTTTCCTTCTGGTGATTTTCTAGATACAGCTGAATAAATACCCAATCCTACAGCAAGTGCTGTAACAACTAATACTATTCTTCTTACTACTTTGTTTTTAATTAATTTGTCTTTTATTTTTTTGAAGAATCCTTTTACTCCCTTATATTCTGTTTTAGGTTCTTCTTTTTTTTGTTTTTCTTGTCTTTTATTTTCTTTATTATCTTTTTCTTCCAATTCTTCTTCAATTTCTTTGTCTGAATTATCATATAATTTGTTTATATCTACTACTTCTTCTTCATCTTCTATATCTTGTGGTGAATCAATGTCATAGTTTTCTTGTTCTATTTCTTCATTTAATGTGTTTTCTTCTGCTTCTTCATCTGATAATTCTTTGTTTTCTTCAATAATTCTTTCTTGTTCTTCTTGTATTTCTTTATCTATTTCTTCTATAGAAGGTGTTTCTTCAGTACTAGATGTATATGAATCTAAATTTTTATTTAAGTCTTCTTCAGTTTTTACATATATTAATTCATTATTTAATATATTTTTGAATTCTTCCATTGTTTTTATGTTATTTTCATTTACAAATTGAAGACATATTTTTAATGCTGAATCATAATTGACATCTTCTATTTCTCCATTTGAATAGAATACTTTTGCTCTTTTTTCTTTATTTGCAGTTTTTTCATAAAAAACAATATTTAAAACTTTTTTCATACTATTACTCCCCTCTATTATTTAACTTTCTTTCTTCCTGTATATTCCCATCCATTATCTAATAGATTTTTATCATTATAGTTACTCCATTTTGTTGTCGTTTTACCTTTTTCAGTAACTTTTCTTGTCTTTGTACTTTGATAGCAAACAGTTCCATATAATGGTTCATCTCTTTTTGCTTTTTCTGTTACTGTTATTGTTCCATAAATTGGAATTGTTTTATATGTGTATTCTCCACAACTTGCTTTGTATTCTTTTGATGTTGTTGCTGTTGTTGATGATGTAACATTTCCTGGTATAGTTGTTGATGATACTTTTGTTAATCCTCCAGTATATGTATATGAGTCATAATAGTAATTTGGAAGTGATGTACATGTATCACTACAATAACTATAATCTGCCCCTACAAATTTATAGTGAGTTCCATTTGTATCTCTTGGTGGGTTGCTATAACTTGCTCTTCCATTATATTTCCAACTTCCATAATTTCCTTTTGTAGAAGATGAAATTGTATTTATTGTTGTATAGTGTGTTGTAGTTGTAGTTGCATAAATTGTTTTATTGATTTCTATGTAATTATATTTTGAACATGATTTTTCTATATATGATCCTGTTTGTTTTAAAATGTTTCTTGTAGTGGCATATGTTTTTTGATAGGTTCCAATTTGTTCTTTTTTCTTTAATAATTGAAGTTTATTCAAGCAAGTAATATCATTATCATTACAATTTACTTCAGATGTGTTACAATCAGTTTTTTCCCAATTTGACCAATTTGACCATTCTGATAGTTTTGTATCTGTTGTTTTTGAATATTCATATATATATTCTTTTGGATTACATTGTTTTTCATAAGTAGATTTTGATACGGATTTACCATATTTTCCAAAATAATATTCATCCATTATTTTACATGTTGGTTTTTCACAACTAATTAAATAATCAAGTTTACTTACAGTTTTACCATTTTTGTTATAGTATTTTCCATTTCTATATTCACATTTATAAGATGTTGGAGTTGGCTTTGATGTACATTGTTTTTCATAAGTAGATTTTGAAACTGATTTACCATATTTTCCAAAGTAATATCCATCAATTTTTTTACATACTGGTTTTTCGCAGCTAATTAAATAATCAACTTTGTTTACTATTTTTCCATTTTTGTTATAGTATTTTCCATTTCTATATTCACATTTATAAGATGTTGAAGTTGGCTTTGATGTGCATTGTTTTTCATAAGTAGATTTTGATACAGATTTACCATATTTTCCAAAGTAATATCCATCAATTTTTTTACATACTGGTTTTTCGCAACTAATTAAATAATCAACTTTGTTTACTATTTTTCCATTTTTGTTATAGTATTTTCCATTTTTATATGTACATTTGTATGTTGTTGGAGTTGGTTTTGATGAACAATCTTTTTCATATTTATATTTTGTAGTATTGTTTCCTTTACTGTCAAAGTAATAACCATTTACTTTTTTACATACAGGAGCTTCACATATTTTAATATATGTAAGTTCTGATACTCTATTTCCGTTGTTATCATAATATTTACCATTTTTGTATTCACATATATATTCATTATTTTCTTCACTATTATTGTTATTATTGTTATTGTTATTATTTATAATTGTATTATTCTTTTTAATAACTACAACAGATGTAGGTTTTGATCCTTTTGTTGGAACATTTGTATTTTTATTGGTTTTCTTTTCACAAATGTCATTTTTACAGTATGAATAACATCCTAAATGTACAAGAATATAATCTTCTTCTTCACTATCTTTAATATTTACTCTTAGTATATATTCATCTTCTGTTTTTGTGATTTTTACATAGCTTTTCTCTACATCTACTGCTTTATTATTTTTATCTATAAGTGCTACTACTAATTTCTTACCTATCATATCACTTAATGTCATTTTATCAGATTCACCAATTTCTTGTGGTAATCTATCTGTTGTATAGTACCTAATTGCTGCATCTTTCATTTTATCTAAATTATTTGCAAAAATTTGTGATGTTAATGCACTAAGATTTTTTTCATATTTATCTGAGCAGTTTTCATTTTGTTTATTATCTTTTGATGCAGTTGTTTTATTTGTAAATAATTTTGGTATAAATAATATAAATAGTAATATTATTATTCCAATAATAAGTACTTTTAAAATTGTACTTAAAATAGGAAATCCTTTCTTTTCGTATTCTTCATTATACATAATCTATCTCACCCTCCTGTTTTAATCCCTCTTTAAAGACATGTAGATTATTCTAACTTAAGAATCCTTGTTTGTCAACGGATTTCCTATTATAATTCATTGTATTTATTTAATATTTACTATTGTTTCTCCACTATTAAAATTATTAATTTTATATTCTGTTACATACTTATTATTTTTTAATGTTTTTTGACATGTTTTTCTTAATATACCTTCTCCATTACCATGTATTATTATGATTTTTTTATTTTTCATTATATGATTATCACTAATAAATTCATTTATTTTAATTCTTGCATAATCTCTATCAAAGCCATGTAAGTCTAGTGTTGGTAGATTTTTATATAATGTTATCATAATTTATTACTTCTTCTAGAGTTGGTATTGAGTATCTTGAACCTATTCTTGTTACTGATATGGCTCCTGCTATTGATGCATATTTTATTGATTCTTCTAGACTATAATTATTTCCAATGAAATATGTAAATGCACCGTGGAAGATATCTCCTGCTCCTGTTGAGTCTACGGCTTTTACTTTAATACTTGGTATTATTTTATATTCATTATTAATTTCTGTAAAACTACCAGCTGATTCTAGAGTTATTATGATATTTGTTTTAAAATAGCTTTTTAATTCATTATATATATGTATTAAACTATTAATATCATCTGCATCCGTTTTTTTATTAGTAAATTCTTCCGCAAAGTCATGTGAACAAATTACATATGTTACTAGTTTTCCTAATTCTTTTGTATCGTCATTTAATCTTCCGGCGTCTAATATTGATATTGCATTCTTATTATTAAGTAATACTTCTTTTGCTGTTTCAGGATGTTCTCCATCTATTAGGATTAAATCATATTGATCATTTATTGTTTGACTAAGTTTTCTTATTGGGGGATTTTTAGCTGTAATTGCTGTTCTTGAACCATTACTCATATTTGCAATTATATAACTACTTGATGTTTTGTGATTATCATTTAATTCTAAATATTTTAAGTTTGCTCCTATTTCTTTGAAGTCTTCATATACTCTTTGACCATAGTAATCATTTCCCATTATTGATGCGATTGTTGTATCCATTCCCCATTTTGCTAGAAGATATGCTCCATTTGCAGCAGGACCTCCTCCACATTCAATATGTTCTTTAATTCTTGTTTTTATATTTTCTTTTGGATATTCATCTACTGGTAGTGTTGTATCAAAAGTAGAATGTCCTATACAGATTGCTTTCATTTGTTTCACCTCTATTATTAGTATATCAAAAAAAGATACTTGTATAAAGAAGTATCTTTTAAAAATACCAACTATTATATATTTCTAGTGATTTTGTATATTTTTTTTCTATTTCTTGTCCTGATACTACTGGATAATATAGAATAAAGAAAATTATACTTAATAATAAATATATGGTGAATACTTTTTTTAAATTATATTCTTCTAAATCTTTAAATAATGCAATTGATGTCATAAAGAAAAATGGTAATACTGGAAAGAAATGATATAAATACATTATTCTTCCTATAAAGATGTATGGTATCCACATACTTAATGAACAGATTACTAAAAATAGTGATTCTTCATCCCTTTTTATTATTAACTTTGTTATTATATAAATAAATCCAATAATACTTGCATACCATATTATAATATTTCCTACTCCTGATATTGTTTCTTGATAATTATTTTTTGTATTAACTTGATGATACCATACTGGTTTATAAGAAATTGGCCATGTATACCATTTTGATGAAAAAAAGTGTGTGTCTTTTAATTTTGAATGATAATTATACATCTTTTTATTTATTTTTATGATGTTATTAATATTATTTGTTTTATAGTAATTATTATTAAATACTAAAAAGACTGATGTGTATATTAGTAATGGTGTGATTACAAAGAATGTTGTTCCATATATAATATATTTTAACTTTATTTTTTTATTTTTTATTAGATATCTAAAATAGATTAATGCTAAGGCAATTCCACTATACATTCCTGTCCATTTTATTGATATACTTAATCCAAAAAATATTCCTGATAATAATAGATATCTAATTTTACTGTTATTTATAAATATATACATGAATAGAATTGATAATGTTATAAATAAAACTAAATGTGAATCAACTGTTCCCATTCTTGTATGAGCAAATCTAAATGTATCTAGAGACATAATTAATGCTGTATATATACCATATTTCCTTTTTTTAAATAGTTTTACCCCGAAAATATACATTACTCCTATTAGTAGTATTCCTGATAGGCATCCCATAAATCTATAATTAAATGGGGACATATTATTTGTAATATATATTGGAATTGCTTGAATTATTTTTCCTAAAGGTGGATGAGTCCATTCATATATTTCTAGATTATTTACATATTCATATGCAGTTCTTGCGAAATATACTTCATCAAAATATGTAGAATTCATATATGATCTTCTAATTGGAACAAATTGTTGTTCATCATTTAATTCTTGAATCATTTTTTCTTTGTTTGTAATATAGGTGTCACTTATTAATTTATTATTTGAATATACACCTATTTCTCCAATTGATGTTTTATCATAATATTCTAATTTTATATATCTTGCATCTTTGTAGTTAAGTTCTATACTATCCCAACTAAATGCTCCTGTTGTTTTATAATTACTTATTAATTCATAATCGATATTATTTTCTGATAAATATAAATTATAATTTGATGTTTTTTCTCCATTAAATATATTAATTTTATTTATATGATATTGATTTTTTAAATCTATAATTATATCTTTATTTTTAAATCTATAAAATGTATTTGGTGATTTTATATTACCAAGTTTTTGAAATGAAAATATGCTAAAAAATAATATTAAGAATATAAATATTATTAAATCTATTTTATTTAATTTTGTTACTTTTTTATTAATTATTTCTTTAAAATTATTCATATTTTTATCCTCTGATTTAATTATATCATTACAATTTAAAAAGAAAAAGTGTGTAATTAGTTAATTATAAAAAGAATACAATATTAATATTGTATTCCCCAAATTACATGATGTTTTGCCTCTTTACCACAACATACACATTTATCGTCTATTCTTTCACCGTCTTCTACTATACATCTTGATTTGCAGCCTTTTATTTCTTTTATTTTTACTTCACATTCACTATCTCCACACCACATTGCATGGATAAAACCTGGTTGAGTATTTAATATTTTTTTCATATCTTCCATATTGTGAGCTTCAAATGTTAAAGCATCTCTTCTTTCTGTTGCTTTTTTATACATATCGTTTTGAATTGTTTCTAATAATTCTTTTATATAATCAACTATATTTATATCTTTAGAAATTGTAATTTTTTCTCTTGTATCTCTTCTAGCTATAGTTATTTGATTATTTTCTAGATCTCTTTTTCCAACTTCAATTCTAATTGGGATACCATTTACTTCTGCTTCTGCAAATTTAAATCCAGGAGATTTATCTGTATTATCAATATATGTTGTTATATCATTACTATTTAATTCTTGATTAAATTTATTAACTAAATTATTTACTTCATCTGTATCACCTATTGGGATAATTACAACTTGTTTTGGAGCAATTCTTGGAGGTAGTACTAGTCCGTAATCATCTGCATGTACCATTATAATAGCAGCGATTGCTCTAGTTGTTTTACCCCATGTTGTATAATATGCATATTCATCTTTATTATCTTTATTTGTAAATTTAACATCATATGCTTTTGAAAATTTTTGCCCAAAGTAATGAGAAGTTCCATCTTGAAGACATACTCCATTGTACATTAAATCTTCATTTGTAATTGTATATTCTGCTCCGGCAAATTTTTCTTTTTCTGTTTTCTTACCTGTAATTGATGGGATAGCAAGTATTTCATGATTAAACCACTTATATACTTCCATCATTTGTTTTGTTTCTGCTTCAGCTTCTTCTGCAGTTGCGTGAACAGTGTGACCTTCTTGCCATAGGAATTCTCTACTTCTTAGGAATGGTCTAGTTTCTTTTTCATATCTAAATACATTACACCATTGATTATATAATTTAGGTAAATCTTTATATGATGTAATATGTTTTTTATAATAATCACAGAATAATGTTTCAGATGTTGATCTAATAGCAAGACGTTCTTCCATCTTCTTTTCTCCAGCTTCAGTAACCCAAATTAATTCTGGAGCAAATCCTTCAATTAGTTCTTTTTCTTGATTAAATAAATGTTCTGGTATTAATAGTGGCATTTGAACGTTAACGTGACCTAATTCTTTAAATTTTTTATCCATTATACTCTGAATTTTTTCCCATATTGCATAACCATTTGGTTCAATGGCAATACATCCTTTTACTGATGTGTAATCTGCTAATTTAGCTGCTTTTACTACGTCTGTGTACCATTGTGCGAAATCTTTATCACGACTTGTAATTGCTTTATTTTTCATATTTCCTCCTAAAAATAAAAAGAGCTGGTATTTAAGAAAGTGAAATTCACGGTACCATCTCTTATTTAACTTAATTACTTTAACGGGTTTAACCGGATTAGTTTACTAATCACTCCGAGGTAGGAATCATTTATGTATATTATCTATTTTCACCAACCATAGACTCTCTTTAATACAGGGATAAATAATTATGTCCTCATCAATTGCTTTATATGGATTATACTACATGTTTTTTTTTAAGTCAATTTTTATTCTTCATCTATATATTCATTTTCACATGTTAAATTTATTTTTAACTCTTTCAATGTTGTTTTATCACTTCCTGTTACTATGTATGTTGCATGGGCATCAGTTCCTTGTAATTTTGTAATTCCCGATAATGCTTTTGCAGCTGTTGGATTAGTAACTGAACTAATACTTAATGCTGTTAGTACATCTGATAAATTTAGTCTTTCTTCTTTTCCCATTTCTTTTTTTAATTTTAATATTGGTTCTATTACTGATGGAGATAGAAGATATATATCTGGTATTTTACTTAAATGTTTTAAAGCATTTAATATTACTGATCCAGCTGGTGTCATTAAATCTGTTTGTCTACCTGTAATTATTTTTCTTCCTGCTTTAATTGCGATTACGTGACATCCTTCTTTTTTCTTCTCTAATGCAGGTTTTACTACATCTAAGTAATTTTCATCTATATTTAATTCATTCATTAATAAGTTTATTTTTTTGTATGTATCTTCATCACATAAACCTAATTTATAGTTATTAAGCTCATTGTAATATCGTCTTACTATTTCTTTTTTAGAGGCATCCTCTACTACTTCTTCATTTGATATACAAAATCCTACCATATTTACTCCCATATCAGTTGGCGAATTATATATATCTTTATTTGAAAGTTTTGATAATATATTTTTTAGTATTGGAAAAGTTTCTACATCTCTATTATAATTTACTGCTATTTTACCATATTTTTCTAAATGAAAAGGGTCTATTATATTTACATCTTTTAAGTCTGCTGTTGCAGCTTCATATGCAAGGTTTACTGGATGTTTTAGAGGTAGATTCCATACAGGGAATGTTTCGAATTTTGCATATCCTGCATCTATTCCTCTTTTATTCTCATGGTAGATTTGAGATAGACATGTTGCTAGTTTTCCTGAACCCGGACCTGGGGCATTAACTAAAATTAATTTTTTTGTTGTTTCAATATACGGATTTGCTCCATAACCTTCTTCGCTTATAATAGTATCTACATCTGTTGGATAACCTTTTGTGAATGTATGTATATACGTTTTTATATTATTTCTATTTAATTTTTTAATAAATTTATCAACACTAGGTTGATTATTATACATAGTAATTACAACACTATTTACAGAAAATCCCATTTTTTTTGATTGATTTATTAATTTAATTATTTCTTGGTCATATGTTATACCATATTCTCCTCTAGTTTTATTTTTTTCTATATCTCCAGCATTAATACAAAAAATAATTTCTAAATCATTTTTTAATTCCTTAAACATACTTATTTTAACATCATTTTTAAATCCTGGAAGTATTCTTGCTGCATGAGAATCATCAAATAATTTTCCTCCAACTTCAAGATATAATTTATCAAATAATTTAAATCTTTCTTTTATTTTTTTACTTTGTATTTTTACATATTTTTTATTATCAAAACCTATCTTCATATTATCACTTCACTTTCTCTACTATATAAATTATAACATATCTAAATTGTTTAAAAAAAGAATTTGTTATATGAATTTTTTATAAATACATTTTATTATTTAATTGCATTATTATTTTAAATATAATAAAATGTTTGTAGTTGAGAACTAGAAATTATATTGGAGGGTTATGATATTATGAATGCTTCAAAAAATATTACTCAAAAAGATATAAAAAAGTGTCTTCAAATAATTGGTAAACTTAAAAAATATTATTCTGATAGGATTGTTGGACAAAGTGCGTTGCAGACTTCTTTGTTGATTACAATTATGGCTAATGGTCATATTCTTTTAGAATCTGTTCCTGGACTTGCTAAAACTACTGCTGCAAAGGTTATAACCAATGCAGTTAATGGCAAATTTTCAAGAATTCAATGTACACCTGATTTACTTCCTAGTGATATTATTGGTACACAAATATTTAATTATTCTACAAATACTTTTGAGACTAAAACTGGTCCAATATTTGCTAATTTCTTTTTACTTGATGAAATTAATCGTTCTAGTGCTAAAACTCAAAGTGCAACTTTAGAGGCTATGCAAGAAAGACAGGTTACTATTGATGGAGTTAGTTATAAATTACCTGATATTTTTGTTGTTATTGCAACTCAAAATCCTATTGAAACTGAAGGAACATATATACTTGCTGATGCTCAACTTGATAGATTTTTAATTAAAGAAATTATTGATTATCCTACTATTCAAGAAGAAATAGAAATATTAAATAGGTTTGAAAATAAGGTTTTTGATGATAATAAGGCGGTTTTAAAATTAAGTGATTTAGATTTTTTACAAAAAATAACTGAAAAAGTATATATTGATGATTCTATTAAAAAATATATTTCTCAACTTATGCTTGCGACGAGACAACCATATAATTATATTGATCGAAATTTAGCTGATTATATTGAAATGGGCTCTAGTACTAGAGGTGCTATTGCATTTATGCAATGTTCTAAGGCTCTTGCTTTGATTAATGGTCGTGATCATGTTATTCCTGAAGATATAAAAGCAATTAGATATAGTGTATTAAGACATAGAATTTCTTTGAATTTTTCTGCTGTTGCTGATGGTGTTTCTGTTGAACAAATTATAGACGCTATTTTTGGAGCTATACCTACTCCATGAAATTAAAATATATTAATAAAATTAAATCTTACATTTCAATGTATTCTTCTATTAAGTCTATGAACTTACTTGATGGTAAATATAAATCTATTTATAAGGGAAGAAGTATGGATTTTGATAATTTAAGAGAATATGTTATAAATGATGATATTAAAGATGTTGATTGGAAATCATCCGCAAGAAGTGGCACACTATACGTTAAACAATTTGTTGCTGAAAGAAATCATAATTTTTTATTTGTAATGGATACTGGTAAAAAGATGATGGCAGATACAGATGCTTTATTTAATAAGAAGGACGTTGCACTCTACTCAATGGGAATACTTGGTTATTTGGCTATTAATAATAAAGATTATGTTGGAATGTTATATAGTAACAATAAATTTATTTATAAACCTTTTAGACATAATCTTTATAATTTGGAGGAATATCTGTGTGAATATGATAAAAATGTAAGTAATCATGAATGTAATATTAATGAGTTATTACATTATTTAGAAAATCATCTTTTATCTAAAATGATTATTGTAATTATTACTGATATAGTTGGTGTTAATTCTATTGATATTTCTTTATTAAATAAAATAAAAATACATAATGATATTTTAATTATTAATATTAATGATGCTACTATGAGTGGTCATGATGTTTATGATATTGATTATAATAAGTATATTCCTGATTATTTTTTAAAGGATGAAAAACTTAATATAATTGAGAAAGATATTAAGAAAAAATTATATGATGATAATTATAAAAGATTATTAAAATGTGGTGTTGCAATGGTGTCTATTAGTTCTATAGATGATATTGAGGGAAAGATTATTAAATTATTGGAGGATTATAAATATGCAAATAAAGACTGAATTAAATGATATGTTTTCTTATTCTTTATTTCCTGTTATTATTTTATTTGTTATTACAGTTATTTTTTTATTATATTTAATTATAATTAAAAATAGTAAAAAGTATAATATAATTACTCCAAATAAAAAGAAATTATTAAATATTAAAAATAATTATTTAAATAATTTGGATATTTTATTAAATGATTATTCTAATAATATTATTTCTAAAAGAGAAGCATATCATAGACTTAGTTTGTCTATTAGAAATTTTATTTATGAAACTACTAATATAAAAGTTCAATACTTTACTTTAGAGGACATTAAATCAATTGATATCCCTATTTTATATGATTTGGTTTCTGAATATTATAATCCTGAATTTTCAAGAAAATCAGAAGGTAATTTTTATGATTCTATTGAAAGAACGAGGATGGTGATTAGTAGATGGAAATAAGATATCCATATTTAATCATCATTATAATTATATTATTTATAGTTTATTATCTATTTTTTAGGAAAAATACAAGTAAATTTTTAAAAGGTATAAAAATAACTAATACTTCTTTTCTTAAAGATACTGATTATTTTAAATATAAAATGAAAAAATATAATTTTTATAAAAGGCTAATTTTTATTTTATTTATTATTTGTTTTATTTGTTCTTCAATTTTAATTATGAGATTATCTAGTGTTAAAACTATTAAGAATAATGAGCATAATCTTGATATTTTTTTATGTATGGATGTGTCTTCTTCTGTTGATGCTTTTAATCTAGATTTGATTGATGATTATAAAGAAATGATTAAAAATTTTCATAATAAAAGATTAGGTATTTCAATTTTTAATTCTTCATCTATTGTTTTATCTCCATTAACTGAAGATTCTGATTATATTAATGATGTTTTAAATAAAATTACTAAGTCTATTGTATTAAATGATTCATTTAAATCTAATTCATATATTGATGATAATTATCTATATCTTTCTAGTTATATTTATAGTGGTACTCTCGAAGGTAATAGTATCAGAGGCAGTTCTTTAATTGGTGATGGACTTGCTTCTTGCATAAATAATTTTTCAGATGATGATTTTAAAAGTACTAAAATTATTATATTATCAACTGATAATAATTTAGAGGGGAATCCTATTGTTTTACTTGAAGAAGCTGCAAGAATTAGTAAGAGTAAAAATATAATGGTTTATGGAATTGGTACTAATGTAATAGACAATGAAAATAAAAAAGAATTTATTAATGCGGTTAAAGTTACTGATGGAAAGTACTATGATTATTCTGATTCTTCTATTTCTAGTATTATTGAAGATATTTATTCTTTCTCTAAAACTTCTTTAAATAAACATGATGAAACCAGGAAAATTGATATACCTGAAATACCTTTTATTATTTTATGTATTTCACTTATTGGAATATTTATTTTAAGGAAGAAGGTGTCTTAATGAAATGTTTTCCTATTATTCCTTTATGGATTATTATACCTATTTCTATAATATTTATTGTTTATAGTATTTTTTCTAAGAAAATTGATTTTATTAGTATTACAATTATTATTTTACTTTTTATAATAAATCTTAGGATTATGATTCCTAATAATAATATAGATAATGATTTAAATAATTTAAATGTGTTATTTGTTCTTGATAATACAATTAGTATGCAAGCTTTAGATTATGATGGTAAAAATACTAGAATGTCTGGTGTTGTAGAGGATTCAAAACATATTATTAATAAATTGTATGGAGCAAATTTTTCACTTATTTGTTTTGATAATAATGCGAAAGTTGTTATACCGTATACTAGGGATGTTAATTCTATAATAAATGGTTTTAATAATATAATGCCTATTCAAGATTTATATGCGAAGGGATCTTCTCTTAATATGCCATATAATACTATTAAAGATTATTTGAAAAAATCAAAGGAGAAGAATAATTTTAATATTTTGTTTTTCATCAGTGATGGTGAAATCACAAATAATGAAAAATTAAGAAATTATTATGATATTTCTGATATGCTTGATGATGGTGCTGTACTTGGATATGGCTCTAATAAAGGCGGTTATATGAAGAGTACAACTGATTCTTCTGATAATAAATATATTATTGATAATTCAAGTAATAATAAAGCAATTTCTAAAATAGATGAAAGTAATTTAAAAAGATTGGCTAATGATTTAAATATTGATTATATTCATATGAATAAAAAGAATAATATTGAAGATAAATTGTCTGAAATTAAATATAGGATTAATAAGAAAGATTATTCATCTAATAAGAGTAATTATAATGATATATATTATATTTTTGTAGTTCCACTTTTTATACTACTAATAATTGATTTTGATAGAATAAGGAGAATATTAATATGAGAAAAATATTATATATCTTATTTTGTTTAATATTTATTATATTTTTAAGATTATTTCTTTCTTACTCTTTAAATGAGTTTATTATTTATAATTATAATAAAGGTGTTTATAAAGATTATTTGATAAAAGTTTTATATATTATGAATTTTAATCAACCATATGTTGTTTATTATAATAATGGTAATATTATGTTCAAAAAGGAAAAATATGATGATGCTTTATATTATTATCAGAAAGCTATTAGTAAAAATCCTCCAAATAATAAAATATGTGATATTAGGGTTAATATGTCTTTAACTATTATTAAAAATATTAAATCTAATGATTATGACTATATTTATAGTCAACTTGAAGATGCAAGAGATAATCTTTATTTAAATAATTGTGCTTCGAAGAATGATGATAATGGAAAAAGTAAATCAGCTGAGAAATTAGAATATGAAATTATAAATATAATGGAAAGTTTGATAAATTCTTCAAGTGATTATTCAGATATTAAAAATGAATTAAAAGATATACAAAGTAATGCTTATTCATATAGAGAAAAAGAAATGTCAGAATATGAAAACATTGGTAATTATTCTTATTATTCTGGAAAAAATTGGTAAAAAAACACTTAATTATTAGTTAAGTGTTTTTTGATTCTATTTTTAATAAAGTCAATTAAAATTATTAATCCTGATCCTATTAGTGGTATATAGAATGTAAATGTTCTAGTAAGTAACATTCCTACATCAGCTAGTTTTATTGAAAATAAGGTTACAAATAAGTTATGAAGCATTCCTTCTGATACTCCAACTCCTCCTGGGAATGGGACCGCTTCCATTGCTACTTGAACGCTTATTTGTAAAGAAACTAGAGTAATATAATCATATGAATTATATCCTAATGCACGGTATACAACATATATTATTGAGAACATTGACATTCTTTGTATAAATGTAATTAGAAATGCAATTAAAACATTTTTTTTATGTGTTTTTATATAATCTATTTCTTCTTCATATTTTTTCATTACATGATTTATGTCTATTTCTTTCTTTTTTCTTGTTAATTTATTATATATTGACATTATTTTATTATATAGCTTTTTAGTTAATTCTTTTTTAAATACTAATAATAGTCCTAGGGAAATCATAATTACATCTACTAATATTCCTAGTATAAAAAATACTTTATATATAGTATTAGTATTTATTAGATATGTATTATTAAACAATAATACTATTCCTCCAAGTATCAATAAAATTAATTTAAAAAATACAGTATTTAGTATTAATGTTATATAGCTTTTTCTTAGTGGAATGTTGTCTTTTTTCATATAATATATTTGTATTGGTTGACCACCTGTTGAGGATGGCGTTATTCCGCTAAAAAAGAATTCAACTATAGAATAAAATGTTGCTTTTGAAAGAGTAACTTTTTTATTGAGTGTTTTTAATATATATTTTGTGTATATTCCTTGACATATGAAATATATTATCATTAGAGATATACATATAATTATATAGATTATGTTTATGTTTTTTATACTCTCTTTAATTATAATTAATGATTCTTTGTTATATATACATTTAAATGTAAAAAATAATATTATTATAAGTACTAATGTTGTAATTAAATATTTTATTGTCTGTTTAATAATATCACTTCCCTATTTTGTCACCTAATTTTACTATTGTTTCTATATCTTTATTACTATTATCTATTATTTTATTATTGATATCTATGTCACTATTTATTAATAATATTATGGTTGATCCTCCAAATTCAAAGTGACCTTTTTCTTCACCTTTTTTAAATTCTTTTTTCTTTTCATTTACTATTTTACCTACTAGTAATGCCCCTACTTCTATGTAACAAACTTCCTTTAAATTTTTACATTCTAAAAATGTTATTTCACGATCATTTTCATGAAAAATCTTATATTTTTTTTGAGCAATTGCTTGTACAGTATGTAATTTACCATTAATATGTTTTGTTTTTATTACTTTTCCATCATCTGGATATATATAGTGATGATAATCATCTGCTGTTAATCTAAATATAAGTGCTTTTTTGTATTTCTTTTTTTCTCCTATTAGTTCTTCAATTGTATAGATACTATCCTTTATTTTAAGAGTTGTATCATCTGATATATCATATACTGATAGTTTAGAGTCACATACTGATATTAAGCCATCTGATATTTTTCTTTTGCCTTTTTTTATCTCTCTTATAAAAAATTCATTAAATGATTTATAATTCTTTTTGATATAGTCATTCATATCAATATTATTCTTTTTAATAAATTTATCTATCATTTTAACTGAATATTTACTATTTAGGTATTTTGCATATAACTTTGATATTGGTTTTAATATTGCTATTTTAAGTATTATTCTCCCTATTAATGTATTATATAAAAATTTTAGTGATTTTGATGTTTTTGTTTTAATATATTTATCTTTGTTTAAATCGTAATACATTATCTAATTATCAGTAATAATACTGTTAAAATAATTGCTAGAATTGGAATAATAATATATGCAATACCTTTTAATTTTGGTATTTTAATATCTGCTATAAATAGAAATCCTACTAATAATGTAACAAATATATACATTATACAGAATATATCTTCTGGAATTATTCCGTGTAAAATACCTAATACTGGGTAGATAATTGCTGTTGATGTTACTGGTAGCCCTTTATAGGAACTTACTGGTCCATCTAAATTTGCATGTACGTTAAAATATCCTAGTCTGGATATTCCGCATATAATGAAGAAAGCATAGATTACTAGATCTAATATAGTTGTTAGACCTAGTGATAGCATGATAATTATTGGTAATACTACAAAGTTTACTGTATCTGCAAGAGAATCAAGTTGTACTCCAAATTCTTTTTCTTCTTCTGTTCTTTTACATGCTCTTGCTACTTTACCATCAAACATATCACATATTCCTGCAAGCATTAAGAAAATTAATGAAAATCTTAAATATCCTATTTCAGAAAATGCAATTTTTGTGAATGCAAAATACATTGATACTGTTGCGAATATAACCCCCAAGTATGTTAGTATTGTTGATTTTTTAATATTTACTATAAACATATTTACTCTCCTCTTCCTAAAATATTTTTATTATAGTATGTTGATTTCTTTTTTAATTCATTATCAAGTTCTTTAACTCCGTATTTTTCTGCTAAAGTTTTTTTATTTGAATATAGGTTTACCCCTAAACCTAACCTATCCTCTTCTATTATACCACCTATTGAGCTAATTATGGTAGGATAAGTATCTAATGACGTAAAAATTCTGTCTTTTTTATCATTTTTATTTACAGAGTTTATTATACAGAAGTACATTGTTCTATCCTTAAACATATTGTAATTTATAAAATTACTTTGCATTGTAAGGTGATCTCCCATTATTACTATTGTTGTATTGTCATAAAATGGTTGTTTTTTTACATATTCTATAAATTCTTTAATTAGTTTTGATGTTGTTGCGTAAGCATTTTCATACTGCCTTTTATATTTTGTTTCTGAATAATTTCCTACATATCCATCTACAAAATGTGTATCAATTGTAAGCAATTCCAAATTAAATGGTTTTTCTTCCTTTGATAACTTTTTTAATCTGTCTTTTGCTATTTCAAATATATATTTATCATTAAATCCCCACTTACCATAATCATCTTTTTTTAATTTATAATTATAATCATTAAGGGTTGATGGATCTATTATTTTGTAATCACCATGATTTTTATAGAAGTAATCAAGTCCACCATATGATGTTCTTGCTCCTGAAATTATTTCATTATTATAATTATTTTCTTTTAAATAATCTCCTAATGTGTAATTGTTTTTCATGAAATTATTTTTTGAATATCCATATCTATCAAGTCCAATTTTAACAGGTATTCCTGATCTATTTGTTATAATGGAGCCTGTCGTATAGGATGCGCCGTGAAGCATATACATTCCTTTTTTATTATTGAATGTTGATGTATCTTTATCTTCTAATATGTCGTGTAGTTCATTTATCAATTCATAATCCCATATTCCATTTTGTTCTTTAGTAAAAAGCGAATATTCAAGCGATTCTACAGTAATAATTATAAGATTTCTTTTGCTATTATTAAGATTTATTTTATCTTTCGAGGGTGTTATATAATTATTTTTTATAAAATCAGATTTTTGACTCATATAATATAAATATTCTGGTATACCTACACTATATATTAAAAGTGCTATCGAAATTATTAAACATGTAATTGTATATAGCCATTTATGTTTATTAATATGTATTTTTTTATCTATCTTACTATTTATCTTTATACGTTTTAAATCATAAAAACACACTATAATTAATATTGACAATAATATAATTATTGGTATACATATTTTTAGAGCTATATATAAAGGACTTAAATCAGCATTATCTAAATTACTTATAGAGTAGAATACCAGTGTTTCAAATTTTGTGTCTGCAAGAGTATACTTTACATAGAATGATGCTACTACTATTATTGCTGTTAAAACTAATATAAATATATTAAATATACTACTTTTTTTGTCTTTCATATTTACCTCTTACACTCAATATTATAATTATAACTTTTTTATGATAAAAATACAATTATAAAACTAAAAAAGGATGTTTTAATTTAAAACATCTTCTTTATTTTGTTAATTGCTCTTTTCATAAAATTTCTTTTTTTATTAATTCTTTCTATTTCTTCATGTATTTCATATATATCTTTGTTTTCAATATTAATACTTTCATCTTCAATCATACAAATATATTTATCTAGATTTTCAAAATACATTGATTCTTCTAAACAATAAAGAAGTATATATTTTATTAACATTCTTCTAAAATAATCATCATAATAACAATAATTATTTTCTAATGTTTCCATATCTTGAGCATCGTTTATATCAAGTATTGCTTGTAGTTGCATAAAAAGTATTTCTAGTATAAATAAATTGGTTGATTCTCCATTTATTTTTATTTTATCTACATTTTTAAATATTGATCTTATTTTATTTACATATTCTTCTTTTTTAATTTTTAGTTTTGGGTCATTGTTATAACAGACATTTTCATTATAGAAATTATCATTATTATTATTTTTTTCTGATAGTATTTCTTTAGCTTCATTAAGTTTTTTTGCCATTTCTTCTGCATTACTTGCATTACATATATCTGGATGCCATTTTCTCATTAATCTTTTATAATTTTTATTTAGTTCTTCTTTAGCAAAACCTGATTTTAATTCTAATAATTGTAGTGCTTCATTGTATGTCATATTATTCCTCTCCCCTTTTTTTATGGTGGATATTCTATCATATTTTTCTTTTTTCGTCAATTTTCATATAAAAAAGACTGTGTATTAGTCTTTGTTATTTGTATTTAAATATATGTAAATATCTTTGGCTTCTTTAATATCATATCCTAAATCTTGCATTATACTTATGTATGTATCAAATTTTATTGCGTAATACCACTCTTTTTTATCTGTAATTGTTTTAATTATTTTCTTTTTTTGTTCATCTTCTATTTGATTGACTCTAAATTTTATGTCCTGTTCTATTTTTGATTTCATCTTCATCAACCCATTTCCTATATATATTTTCTCTTGTTTTTCCTGTAAAAGCATATTCACCTGATAAGAATCTTTCTTTTATTTCATCAAAATTTAATTCTTCATTATTTTTATCTGATGTTATTACTATGAATTTATTTGTTTCTGGTAACATATTTATATCTTTATCATTATATATAATTACTATTGCTAATTCATATGTTTTATCATTTTGTTTTGGTTTTTTATTTATTATAAATTCAATATTACAAACATCTTGATCTTCTTTGAACATTCTTTTTTGTACTCTTTTTATTAAATTCATCATATCTAAATATCTTAAATTCGATTTATTAATTATTTCTTGAATCATCTTTATTCTTTCGTTTATAGAAATGTTATTATCTCTTTGATATTTATTTTCATATATTTCTAGTGCATCTTGAAACTTTATTTGTTCCTTTGTTTTTTCAAAATGTTCATCTACTATTCTAAGTTGTTTTTCTATTTCATTAATTATTCTTAATGGTGTTTCCTTTTTTGGCCTAAAATTTGATACTTTTCCATATGATTTTTCCATTGACATATCTGATTTCTGAAGTCCATGTCCTGCATCTGCTTCTATTATTACATCGTCTATTTTAAAGTTTACTTTCATGTGTGAATTTTTATAATCTATATTTTTTCTATCATTGTAATCAACAATTTGATATGGTAATTCTAATAATTCTAAAAATTTTGAAAATAACATTGTAATTTCAGTACAAATTACTTCTGAGTTTGGTTCTATATTATTTAATCTATTTATATCTGAATGATCTATTTTTGTACTTTCCATCTCAGAATTATCTTTTCTTAAGTAGCTGTAACAATAATAATCTTCATCATATGAAAACATTTGACATAGTCTTCTATATATATAATATGCTTTTTGTAGTTTATTTAAATTATTTGGCATATTTTCTAATACTTTGTTTTTTAAATTTTCATCTAATTTGAATTGCTCAGATATATTTTTTGCTTCTCGAAATTCTTCTTTTATTGTGATATTTTCTTTGTATTCGTAGTTAATTCTTTTTATGTTATTATTAATACTTTCTCTTTCATTTTCTGATATATTAAAAATTTTTAATAACTCTTCTTTAAATGTAAAACCATCATATAATTTATTATGAATGGTTTTATAAATTGTTTTTCCATTTATTCCTTTAAAATTATTTGTTTGAATCATATAATTTATTTTTTCAGGTGAAGATTTTAATATTTCAAATAAATCTTTATATGTTAATTTTTCAATTACTTTCTTATTTGAATACATATTATATAAATATTCATTTGATGTATTTTTAATTAATTTACTGTATGCTCTTTTTTGCCACCACTTTAGATTGTTCTTATTATCATTATAATATTGTATTACTTCTTCTATTTTTATGTTTATTTCTATTAATGTACTTTCAGGGTTTAATTGAATATAGAATACAAAATCTGGTATGTATTCATTCTCACTTCTTTTTAATACATTTTTTATAATATTTTTATTTGATGCTAATTTTTCTAGAATATATTCTTTAATTATTATAATTAATTTTTCTTCAGATATTGGATTTTTTTCTATTATTTCTTGAATAACATTAGAATTAATTATCCAGTCTGTTCCTATTTTTGTAAATGTTTCCATAAATGCTCCTTTTATTTTGTATCTATATTTCCTCTAAATACTACATATTTATCATATAAATATTCTAATATGAAGTTTGCAATCATATTAATTCCTGTTGTTATATATTCATTAACGTGAAGATTTTTAACTAAGTAATTTCCTCCTATTGTTGTACAAGGGGTGAATACTAAATAGAATAAAAATACTTTAAACATTGCTTTTGGAATGTTTGTGGTTGATTTAAATGTATATTCTCTATTTAATGTGAAATTCCATATTATACTTGCAATTAATGCAGTTAAATAACATATCCAATATCCTAAATTTGTTAATTCATTTAATAAAGTAAATAATAATATTTCAATTATACCTGCTGAAATTGAAAATAATGTAAATTTAACTTTTCTCATTAATTCTTTCTTATTGAACATAAATACTCCTTTATCCTAATGCAATATCTAAAATCATCATTATAATAAATCCTATTGAAAAACCGAATGTACCTAAATTAGAATGTTTTCCTACTTGTGATTCTGGTATAAGCTCTTCTACTACAACATAAATCATTGCTCCTGCCGCAAATGATAATATATATGGAAGTATTGGAACTACTAATGATGTTAAATATATTGTTATTAATCCTCCTATTGGTTCTACTATTCCAGATAACATACCAAAAAGAAATGATTTTGTTTTTTTATTACCTTCTTCTTTTAATGGCATTGATATAATTGCTCCTTCAGGGAAATTTTGAATTGCTATACCTATTGATAAGGCAAATGCACTTGCAAGTGTAATGGTACTGTTCCCTGAAATTGCTCCTGCTAGTGCAACACCTACCGCCATTCCTTCTGGAATGTTGTGTAGTGTAACTGCTAATATCATCATCGTTGATTTTCCTAATTTTGTTTTTATTCCTTCTTTTTCTTTACTTTCAATGTGTAAATGAGGAATTATATTATCTAATATTAATAGAAAGATTATTCCAAGTATGAAACCTATTGTTGCGGGGATCCATTCAATAATGTTTTGTGCTTTTGCCATATCAATTGATGGAATTAAAAGAGACCATACTGATGCTGATGTCATTACTCCTGCTGCAAATCCTAATAATATTTTTTCGATTTTTTTATTTATTTTTTCTTTTAGAAAGAATACCATTGCAGCACCTAATGTTGTTCCAATAAAAGGGATTAATAGACCAATTATTATGTTCATGCAATTTCCTCCATTTGTTTTTTATTCTTTATGAGAGTGTTTGATGTTATATATGCAGTAATTGGTATTACTGATACACATCCTATTGCACTAAACATTATTTTAATTATTTCACTAGCAAATGTTTTTGAATTTATTATATCTATAAAAGAATAATTACATTCATAGTACCAAATTACTAATGTCATAAATTCACTTAGGAATGCAAATAACAAAGTATTCATACTGGTACATAAAATATCTTTTCCTATATTCATTCCTGATTTAAATAATTCTTTTTTTGATAGGTTCTTATTATTTGTATAAACTTCGTATAACGCTGATGATATGGCTATTGCAGCATCTACTGTAACTCCTATTAATCCTATTAGAATTAATGCTATTGTAATATTTGTAAAATCAATATTTACATCATATGAAAACATATTTATTTCTTCATATGCTTCTTCTCCAAATCCGGCAATCCTTGATATATTTGTCATTATAAATATTAATACTGATAATATTAAAATAACTACTATTACTGATTTTATTGCTGTTTTTGTTTTTATGTTTTCTCCATTTACAAAATATAATATTACATATGATATTAATAGACATCCTATTAATGCACATATTATTGGATTTAGTCCTAGTGCCATTAGATAAAATAATATTATTAAAATAATAAAATTAAATATTAATCCTAAGAATAGTTTAAATCCTCTATTTTTATCTATATATAACATTAAAATAAGTAAAATGATTGCTAAAATAAGATTCATTTACTCACCTCTTTATATATTTTAATAGATAGATATGTTGTTATTGGAATAGTTAATATGATTCCAATACTTCCTACTAAAAATCTTGATATTTCTAATGAGATGTTTGTTGTTAAATAGTTATAAAATGAAAAACCATTTCTAATTGCTAAAATAAATATTGGTAATCCAGAACAAATATATGTAAAGAATAATACATTACTCATTGTACTCATGATATCTTTACCAATCTCTTTTGCTGATTTTCTTAGTTGTTTATTAGTTATTTTTGGATTTTTACTAATTAATTCTGATATTGATGAAGATATTGTTATTGCTACATCCATTGATGCTCCTAATATTCCAATAAATAATTCTGGAATAATAATATCTTCTACTGGAACTGTTAGAAAAGATAATTCATTAAAATTTAATCCTGAATATTTTGTTTGTTTAATTACTATATAAGTTATTATTAATACTACTAATGATGTTGTAATTGTTGATAGTACGGCAACATTTGTTTTTTTATTTATTCCTTCTGCTATAAATAATGATATAGTTGTGAATAGTATTGATTCTATAATACTTATTATAAGGAGATTTGCTCCTTTAAAATAAAATAGTAATCCTAGATAAAATATTGTTGTATTGATAATTACACTAATTATTGATAATAATCCTTTATAATTACCTACAAGATATAGTGAAATGATAAATATAATAAGCATGATACATATATAAAAATCCCTTTTTAGACCTTTTATATTATTGTCTTTTATAAAAACTTTATCATTTATTTTATATTTATCTGTTATTACTGATGAATATGATTCTTCATATTTAACAGTTATTTCTTTTCCTTTATCTTTTGTATTTGTTATTATTCCTTTTATTTCTTTTGTTGTATATTTTTCTTTTATACCTAAGTTATTTATTGAAATATCTTCTTTTATTTTCTTTATGTTTGTTATTTTAATTATTTTTTCTTTATATAAAAAGTCATCATTATATACAAATATTAATGAAAAAATAGATATAATTATCATGATTATTAATAACAATGTTTTCTTTTTCATAATATTCTCCTTTTGTTGTTATTAAATCAAATAACTATATCTATTTTATTGATTCATATAACATATTTGAAATTTTATTCTTCTTATATGTTATTTTATCATATTTAATTGTTTTTTAGTAGTACTATTATTACTATTCATTTCCTTTTAGACTTGTTACCATATCAATATTATTAACTTTTCTTGATAAGAATCTTGATACCAGATATGATACTATAAATGTTCCTATTGCAGATATAATATATGTTTTAACAGTTATATAAGCACCAAAATCATAATGTTCTTCAATAGCTGTTTTAAATAACCAATCTGTTAAATAATATCCTAATGGAAGACCTATTATACTTGCTAGTATTGCTATCCAGTTGTTTTGTTTAATAAATATTTTCTTTATTTGGTTATCTTTAAATCCTAATACTTTTAGCGTTGCAAATTGATATTTTTTCTCTGTGTATGATAGTATTCCTAAATTATATATTATTACTCCTCCTAAAATTATAGCAATACTAATTATTAATACTAACATTGTTTTCATAGTTGATAACATTCCTTGCATTCCTTCTTTTAGGTTATCAATATCTTGAATTGTTTCAATGTTTTCTATTGTTTTTTCTTTACTTAATTTTTTATTCGTATATAATGCATTTGGTTGATATTTAATTCCTAAACTATCTAAATATTTTTTAGTCATCGATATATTTTGGTTTTGAGGATCTTTATTAAATCCTATGATTGGTGATGTGTAATATTTATCATCTCCGTAGATATGCCAGGTGATTTTATCTCCTTTTTTATATCCTTTAGTCTCTGCTAACTTATATGTTACATATATTCCGTTATCATTTGGCATTTCTTTAATTATATTGTTTTTATCGACGAATCTTACATAGTTTCCAGCATCTGTTACAAATATATTGTTTGCTTCTCTTTCTTCTGATTTATCCTTTATTTCAATTCCTAAACTTTCGGATGTTTTATTTCCATATTTTTTATATAATTCTTTTAATTCATTATTATTAATGTTTTCCTTCATATTTAATTTATATTTAAAGTTATATATGTCTTCGAATTGTAGTTTTACAAAGAAATTCATTGAATCTAGCATTCCAAGTGCACATACAATTAATGTTGAACATCCGACAACACCTGCGAATCCCATAAAAGTTCTCATTTTATTTCTCAATATATCTCTTATATTCCATATTGATTCAAAACTTAATTTTTTAAATATTTTTTTCTTTGTTATATTTAGTCCTTTTCCTTTAATATTTGGAATTTTTTCTCTTAGTGTTTCTGCTGGATTTTCCTTTAAAATACTTCTTCCCGTTATATACGCTATTAAGACTACTACTAGTATTACTCCTATTGCTACATAATAGCTTGTTATATTCATTGAAGGTGAACCATTTGGTACTTCAAAAAATGCCATTTCTAAACTAATAAATACATTTCCTATGAAATAATATCCTAAAAGTAATCCTATAATTGATGCAAAAAGACTTATCCAAAATCCATAACTAATGTAGTGTAGTAGGATCTTGTTGTTACTGAATCCTAATGCTTTTAATGTACCTATTTGAACTCTTTGATTTTTAACTACTCTTGTCATTGTTGTAATTACTGATAACATGGCAATAAATAAGAATATTCCAGAAAAGACTCCTACATAAGTTTTTCCTTCATCTATTTCTCCCTGATAAGTAAGATATGATAAGGTATCTTCTATTTTTATAATTGCTTTTGCATTATCTATTTTGTCTTCTATATTATTCTTTACTTTATTAATATTTTCTTTTTTATTAACGTCTACCATAATAGTATTATATGGAATATACTCTTTATAATTAAAGTCTGGAAATATTAGATTAAATAAATTTATATCTGAAATATTTGCTTCTTTCATTACATTCTTTTTTATATATTCTTCTGTTATTTCATTTATAGACATATATGCAAAACCAAATTCTTTTCTATCTGGGTATAATTCTGATTCATCTCTTACATCATATAAGTGATCAGGTACATTAATAAGACCTAATACTTTTTCATGAAGTTCAAGAGTTTCATATTTTACTAATATTGTATCTCCTACTTTAATATTATTTTTTATTGCATAAAAATTATCTAGCCATATTCCTTTTTTGTTAATATTAAATTCTTCTCCTTCAAAAATATAGAATTTAGATATATTATTTGATTCGATACAGTTTAGTAAAAGTGTTTTGTCATTGTCTGTTGTTGCATTTATTGATAGTTTTAATTCTGCGTCTTTAATATTTTTAATCTTTTTTATCTCTTCTAAATCTTTATGATTTAATAATCCAGATACATTTAAATCTTGGAGATTATTTTCTGTATAAAACTTATCGGCGGTTTTCTTCATACCATCCATATATGCTTCTATTCCTGAATAAGCCATTACTCCTATTAATATCATTAAAAATATTGTGATAAATTGAGATAAATTCTTTTTTATATCTCGAAACATTTTTTTATTTAACATACTTACCATTTTACCTCATCAATATTTTTTGGATGTTTATTTATTATATTTGACTCAACTTTACCATTTTTGATTCTTATTACTCTATCGGCTATTTCTGATATTAATGAGTTATGAGTTACTATTATTACAGTTGTTTTTTCTTTACTTTGATTTTTTAGTAGTTTTAGAACTTCTACTCCTGTTTTAGAATCAAGTGCTCCAGTAGGTTCATCACATAGAAGTACTTTTGGACTTTTCATGATCGCTCTTGCAATTGAAACTCTCTGTTGCTCTCCTCCTGA
This sequence comes from uncultured Erysipelotrichaceae bacterium, assembly GCA_902794075.1. Taxonomy (GTDB): domain Bacteria; phylum Bacillota_I; class Bacilli_A; order RF39; family UBA660; genus UBA3789. The sequence goes on along the minus strand of CADBGE010000002.1, from coordinate 19,335 downwards.
TAATTCTTGAGGAAATTTATTTGCGTGTTTTGATAGTCCTACACTTTTTAAAACATCTTTTGAATTTTTATTTGTTTTTGTAACTTCTTTAATTAAATTAATATTTTCATCTACTGTTAGAGTTGGCATTATATTATAGAACTGAAAGATAAATCCAACTTCTTCTGCTCTATATTTTGTAAGCTCTTTATCATTATATTTTGCGATATTTTTACCATCAATTACAATAGAGCCTGATGTTACTTTATCCATTCCTCCTAATAGATTTAATAGTGTTGATTTACCTGCTCCAGATGGACCTAATATTACTACTAATTCTCCTTCATTAATTTCTAAATTTACTCCGTCTAATGCGTTAAATTTTTGTTCTCCAATTACATATGTTTTTTTGACATTTTTTAATTCAATAAAATTACTCATTCTTAACCTCTTTTCAAATATGAAATACTTTTCATATTTATTATATTCTATTCAATATTATTAGTCAATAATGATAATTATTATTTTATACTTAATGGAGTTATGCTATAATTCTTGTAAGGAAGTGACTTATTATGAATGAATTAGTAAGAGAACCTAAACAAAAAAGAGCTATTGAAAAGAAAGAGAAAATTATAAAAGCAGGATTTGATTTAATATGTGAGAATGGTTATTACAATACTAATACAGCTCAGATTGCAAAAAAAGCTGGTGTATCAACAGGGATTGTTTATCAGTATTTTAAAGATAAGTATGATATATTATTTGAAGGTTTAGAAAGGTATAGTGATGAAATATTTTTTCCTATACTTAAAAATAAGGAAATTAGTTTTGAAAAAAAAGATTTTGATAAGATGATTAGACAAATGATTGAATATTATATAAGTAATCATAAAATATCTAATATTGCTCATGAAGAAATAATGGCAATGATTCATTCTGATAAGTATGTTGCGGAATTTTATTATAAAAGAGAAGCTGAAATGTCAAGCGCTCTAAAAGATATTTTAATAAAAAATGGATTTACTGAAGAAAATTTATATGAGAGAGTTCATATAATGATGGGCTTAATTGACAATTTGTGTCATGAAGTGATTTATCATAAACATGATGATATGAACTATGAGTTAATGAGGGAATTAGTAATTGATACTATAAAAAATTTATTTAAAAACGACTTAGTATAATAACTAGGTCGTTTTATAATATTTTAATTTTAATTATTTTTTAATTTTTTTACCATTTGTTTTGCTTCTTTAATATCATTTTTATTAACTCCGGGATTTAGCCTTAATGGAATTCTTGGCTCCTTTGTAATATTTATTTTTGGTACACTTTTTAGTTGCTCCAAACTATATTTTGTTACAGGTATATCGTAAATATTTACTTTATAGTCGTCTTCTTTAACAAATGTTATTTCAACACCTTGAATAGTAATATTACCATTGTTTATTCTTACAATTAACATAGGTTCATCAACTTTTAAATTAAAATCTATTGCTGAATAATCAATATTTTTTAAACTTTTTTCAGCATATTCTATAAACCATGGGTTATCTCTTAAATATCTTCCAACAGATGATTCTGGATCTTCTATTTCTCTTTTAAAAGCCTGAATATTTTTTGATAAACTTTCTTTTATATAATTATGAATTTCTTCTTTATTTGGAATTACTTCTTGATTATTAATTGGAATACCTCCTGATAAAGAAACATAGTAAATTTCTTCTTTATTATTATTACTACTACCTATAAATTTTAATAATTCATCATATGTCATATGTTTAATATGCTCTATAGGTTCTTTTATACTACTAACTAACAATGCTTGATTATTATCTTTTACAGCATAACTTTCTAACCAAAAACCATCCCCTATTCTAATGTATGGTTTATCAAAGTCTAAAATTTGATTAGTATAGGCAAATTTTTTAAATAATATTCTTGAGTAATGTGTTGGTATATTAGAATAAGGGAATTGTTTTCTTCTTTCATCTTCCAGATATTTGTTTACATATATTCTTGATTCTGGTGTATGATGATATAACATACCGTCTGGACTTACTATTGTTAATGCATTTTGATATGGTATCATTACTTGGACGCAGTCATTTCCTACATAATGACTCTTTATTTTTTGTATAAATTCATTTATTTTTTTCATAAAAAGAATTCCTCCTTACGGGTTATTTTATCATATTTATTCTTTTTTTAAAATAAATCTTTATTTTGATTTGCTTCTGCAAGTTTTTTATATATTTTTTCTAAAATTACTTTGTCATTCATTTAATTAATTTTTGTATTCTTGATTTTTTTGTTTTACTTATAATTCTATTATTATGCGATTGTCAAGTATTCTTTCCCCTTTAATGTTTATGTTTTTATGTAAACTTATTTTTTTGAATAATATTTATCTATAAAACTTATAATGTCAGAATTATTTTCCTTTACTTTTTCTATAGAAAGTAGTTCTTCTAATGTATAAAAATCACCTTCAATAGAAGAATTATTAATTTCATAAAAATAGTGATGGTAAATTTTATTCCTTTTATTTGAAACAGAATATTTTTCATGAATTTTATCAAATAATAATTTTATTTCATCTTTATTTACTTTGGCATTAAAATTATTATTTACATATTTTATAATATCTTCAATATTATTACCTTTTATATTTGGAAATAATAACATACCCCATCTATCATCATATATATTTAAATACTTGTTGCCTTTTTTTACTATTATAATTGAATGAACGTGTTCCATTTTTATTCCTCCACTAGTATTTTCTAGATTGTTTTCATATTAATTATATCATAAAAAAATTAAACATTTAGTTTAATCTTTTATTTAATCACTTACATCTATATCAAGAGTAATACTTATATCATATTCTTTATATTTATTTTTTACTTCATCATATATTTTATTATATACTTCTTCTCTATTTTTATTTTTAAAATCAATTATAATATCAAAACTCATTGTCTTTTCTTTAATATCTACATAAAATCCATGCATTTGAAGTATACCTTCGTTTGAAAATACTATTTTAGATACATCTCTTTTTATATCTATTATCTTTTTATCTTTTGTGTTTACTGAATACACTCCTATTGTATGTAAAATTACTCCATATTTTTCTCCAATTATTTTTGTAATTCTTCTTGATATTTTATCTACTTCTGATACTGTTAGTGTATCTTTTACCTCTATGTGAACTGAGCCTAAATATTTATCTGGTCCATAGTCATTTAATATTAAATCATATGCTCCTTGTGCATCTTTTTCTTTTGTAATATCTTTTTTTATTGATTTAGCTAGAGATGATTCTACTCTTATACCTAACATATTATCAACTGATTCTTTTATTAGTTCAATTCCTGCTTTAATTATGAATACTGATAATAATATACCGACATATGCTTCAATATTTATTTTAAATATCATATAAATTACTGCAGATAATAATACTGAGATTGATAGAATTGCATCATTAAAAGCATCTGCACCACTTGCGACTAAGGAGTCTGAATTTACTTCTTTTCCTTTTTTCTTTACATATATACCTAATATAAATTTAACAATGATACCTGCGATTAAAATTATTAAAGTTATAGTTGTATAGTCTACTTTTTCTGGATGAATTATTTTCTTTATAGATTCTATTAATGCGGTTATACCTGCATATAGGACGATTGCTGATACAATTAATGATGTCATGTATTCTATTCTTCCATATCCATATGGATGTTTTTTATTTGGTGCTTTTCCGGCAAGTTTTGTACCTATTATTGTTATTATACTAGATAATGCATCACTTAAATTATTTACTGCATCTGAAATTATAGCAATTGAGTTTGATAATAATCCAACAAATACTTTAAATCCTGCTAAAACTATATTTGCTAATATACTTATAATACTTGTTTTTATTACTTCTTTTTCTCTTTTATTCTTCACTTGCTTTCACCTAATTACTATTTATTATTAATATACTTTATTGCTTCTGTTGCAGATATTGCTCCATCACTTGTTGCAGTTACTAATTGTCTTACTTCTTTTGTTCTATTATCTCCAGCAACAAATATTCCTGGTATGTTTGTATTACAATTTTCTCCTGCAATTATATATCCAGCTTTATCCATTTTTATTATTTTTTCAAAGTTTTGATTTTCTGGTATTCTTCCTATTGCAATAAATAATCCTGATATATTTATTTTTTTTATACTACCATCTTTATTAGTTATCTCTATGCTATTTAATCTATCTTCACTTATAATTTTTGTAATATTACTATTATAAATAAATTCAACATTCTTTTTTTCTTTTAGAAGATTTAAAGTTGATTCAACTCCTCTAAATTCATCTCTTCTATGAATTAGATATACTTTATTAGCAATATCTGATAAATAAAGGGCATCCTCTAGAGCTGTATTTCCACCACCTACAACGGCAACATCTTTATTTTTATAAAATGCTCCATCACATGTTGCGCAATATGATATTCCTTTTCCTATTAATTCATTTTCATTATCAAGTCCTAATTTTCTGTTTTCTGATCCTGTTGCTAGGATTATTGTTTTTGTAGTATATTTATTTTTTGTTGTAATAACTTCTTTTTCTTTATTATCTTTTATTTCTATTACTTTTTCAAATACTATTTCTGCTCCTAGATCTTTTGCTTGATTATATAATTTAGTTGCAAAATCAAATCCTGATATGTGTCTTTCTACTGGATAATTTTCTATATCTAATGTATTTATTATTTGACCACCGTAGTTTTTTGCTTCTAAAACTAATACTTTCTTTGATGCACGTCGTGCGTATATTGCTGCTGTTAGTCCTGCTGGTCCTGCTCCAACAATTATTATATCGTACATTATTCTTCTCCTATGAATTTTTCTAATTCATCTTTTGATATTAATCCTACATTTCTTTTAATTTCTTTTCCTTTTTCAAATAATACAAGACATGGAATTGAAAAAACATTATATTTTTCAGCCAATTCATCTTCATCATCAATATTTACTGATGCTATCTTAATGTTATCATTGTCTTTTATCATTTCTTCTAAAATTGGTTTCATCATTTTACATGGGCCACACCAATCAGCATTAAAATCTACTAATACTTTTTTATCACTTTTTATTATTTCTTTTTCAAAATTATCTTTATTTATTTCAATTAATCCCATTATTAATTCTCCCTTTCAATATTTATTAGTATTTTATATATAATTTTATATAAGTATTCTGCTTCTTCCTTTGATAAATCTATACTTTGTGCCATTTTTTCTGGAATATTTATGGCTTTGTCTCTTAATTTTAAGCCTTTTTCGGTTATTTTTATTTCTAAATTTCTCTCATCTCTAGTTGATTTTGTTCTTGTTATATATTCTTTCTTTTCTAGTTTTTTAAGAAGTGGTGTTAAGGTTGCAGAATCTATCACTAATGTTTTACTTATTTCTTTAACATTACTTGTTTTTACTTCCCAAAAATACATCATAACTATATATTGAGTATAAGTTAAGTTAATTTCTTTTAAATATGGTGTATATCTACGAATTATTTCTTTTGAACACAAATATATTGGATAACATAATTGATTTTTTAATTTTAGTGAATTATATTTTGTTTTCATAATTCCTCTATAATAATTCAATTAGATCTTTTTCTATTTCGCTTGGATTGAATGTTGGATTATATCTTTTTACTGCATTGCCTTCTTTATCAACTAAAAATTTTGTAAAATTCCATGTAATATCTTCTTCCTTTTTACATGTTGTACTTATTTTTTTGATTGCTTTCATAGCCATCTTATTTTTTAATCCAAATACATCTTCTTTTGGTTGTTGTTCTTTTAATATTGTAAATACTTTACTTTCATTTTCACCATTAACTTCTATTTTAGCAAATTGATCAAATTTTGTTTTATATTTTGCTGTACAAAATTCATGTATTTCATTATCATCACCAGGTGCTTGATGACCAAATTGATTACATGGAAAGTCTAACACTTCAAATCCTTTGTCATGATATTTTTCATATAATTTTTCAATTGCTTCATACTGAGGAGTAAAACCACATCCAGTAGCAGTATTTACTACTAGTGATACTTTTCCTTTTAATGTACTTAAATCAAAATCTTCATTTTTTCTAGTTTTTACTTTTAAATCATAAATATTCATATTATTCTCCTTAAAATTAGTTTGTATACAAATTAATTTTATCAGTATTATAGTGTTGTGTCAATTATACTTATTTTATATTTTTCCACCATTCTTTTTGATAGTCTTTATAATCTTTTATATTAACTGTTTCTCCTATCAATGGTGTCATATATTCTATATTTTTTTCTTTTGCATATGTTGTAAATCTATTTACTGGATCATCCCATGAGTGATCGGATAATGAGTATGCTCCATAATGATCTACAAAAGTTATTTTAGCATCTAAATCAATTGAGGCTTGTCCTGCTTCTTCTGGAAACATATGAACATCATGGCATGCTTCATTATATTGTGATGCGTCAAGGATTGCTAATGTTGGTGATCCATATTTTTCATTTATTTCTTTAAAGTGATCTCCATATCCACCATCCCCACTATCAAATATCATGTTATTATCATCTTTTAATATCCATGATGACCATAGTGTATCATTTGAATCGAATATATATCTACTTGAAAAATGCCTTGAAGGAGTGCATGCTATTAACAATCCATTTATATTTTTTTCTTCCCACCATGCCATATTTTCTATTTTAGATTTTTTTATTCCGAATTTTTCTAAGTCTTTATCTATTCCTAGTGGAACAAGATATTTGTCTACTTTATTATCTAATGATGTAAGTGTTTTATATGATACATGGTCATAGTGATCATGAGTTAATAATATGATGTCTATTTTAGGTAAATCTTTTATATCGAGTGGTGATTTACTATATCTTTTAGGGCCTATAAATGATACTGGTGAAGTTACATTATCAAATATTGGATCTACCAATATATTTATGTTATGCATCTGAATTAGCACACTTGAATGCCCAAACCACGTTATAAATACATCTTCTTTATTACTTTTTTTATATTTGTATTTTTTTATTGGGACATTATCTGTTGGAACTCTTCCTTTATTATCAGTTCTATCCTTATATGGATCACTCCATTTTGACATTGTCATGAAATTACCTGTATTTTGAAATTTTCCATCTTTAAAAATTTTACTTCTTTTAGCGTAGTTTTCCATGTCTTTTTTTGTTGGGGATGCTCCAAATGGTTTATAAAATTTTATAAATAAAAATACAGTTATTATTAAACAAATGATTACTATAGCTATTATTAATAATACTTTATACATCTTTTTCATATTTTCCTACTTCTTTTAATTTCTTCCTATTTTTCTATCTTTCATTTCTTCTACAAACTTTTTTGTATTATTATTATTATTATCACCTGTATAATAAATGTTTATTGTAATACTCATACTTTCTTCCATTCTATTGGTTTTCTTCTTCTAAAATGATATCTTCTAGATATCTATTCATTTTTATTTCTTTTGGCTTAATATTATCTGGCAGTTTTTCTTTTAAATAATATTTTAATTCTAAATATGGAAAATTAATACCTGCTAGCGTCGATGAATATATTTGTCCTTGAATCCTAATGTTTATTTCAATCAATTTTAATACTTTATTTTTATCATAAGCTACTTCAAAACCTATATTTCCATCAAGTTCTAATAATTTTGTTATTTTTTTACAGTATTCGATTACTTCCTTATTATTTTCTACTTTACATTTCAATGTATTTCCAATTTCAAAATCAAGAACTTTGCCAGCAACAGAGTATAGAGTTTGACCTTTATTTGCTAGAACATTTACATTATATAAATCTCCTTCTATATATTCCATTAGAATCATCTGTGGTATATTTTTACATTTTTTCATTGATTTTATTAAGAATTCATAATCAATATATTTTGAATTAGGTTTATTATTGAAAAGATAATTTTCATAATCTATATTATTTTTTATTATTCTAAATCCTCTGCTACCACTTGATATAATTGGCTTATAACATAATGTGTTTTTTGGGTATCCTAATAATTTACAACTATTTTCTAATTCTTTAATTGTTTCAAATTTATAATTGTTAGGAACATCGATATTATTTTCTTTTAAAAAATTGTAAAGTTTATATTTATCTTGTACTAATTCTATTTTATTTGAATCATTTATACATACAATTATATTTTCTTCTCTTAATCTTTCTTTATTTTTTGCAAGTATTAATAATTCATCATCTACTAGTGGTATTATAAAATTAATTTTTTCTTTTTTACAAATTTTAATTAATGTTGGTATATATTCCTTATCTGATGCTTTTTTATATTGATAAAATTTATCAATGTATTTATTTGATACATTTTTTTTAATATCTACACCTACAACATAAATGTTTCTTTCTTTAACTTCTTTATAATTTTTAATGATACTTGGTGCAACTATTGCTCCACAACCTGTAACTAATATTCTTAAATTATTCATATGTTTCACGCTCAAATGCAGTTATAAATGCTTCTGCATATTCAAGTTTTGCTTGACTTCCTCTTAATGTTGCAAGTGCTTCAATTGTATTTGTACTTCTCGGATGAGGATATTTTCTTAGTGCTCCATCATAATATGATAGTGCTTTTATTTTTGCATTAAGTCCTTCTTTTTTAATTTCATAGAAATAATTTGGAGAAAATGATGTGTTATTTGTCCAATCTGTTGCGGATAATACTTCCATATACATATATTTTTTTATCTCTTTTTCTGCTTCATTTCTTTGAAATAAACGTATTGCTTCATCACAACATTCACTTGTTATTTTATGATCAATATTTATATCATTTTTATAGTGAGTTATAACTATATCTGGTTTAAATATTTTGATTCCTTTTTCTATAAATTGTACTAGACTAAGATGATCAACTATGTTGAATTTTATATTTGGAAATGTTCCAAATAAAATATTTCTTTTAGACACTCCTAATGATTTTAGACTTTTTATAGCTTGTTCTTTTATATTGTTATCTATTATATTTTTTCTTGCTTCTGCGTTAGAACACATAAAACAAATAAAAACTTTATTATTATTTTTTAATAAATTATATATCATTCCACCTGCGCCTAATACTTCATCGTCTGGATGTGCAACTACAAATAAATAATTCATGTAAAAACTCCCATCATTTAAAGTGTGTTAATTATTATAGCATATATAAATATGCTTATCTAATAATTATTTTAATATTTATTATTTTTCAAAAGAAATTTTAATGTTTTCTTTTCCTAAATCAGGCAGATTATCAATATGTCCTATTTTTGTATATCTATAGTTTGTTTCAAATGATTTATAAAAAATTACAATACAATTATCTCCATATAACATTACATCCCCTTTTTCTATTTGCTTATATTGATGTGTATTTGTTGTTAGGGATTCATTTATATATACATATTTTTCATTTCCATTTAATTCATTCATCATATATTTTTGAGGAAGTATATTAATAAATTCTTCTACTGTCTGATTGTTTTCTAAATTAAGTTTATATGTTTTATTATCTATTATTACTTTTACTTCTGTCATTTTTAAATCACTCTTTTCACTTTTATTGTTTTTTGTACATCCTGTAAGTATTATTAAACTTATAATTAAAAATATTATTATTCTTGTTTTCATGATTATTCCATCCTTATAAATTCTTTATAGATGTATTTTATTTTATCAAAAAAGACTAGATTTCTCTAGTCTTATATAATTATTTTTTGTAGATAGTTTTTATAAACTCGCTGATTAAGTCACTATTTTTACTTTTTTCAACTAATTCTTTTCCAAGTTCAATATTATCTGTAATGATATTATCTACATCCATATCAATCATATTATTTATACTTTCTTCTGTATTTACGGTCCAAGCATATAATTCTTTTCCTTCATTATGAACTCTATTTACTAGTCCTTCATTTACATTTGATGCTTCTACACTGAATGCATCTGCATATTCTGCATCAGTAATATTTCCTATTGCTATGCTCATTACATATACAGTTTTAATTTCTTTATCTACTTTTTTAACATTTTCTAATACGCTGTATACTTGTGATGTAATAACACATCTGTTTTCAAAATTGTATTCTTTAATTAAGTCTACAACTTGCTTTTCAAAATCTACTTCTTCTCCTGTTGGTTTTAACTCTATATTAAGTCTTATATTATTTTCTTTTGCATATTTTAAGACATCGCTTAATAAAGGTATTTTTTCTCCTTTAAATTTTTTATTGAAGAAGCTACCAGCATCAAGTTTTTCAATTTCGCTATAGTCCATATCAATGATATCTCTGTTTACACCTGTTACTCTACCTAAATTTGTATCATGTGATACTACTATTTGTTTATCTTTTGTTTGTTGTACATCTAATTCTATCCAATCAGCTCCAAGTTCTTTGGCACCTACAAATGCGGACATAGTGTTTTCTGGATACTTAACACTTGCTCCTCTATGGGCAGTTATTTCCATCTTTCTTATGTATTTTATATTAAGATTAGTTTTACCAGTGATTAATTGATAAGTAAATAGACTTCCTCCTATCAGTATTAAAGCTGTTACTACAATCATAATATATTTAAAAATTGTATTTTGTTTTTTATCTTTAATAATCTGTTTATACTCTATATGTTTAATTTTTTCTTTTTTATCTACTTTATGTTTGTAGAATAAAGCACTAATTGTTGCGAAACTTATTGCGTTAGATATAATACTAGATATAATTAAACATACCATAATATATAATGACACAATTGATATAAAGATACTTTCTAGTACTTTTATATTATTAAATATTTTTATTATTAGTACAATTATTAATATACCGATTGCCATAAATATTACATAAGCAATTGATGCAAGTATTTGTACAAAGAAAATTTTTAATAGATCAATTAGTCTACTTCCTTTAATTAGTTTCTTACTATCCTCTCTTGATTTTTTAAAACTTTTACCTTCAAGAATCATATAATTAAGGGAATATAACCATTTTGACATAATTGACAATAATAATAAATATGCAAGTGTGTATATAGCTGATAGCATGTAATTTGATTTTATGAAATCCATTATAAATTCAGGTATTTTAATAGATGTGATTACATTCGAACTGATTCCAATATTCAAAAATGGAATTAAAAATAATACTAAGAAAGCCACCGATATATTTTTCAAATTAAATATTTTCTTACACTTATTTATAGATAATTTTATTAATTCCACAAAGGATATTTTTTCTTTTTTATATGATATATCAAATAATATAATTATAGTACTTATATCAAAAATTGTAACAATAGTTAAATATATGATAAGTAAAATTAATAATAATATTGTAATTGGATTTAATAAGTATTTTGTAATATTCTCTAGAGTTAAATAAGTATATCCTGTTATTTTCATAGATAAATTAAATCCAAGTATTGCGAATGGTATTAATATAATACTTAGTAATAATTTATATATTACTTCAAATTTAATTAACGTTCCTAAGTTATATTTTAGCATGTTAGTAATATTTTTTATGTAGTTATTTTTCATTATTCTCACTCCTTTTATTTTTTTATTTTTTCTTTTTCTACTTTTTTAACTATTTTATTAAAATGTATGAATGTTTTAATTGATCCCCAAATACCTTTACTTTTAAAATACTCTGCACTTGCTTTTTTTATTCCTTCTATACTAATAGAATATCCCATTTTATTTGCAGCTTTTACCATAATTTCATCTTTTGTATTTTGATCTGCTTTTCTATTTATGCCACCATTCTTATAAAAATCTTTTATAAAATTATCATCTTCAAATAATTTTGTTAAAAATTCTTTTTCTTTTGTCATATATTAATGCTCCTTTTTTGATTCTTTATTGTAACATACTTATCAATTTTGCTATCACAGCTCCCTTTTTAAACGAATTGTATCAAAATTAAATTATAGTGTCAATTTGGCTCAATTAATTATTATTTGATTTAGGTTTGCTTTGTTCTTGTTTTGACTCAACTTTATTTGTATCATACAGTATATCTTTAAATTTCTTTTCTTTAATTTTTGTTGAGATATCCATTGTTTTCATTGTAACTAATAAATCAGATGTTCCTGTATATATAAATATAACACCCCATATTATCATAGATGAACTCGAAAATAGAAGAAATGTACCTAAAATAATTGTTGCAAGATTAATGATTATATATAAAATGGATGATTTATTGGTTTTGTTAACTATATTTTTTAATGGTTCTATATATTTACTTCCTTGAACTTCTAATTCTTTATCAATATCCTTATTAACTTTTTTTTGACTAATTACCTTTTCATATTTTTCTGAAATTTTATGAGTATATTTTGAAATCTTATTTATATTTAAAACATTTAAAATATTTATTAATCCATCATATATAATAAACAATGATAATAATAATTGTATATATGCAGATATAATATCAGGGTAAAAATATGTAGTAATTCCAACTATTAGTATAAGTAACGATATTATAATTGATTTTATATCTTTTTTTCTTGAGCAAAGGTTTGCTATTAATGTTGAGAATGCTGCTAGAAGAACAATTAATATTATACTTCTTGCAATAGCTACTAATGATGAGTTTGGATTCAAAATAATTGTTATTCCATCTATTATAAGTAATAATGCAATAATAAGCCTGTTTCGCATAATTATTTCTATTATTTTTGTTGCATTTTCTACCTTTTTAAGTATTTTATGAATATTTATTTTTTTCACCATGTATTTTCTCCATTCATTATATTAAATATTAAATTGTTTTTTTAAGAATTATTTTTTTTATTATATCAAAAATATGAAAAATGGTTAAGTACTTATCATTAATTTATTACAATAATATTTTAAATTTAAAAATTTTCTTTTAATTAATATAGAAAAGTATCTTTTTATATATGAAATAGTTATTTTTTTGTTATTATTATTGACAAAAATAGCATTTTCATTTAAGATAACAAATCACAGGTAGAAGTTTTATGTACAATATTTTATGTACAATGTTAGTTTTGCTTAAATAAGGAGTTAATAAATGTGAAGAAGATTAATCTATTATTTACATTTATATTTTCTCTATTAGTTATTGTGTTAATTTATAGTGGATATAAAATTTTTAGTAAATATAAGGAAAAAATAGTTGCAGAACAAAATAATCCTATTGTCAAAGTTGATTATAATACTGAAAACATTATATCTAAAATGAAAAAGACTTATAACAATGAAGATATTATAGGGGTTTTGAATATAGCTAATATGGATTTAATTGTTGTTCAAGGAAATGATAATAAGTTTTATTTAAATCATTTACTCAATAAAGAACAAAATCCTGCTGGTAGTATTTTCTTGGACTATAGAGAAAATGTAGATACATCTAAACAATTAAATATATTTGGACATACATCAGATTATTATTATTTACCTTTTAATGATTTGATGAATTTCATGGATTATAATTTCTACCAAAAAAATAAAAATGTAACACTTACAACTGAGAATGATACATATAAATATGAGATTTTCTCTGTAAAAAAAACAGAAGAAGAAAATCATTTGGATATAAGTTTCAATAATCTTGATGAATATAAGACACATTTAGACGAATTAAAAAAAGATTCATTGTATGAGACTAATGTGGATGTTCAGGTGTCTGATAAAATACTCATAATACAAACATGTATTATCAATGATCCTAAATCATTGTTAATAATAAATTTAAGAAAGGTGGAGGAAGAATGAAAAAATTCAACAAATTAATTTTTGTAATAGTATGTTTATTTGCTTTTTCAATAAGTGTTTTTGCTGATGAAGGTAAATATGATTATACAGAAAGTAAAACTACATATTCATTAGATGAAATTGCTGAATTACAATTAACTCAAGGAAATACAGCAAAAGCATTTAGTGAAAATTTAGGTGCATGTAAATCATTGGAATATAAAACAACTGTTGAAGAAGGAACAGATAATCTAAATACTATTACTGCAGAGTCTGCTAGGGAAAGAGATAATGCAGTTGAGAAGAAAGAAGAAGAAGGGTATACAGTTGTTGTTGTTGAAGAAAAACATGAAGCTGCAGTTTTAGAACATGCATTTAATGTTTTAAATGGAGAAATAGTTTCAACAACAGTAAATGGAAATGATAGACAAGGATATGAAGGAAGAAAGGCAGATCAAGTAATTTCTAGTCCTGAATTTACTGACTATGAAGATGAAGAAGTTGCTGTTCAAAATACAGTTACTGTTGATTTTCATGAGGTTTCAGGAACAAATACATTTGTTGCAAATAATCAAGCAAGAAATTATGAACAAGAATTATTAAGCAAAGGATATAGACCAGAAATTATTCAAAATAATACTACTCCTACTGTAAAAACATTTAGACGTACAAGTTTATTAAGTGGCTTTGATAGAGATCTAATTATATTTGGAGTATATGGTGCAAATCCTAATAAAGAAATTTTAAATTTAGATATTAGCTATGAAGAAAAAACTGAAACTGCTACTTTTGATAATCAATTTGCTGCAAACTATAATGCATGGCAAAAATGGATTTCTGGGCGATATTCAAGTGTTGATGTAGAAAAAGTTATAGATGATTCTAATCCAGAATTAACAGTTAATAAGGGAGAAATTGAGTGGACTTCTACTTCGTTAGCTCCGTATACTGAAGATATTTATGACAATGACCAAGATGTTGTTGGATATAGATATTACTATAATGAAGAAATCGAAATTGAACCTGCTCAAGATGAAGTTAATGTTCCAAATGGAGGAAATGATTATGATTCAAGAATTGGTTCAATTGCAGCAAGAACAGCTTGTGAAAGAGCAAGAAACTATTATGGTGATGGATGGACAACAGAATGTAGAGAGAATACTCCTAATCCATTCCGTCCTTTACATCATACTTACACTCTTATAGCTCATAAGGATGCTGTAACTGGTATTCAAGGTTATTATGATGAATATAGATATTCTGTTAACTATAATGTTATTTCTAAATACTATCTATATACATTATCTTATGTTCCAACAGATTGGACAGTAAATTATACAGGTGATGAAGGTGTAGTTAATATTACTAAATCTTCAGCTGATAAGTTCTATACAATTGATGGATCTAGACCAGAATATACTGTAAAAACATTTGGTACAATCAAAGAAGATAAAGCTTGTTTGAACGCTGGTAAAACTGTTGGTACTGGTGTTAAAGAAAATATATATTTTGAAATTATCTTATTACTATCTACTATAGGACTTGTTTCATTATATGTATATAAGAAAAAAATGAATTAATATTATTATTATAAAAATAGACATTAGAATTTCTAATGTCTATTTTAATTATGTTTTTATAGTATTATAAATACCATATTTTTTTATTATTCTTTAATACATCTTTAATAATTCCTCCACCAAGACATTCTTCTTCATTATATAAAACGCATGCTTGTCCTGGTGTTACTCTTTTAACTCCTTCTGGGTATTTAACTAAAATTTGATTATTATCTAAATATTCTAATTCAACTGGAACATCTTTTTGTCTATATCTAAATTTTGCAGTACACTTATTTATTTTTTTATTCATTAAATATTCTTTCTAATAAAATCTTCTATTTTATCAAATGGTATAACCTCTAAATTATCATATAAATCAGTATGAACTGCTCCAGGTATAATCATTATTTCTTTATTGTCTGTATATTTTGAATCTTTTACCATATCTTCATATGCTTCTTTACTAAAATAGCAAGAATGTGCTTTTTCTCCATGAATAATTAATACAGCATTTCTTATTTCTTTTGAGAAAGTATGTTGTGGAGTATTGATAAATGATAATGCTGAAGTCATATTCCAACCACCATTAGAATTTAGACTTCTTTCATGATACGCTCTTCCTTTATAGTATTCACTATAATCTTTTACAAAGAATGGTGAATCCTCTGGAACTGGTAATTCTAAACAACCTCCACCTAATTTATAATCATTATTCTTATAATCGTCTATTCTTTGTTTATTTAGGCTTTCTTTTAATTCATATAAAGAATCTTCTGTATTAGAATTAAAATATCCATCATGATTTACTTTGCTCATGTTGTACATTGTTGAACTAATAGTTGCCTTAATTCTTGTATCTATACTTGCAACATTTAATGCAAGTCCTCCCCAACCACAAATACCAATTATAGATATTTTTTCTGAATCAACATTTTCAAGAGTTGATAAATAATCTATAGAAGCTTGAAAATCTTCGGTATTAATATCAGGTGATGCCACATATCTTGGAGTTCCACTTGATTCACCAGTAAATGATGGATCGAAAGCAATAGTTAAGAATCCTCTTTCAGCCATTTTCATTGCATATAGCCCACTACATTGTTCTTTAACTGCACCAAAAGGTCCACATACTGAAATTGCTGGTAGTCTTCCTTCATAGTTCTTTGGCTCATATTGATCTGCTACCAATGTAAATCCAAATCTTGTTTTAAATGTTACTTTTTTATGTGTTACTTTCTCACTTAATTTAAAGGTTTTATCCCATTCGTTTGTAATTTTTAAATCTTCATTCATATTATTTTCCTTCTTTCTTATTTTTTTGGAATTGTATCCACTTCTAAAGTAGGAGAACACGTTGTAACATTTTCTACTACTTTTTCAGTACCTGCTTTAATAGCTTCAGTATAGTACCATTCTTTATATTCAAATTCTTTAAGACAATCCTTAAGTTCAGCAATTTGATCTAATACAATTTGTTTTTGTTCTAAAATCATATCAAATCTTTCTTGCAAAGTAGAGTCTCCTTTTTCAGCGAGTTTGACATATGCTCTAATTTTATCGATAGGCATATTAATTTTTTTCATACAATTAAGTACTCTTAACCATTTAAAATCTTTATCTTCAAAGACTCTTCTCCCATTTACTCTTTTAACACCAGGAAGTAATCCCATAGAATCGTAATATCTTAAAGTAGATGGTTCTACATTCATCATATCAGCTACTTCTTTTATAGAATATGTCATATTATTTTTCCTCTCATTATAATTATATAAGTTAAAGTTAACTTTAAGTTAAGTCAAGACTTTTAAATTATTTTTTTTGATTTTTTCAAAATAATTGGAATATTACTAAAAAAGGAACTGATTTCTCAATTCCAAATATCTTAATATGACGATCATTTTATTTTTTCTACTAAATCAATAGTTTCACTTATGCTATCCGTTACTGATATTGATCTATCTTGTATTTCATTTGGAATCATTGCGTATTTATCATTGAATCTTATAAGTTTAAAATTATCATGCATAAATGTCATTTGTTCAAATGGAAACCTTATAATTCCAGGTGTATTAAATCCGATTCCAAATTCTAACAATAATACATTTTTATCAGTGTTATTTTTTATAAAGTCATCATACTTATTTTGCATTTTATACCAATTATCATCTTCAACAAATGTATCATCACATCTTAAATTAACAGACATATTTTCTCCACATACAGGACATTTTGGAACAAGATTACTTGGTATTTTTAAATCACTATTTATATTAGATAGCCATTCTTTTACTTGATCTTCATTATCATATAATTTGTTATGACATGGTGTTGAGCATTGAAGTTTAGAATAACTTCCTTGAACTTCAAATACTTTTTCTTTATCAAAACCGTTATTTATAAATTGTCCATCTGTATTAGTTGTTATAACAAAATAATTTTTATCTTTAACTAAATTATAAAGATTTTGATATAAGTCAGTATGTTTATTTTCATAGTAAGAGAAGTATATATGTTTAGCCCAATAAGCCCATCTTTCTTCTTCAGTTTTAAATGGATAAAATGATGATGTATATAAATCTTTTATTCCATACTTTCTGATCCAATCTATAAAATCATGCTCGAACTTTTCACCACTATAATGAATACCTGCAGCATCTGATAATCCAGCACCGGCTCCAATTATAATTTCTTCAGCTTCATCTATCCATTTTTTTATTTTTACTATATCAGTCATTTTATCACCACCTTAGATATTCTTTTTATATATTTCTAAATCTTCATCTTTAAATACATTAAATATAATATGATTAAATGCATTTGGATTAGCTTTTAAATATTCTTTTACTGCACTGATTGCTATCTTACTTGCTTCTTCTTTTGGAAATCCATATAGACCAGTAGCAATACATGGAAATGCAATTGTCTTTAATCCTTTGTCTTTACATAACTTTAATGAATTATAATAACATTTCCTTAAATCATCTTTATCTTTTTTAGAAGGCACTCCATTAACTTGAGGTCCTACTGTTTGAATAATATATTTACTTGGTAAATTGTAGGAATTTGTTAATACTACATCTCCATTTGGTAGAGTCTGACCTTTCATAATATTGTTACATTCTTCTCTTAATTGCATACCAGCAAAAGAATGAATAGTATTATCAATACACCTATGAGTTGGATTGAAACAGCCTAATAAGTATTCATTACAAGCATTTACGATAACATCACATTTTAAAGTAGTAATATCTCCTTGCCATATAGAAATAATATCTTTATCAAATGCTATGTCTTTTTCATCAATAATACCTTTATTATTTATTTCCTCTTTAAGATACTCATCTTGAATCTTTAAATATTCTTCGCTTATAGGTTTTGGATTTCTTATATTTCTTAATGCACGATATAAATCTTTTTTCTCATCTATATTTGTTGGTATTTCTATATTAGAAAGATTATGATCTTCTTTAATTAATTCTTCAATTAAATAATCTAATTTATTCATTATTACTACCTTTATATTTAAGTCCATACTCTTTCATTAAATCTATTATTGGTCTTAAATCATTTCCTTTATCAGTTAGATAATATTCTACTTTGGGTGGGAATTCAGGATATACCTTTCTTTCAATAATTCCATCACTTTCTAATTCTCTCAAATTTTCAGTTAAAACCTTTGCTGATATACCAACTACTGATCTTGTTAGTTCATTATATCTCTTCGTACCAGTTATTAAATCCCTTAATATAAGTATTTTCCATTTATTAGCAATCATAGATGCCGTATATTCAACTGGACAAGTTGTATAAAGTTTTCTCATTTTTCATCACCAATATAATTATACATTATAACTTACTTTTAGTATAGGATAATTGTCAAATAGTGTGTGTAGACACAAATAAGTGATAATTTTTATGACAGTCAATGTGTTAAACATTGGCTGTTTTTTTGATTTTTATTAGAC
>CADBGE010000001.1 GCA_902794075.1 uncultured Erysipelotrichaceae bacterium | reverse complement strand
TCAATGAACCTTCATTAAACATTAACTGTTTTTCAGCTCTACCTGTAGTATAGTATTTATATAACTTGTCTGAATATAATTTTTCATATGTATAAGGATTGTCATTTCTAAAATATATCCATTGTCCTAATGTCTGCTCAAATATACTATTTTCAGGTATATTAGATGTTCCATGTGTCAATAATACATTATCATAATGTTCGTGATTATCTCCACAGAATGCAATATCATTATTATAGTTACGAATGTTTATGTCACGAGTTCCTGGGAACATTGTCATCAATGTCATTGGTGTAGTATCACTTGCATTACGAATAACAATATTAAGTTTCTTTTTAATGAATGAATTGTTTGAACTTGTTTTTGTGAATGCAGGTACTTCGTTAACTACATTTGTCAATAAGTCCATAGTTTGACCTTCATATGTAACATATACTTCAAATTTTGTATTAATTTCCGAATCAATCAAAGTTTTATATTTGAGAACCTCTGAATCAATCATATCCAGTTTTTCTCGTAATGACATAATGTTGTTTGATGAATTTAGAAATCCTGAATTAATCTTATCTGCACTATGGAAATATTCTTTAGCATTATCAATCAATGTATCAGATATATGCTTTGTATAGCCGTCATTAATCAATGTCTTATTGAAGATTGCAGATATTGTGTCATTTTCATTATTCTGAATGATTGATGATAACTCAGTTATTTCCTTCATCTCACTTGGAAATTCTTGAGTTATTTCATTACTCCATGGTGTATATAAATCAATAAATGGTTGTCCAACATTTAATTTATATCGTACTTGCAATATTACATCCTCACCTTGCATAATTGGAATATCAATCTGATTCCATTTTATTGGGTTTGTTGTGTCATTATAGTTTACATAATCTATATAATAAGATGAAGTATTGTTATTATATACCAATCTTCTTTGTCTTTCTATAGATGGCTGTTTTACCCAATCCGTAAATACTGTAGAATTTATATTTACATTGTTTGATGTTTCTTTTGTAGCAGTAACATATTTATATCTTACATCAATTCCAATTATATCTGTCTTTTGTCCGTATGATCTTTTTAGATATGCTATTATCTCAGTAGGATTTGTTACTCCACGAATACGGAATTTTGACTTAGCATAGTTCTTTACATCGTTTCTATATATATTAATATTCTCAACAATGTTTATTTTTTGAGATGTAAGCAATGTTCTTTCAGTGTAGTACTTTGTTAACTTTTCCTGTAATTCAAATTGTGTAACTGTTGTATCAGACTTAAAGTCTGTTGTCATTAACTGATTATATATTTGGTCAATACTATTTTGTACATTAACTAAATCATTTGTGATACGATTTTTTTCTTCATGCCATTTTTTCAAATCACTTACAGCATCATCATCAGTTAAATGAGAATTTATCTTTACTACTTGAAGTCCACCATTTAATTCAACAGAATTTGTAACAAGTGATGACATTGCTTCACTATCAGTCATTCCAAACATTTCTGTTGATGAATAATTAGTTAATTGAGGATATATTGTTTCGGATAATCCAGCAATAAGATCACCAATATTATTACAGTATTTATTATAATAAGATATGTAATTCATAATGCCACCATTTTCCATTATTGGATTTCCGTCAGCATCATGAACCTCAATAGTATTAAGATTTATAAATAATGGTTCTGACAATATACTACGAACATTGTTATACATTGTTCCTACATAAAGAATTAAATAAGGGTCTTCTTCGAGTGGAACATCAACATAATGATATTCAGAAAAATCTTCATTATATAATCTCAATATCATTGCACTGTTCTCAGCAGTTGTCTGTAGAACTTGATGACCAATCTGTTCTTCAATAGTTATCAAGCATTCATTCTCACCAAGATCATTTACGGTGGATGATGTGTTTATTATCTTATATATAACATTCTCATTATCTAAACATAGAAGATCTCCATTCTTTAAAGTAAATCTAAAGGCAGAATCATCTTTGTCATAATAAGACATTGTTGAGATTCTTATACGATATCTTGTATGATTATGAGTGCCATCAGTATATTCTATCCATGGGTTTCCACCGGATAGTTCAGGAATTTCAAGTATTTCAAAATAACTATTAAATCTATCTCTCTTTATAGGAGTTTTTAACTCCATGTCATATTCATAATAATCATTACCTGGAACAAATCGTCCTATCATATTCTGTTTAAATCGTTCATATGTAAGTGGAACTGCTGCAGTATGCTGACTTCGTAAGCTTGAGAATATAGTACCGTCTGTTATACTAATCTTCTTTACAAATATATCATTAATATTATTAGGAAGATTGCTTATTTGTAGTCTTATGAATGTCTTAGGATTCACAAGATCCTTTAAAAAATTATTTACTGTACTTTGTACATATAAATCAGTTCTATTTCCTATCTCTGGTTTAAGAGGTGATGTTGTTGCCTTAACAAGTTGAAGTTTTTGCATACTATCGTTAAGACTAAACCATGCTTCTCCAGAAGTAGGTATATTAAACAAACTATTAAAATTTGATTCAAGTTGTTCTAATTTATTTTCAAGATATAGGAATGACGGTATTCTTACTGCGGTGTAAGTGTCATCAGTATCCATTATGTTGACAAGAACATCTGTTGATGTAGTCTGCAGACTTTGGTTTATTGCTGTTAGCATATTTACAGCATTATTATACATTGACTGTAGATTTACATAATATTCTTTCAATGTGTCCTTCTTTAATGTTTCATCTATATTCATGCGCTTACTATTATGAATATGTATTATATGTATATATTAAAAATTAAACTTTTTTAGAAATTCATTTAAATTGTAGTATGCCATCTTAGGTAACTTAACTTACTAATCACATCATCTTTAAGATCATTGAACTTGTTGTTCATTTCAATTTCAAAGTTATTAAATTCTCTATGAATGTTATCTATATTATAAGATGTTCCTAAATTAGCGAGCTGACTTTCCATATTACGAATATGATCATTCATATAAGCAATTGTTCTTGTCATCTTATTAAAATTATCTATCATTGCTGACTGACTTGCCAATACTTGTGCAAATGTTGCATATGCATTTGTATTAGAATTTGTAGTCAATTCTGATGGCATCTTGCTTGAGTACGGGAATGGTTTAAATTGTGAAGCAATAGTCAATGACCAGGACTGTGAAAAACCACTTTCAGTATCTTTATATAATTTAATAGATGTAGTGTTCTCATCATTTATCTTACCATCAGTATACATCCACATGCCAAGTGGAACGTTGACGCAATATAGTTTATTACTATCAGATGGATTAAGATCTATTTCACCAGTTCCTGATGATGAGATCATTCTTTCTATTGTATTGAAATTAGATCTATAATTTATATTAACTATATCATATAAAGGTATTATACAGTTAAATTCAAGTTCAGTATCTGATGAAGTTGATATGTTCAATTTAATTATTTCTGGGTCAATGTTATATTCATTATTCTTAGTCATATCAAGTGCTTCAACATTTGCACCATCATAAACATATATCATGTCTTGGTTATTTACATCATAAAATATAACCTTATCATTATTGTTACTTAACTTTGAATTTATGAGTTGATTAAAGGCTTCAAGTCCTTCATCAGTTGAATGAAGAGCATATGATATAATATTAGTATTATTTTCTGAATTATCATTTATATTTATATTATAAGTTGTTGATAATTCTTTTAGTTCAAACACATTGTCTAAATAAGTGTTCAATGAATATTCTACATAAGTCGTTCCTCCATAAGTAGTGTATGAGCTAGAATGATCTTGTTCTACTCCATAATATGTTGTTTCTTCTTTATAATATACATCAAGATTTATTCCTTGTATACTATCAACTAAAGTTTTTTCATTTGCATATTCTGATGGAATTGACGAATCCCACCCATAAAGATAGGTCTGAGCATCAAACTGTGCAACGTTATCATTAAAATCATTTGTTAATTCTACTGATGAAATATATGCAAATTTACGAAGATCTATATTACATATAGTGTCAGTAAATGTTCCGTTATAGTCTTGCTCAGTAATGTCAGATATATATTTGAATTTAACGACGTCAGAATAAGATATTAAGTTAGATGTTTCATTTTCATTCTCAATGAAATTTACATATGAATTATTTGCTATTGAATGTGTAGCAACTACTTCATTTAACTTTATTTCTTTAATTCTTAATAATGATTCAAGAAGATAGTTAAGTGGCGAAACACTTTTTTCAATGTCACTTTTATTATAGTCAAAGTAATCACGAAGCACTGCAAGCTTGCTCTCATAATAATCAGCAAGATATTTGATTAATGCTGCCTTAGTATCCTTATTAAGTCCTTTTATATACAATGCTATAAATCTTGATGGAAATATCTTCGTGTCAGTACTTAAAAAATTTCCAGTCAATGATTCAGTATAATTACTAAATGTTATGAATTTACTATCTGGTCCTGTTGTATAAAACAAATTAGTCTTTCTTTTCATTTATGTAAATATTTCATTATAAATAATTATATATAAAAATATTTTTCTAAAACTTTTTAGAGTGTAATTACATAAATGAAAAAGAGTATCAATTAGCTAATCGACACTCTTATATTTATTAAATTATTAAGTTCTTGTATTTAATTGTTTATATCGTTCATATTTTTTATTGTGTGATAGTAACCCAAATCTCTACAGGCTGAAGTGCATCATTATCTTCATTATATTCATATAATTGATATACAGAATATTTATTTGCTGGTGGTAGAGAAAGCTGAGCGTCTGATATTATATAATACTTTTTATCAATAAATTCAGCAACAGTGTTATTTGTTACTACTACTTCAGTATAATTCTCTCCATCTAGTGTTTTTGTATTACCTGTTGTTTCAACTGTTCCTGTTGCGTATTGAGTTGTTCTGTTTTCATCACTATATGATGTAAAGTTATAAGTTTCACCTGCTTCTATTTGTTGTTCAGGAGTTGGTTCAAGAGCACTAATACGTGCTTCATGATCCATTAACTTGTCATATAACGCATTTATTCTATCAGTAGCACTCATTTTATTGAAGTTCTTTTTTGCAATTTCAGCTTCGTTAAGTTCTGTTGTAGATGTTGCATTCTTTGATGTGTTTATAATAATTGAACTCATGATTTTTGTGTATGTTTTTTTTAAATTTCTTGAAAAGAAAATTATATATTAAAAATATATTATAGAATATTGAACTAATTAATGTATAAAATTATGAGAAACAAAACAAATGTAGATTATGTAAAGATTGGCTATGCCGTAAATGGTAATAAGACAGAATGTTCTCTGACATATGAAATTGATTTACGTAAGTGGCCTCTAAATGATTTTAAGATTAATTCCGACATTATTTTTAGAGCAGCTAATAAGTCAAATGCCAAATATTATGCAACTGACAAAAAGACTAATTATCCAATTAAGATTGGCTTTGAAGTTTCAGCATGTGCTACTTGCGACAATATTGACAGTTTTGACAAGCTGAAGGGACAGCATATTGCTCTTAGTCGCGCGCAAGCAAAGGCATTTGAAAGAACATGTAAGTTTTATGACATTATTCAGTTTGAGTTGGATAAGTCCTTTAATGATATAACACGAATTATTGACAACAATTATGTAGCAGCAAATAAGTGTTGGAAACATGCAAAGGAACTTGGTGGATATTAATTTAATTTTTTATATAATTTAAGATGAAAAATATTGTTGCGTTTGACATAGAAACTACTGGTGTTGATAAGACTAGGGATCATATTATACAAATTAGTATGGTCAAGTTCAATCCAGAAACTTTTGAAGTTTTAGATACATACGATAGTTATGTTAGACCTATTGGTAATTATGCAATATCCGTTCCTGCATATATTAAACATAAGATTCGTCCAGAACATTTAGTTGATAAGCCAACATTAAAAGATATAGCTGATGACATCATTAAGTTTTTTGATGATTGTGACATTTTGACATTTAATGGTACTGTATTTGATTTGCCATTTCTTAACAAAGAACTTGGAGATATTGGAAAACATATAGATTTTACTAATCGTAAATGTTATGATTCATGCTTAGAAGAAAGAAAACGTAATCCAAATAACCTAGAAGCTGTTTATGAAAGATATGTTGGGCGTTCAATGAATGATGACGAATTAACTGCTCATAATTCTTTAGCTGATGTTGCTGCTACAATTGAAATCTTTAAAAGGCAAAATGAATCTGAAAATGTTAATCCAGTGAAGATATATGGTGATTCTGGAATGATTAAGGATATGATTTTTGAGAATAAAGAAATGCCATGTTTTTCATACGGTAAATATAGATCATTACCAGTAAAAATGGTTTGTCAAATTGATAAGAACTACATTAAATGGGCATTAAGTCAAAAAAGTGGATTGGATAATGATACTAAGAAATTTATTGAAAGTTATTTAGAAAATATATGAAAACATATACAGAAAAAATTAAAGACATAAATGAAATGCGTGGCAACCATATAGATATGCAATGGATTAATGATGAAAAGCCGGTTATGACTAAGGATGGTCGTCAAGTTATTGTGACAAAGGTTGACATTAGTGAAGTTCCAAATATTATATATGGAAAAGTTAAGATGAAGGATGAAAAGCTTCAGGAATATCAATGGAATGACATTGGGGTATGTCTTAAGGCTATAGATAATTTCGGTAATCCTAAGAAGCCTGATGCATCAGATAATTTAGTAAAAGCTATTTAATAAATACATAAATAAAATCATAAATATACTTTTAAAAAGATCCCTCACCCATTGCATATAGGGATCATAAATACACATTATGGGAAATAAGAAAAATACAAAGAAGTTATTGGTTGCAAAAGATTTGGACGATGCAGCCGTATTCACAAAAGAAAGAGATCGTATTCGTTATATGTCCAATAATTATGGACAGATGAGTATCGGAGAATCATTTAAGAAGTTTTATGAGCTTGATGAAGATCTTGAAAACGTAAATGTTAATGTAGTAGATGTTCCTGATTTTGAACTTGGTAATTGCTACATTGCAGAGGTAAAAGAGATTGACAAGCATGGAATTACATTTGATATGCCTGGAATTAAGGATGAAATCATTTGTAAGGAAAATTTCAATGGATGCATGGATCATGTACAGAATTATTTACTTAATCATGATAATCGTCTTCTGTTTGAGGTTCGTTCACATGAAAAAGGTAAGTATATTGTTTCTGTAATTAATGGTATGTATAAGCTATGGAAACATGCTATTGAGGAATCCATTTATAAGAAGAATGCAATTGAAGTACACATTGATTCATTAACAAAGGGAGGATATCTGTGCCATACTAGTATTTCAACACTTAAGGAATTAACTGGAAAGGATTATACGCATTCTGTATTCATTCCTGGTTCTGCTATTGTACTAAATATTGAAAATGATTTTGAGCGTTGGATCGATGAAGACGTACTTATCATTCCGCAGAAGTTTGTTGAGTTTAGAACTAATTATCGTGAAGGTGTTGTTGAGAATTCATTGGTAGGATCTCGTAAGCTATTACTTCAGATGAAAGGCAATATTCATTTGTTTGAGATTTATAATAGATATTTGCTTACAAAGAGTGAGAACTTTAAAGCTGAACCTGAAAGTCTACAAGGCCATGTCACTGGTATTATAAATAGTGGTAAGAAAACAGGTGTATTTGTTGAGCTTGATGGAATGTATATTACTGGACTTATGCCTGTTGATAAGATGGATCTTATGAATTTTAAGCCAGGTGATGCTGTAACAGTATATCCAATGGACTTTGAAATTAAAGAAGGACAGGAACCGTTTGTTACCAACAAGAAGGGTGATATAATTAGATGTAATACACGAGTTGTGTTTGGACTTGTTGGTTGATTAAAAACAAACAATATATTTTGCCATAGTTTTTTGTTTGGAGGTTGGAATTTTTTTCTAACCTCTTTTGAATTTTTAAGGATACTTTTATATTTTATCTATACAAAAAATCAATATAACTATGACACTAAAAATTTATCAATTGCCAATTGACCATCCTTTTAAATTCAAAGGTCGAGTTAAATTCTTTGCTCCCATGAAGGATTATACAGAAGTTTATGATTCAACTATTGAGAACGCCTTTAAGAATACTTCGTGGGAAAGTCATATTGATGACGGTGTTGATCACATTTTGGAATATGTCTACACTTTGTTTAATATTGCAACTATTGACGGATTTAATGGTAGTTCACTTTCTGTAAGTGACATTGTTGAGATTGATGGTGTTAAATACTTTGTTGATTCAATTGGATTTAAAAAATATGTCGGATGAAAATAAGTGATTTAAGAATGTTGCTTGATTCTATGGAAACCCGTCATGGCGACATAGAAATCAATCAACTACAAGGAATATATTCCATAACTAAAGAAGGAAATCTTCAATATGTTGCAGAACAAATTGTACCAATTAAAAAAGTTAAATATAACAAGAAAAGAAACATCTGTTTAATTGATTTTGTTTAAATTCTATACCATTTTGGTATTATGCTTAATTATACCATTTTGGTATTATGCTTAATTATACCATTTTGGTATTATTTGCTTATTGCAGCTATCAAACATTTTATTATGTGATCCAGGAGACCAATAATCAATATTTCCGATATTTTTTAAATTTATACATCCAATAAACATATTGTCCATATCAATTTTATTATTATTTAATGTCCATGTATCTAATCCTTTTATCGTTTTGAGACTAAAACATTCATAGAACATGGCAAGTGTTGTAATAGCGTTGGTTAATTTCCAATTAGATAAGTCAACTTCTTCTAAATTATTGCATTGTGAAAACATACCAGCAAAATCTCTTATATTTGAAACATCCCATGTTTCTAACCCAACAATCTTTTTAATAGATTTACAGTCATAAAACAAACAATCAATACGCGACAATTTACATAAATCCCAATTAGAAACATCTACAATTATATTATCTTTTTTAACATTTTCTAAAGAATCATTAAATAACATATATAATGGTTTCTCTCTATTTGAAAATAAAGAAAATTCAATACCTGCGACGTCTAATACATCAGTGTTACTATCAATCATCATTTCAATTCGTTCATTAATGAACTCTTTTAATTCATCTATGTTTTTAGGCTTTACGACAGCTTCTTTAAAATCTTTATTGATGACAAGTTTTTCAGATAATGAAATAAAAGATGATTTATCAGATTTTATTTCACTTTTGTGAAAATTATTTTCATAAATATAGTTTGTTAATGATTTCATAATTTTATTTCACATGTTAAGATTATGTATTTTTCATATCCAAAATAAAAAATGTATAATGTGTTTTTATCTGTCCAATATGATAAACTAAATTTGCAGTCATCATCATATGAAAAACATAATAGGTTCTCATCAAAGAATATATTGCTTTTATCTTCTATATTGTACTGTTTTACAATTTCATCATCAGTAATTTCTGAAACATGTTTCTTACTTACATAAAACGAAACATCATTTGTATCAATGTCATGGTCACCAGCAATATCCTTAATTAAATATTTCAATGAATTGTATATAGATGAATACTTAAAAGAATTTAATTTATGTTTAACAGATGGACTTGCTTTATCTGATCTTTTAATTTGGAAATTGCTTAATATAATATATGTTAATTCATCAATAGTGTATGTATCTTTTACATTATTAAAATCTTTATTGATGACAAGTTTTTCATCTATGTAGTTTTTTAATGACTTCATTTTTTATACCAATTTGGTGTATTTTTTATTCCTGAGCCTTCAAACATATAACTTACATCTCTAAGACCTGAAATATTCCATTTTGATAAGTCTCCCACTGATGTTAAATTAGAACACCATGTAAACATCCAGCCAACATCTCTAAGTTTTAAAATATTCCAATTTGATAAGTCACCGACTGATTTTAAGTTACAACACCCTTTAAACATACCGTGCATACGATTAACACCTGAAACATCCCATTTAGATAAATTTCCAACTGATTCTATTCCACAATTGGAAAACATATAATTCATATCTTCAACATTTGAAACATCCCAATTAGATAAGTCACCAACAAATTTTAATTTTTCACAATTATAAAACATGTAATTCATAATCTTAACATTTGAAACATCCCAATCAGATATGTCAATGTATTCAAATTTTGTTGCATCAAATATTCCTTCATTTGTATTTGCATTATAAAATGAATCAATATTGCTAACATCTACATCATTAAAGTCAATAGGATTCTTCTCTGTTCCAGGACCTTGTTCTTTATATCGTTGTTCTATGATCTTTACTAACTCTTTAAATGTTGTTGGAGCACAAGTATATGAGTTGTAATTTTTATTGATGACTAGTTTTTCATTAAATCGTTGATTGATGATTAGTTTCTCATCAAATCGCTGATTGATGATTAGTTTCTCAGCTATGTAATTATTTAACGACTTCATCGTACTCCTTTTGGTTTATTTTTATCATCTATATTACATTTATAAAACATATCACTTACATTGGCAGTATTTTGAATAGTCCATTGACTTAAGTCTGAATTGAAATTTATGCATTCATAAAACATTCCTGAAAAATCTTTTCCACTATTTACTTTCCAATTACTTAAATTTGAATTGAATTTCGTACAACCATAAAACATTGCGTCAAAATATCTTCCATTATTTACTTTCCAATTACTTAAATTTAAATTAAAATTCCTACAATATGCAAACATCCAAGAAAAAACTTTACAATTACTTACATTCCAATTACTCAAGTTGCAATTAAATTTTATACAACCGTAAAACATTGAAGTAAAGTTTATCCCATTACTTACATCCCAACTACTAATATTAAAATCTTTGTTTTCTGTATTTTTATCCTCATAAAAAATATAACTAAAGTCAGTTATATTAGATACATCTATATCAGTTAAATCATATATACCTTTATTATAATGTTCTTCTATAATAATCCTTTCTAGGTCTTGTTTATCTTTTGGCCAATACTTATAAATGTCATTATAGTTCTTGTTAATGATTAATCGTTCTTCTATGTGTTGTGCTAATGTTCTCATGGGTTAAAATTAATATTACAGATTAAAGTTATGTTATTTAATGTTCTACTATATACTACTTTTAAAATTTTAGCAGATTCATTATATACATAAAATATGATAAACTTATCCGAAATTCTCTTTAACAACTTTTTATCATCTGTCCATATTCTTTGGGCTATGTATGATTCTTTATATGAATTCTGAAGATTATCATCAAGCCAACTGATGCATCTTGCTTCTGCTAAAAATGTTATGTTCCTACAGCACACAACGTCAAACTTATCAACAAACAAGTTATGAAGCTTTTTATATAAATCATTATAGTCATCAGACGATATCTTATTCATTCGTGAAAGTTTTGTTGTTTGATTGTCAGGCAATATTTCGAAGTGTTCCAGAACATATGTTGTAAGTTCTTCAGGATCATATTCTTTTTCATCAGGTTCAAACTCCTTGAAGTTCTTGTTGATTAATAGTTTTTCCTCTATATAGTCAGTTAACTGTTTCATTTTGGAAATACATGCATATGATATTTTTGGTCTATTTTCCAAAACACCTCATTCTTTGTTCATGAATCCATACATGAATATATTGCATCAAGAAGTTCTTCAGTATCCATCTCGCTTGTCATATTGTTCCACACTCTATTCAACTGTGAATCATTAAGAATGGGTGAAGCAATTCGTTCGTTTATTTCTTCTATGTGTTGTTTCAATGTTTTCATAGTCTGTTTTTATAATTTTAGAACTGAATTGGGCTCCATTGAATACCTATTCCTATATATGGTCTAAACTTACCGTCAGTTGTTACTCCTGCACCAATCTGAGGTCCAATTCCCCATCTCTTTGCTCGTGGTTTTGGTACTTGAAAACCACTTATCTCCTCATACTTTACATACGGATTGGAAGATTTTATATAGATCTTGTTATTCTTATCCATTGCTACAGTATAATCAAACTTGACGATATCCTTTGTGATGTTTACCCCCATAGTATCGTTTTTATACTTTACATTTCCTTCAAGTACTCTCCAATCATTATTGAAGTTGAATTCTTTGTAGATACCTCGTGTTATTGTGTCATGTTTAATTACATACGCGGTATCCTGAGGAAGAAATTCAGTCTCTCCCTTCAGGTACACCGTGTTTGTAATAGTTTTTGGTTTGACATCAAGTGACTTTATCTTATCATAAAGATCTTTATTTAAAAGTTTAAGCTCTTCGGCCTGTGCAGTGAATGCCGTCTTAATAGCAACTAAATTTCCGTCCTTAGCCTTATAGTAATGAATACTATCAGTCAAGGCCTCAATATTGTTTCTATACGCTGCATCATTGTCAGTGCACTTATTGATTGCTGTACTGCATACACCAACCAACAACAATATTACGACTGCATAAATTAGATCTCTAATTGTCAGAGATCTTAATAAGTTTAAGAACCATTTTTTCATCTTTGATGATAAGATATATTTTTGCTTGCTGTCATTTATGAATTCTTTAATTCTGTCCAGAGTTCATAAATTTGAGTTCTGTTACGAATACGCTTATATTCTGCTTTCAGTTCTCTTTCATAACCTCTATTGCCTGCGTATCTTGCACCGCTCAAGGTTACGTAGTTTTTCATAAGATCATATTCTGTTTTTGTATTTCCAAGATATGATCTTCTAAGTAATTTACAGTAATCTTCTATTGCGTTATTATAATTACTGTACCGTTTGCATACACCAAACAACGAATGACGAGATGAGGGACGACCTGCACCGGCAGTTCCAAACCCTGTCTCAATTGTTGTTTGAGCCATCATAAAGCATATGTCAATATTATATTTTAATGAATGATTAACAAGATACATTGGAATGTTAATGTCATAAATTTTAAAATTCTTTTGAATATGATTATTAACATCATCAATTAATTTATTTCTCAATGAATCTTTTTTATTCATTATTGTGATTATTGAATCATATGACTCGGTCTTGTTTGTGTCTATATTATTAGATAATAATGTACTATTTATTTCTAGCGGTACTGTCGCCACTGAGGAATTGGCTGTAAATGTTCCGCTATAAAACATAATTGATAATAGCACAAACATTGTGATTGCCAAAAATCTCTTTACTTTCTTTTCTTTCATAACGATTGTTTATTCCATTTATTATTTTTGATTAGTCCACATAAAATGTGAATTTCGTCTGAATAAAAATGCTTAACACAATTTTCTGTGCAGAACAAATTTCATTCAACTTTTGGAAATCTAGTTGCTTATATTTATTTCAAAGATCGCTTTTTACAAAAATGGTTATATATATATTAATATATAACTTTGTGTTAAAAATATTTAATTAAACATATACCAATCAGGAATAGCATCTATGGCAGAACCGGTAAAAATTTCATGCCAATATAACGTTGTGTCACTTTTATACGCCTTTGGTTCTTTCCATTTAGATATATTACCAATAGATTTTAACGATGAACAACTCCAAAACATATTTGACATTGCCAAAACATTTGTAAAATCCCAATTAGATAAATCACCAACATTTTTTAAATTAGAACATGCCATGAACATTTGTACCGTACTTTTAACATTTGACATATCCCATTTTCCAATATTTCCAATGTCTTTTATTGATTTACACATACAAAACATTGTAGATGTATTAGTCAACTTATTAGTTATGTTCCAATTAGAAAGATCACCTATATTAGTTAAACTTTTACAGAAATAAAACATACCGCTAATATTTTCAGCATTAGTCATATCCCAATCTGATAAATCACCAACACTTACAAGTTCCTCACAATCATAAAACGTATTTCTAAAGTTATTTACATTTGAAACATCCCAGTCAGATACATCTATATATTTTAATTTACTTATGTCATTATCATATTTAGAGTTCCAAAATAGTGATTCAAACGTAGTTATTTCACTTGTATCAATATCATTAAAACTAATTGGATCGTGTTCTGTCCCATATCCTTGATCTTTTATACGTTGACCAATAATAGTCCGAAGTTCTTCTATTGTTTTTGGCTTACATGAATGTCCACTACTATAATTCTTATTTATTACAAGCTTTTCATCTACTTGTGATGGAAATATGACAAGTTTTTCATCTACTTGTGATGGAAATATAACAAGTTTTTCATCTACTTGTGATGGAAATATGATAAGTTTTTCTTCTATGTAATGTTTTAATGATTTCATTCTATAAATGTTTCACATGAACAATTTAATTAAAAATACAAATGATTCATATTATGCATTTTAATTAGTTAAACCATCTGATAGTTGGTTCACCCGCGAATCCCTTTTCCCATACAAACCAACAAAAACAAACTGCACCACCTTCCATTGGCATCGTTTTCCCGTTCTTAAGACAGTTCATTCTACTTGTTGAGACATAAATATATTTAGGTGGATACTTCTTAAACAATTCCCTGCGTTTCTTACCCTCTAAGAATGTCAGCTTAAGTAACATCGCAACCTTATGTCCGTTCTTCACCCATCGCATACTGTTCTCAACAAATTCCTTTGCATACTTGTATGGAGGATTAGTAATGATATCGCAGTCTTGAGTATCATCTTGAGGTTCTTGAAGAAAGTCAAAGATCTCAATGTCACCAGTTCTGTCAACTATATCCGAATTTCTTACATTATGACCATGCTCTATAAGAACGTTGGTTATCATATTATTTCCTGCGCATGGCTCCCACACATTCTCCGAGAATTGCTCAAGCTCAAGAAGCATCTCAACTGCTCGTGGATGCGTTGCGTAAAAGTCATACTCAGCTCTTTCTTCTTTACTATGCGAACTACATCCGTTAATCTTGTATAGTGATACACTATTTCCTGTCCAATCTTTACTCATAATCTAAATAAATCTATAAAATTTTTCATTGACCTAATCTTATCATTATATACATCAACTCCTTCCATTACCCATGAAGCATCTCTGAAGAAATTATATAGTTCTTGCATAACATCTTCATATATTGTCTTCGGTTCTTTGTCAACGCAATCATACACATCTATCATTAATTCATTCATTTCATTGTCATACATAAAGTTTGATTCTTTGATGCTTAACTCATATTCAGGATATGCAACAATTGTGATCTTTTCTAATCCTATGCTATTTGCAAGCTCTTCATTAAGTTCAAGGAAAGGATGAACATTATGTCCTTCTTTAAACTCAACGTCTTTTACTACTTCTGCAGCACTCTCGCATATTCGTTGGAACTCTATTGGAAATGAGTTTTCATCTTCCCATATTGCATCAATGTATTCGTTTACAGACTTTTCATGAAGATTTGATAGACTGTTTCCAATTGACTCTATTATTTTCTTGTAATTCATAATCTTATATATGTTTATAATTCAATTTTTTCTATGTACTTTGTCGGTATTGGCTCAAATGTATATACTGCATTATTTGATGTTTGTGGATCACCAAATAGCTTCATTTTTTTTCTATGATCTTTTTCAAATTCTTTTAAATTAATTCTTAATATGACTGCATCATTAATATCTATATTATCATAATAATCATGCTTATCATTTACATTATACATTTTATATAATCTCAACATCATTCTTCCATATGATTTGATTGAATATTTTAGATTATCATCAATCTTATCATTATGTGGTAACCATAAATATATTCTTAAATCATAATTTGCTAACGATGATTTTGATTTTGGTATTAATCCATTTTTCTTTATCTTTTCATAATTCCATTTTGATGTTACATGATATGCGTATTCATTATCATAATCAATCTCATCTGTTATACTTGGTTCTATTGTGATAATATTATTGTCAATGTATTTATTACTTATATGATAATTTATGAAATTTAAAAATGTTTTAAACTCTTTTGATTTTATATCAAATTTATCATTTACTTGTATGTTTATTAAATCTCCTGTTGTGTCATATCGTATAACATTTTTTAATTTTTTTAATAATCTTAATAAAATTGGGTCCGCTGTCTTTAATGAATGACTAAGTGTTTCATATAACTTTCTTTGCCAATACCAATACTTTGGTAAATCAATATAATTAGATGAATATTTTTTATTATAAAAATCATCTTCAGATATATTCATTGATTTATCATAAGTCTCAAATAGCCATGTATCAGTATCTTTAATGTTCCAAAATGTATTTAAGTCTTCATCAAATTCATGTGGCAATCCTTTATTTAATATATATTCTTTTAATGTTTGCATAATCTTATTATGTGTTTATTTATTAACTGCAGCAATCTCTCCAGGACTGTTCACAATCAATGTCTGCTTACCGATGAACTCATCAAGCCTGAATGCTCCGCAATAGCTCATTGCAGATCTTAGATAGTCCTGCATATTCTCTACCCACTTATGTAACTTATATTCAACGGGTAGCATCTTAGTAATTCCCTCTGCGGTCTTTGTCTTCTTGTGATTGATTGCGATCTGTCCTTCTGCACTTGCCATGCCGTAGAACCTTGTGTATAACTGCGCCCCCTTTTCATAAAGCTCATAAGCAGCATCTGCAGTGCACATCTCCTTTTCTCCTTTATAGTTTGTGAACATTTTTGCTCCACAAGACTCAAGACACTTTGCGAATACTCCACCAATCATTACATAATCTGCTCCTAATGCTAATGCTTTAATGACATCAGAATAATTACGTACACCACCGTCAGCAATGATCTTAGTACAATTCTTAAGCTGGAGCTCTTTTCTAATATTATTGCAACTATCAATAAGACTTGCCATTGGATAATGTATACTTGTGTTACTACTGGTTATGCAGCCTGAACCTCCCCCAATTCCCACTCTAATATAATCTATAATTGGTTCATAATTTATTGTCATCATACATATCTCACGATATGTCTCAGGATTTGCGATATTGCCTGTCATAATGACAAGTTTATAATTATATTTAAATGACAATTCTTTTGCCTTTTTGCATAAATCATATAAATACTGCATATGACCATTAGCAATGTCTACACATACATTGAAATGCTTATTTGCATTATTCTTTACGTTTTCCTCACTACAGAAACAATCCTTAAATTCATTCAGTGACAATGCAATAAATCTATAATGAATGTCATTAAATAATGTTCCATTGTTTCCAAATAATTTCATTCTATCTTCATAATTGACACTACGAGGAATAACAGTATATAAGTTATTTTTTTCAAAGATTTCATAATTTTTATGATTGATTACTGAAGACATTGGGGCAACAAATATGGGGAGTCTTCCATTAGCATCCATGCAGTTTGTCTCGCTTCTTGACTTTACATTACTAATGATACTTGGTACAATTGTCAAATCATTGTACGCATATCCTATTTCCTTTTTAATCATAATAAAAATATTTTTATATATATTAAATAAATGTTATCTTATATATTAATATATAAAAATTAATCAACACTATTCAATGAAAAGACTAACGACATATATTTCATATATGAAAGACCTTCATTCTTTGAATAAATATTTGAATGAAAAATTAATCATAAATAAGAATTATAAAGACGGTTATAATTATCATCCAACAACGAGAGAAGAATTAGAAGCTGCAATACAAGAACATTATGATAATGACATATATGACTTAAATGACATAGACGTATCTGAAATAACTAACTTTAGTTCTATTTTTATGAATGAAAATACACCAAACAATTTTGATATTAGTGAATGGAACGTAAGTAATGGTAAAGATTTTTCATGGATGTTTGGAGGATGCGAAAAATTCAATTGTGACTTAAGTAATTGGGATGTTAGTAAAGGCGTAGATTTTCGTTACATGTTTTATAATTGTAATAAATTTAATTGTGATCTAAATGATTGGAATGTAAGTAAGAGCAGACATTTTAACCATATGTTTTTTGGATGTGAAAACTTTAATTCTAATTTAAGTAAGTGGAATGTTAGCAAATGTAAAGATTTTGTAGAAATGTTTGCTCATTGTACGAATTATAATTCTGATTTATCTAATTGGAATATTGTAGTTAAATCTGACACTGATGGAATGTTTAACGAGTGCGACATAGATGATAAATTTAAACCAAAAGGAGTACAATGAAATCGTTAACGAACTACATAAAATCAGATAAATCATATTTAATTTCATTATCTGAAAAACTGTTAATCAATAAGAACTATGATGACGGTTATAATTATCATCCAAAAGACATAGTTGAATTAAAGGCTTCAATAGAAGAACATTATAATAAAGGTATATATGACTTAAATGACATTGACACATCTGAAGTAACTAACTTTAGTGAATTGTTTGTTGGTGACGAAAACACCGGAAATAAAAATTTTGATGTTAGCAAATGGAATGTTGGTAAAGGAGAGAATTTTACCCAAATGTTTGCTGGTTGTAAAAAGTTCAATTGTGATCTTAGTAAGTGGGACGTTAGAAACAGTACGATTTTTTTATCTATGTTTTATAATTGTAATGAATTTAATTCTGATTTAAGTAATTGGAACGTTAGTAAATGTGAAAATTTTTCTACTATGTTTGCTAGGTGCTATAAATTTAATTCAGATTTAAGTGATTGGAAAGTTAGTGAAGGAGAGGATTTTTATATGATGTTTAAAGATTGTAAGAACTTTAATTCGGATTTATCTAATTGGAATATTACAGATAACTCTAATACTTATGCAATGTTTAATAATTGCGGTATAGAAGATAAATATAAGCCTAAAGGAGTAGAATGAAATCATTAGTAAATTATATTGCTGAAAGTAAAACTTTACATCAAAATGTAAATATTGCTGAAAGTAAAACTTTACATCAAAATGTAAATATATCTGAAAGGCTTGTCATCAATCAGCAATTTGATGAGAAACTAATCATCAATCAGCAATTTGATGAGAAACTAATCATCAATCAGCAATTTGATGAGAAACTAATCATCAATAAAAATTACAATCAGTATACATATGCTCCAAAATCATTTAAAGAGTTAAAAAATATCATTATTGATAGACTTTACAACGTTGGACCTGGAACAGAACATAAACCTATTGACTTTAATGATGTCGATGTAAGTAATATTGATTCATTTTATAATGCAAATATAAATGAAGGAATATTTGATGCAACAAAATTTGAATACATTGACATAACAGATTGGAACGTGTCAAAGGTTAAAGATATGTATGAAATGTTTAATGAATGCTACAATTTAAAATCTGTCGGTGATTTATCTAATTGGGATGTTTCAAATGTTGAAGACATTAGTTCCATGTTTGATAAATGTATAAACTTAAAATCAGTTGGAAATTTATCAAAATGGAATGTATCAAAAGTTGAAAATATGAGTTTTATGTTTGAAGGTTGCGAACAGTTAAAATCAGTAGGAGACTTATCAAAATGGGATGTCTCAAAAGTTAAATACATGAGTTGTATGTTTGATAGTTCAGGAATAACAAATATACCGAATTGGTACAAAGAATGAAAAGATTAACGACGTATTTGAATGAAAAACTTGTAATAAACAAAAACACAAAGCTTGTTTCAGACAATGAAGAATTCTATGAAGAATTCAAGAACCACTTGAATATAAGAAATCGCAATATAGATTGGTATCATTCAGCTGATGTTACGTGGGTATTGCCAACATTAATGAAACCTGCTTGGATAGATGCGACGACAAATTTTTTTGCTAAACGCTCAGTGTATATAAAATATGCAAATGATTTTAAACATTATGATGAAGTGACAAAGCTATATAAGGATATGATTGAATTCATCAATGATAATAATATTGAACTTACATATAAAGCCTACGATACTAATAACAAATTTAAAGGGAATGATTATTTTATATATTTACTTGAAACAAAAAAATTAAAAGTATGCATATATGGATGGCCTGAGGTTGATGTTGAAAACCATATAGGCACGATGATATTTCAATACAAGTAATGAAGAATTTATAGTAAAATAATTTATTTTTAATATTCTTTAACACTGTGTTCCTTGAATTTTTCGAGGAACTTTTCTATTTTATCTATACAAATTAAAAATTAAAACATTATGAACGAATACATTCACAAAGTACTTAAAGAATATATACTTAATGCCATTGATGGATCAAGCTCAAGCATGTGGCTAGAAAACTTGGAAGATATATCTGGTTATGAATGGGCACAAGTACTTAGAGAAGTAGCTGATGAGATTGAAGATTGAGAATTTAATGAATGTTTAACTAATATATAAAATTTAATAAAGATGAATACTGTAAACATCGGGAAACTCGGAAACATTGTTATTAACGCTCTTGGTCTTGATGAGTTCACTATGAAGCAACTCATTGACAGTCTTGAGGCTCAAGATTATCTGTGCATGAATTCCGATTTCAAGAGTGAGGAAGACCTTGCGGAACTAATCATCAAGCACTCGGACGATGAATTTGAGTGGACTTATGAATATGACATGACTGATTGCTGCTATGCATTTTGCACAGAAATTGATGGTTGGTATGTTCAGTTCTTGCTCTGGTTTGATGATATTGCTGATGAACTTGATGCGGAGTTTGATGATGAAGGAATTCCTGGTGAAGATGAATATGACATGGAGTATTTCAAGCGAATGCGTAAGGTGATTGAGGGAGAGTGATTTAAGAATAATTTAATGTTTAATATATAAAATTTAAGAAAGATGAAAAAGATTTTATCAATTTTGTTATTAGCTATTATTACATTAAGTGCAAATGCAAAACTTACAAAAATTGATTTTAAATGGTCAAAAATTATTTCCTTTAACGCAATTGCTCTTAATAAAGATGCGATTAACGAAGGAAAGGTAGGAAAAATTGAAAATGGAAAAATTTATATACAATATACGGATTATGGTTCAGCTGGATCAATTTGTAAGGTATCAATTGATGCAGGAATGAAAAATACATCGTTTGATGGTTCAAAAGTTGTAACACTTGAAGATGTCATTGTATTGTATGACCCAGATGAAGGAACTTTAGTTATTACAAATAAACTTAAAGAAAATTTATTGTGGGTGTTTGGAACTGATTTAAAATTACTTTTATTTTATGATATTGTTCCATTTATTGTTTAAACATTAGTTAAGAACTCATCAAGACCTGCAGAAATGTGGGTCTTTTTTGTATGTTAACATATATTAAAGAATTGAATTTTTATGGGAACATTTCTATTTTATATTCGTAATCAAATAAAATAACAATGAAAAAAATTATTCTGACTGTAGTAATGGCAATAATTTCATTTGTAATGAATGCTTTTACTGGTTCTTACATTTACACTGACTGGAACAAAACTTGCGACTTTACTTATTTCTCAAAATGCACTGATTTGTCTAAAATGGTTAAACCATTGAATGAAGGTTCAACTCATTTGTGGGTAGAATTTAATCATAAAGCAAACAGTGTTGGTGATGTAAAGATTACATTCACTTACGACAATTATACAATGACTGCAGAATATAAAAATGTATGTGTTTTATATGATATTGAGACAGGTAGTTTCACTGTTGCAGATATTGAGACAAAATACGGAATTATTTATTATATTGCAAATAAAAATGTTTTAGTTGTTGAATATCTTAGAGACTTTAAACAAACAATTAAATAATTATTAATAACATAATTCATTAAATATTATATTCCCGAGAATTGAATATTTTTCGGGAGTTTTTATATATTAATATATTAATATATTATAAAATTATATTTAAAAATTATTAAATGAATACTATAAATATATTAAATTGTATATTTTGCGGTATATCTGCTATAGGTACAATTGTATGCGCAATAATAGCAAAAAAACAATTACCAAAAATAAATAAAAGTATTGATAACATGATTAAAATTAAAGGTGGAAGAATAAAAACAATTAGAGAAATTCCAACGAAAGATGGAATTATTAAAGATGGCATTACAGTATATATAGATGAAAACGATAATGAATTTATACCTATAAAAGGAGAAAAATATTTTATTATGGGTGCGAATGAAATTAGAATGTTTGATGGTAAATCTATGGTTAAAATCAATGAATAAAAATATGTATTAAAATTCCAAAACCAATACAACTGAAGCTGTTTGAAGAATAAACACAAAAATTTAATTACTTTATGAATTATGAAAGATTTAGACCTAGAAAATATTGATAAGAAATTAGACATTTCCTCAGAAGAGATAACACCGGACTTTCCAAAGCATTTTGACGAATTTGTGAAAGAGATGACAAATAATGGATGTACAAACTTTGGAATGAATATGCACGACGATCATGCTGATTCTGGTATAATTGTGATATATGCTCTATCTGCAAAACTTAAGCACGGAATGGATGTATATTCAGCACTTAAGTCATTACAAGCTAAAGGACTAAATGATCCTTATGAACTTCATTCTAAGATCTTAACATATCTCGATATGACAGGCATTGATTATGATGAGGACAAAGTTCTTGACATATGTCTAAGGAATTTCGTATGATTTAATGTATACATAAGTTTAATGTATACATAAGATTTAATATATAAAAATAGATTGTTTTTCCACATG
Source organism: uncultured Erysipelotrichaceae bacterium (assembly GCA_902794075.1). Taxonomy (GTDB): domain Bacteria; phylum Bacillota_I; class Bacilli_A; order RF39; family UBA660; genus UBA3789. The sequence goes on along the minus strand of CADBGE010000001.1, from coordinate 377,342 downwards.
TATTAATGAATATATGTGGAACTTTTAGTATGTATAAAAAATATTTTTGCTAAGCAAAAAGTTTTTCGTTGTTAACAATGAAATATTTTTAATTATAAAATTATTAATGTGAAATAATGATATCATTATTACAATACATAAAAGATAATAAATCAAAAGATAATAAATCATCTTTGATTTCATTAGATGAAAAACTAATCATTAATAAAGAATTTTCTGGTGTTAATTATAATGATATGTTTTATGATAAGTTTGAGGATGACTTTGTTGATTTATCAACAGATGGCAAATTTAAAACAACGGACTCAGTCAATAAAATATATGCAATAAATATTCCATTCTCATACAAATCATCCATTGATAATGAAATACGTAAACGTGTTCCTAAAAATAATTCTATATTTTATAGTGTAATTGTTGATAGTCATCAAGAGAACATATATAAGAAAATGATTGAATATATAAATGATAATTATGAATCTATGTCATTTTTTATAGATAAATCATTTTCCGGCGGAGATTATACAGCTTTAATATTTGAAACAACGGATTATATCATAGGATTAATAGGATCTAGAAAGTTTCCATTATCTATTGTAGATTCAGTAATACTATTTACATACAAATAACATATAAATGAAAGATTCATTCATAAAACATTTAAAGCCACGTAAGAATTCAAGATATCATCAAGGATATGTGGACCGTTCTACACTCAAGAAATACTTCAGTGAGTGCAAGGATCAGCCTGTGATATATAGAAGTGGACTTGAATTGAATTTCATAAATTATTGCGAATCTAATCCTAAGATCATTAAATGGGCATCAGAACCAATAGCTATTAGATATTATAATAGATTATTACAGAAAGAACAGAACTATTATCCCGACTATGTTATAGAGAACTATAAAGGAGAAAGAACCATAGTAGAAATAAAACCATATAATCAGACTGTGAAACCGTCTGCATTGGATTCACGATGGCTTAAAGAGGCCTGGGTTAATAATGTTGATAAATGGGTTGCTGCTAAAGCATTTGCTGAAGCTCATGGACTTAAATTTATAATTATAACAGAGAAATTTTTTCAATGAAATCATTAACACAGCACATATCTGAAAAACTAATCATCAACAAAAACTACACAAATATTGTTGGGCTTGAAGAACTGTTTGATAATATTGATTTTAAATATGTTAATGATTATGAACAACTTGAGACAAGTGACGATATATTTAGCATAATGATTGATTATATACGTGATCATAACATTAGAAGTTTTTCAGATTTTGATTCATATAGAAACACAAGTAGAGAAGATCGTCACCCATATATAGTAGTATTCAATAAGCGTATAAAAGAAATTGACATATTTCAAAAAATATCCAATGCCACTTATAAAGTTTTTATAATATTTAAAAAATATTCAGATTATCAATTTAGAAAAGAAGAACTGAGTGTAACATCAATGCATGTATTTAACAAATCTAATACATGGAATAATGCAAATGATGTTGAATATTATGAAATTTCAAAAGAAACGTTTGATGATGTATCAGAATTATATAATAAACTGATTAAAAAATGAAAACATTAACACAGTATATTTCACAAATGAAAACACTTCATTCTTTGAATGAATTTATTGCTGAAAGTAAAACTTTACATCAAAATGTAAATATTGCTGAAAAATTAATCATAAATAAAGATTTTAAATTTATAGAAGTTACACGTATTATCAATATATTTGATGATAATTATATTAAACAAAAACCACTTCAAACAGATACAGTTCTTAAATTTAAACGTCCGGGGTTTACTATAAATAATGAAAATGGATTAGAAAATTATAATATAATAGTTGATGTTATTACAAAAATAGGTACAAAGATATCCTCATCTAATAATATTTTAAATAAACTAAAAAAATTTGGAGCAGTTGTAGGATATAATAATTTATATAATGGCGATGTACCAAAATATGATTCATTTGTTTTCGCAATGACATCTGATAAAACATCCTGTAAGGAACTGTCTGGAGCAGCAATAATACGAATAAGTAACAAAATGAAATATGTAAATGCAGACATAGATACTATATATGGAACATATGAATTAATATCAGAATGTAATAATTGGTATAAAATTGAATCTAAAGATTTTAAATTATTACTTGAATATTTATTAAATAAAGGTGGTGATTGTAGTTCATCTACATTAAAGGAATTTCTTCGATGATATGAAAAAGTTAACAGAATATTTAAAAGATAATAAATCATCTTTAATTTCATTAAACGAGAAGCTAATCATCAATCAACGACTTGATGAGAAACTAATCATCAATAAAAATTATAAGCAGTATACTTATGCTCCAAAATCATTTAAAGAATTAAAAAAGATAATAGAAGATAGATATGATAAGTTAGGACCTGGTACAGAACAGAACCCTATCGGCTTTAATGATATTGATGTTAGCAATATTAATTCTTTTTGGGATGAAAAAAATAAAGGAATATTTGAAAAAACAAAATTTGAATACATTGATGTATCGGGCTGGGATGTTTCAAATGCTGAAGATATGTATATTATGTTTTTTGAATGTTACAATTTAAAATCAGTTGGTGATTTATCAAATTGGAATGTTTCAAATGTTAAAGATATGTATTTTATGTTTTATAAATGCAAACAATTAAAATCAGTTGGTGATTTATCAAATTGGAAAGTTTCAAAATGTAAAATTATGAAGGGTATGTTTTATGGATGTGAACAATTAACATCAGTAGGAGACCTATCTAATTGGGACGTTTCAAATGTTAAATATATGAATCTTATGTTTGAAGGTTCAGGAATAACAAATATACCGAATTGGTACAAAGAATGAAATCATTAACAAATTACATAACTGAAAAACTTGTCATATTTCCATCACAAGTGAATGAAAAACTTGTCATACGTCATCAACCCGTTGATGAAAAACTTATCATATTTCCATCACAAGTGAATGAAAAACTTGTCATACGTCATCAACCCGTTGATGAAAAACTTATCATATTTCCATCGCAAGTGAATGAAAAACTTGTTATAAATAAAGATTATAATTATAGTGGTTTAGATGACATATATGATCTTGAGTGGAATTTAAATCGATATGGATTATATTGTAAAGATACGGACAATGTAGCAAGTAATACATTTTATGAATATTTTGTAAATTCAGCCACAAAGAAAATATCATTTGCTCAACAATGCAGATATGCAAATCATGGATATTATTTATGTGCTTTAAAGGAATTAATGAATGGAAGTCATTTAATGTATTTGTTTCATCTAAATTGGAAAAAGACACTCAATAACGCAAATCTTTTATATAGTAAATTTGTATTTATTCCAGTTCATAATGGAATGAGAATAGAATATAACGACTATGTACCAAAGAAAGAGGTATATTCATTATCTAAAAATTCACATTTTTCAAAAGACGATTCAACTCCTGAATATTATTTGGAATCGGAGGACACGTGGAATGAAATAGAAACATTATATAAAAATTTATGTAAACAATAATGAAATCATTACAACAACATATTTCACAAATGAAAACACTTCATTCTTTGAATGAATTTATTGCTGAACATATTTCACAAGTGGATGAAAAACTTATCATCAATAAGAACTACAAGTCACCCGGAATTAACAATACTATTTATGATGCATTCAAGAAAGATTTTCAATGGATATCACGCAACAATATGTGGGGTATGTATGAAGATCTTAATGATGTAATTGCAATTGATAAAGTTATACTGAAGAAGCTTAATGACATAATAAGGCCTCGCATTCCAAAAGATAAAAGAATATTTGTTCATTATGTGACTCTCAAGAAGGCGACAAACATATTTTATAATATGTTAGATTTGTTGAATAGAAAGCACGATGACATTGATTTTTTATGTAATGATGCTGAAACAAAATATGCAAATAGTATGTCAAAAAGTAAAGTAATAATTAAAGTATTTGAAACAGATGAACATGTAATAGGCCTCGTAGGTCCAGAGAATAAGTCAGATTCAACATCTTTAAACACTATAATCATATTTGCTTATAAATTTGAATATAAATGATATGAAAACATTATCACAACATATTTCACAAATGAAAACACTTCATTCTTTGAATGAATTTATAAATGAAAAACTTGTCATTATTCCATCACAAGTGAATGAAAAACTTGTAATAAATAAAAATTTTAAGGAATTTAAAAGAGATATCATTAAAGTGAATAATGACAATTTATATGAAACGGTTAGAGATGAAACAATAAAACAATTGGAAACAGCAAACAATAAAAATTTTCCAATAGATCTTAATCACATTGATGTAAGTGAAGCAACGGATTTTGATTGTCTATTTGATGCCGTACAGTCAGATGTCGAAAAACAAAATATTGATACGCTTAGATATATAGATATATCTGAATGGGATGTAAGAAAGGTAAGTTCAATGCGTTGGATGTTTTCTGGATGTAATGATCTTGTAAGTGTAGGAGATTTATCAAATTGGAAGATAAATAATCTTGGATGGGCTGAGAAAATGTTTGAAGGCTGTGAAAAATTAGAATATATAGGTGATCTTTCACAATGGGATATAGAAAATACTTATTATGGACCAGTTGACATAACTAATATGTTTAGTGGGTGTAAAAAGTTAAAAAAATTACCATATTGGTATTCATCTTGATGTTAAGATTAGAAAAAAAAACAATATTTAGAAAAACGTAATGAAATCATTAACACAGCACATATCTGAAAAACTAATCATCAATCAACGATTTGATGAAAAACTTATCATATTTCCATCACAAGTGAATGAAAAACTTGTCATATGTCCATCACAAGTGAATGAAAAACTTGTCATAAATAAAGATTTTGTTGATACAGAACTTGAAGAAATAAAGGCTACTAATGATAATCTCTACGATATAGTAATTACCGAAGTGCATAAGCAATCAGGTAACGGTCAGTCAAGACTGCATCCAATAAATCTTAATCATATTGATGTAAGTGAAGTCACCGAAATGAGCTGTCTATTTGATGCTGTCAACGATGAGGTTACAATTAGATACATTGACATATCTGAATGGGATGTAAGCAATGTTGAACGAATGAAATGGATGTTTTGTGATTGTAAAGAATTAGTCAGTGTTGGTGATCTGTCTAATTGGGATGTCAGGAAATTAGAAGATGCTGAAGGAATGTTTCAACGTTGCGCAAAGTTAGAATATGTAGGCAATATAAGTAAATGGGATCCTGAAAGTATTAGAGACTATGGCGTTAATGATATGTTCGTAGGGTGTCATAAACTTAGAGGCAACGTCGGCCATTTGTCTGCATGGAATGTTTCACTTGTTGTGTTACAAAAATTAAAAATTCAAGGAATACTATAATGAAGAAATTAGCAGACTTTTTAAGCGAAAAACTTGTAATCAATAAGAACTTCAAGAATGTCAGTTCTAATGATACTAATATTGCATTAAGTATTATAAAAAAATATATAGATCTTAATCAGACTCGTGTTTATACAAAAAAAGATATTTCACGAGTAGGAAAGTTTAGCAAAAATGTTCTTAATGATATTGATAATTTGCTTGGATCTTCATTAGATTTAACGGATTATAAGAAACTTGTTAACATATGTAATCAGTTTGATGAGCTTGATACATTATATAGATTACATGGATATGATATTGTTGATAATGGCGTAAGTGATGTTGTCATAAAAATTTCTGAAAAGATAAAGGACAACGGTAAAAATGTGTGGGCCAATAATGATGACATTCGTAATAAGGGGGTTAATATATTCAGAACGGATGATCTAATAATAATTATATCTTTAAAGAGTTCTGCAGGATGGGTGTACATTGGTTTTAATCAAAAAGATCTTGATGATGTAGAACCGTTTAAAGAAAATGTAGATGAAAAACTTGTAATTATTCCATCACAAGTGAATGAAAAACTTGTAATTATTCCATCACAAGTGAATGAAAAACTTGTAATCAATAAGAACTTCAAAGTTATTGGAAATGATGAGTTCTATGAAACATTCAAGGAATCAATTAGTGACCTTATTGAATGTCGTTTTTTCACATATTACAGACATTTTAAAGACATAAAAAATATTCCGTTGACTAAAAGAGTGCATAATGAAATAAATGACATATTTGAGAAAGCAAAGAGTTCATCAGGTGAGATTATGCATTGCCTTGCTACAACAAGTAATTCAATGAAAATATATAATGATATGATTGAATATATTGATGAACACCAGAATGAACTTGAGATAACGTATGATAAGACATATAGTGGTTTTACTGGTTTTGAATTTATTGTAAAAGTAATTGAGACTTCAGAGATATTATGCGCGCTTATTGGCCCTAAGAAGGTATCACCAATAAGTTCATATGGAGACATCATAGTAACATATAAATAAACATTATGTAAATAGATGAGAACTCTTAAAGAATACATAGAAGAACGATTAATCATCAATAAGAATTATAAAGGACCAAATGACGGAATAATTAACATCATAAAAGAACTTTTTGACAATCCTGAAGATGATGACACGACGTTTGACGGGTCATATGAAATATTCTACTTTCGAGTCATTGCTGGTATGATTAAGACAACATACGGCGCATACGGTATGAAAGCTAAACAGAATATGTATGATAAGATACGAAAGACATGTAATTTTATGCCAAATAAAATAAGTACACAAAATTATAAGCGAGCATTAATAAAACCATATATTGACACAGAATCAAACTATTCAGATGAAATAAATGAATTATATGAATATCTTATTGACAACAAAGATAAGTATTCAATAAAGAATTGTGAACTTGGTGAGGGTCATCTGTTTTCAATGATAATGAATGAAACGTATGTGCTATCATTTTTTCTAAATGAAAAAACAAATGAAATATTTGAATTGTTTATAATAGAATGCAAATGAAATATTTAAACAGAATTTTAATATATTAATATATATGAAGTCACTTAATATATACATAAAAGAACAGTTGTCAGATGTCAATACTAGTTGGCATCCTAAGAAGGGTTTGTTCACTAGTGATGATCCTAAGGAGATTGTTGATTATCTGATGAAGAATTCAAAGGACCAAGCTCAGGCAATGCAGCGCTTATGTTTCTATATGAATCGCGCTGGAGATAACTTATCAAATAAGAATGTTCTAAACAAGGCAAAGCAACTTTTGAAGAAAGAAAAGGTAGATGAAAAACTTGTCATTATTCCATCACAAGTGAATGAAAAACTTGTCATTATTCCATCACAAGTAGATGAAAAACTTGTCATTAATAAGACTTATAAATTTGAGGATACTAGGTGTCTATTTATATATACATTAGTATGGGATAAGAGTAATAATAATAAGAGTAATAATAGTGAAGATCAAGTAATGCTTGCTGCTGGCATAAATTGTAAGGTTGAATATAATAAGATAATAATGAATTTATCAGGTACAGATGGACCTACAACAATATTAAAAAGAATAGATGATTATTACTTTTGGAAAACAGAAAACAGTACATTAAGTATTTATCTTGTTGGTCTTGATTACTATGATTCAATTGAATTCTTAAATAAAATTTCTAAGAATGTACCTGAAAAAATAAACATACATGATTATTATTCTGCATCACCTGACAATGAATGCGAATTTATGTTTTATGATACTGAGACACAAAAGTATAAACACTATACAAAGAAGGATATAAAGAAACTTATTAATGACTTAAACAAATGAAATCATTGAATAAATATTTAGCTGAGGCTCTTGATGGTTCAAAGATGACATATTCTGGAAAGAATCAAGATTTTGTTGATGTCATACTTGAGAATCCTGAAGGAAAGATACTTATACTTCGTCGTGCTAACTATATGAAGAACTTCAGAACATGCTGGGGTGTAATTGGTGGAGCAGTTGATGTTGCTGATAAGACTCTAAAGGATGCTGCTGTTCGTGAGACTGTTGAAGAAACAGGAATATCATTATCGTTTAATGAAGTCAACAATATGAAACAGTTATTTGATTATAAATATAAGGATGGCAATGTTTCACATGTATTTTGGACAAGACTTGAAACAAAAATAGATAAAGTAAAGATTTCACGAGAACATTCAAAGTATGAATGGATAAATTTTAGTGATGAAAAGATTGATGATAGAAAATGGATGCCTGAGGTGTTTAACATATTACAGAAATGGGAGCAGACTCCAGTCAATGAACGATTAATTATCAACAAGAATTATAATGATGAGTCTAGCAGTATTTATTATCTTATAAAGAAATATGTTGATTTTAAGGAAGGCGTGGCACATTCAGAGTATACAATAAATCTTAAATATAATATAGAAATAAAAATAAAGCTTCTTGCAGAAAATCATTCATTACTGTTTGATACATCAGAAACAAATAAATGGAAAAACGAGTGTATGAAACACATATATTTTTATGAAGATAAAAACGGATATACATTTAATTCTGGTGAACTTGTAAGAACAGGTAAAGTCAAATCATTGATGCCAAATGCTGAAAGTATAGAAAAACTAGTATCAAATATAGATGAGGATGATAAACAGATAATATATAGTGAAGAAGACATAGACGGAACATTGTTTGAAGTATTCTATGTAACAGGTGAACAATATACATTTGTAGCATTAGGCTCTACAGAACTTCGTTATTCATACATAACATTAACTGAAAAGAATTGATGAGAAGTTTTATATAATCATTATAAAATTAATGAAAAGTTATATATATTATAATTAATAAATAATGAAAACACTTAAACAGCATATTTATGAAAATAATTTTCACAAAAGTGAAATAAAATCTGATAAATCATCTTTGATTTCATTAAATGAAAAACTATTAATTAATAAAGATGCAAAAATAATTGGTGTCAGTTCTAAAAAAACAGAAACTGTTATCGCAAACAACACTGAAGATTTATGCAATATAATAGATAAAGCAATAGATAAATTTGCTGATGAATGTTCAGATTTTTCAGAAATATTAGATCTTAATTATATAGATGTATCTGGAATTGCACGTTTTCATAATTTATTTGATCCTGATGCAAATCCCAATTATGGCAAAGTAAAATATATTGACATTTCAGAATGGGATATGGGAAATGCAGAATATTGTTCATCAATGTTTCGTGGTGCAGAAGAATTAATATCTGTAGGAGATTTATCTAACTGGTATTTTACAGATAAACTTAATACCTTACGAGGAATGTTTGCATATTGTCATAAATTAAATTTTATAGGAGACATATCAAACTGGAATGTTTCGCATGTTGATAATTTTAATCGCATGTTTAGACAATGCAGGTCATTAACTAATGTTGGTGATTTAAATAAATGGAAGATTAAAGAAGATGCTTCAAAAAGATTTATGTTTGCAGATTCAAGAATTATAAAAATACCAAAGTGGTATGATAGAAATAAAGAGGAATTCATATAAATTATGCCAAGTACATTAGGAACATTACAGAACTTAAAGTTACTTACATCTCATATATATACGGCTGATGAGATTGAGAATTTTGACATACGTGAGGCAATAGAAAATCACCCTATTGCTCATCGTCCTGTCAACACACGTTCACGTCTTGCATATCAGCAGTTATTAAAAAACAGTAAGAAAACAACTAAGTATTTATTGCCTGGACAATTGTGTATGTTTTATTATAGTGAGCCAAAATTTAAGGAGGAACTTGAATATTATGATAAGACACCTTTGACATTGTTCTGTGGAATTACTCGTACAAAAGACAATACTATTCGTGAGGTTGGTTTCAATCTTCACTATTTTCCACCATACACGAGAGCACGTATTCTTGAACTTTGTTATGTAGCATTCATGCCATACTGGGAAAAGAACTTTAACGAACATGATGGAAAACCAAATACACATATATCATATAAAGCTATAAAAAAGATATGCTCAAGATCCGATAAGTTGGCATTCGGCATAAAGATGTATGTTCCAATACTTAGGTCTCAGGCATGGATAATTCCTCCTAGATTATTTTCAACTGCATTTTATACAGAAGGACATTTTAGTAAAGCAACAATGAATCAGATATTTAAATTTTGGAGAACATTCTAAATATATTTATTGAAACATAATGAAATCACTATCCAAATATGTTGATGAAAAACTAATATTTCCATCGCAAGTGAATGAAAAACTAATAATCAGCAAAAACTCAAATATAGTTGGTGTATCATATAAATATCATCCACAAACACGGGAAGAACTAATAAAAATATTAAGTAAGTTATGTAGTTATGATAATGAAATTTATATGAAAAATTATATATTGGACGTTTCAGATATAGATGTGTCCAAAATAGATGATTTCAGTGCCATATTTGCAAGTATCGATAATGCATCATATGTAAGAATGAGAAAACTTATAATTTCTGATTGGAATACTTCTTCAGCAACAAATATGTCTGCAATGTTTGAAGGTCTTGGTAGTGTTGAAGAAATCATTGGAATAGAGGAATTAAATGTTTCAAATGTTAAAGATATGTCATGGACGTTTTCGCAATGTAGTTTTTTAAAAAAAATTGATTTATCAAATTGGGATGTTAAAAAATGTAAAAATTTTAGTCATATGTTTTATGACTGTAAATCATTATTAGATGTTTCTTTTGTAAAAAATTGGACAGTAAATGATGTAGATAATATTAATTCAATGTTTAGTGGCTGTAGAAAAATAAAAAGTGCAGATATAACAGGTTGGAGTATAAATAAACATCAATCATTAAGTTGTCTTTATGAAAATTGTACTAGGCTAATAGATGTTGGTGACATTAGTAAAATTAATTATACTAATATATATAGTTTTAATAAAATGTTCAAAGGATGCAGAAACATTGAACATATTGGTAATATTGAAGGATGGAAAATTAATAGTATTGTAGATACAACAGAAATGTTTAAAGAATGTAAAAAATTAAAAGATATACCATCTTGGTGGCGATATTAATGAAAACCTTGATGAATATAAATATATTTTTGTCTTTTTCATATGATGGATGTTTCAATGAAGTGTTACCTAAAACTAAAAAATCTTGACGAAAAAATTAAAAAGTACCAGTCAAAATGTTTATATTATATTAAATATAATACGGATATTTTAGAATGAAGCCCGATAATAAATGCATAATTGTTGTTCCAGTTTATCATAATGTTCCTGATGAACTGGAACAATTAAGTTTAAAACAATTAGATAAAATAGTTTTGGATATTGACATATATCTCATTGGCCCAAACAATATAAATTATGAAGAATATTCAAAATTATTTAGCAATAATTATGTAATGTTTAAAAAATTCGATAATAAATATTTTGAATCGCAACAAAGTTATTCTTCATTATGCCTTGAATATGATTTCTATAATTATTTCTATAATTCATTTAGTCAGTATGAATATATGATGATATATCAGACTGATTGTTGGATTTTTAGAAATGAAATAAAGAAGTTCTGTGAAATGGGATATGATTATATTGGTGCACCAATATATAGTTCAGGATCTAATTGGCCAGGATTTAACAATTGTTCCCGCCCAATAGTTGGGAATGGTGGTTTGTCACTTCGCAAAATTTCTACAATGAAAAAACTAACTGATAAGAACGGGTATTTATATAATAAATATAAAGATGAATGGAATGATGTCAAATATGAAGACATGTTCATATGTGATGTATTAGCACATGACATATATATAAATATTCCCGACTATAGAATTGCTGAACAATTTTCAATTGATACATTACCAATTCATATGAATAAGTTAAACCCAATGGCTGCTCATAGAGTATTTGCATTGTATAATTATTGGAAAAATAGAATTAAAGAACTTAATGATGATAGAATTTTATCACTGTGCAAAACAGAATACGAAAAATTCGTAAGTATGTATAAATGAAATTATATTTTTAATTATATATTTTTTTAAATAAATATGAAAAGATTTAGCGAATTTAATAAATCATTAAACAACATAAGTGAGAATTGTGTTACATCAGACGTAAATCCAGGAAACGCACTTTCAACAACTGGTGTAACTAATCATTATACACCTGTACAAAATATATTAACAAATGTAAAGAATTTATATGCATGCAGAATGAGTATTGCTGCTTCACTTGCTGAAGATGGTTTTTCAATTAAGATGAATAGCAGTAAGTTCACTTCTGAAGATGAGATTAGAAAATATCTTAACACACCACTTGATAGAACAACAATTCCTTTAGCACAATATATTACTTCTCAAGGTCTTGATAAAATTAAGATAATTAAGGTTGGTGATTTCTATGTTGTGTATTTCTCACCAAAGGACATAAAGGTTGCTGAACCTGGATTAGAATCACCTCAGGCTGAAGCACCTGTTAAGGAAATGCTTGACTATAACATTGAGGAAGCAGAAATAACAACAATCACCGAGGATGAAGATGATGAAGAACTTGAGGATATAACTAAGAAAGAACTCAGTAAACTCATTGATGAAAAGGATAAGGTTAAGGCAGCAAAACAGTTCATGCAGATTGTTTCACAACAAATGGAACTTCCTCGTGAATACTATTTTGCTGGTGTAAAGGATAAAGATGGTAAAGAAAGTATTGCTCTTCGTTGGAGATACACAAAACGTCGTCCACATAAAAAGACTGCTGAAGTAACAAGATCTCTTATAAATATTTACGGCAATGACAAGGATGGTGTATGGGTTGGTGACTTTGATGAAAAGTCAATGTTCAAACTTCCTGAGGAGGTAAAGAAACTTATTGAGAACATTCTTGACCTTCTTGGTGCTGAAAAGACAAAAGATGAATGCGTATATAGTCTTGGTGAAAAGGACACTAATAAAGATAAAGATGAAAAGAAAGAAGAAGATAAGAAAGATGATTCATCAAAAGATAATGATGAAGATGTAGAAGACGATAAGTCAAGAGATGAAGACGATGTATTAAGCTTATGAAATCATTAAAACAGTACATAAACGAATTATTGCATTCACAGATAGATCCAAACATGTGCAGAGATATTGCTGATGTTCGTCCTCCTGTAGACAAACAATCAATAACATCTAAGAACGATATCATACATGTTGAATTTAAATATAATGATAAAATATATAAGTATGACATTAAGTATAATGAATTAGAATTTGGAACATCAGAAAATATTCATTGGCATGTCATTAAAAAAGAAAATGGTCTATCTTTTGATATTCATGCACAAAAGTCAGGTACTGGTAGATATAATGCTACAATTATTAATATGATTATTGATGTAAAGAAGAATGACAAAAAGGTTGATGAAATAACTCCACATTGTCAAATTTATTCTTATGATGAAAACAATAATCCTTTAAATATAGACATACATAATATTTAAAATTTTTATTAAAATTTTATGTATAAAGATAATATATTAATATATATAGAATAATGAAAACATTTACGCAACATGTTAATGAGAAGGCAGCTGATAAAGTATGGGCAGTATACGATAGAAATGATATATTCATTAATTATTTTTATACGTCTGATGATGCTAAATCAGTTGCTGATGAAATGAATAATGACACACCATCCCTTAAGTTTCATGTTAAGGAGATGAATCGCAGTGAAATAGAAAACATTTAAACATTATAAAAAAATATTAAGAAAATAAAATGAGAGAAGGATTTTTTAATTTCTTGCTAATTGCAGCAGTATCATTTTTTATTGGTGTTCTTACATATTTGATTGGTCGTGATTCATTGGGTCTTGAGAATGGTTCAATGGCTGCCGCAGGTTTTGCTGGTGTATCATCAGGTATTGCTACAGATCTTGGTTTTGAGTTCGGTATGAATGATTGGTCAAATCGTAAGGTCAATATTATTGCTGGTCTTATTGGTGCAGTTGTTGGTGGCGGTCTTGCTGCTTGTATTGGAATTGGTTAATTTTGAAATAAATATGCCTATTCGCACGATATATAGGATAAGTTCATAAAAAGACTTATCCTTTTTAAATTTTTTTTACAAATTTTTTAATTTTTTAACTTTGTGTTTTTATATTAATATTATAATTATATAAACGATAACTCAATTTTTTATTTTAACTTTTTAAAACTTGAGATAAATGAACAATAATCTAGATTTTTTAAACAAGAATGAAATTAACTCATTTGTGTATTCATCTATTTACCGTGATAATGTAATTTGTAAAAATGTTGTGATTGACGGAAGACAATATACAAAGTGGGGAAAGGCGCAGATTGTGACTTTTGTTGGTCTTATGTTTGAAGCACAGAATAAAGATAGTAATAAGACCGTTAATTATGTAACTGTTGGAGTTAGTAAGCAGCATCCTATGGACATTAAAAATGATAAGAAGATTGCCATGGAGACTGCGCGAATCAATGCATTAATAAATCCTTGTATGGTATTTTATAATGTGTCATCTTCATTTGACAATTTTACATTTAAGAAAATGATGGATGCATATGTCGATACTATGGATCTTGACTTTGTGATGACTCGAGATGAGCTTAAGAATGCAGAGAAAAGAGAGTTTGAAAATGATTGGGACTTTTATCTAAACAAGAAGAAGAATGGATAATAAGTTAGTTAACAAGTTTGGATATTCTGAGATGTATGAGTGGACCATATATCCAGGAGATGAAAACAAATTCGGTAGATTTGTACAGTTCAATAAAATTGACCATGAAAAAATTAATTTGGCTAATGATGAGAACAAATCTATATTTGGTGTAAGTTCGATAAATTATTTATCACAATCAGACAATCCAGAAACGTGGTATAATAAGTATATGTCAAATGATTATGGAGACATATACATGATGAAAGAACGTCTTGCTGTAGGCAGAAAAGATTATGATCAGCTTGAGGAATTTTCATATATTCATACATTTCCTTATGAACAATATATTCCTGTTGAGAACAAGGAATTTAATAAAGAACTTAAATATGTAAAAAGATCTGACCGTTCTGAATGGGTATCTGTAGTACTAATTGGTAAAGCTATTGTTAAGGACAATGGATTATGTAAGCCAGGCGATTTTTGTAAACCTAAGTTTTCAGATATTACTGATGAAGCTGGTACAGCAATTCCTGCTATGGAAAATGAATATAATTCATTTTATGTCATCAAAAGAATTTCAGACACAACTATAATGATCTTGGTGAAATGAGTAAGAAAAAAGTAAACACAAATAAGTCAACAAGTAAAATTATGAACAATAATAAAGATCTTGTGTCAATTATAACTACGTTTTATAATGCAAGAACATTTATTCTAAATGCTGTAAATTCTGTAATGCAGCAAGTTCATGATGATTATTTTGACATTGAATATATTATTATTGATGATAAGTCTCCGGATGACAGTAGACAACTTCTTGAAAATTATTTAGCTAATCATCCTAATCCTAATAATATAAATGTTAAGATTTTTGAACCAGATGAGAACTTAGGCTGTGGCGGTGCAAGAAAATTCGGTATTGAGCATGCAACAGGAAATTATCTAATGTTTCTTGATGCTGATGATTATTATATGAAGATTGATTTTGTATATCGTGCATATAAAGAAATCATCAAGGAAAATGCTGACATTGTAGAATTTGGTATGGTATTTAATCAGCCAAATGGACAACAAGTTAATTCTTGTGTAAATCAACGAATGGTTGTTGAAGATCCTCATATTGCAGAAATATTGCTGTTCAAGGATAATGCAATTAAGTTCAATGTTTGGACAAAGATTTATAAGAAAGAACTTTGTGATAAGTTTGAATACTCAACGGAACGAATCTTTGAAGATGTTAGAACTATTCCAGTGTGGGTAAGTCTTGCTAAGAAAATTGTAATTATGCCTTCATGTGAGGTCAATTATCGTGCAGCTGGTGGAAGTATTATTCGTGATGATGTTCTTAAGACTCGACTTGGTACTATATCAGGCATTGCAAGTTTGTTTGAGAGGTTCAAGAATGATAAGCAAGTTCTTAAAGCAATGTATGGACGTGCAATGGTAGATCTTACTGCACTTCTTGATGGACATAGTTCAAACAATCCCGGATTTAATGAAATGTCTCAACTTAATACTTATATGCTAAAATATATATATCCAGAGACATATAAAGACATTACTTATAATGTGGAGGATGATCCAAAGGCAAGTCCATATCGTGAAGAAACTTAAGAAAGTATTGAATTTTTTATTGTAAAGTAATATATTTTTATTGTAACGAAACTTTTAAGATTATGAAAGAATTGAAAATTTATAATGGATTCGGCATAAAGCCAACAAATACACATCAGTCAGCAGGAATGGATTTTTATGTTCCTTTGATTGATTGTACTGATGAAGAGAAGGCAAAGATTGCATATGAGGGATTTAAGAAATCATATAAGAAAACAGATGAAGATATGATTGCACTACTACGTGATATTCGTGAATGTGTTATCTCAACTGTATATGAAACACATTGTCTTAACATTCTTCATCTATATCTTGCCTTTTATGATAAGCCTCTTTGGGAATCTCGTATCGCAAAGGAAAACATTTATGTGAAGGCACCAATGTATATGTTCATGCAGAAATATGTTGTGTTTGATGACAATAATATTCCTGGAATTAAAATGCCTCTGAACTCAACATTATTTATTAACTCAGGTATTAAGATAGCACTTGAACCCGGAACTGCGGGAATCTTTTTAAATAAGTCAGGCAAAGGAAATGCGGGATTTGATGTTCGTGCGCAGGTCGTTGATGAGGATTATTCAGGTTATGTTCATTTAAGTGTTGCATATACGAAGGATTCAGAAGTAAATAACATTGTATATTGTGGTGACAAGTTATCACAAATGGTAATATTGCCTGTACTTCATATGAATCCTGTTGAGATTAATGATAATGAATACGAGGAACTTATGAAGGATTCACAACGTGGCGCTGATGGCTTTGGAAGTTCAGATGTGAAACATTAATGAAAATAATAGTATGATTGTTTGAATTTTCTCAAGCAATTATACTATATTATATAAACAAAATATAAACAAAATTACTAACAAAAAACTTTTAAACATTTAATTAATTTTATTTTTTAAGATTATGAAGAAAATTTTTAGTTTGATGATTGCCCTTGTGGCAATGTTCGCAATGAGCATGAGTGCTCAGACTTTTGAGAGTAGTCGTTTTATTGACAACACTTACTTCCGTTTGGAGGGTGGTGCAACTGCATTGACTCATCCTGGATGCAATGGATATGAGGACTGGGGTCACACAATCCAGGGAGTGATTGGTGCTGAGATTGGTAAATGGATCACACCTAAGTTTGGTGTTGCATTTGAAGGCGACTTCGGTATTCGCAACGGCAGCAAGTTCGGTTATTTCAACTATGAATGGGTTGGCGTAGACGATGCTGGTATTGACCTATATCAGAAGGCAAAACGCTTCAATTATATTAATGTAACCGGTTTGGTTAAGTTCAATATGAGTAATATTTTTGCAGGTTGGAATCCTAATCGTAAGTGGGAGTTCGTTATGGCAACTGGTCCTATGTGGATTCATGGTTTCCCTGGCAAGAATTATGAGAACGACTTCGGTGTAAAGTTCAAGGCAGAGGTTAACTACAATTTCGATGAGCGTTGGCAATTGAACTTGATTCCTGAGTTCAATTATAACCTTACTGGTGGCTACAGCTTCGGTACTTATGAACATCCTCGCTTTGACAGTCGCAATTCTTGGTATGGTCTCAAGGTTGGTGTAACTTATAAGATTGGTAATCAGTTCACTGAGTGTCCATATCGTTATACTCAGAATGATGTTGATAAGTTGAATGCTGAGATTAATGATCTTCGTGCTCGTCAACCTGAGGTTGTTGAGAAGATCGTTGAGAAGGTTGTTACTAAGGAAGTTGGTACACAGACTGTATATGTTGTCGCCTTTGACTATGGTAAGGCTGAACTTGACCAAGCAGGTCGTGACGTACTCAACACAATTCCTACCGATGTTGTAGTTGATGTTCAAGGTGAGGCAAGTTATCCAGGCTCAAAGAATTTCAATCAGAAGCTTTCTGAGCGCCGTGCAAATGTTGTCGCAGGCTATCTTGCAAATCGTGGCGTAAAGGTTGCTAACTGCAATGGTGTAGGCGAAACAGGACATCAGATTGTAAAGGTCGTTGTTAAGTAAACTACACATTATACCTTTTACAAAATAACTTATAGAGAGATACCTCAAGTATCTCTCTTTTTGTGTCTTATAAATATTTTTAAATAAAGGCAAAACTGTACATATTTTTATTTATTTATATATTTATATATGGCATTACTTAGTGATATCTTAAAAAGACGCAACAAAAACGATAATAAAGTTCATGAGGGCACTAATACGCCAACAGGAAATTCTAATGATTTTATCACACCTCTTTCTGTTGCAATTGGTATGTTATTAACTGGTGTAGACATAAAAGATCATCAAGATCTTATTGGAAAGGTTAAAGGTAAGGGTAAACCAGACGCAAAAAATAGTGGTATTCTTGGGTTATTAAAGAATATTAGTAATAACACAACAGATATCGTTCTTGGTAAGAATAACTTTAAAGAGTTTCATTCATATATAAAAATAGCAGAAGAAAACCAAAAAAATCTAAAGGATGTTGTGTCCGAATTAAAGAATGCTAAATCAGAAATCCCTAAATTTTTTAAGAATGTTAATTCAATTAATAGTAATGTACAGTCAATATTAAATACATTAATACAACAAGAAAAATCAAATTCGGGAAATAATATAAATGAAACAAGTATTTCAGGAAATAGTGATTTTTCAGATTTATTAGATTCTATTAAAACGTTTAATTTAAGTGAAAAAACAATAGATTCATTTGATGAATTGCAGGATATGACATCTAAAGGTGGATCCATATACGAAATATTTCACAATATTGATGAACTAAATAATATGAATGTTGATTTCAAGTCATTTAAAAGTAAAATGAACGAAATCAACGATACAGCTGTAGTCACAACAGCAGTAAACGGTAAAGTAGATTCAAAAGATATAAAGAATTCAACAGAATTATTTGAGGGAATTAAAACCCTAATGGTTGGAGTTATAGGTGTATCATTATTATTTATAGTTGTAGGTTTACTTGGTGATAAAATTAATTATGCATCAATAATCAAATTTACTACAATACTTTCAGTATTTCTTGGAGCATTAATGCTAATATTTGTTCTTGCGCATAGAGCATTAAAACCAAACGGTGTAGTAATGTCTGGTCTACATGAATTTTCTGAACTTGTTGTTACAACTGGAATGTTATTGTTGTTTGCAGGTGTATTAGGTAAATTCTTATCAGCAATTGATATGATGTTGTTTCCAACAATATTAAGTGTGTTTTTACATAGTATAGTTAGTGTATTTAAAAACTTTAAAGATATATTTGAGAATGAAAAAATAGGAGAAACAATCCATGAAATAACTGAAATGATTGCAATGTCAGGATTTATTCTAATTTTTGGATCTTTAATGATGAATTTTATAAATCCTGCAAACTTAATCTTATTTACTGTTACACTTGGTTTATTTATATTTACTACACTTTCAGTATTTGCATTAGCTCACAAGTTATATGGTGAAGGTGGTGGAATGGAAGGAATGAAAGATGCAGCATATATGATTGTTGGATCTGCATTCATAATGTTCTTAGGCGCCGCTGTAATGCCTGCATTAAACATAAAGAACTTATTTGCATTTACTATAACATTAGGACTATTTCTATTTGTGATACTTGGTATATTTAAACTAGTTGGTTTAAGTTCTAAAGGTGAAGCAATTAGTTTAAAGAAAGGTGAAAAGGCTCACAATGTCCCATCTGGAATGAGGGATGCATTATTCTTAGTTGTTGGATCTGCATTCATATTATTCTTAGGAGCAGCTATTATGCCTGCATTAAATTACGGTTCATTAATATTATTCACCGGAACATTGGCCGCATTTATGTGGGCAGTACTTAGTCCATATATAATATTTAAAAAATCAATTAATAAAGCAGGATATACGGCGAAACAATTTGCATGGTTAGTCGTTTTATCTGGATTAACTATGTTAATAGGTGGATATATACTTATGGAAAATCCAGCAATGATAGTAACAGTTCCATTATTTGCTACAATGTTAGCAGGTTTCATTTGGGGAATAACAAAGGCATATTATAGTAACGCAAAAAGAGTGCAAAAGGCCATTCCAACAGCAACAGCTATAATGATTCTTACAGGTATATCTGCAGCAACATTGCTAATAGGAGGATATCTAATTGCTAAGAATCCAAACATGGCATGGGCAGTATTAGAGTTCGGTGTAATATTGGGGGCGTTTATTTTGGCAATGACTGGTATAATGTATATACTAGGAAAAATTAGTAATCAAGATATAGGTAAATCAATTTTAGCATTAGGAGGTATTTCATTATGCGTCACCATAATTTCTGGTTCGTTCTTTATATTAAGTGAAATTCAAAAGAACATCAATAAAGCTGGCGGTTTAGATGTTTTTACTTCACTTGTTTGGACTGTAATGGAAGTTCTTGGTGCTATGGCTGTAGGGCTTGTTGGATTAGGTGCTCTTCTTGGTAATCCTCCAGTAGCAATTGCTGTGACTGCGGCAATCGGAGTTGTTCTTGCTGCGTCTGCAGCATTTGGAATTGTTTCATACAGTTTATTAAATCTTGCTGATGCATTAGATAAATTATCTAAGATTAAAGAATTTGATATGTCACCTCTAATTAATATAATTAAAGGTATAATTGGTGTTATGAAAGAAATGGCTCCACTTGGTTTAGTTGCACCATTGTTATTTGCTGCTGAAGCTGCTATATTGGGGTTAACTAAAGTTGTGTCTGATATGGCTGAGACTGTCAAGGATTATGCAGATCTTAAGATAAAGATTTACGATGGAACAAAACATGTTGGATATAGAAGACTTGAAAGGTCAGATTTTGATGCTGCAGCAAACAATATTTCATTGATTGTAACTACATTAACACAAGGCATAATGACTGCATATGAAATGCATGATGATTGGTATTCAACAATTTCATGGTCTTCATTCTGGAGTGGTGGTAAATCACCATTACAAAGAGTTATAAGACAGTCTAAGGAATTAGCCCCATTAATATCTCGTATTGCACGTTCAGTTAAAGAATATGCTGATTTAAAGATAGCAACTAAATGGGATAATGAAGGTAATGCTATTGAATTTAGACATTTAGGCGCATCCGATTTTGATAATGCAGCAAAAAATGTTTCATTAGTATTGTCAACGTTAACAGCTGGTGTAATGCAAACATATATAGATCATTCTGAATGGTTTGGTGGAGATATTAGTGCATTATGGGGGCTTGGGGCATTATTGGGGCCAGTTGGTATGGTTGGCGCAGCAATTGGAGCAACAGTACAAGGGACAAGAAAATCACCACTACAAAAAGTTTTAGCACAAACGCAATTGTTACCGCGACTTATTTCAAAAGTTGCTTCAGCCGTAAAGGACTATGCTGATTTAAAGATTACAACAAGATGGGATAAAGAAGGAAAAGGAATAGAGTTTAGATCAATAACTGATATGGACTTCACTAAAGCCAGTAAAAACGTAACAAAGGTACTTAGTATTTTATGTGAAGGCATAATGAAGGTTTATAAGGATAATGAACAAAAAGGATGGTTCGAAGAAAGTTGTGGTGGATTAGGTAAATCGCCTCTTGAAAAGGTAATAAATACTAATAAAAAATTATCTGAATTAATATCTGTTGTTGCTGATGATATAAAGGATTATGCAGATTTAAAAATTCCAATAGATTGGGATAAAGATGGAAAAGCAAAAAATTTTAAACAAATAACAGATGGTGACTTTATTAAGGCTGCAAAAAATGTAACTAATGTTTTAGAGGTTCTTGGAACTGGTATAATGACAGTGTGGAATACTCATCAAGATAATTGGTTTAAAGAAAGTTGGGGTGGTCTTGGCAAATCACCTTTTGAAAAGGTAATAAATACTAATAAGAAATTATCTGAATTGATTTCTGATGTTGCAGCTGGAGTTAAGGATTATGCAGATTTAAAGATTCCAACAAGATGGGAAAACGGAAAGGCTGTTGAGTTTAAAGAAATGGGTCATGAAGACTTTAAGTTGGCCGGACAAAACATTGGAACAGTAATCACAACAACGATGCTTGGTTTAATGGGATATATTCAAAATAAAGATGGCTCATATAAAGAAGGTCCTGCGTTTGAAATAATAAAAAAATATATATTAGCTGATGATGACGATGCCCACGAGGCATTTGATAGAGTACTTGATTCATCTGTAAAGATAGGATCTGTTGTGTCATCTCTTGCAACTGGTATATCTAATTTTTCAAAAATGATGTTTCCAGATTATTCAGGAGGAATTGATGAAAATGGAAATCCTAAAAAAGGATATAAAGAATTAAATACAGAAGATTTCAGTAAAGCTGCACAGTGTATAACAACAGTAATCATAACTGTTGCTCAGGCATTAATTGATGAGGCTAATGGACTGCATAGTGATTGGTGGAAATTAGATGATGATGAAGAATTTGAAAAATCACCATTATATAATATATTAAGTGCATCAGAAAAAATTGGCACATCAATAGGAAATATAGCCAAGGGACTTGCTGATTATGCAAATATGAAAATACCAACTGCATTTGATAAGGATGGCAAGGCTACAGGATGGATTAAACTAACGCAAGGCGATTTAAAAAATGCTGCATCAAAAATAACTGAAGTAATATCTACAACAGCCGGTGCACTTATTGGTATATATAAATATAAACCTGAGTTATGGCAAATTAGAACAGAGGTAATTAAAAACTTTTTTGGATCAGATGAGGTAGTTACTATTGACACAATGTCTCCAATAGAACGTGTTATAGACGCATCAGCAAAAATGGGAACTGTTATAGAATCAATAGCACGTGGGATTGTGATGTTTGCTGGTGGTCAATTTGGAGATAGTAAAGAACCTGTTAAGATCACAAAGGATACATTGGGATTAGCAAAAACAGCAATAACTGATGTATTGATTAACACTGTAGCAACAGTTGCTGCACTTAATAATAATTCTACTACAAAGGCACTATTTAATGATAAAAATTTAAATATAATATTAAATGCAATAAATCAAGCAGGAAATGTTATTTCATCTGTTGCAACTGCAGTTCAAAACATAGCAGCATTATCGATACCTAATGCATGGGATAAAAATGGTAAACCAATAAGTTTTACAAAAATGGGAACGCAAGATTTTACGGATGCATCAACTAACATAAAAAAAATTGTTGGAACAATAGGTAAAGCATTTAATGAAATAATGAATGACGCTAATAATAGTTGGCTTCAATATATAAGTGATAGTCCAATACAAATGTTTAATTCTAATTCAACAGGTACAATGCATTCATCTGGAACTATTGCAATAGTTATTAATTCTATAAAATCACTTGCTGAGACATTATCTATTATTTCTGGGTGTATATATGGGTATGCAACAATGCGTTTTCCAAAGGGTGTAGATAATAATGGTATAATGCAATATTCTGAACCACTGTCCGACCAAAAAATACAAGACGCAAAATTACATATTAAAACAGTTGTTATATCACTTGGTGAGGCAATGATGGATATAATAAATGATCCTACATTTTCATCATTAAATTCAAAATCATCTGACAATACAACAGATATGAACGATGTTGTTGAGTTTGTAAACAATGGATCATCAGCAATAACGGAAATATCTGGTGCAATTACTAGTATATTAGAAGATGAAAGTATAAAAAAATTACCAACAACAATAAAATTATTATCCACAACAAATAAAAATTTATCAACAGTAATTAATTCGTTTTATGAAACATTAAAATTATTATTTGGTGGTGATGAAAAATATGGGAGTGCAACAATAGATACTAAACTTTTTGGAGAAATTAAAATAACTTATTCATTTTCAGATATAATTAAAAAATATGTTGATAAAATTGATGGTGTTGGCAATAGTACTTCAAGTTTAATGAATACAGTATTCTCTATTTTATTATCGTTTACATCATTGAATGAATATGTCAATGCAACAAAAACAGGTATAAATGAATTAAAAAATACATTCACTAAAGATAATTATGTATCCACAATAGATACTGTCGTTACTAATACATCTGAATTATTTGCGACATTAATGAAATTAAATAACTTAGACGAAAATTTAACAAACACAAAAACAATTTCTGACGTAAGTTTAGGAAGAAGAATATTGTCTGATGTTGAAGAAGTATTTACATTAGGTGCAGCAGAAACAGATAGAGACACCTTAAGCAATCTTGATGCTGAATATGAATTAAATAAATTACGAAAAAAGATTCATTTATATACTGATTTTATGGGTGATACTTTATTAGAATTAATAAAAATTAATTCTATCGCCGTTCAAATAACTCCTGTTGACTATTCAAATGTGGCTACATCATTGCAAGGATTCTTCTATGTTGTAAAGACAGTAAATAGTTCATTTGGAAATATGAACATACGCGATATATATTCAATAACATCTGTAATAACTACGTATACTGGCATATTAAAGGAATTAAATAATATAGATGTTAAATCACTTGAACGATTCAAGGCACAGAACACTCAAATTGAGAAATTTGTCAAAACACTAAATTCTATAAAATTGCTCAATCTAAATCAAATGAATAAATTTATAACTTCATTAAACCAACTTGCAAATAAAATGGGCAATCTTGATAGACTTACAGATGCAATAGCAAATAGATTAAGTAAGGTTCTTGAAGAATTAGTTAAGAGACTAATTCATGCTGAAACAACAATAATGAAGGCAGATAAGATACAAGAACGTCGTCATGAATTAATCAAGAAGTCTGTTGAAGAGGTATCTAATCTAATGAAACAGCCAATGACTGTAGAAATTCAATCAATGTCAAGTTCTGCAACAACTGAAGAATCTTCAACAGATACAACAAAAACAACATAAATAAAACATTATGGTAGGATATAATTTATATTATAATGGAAAGAGAATAAATACACGAGAACTTTCTGAAGATGAAGTCAATGAAATTCAGTCTCGTTCTCATATATATAGAGTTGACAAAGAAACAAACAAGAAGTTGATTATTCCAACAAACAAAGTACAATGCATTAGATGCACGATAGTATAAATAATTAATATATATTAAACATGATAGCTCTTAATGGTAAAAATAATGGTGCAAGAATTCTGTTTCCAAAGGAATTTATTCATCCTGAAGTAGAAGAAAAATACACAAGGATTTTAAAGAACAAGCGTGGCTTCTTTACAAGACCAATAGATTTCATAAATGAAACTATTCAGCGAGTTGATGTTCTTGGTTTTCAAAATGCCGCACTTATGCAGCGTCAGACAGGTAGAGGAGAACCTATCATAAATCCTGAAAGAATTAGGGAAAACGATTTCTTACATACGCATTCAGATTATGCATACAGGTCTGAAGTATCGCCACTTGAACTTGTTGATAAGACACTTAATGTAGAATTTCGCCATACATTGGGTTTCTTAAATTATATAATATTATTTGAGAATTTTTGGTACATATATGCTCGTGACATGTACTATAAGGATATGGTTCGACAGTTTAATGTAGAACTTTTTGATGAAATAGGAGAAATATTCTGTAAAATAATTGTTTATGATCCTATCATAAATGGTATGGATATGATATCTTTTGATTATACACAACCAGTAACTACACAATCGTCATTTAAGATTGAGTTTAAATATTCAAACTTTGACTTTGAGTTTCCTGATAGATATATGGATGAAGATTATGTTATGCCAGTAAATAAAAATAAGATAATAAATGAAACTGATACATCATCAACAGTTATCCCTCAACAAAATTCTGGAAACAATTATAATGGTGATTCTCAAATCATACTTGATGAATGCTAAAAATCATTCTAGATCATCATCTATTATCCTCAAAAATGGCAACTATATAATTTATTAAAATGATTATAAAAAGTCATTAGATGATGATCTAGATATAGTCTAAGATGTTCTAAGATACATATTATACTTTAAAATATTTTAAAACTTTTTAACATTTTTCACAAAGATAAAGTCCACATGAATTATTGAAAGATTTGTATGGACTTTTATATATTATATAATATAAATGTAAGTTTTATGATGATAAGTAAAAGCGAAATAGAAAATAATGTTGAAAATTGGGTTAAGGAAAAAATAAGTGAAAAATTTAAGTTTAGAATATTTCAAAAGGAAAGAATAGTAGATATTATATATAATATAGTAAATGATAAGGAACATAATCAGATTATAGAAGCACCAACAGGTTCGGGAAAGTCAATAATTAATATTGTGTCTGCGGGTGTTCTTGCTGACTATTATAATAAAGAATCATATATATTAGTTTCAGATTTATATCTTCTTGAACAATATGAGAAGTTTATTGACAAACATACAAAAATGAATTTTGGAGCAATTAGAGGTCAGACAGGAAATTATATGTGTGACATCAACGGCAATGACATTCGTAATGCTGATTGTAGAATAGCAAAAATTGATTGGCCAAAATTATTCAATAGAGTATCCGCAATAAAAAATGGATATAAATGTGCTTGCACATGTGAATATGTTGAACGTCGTAAAAAAGCAGTTGAAGCAAAAGTCACATTAATGACATATCAATTGTTTATGTATTTAATGAATGTTGTTAATAGTAATCAAAGTAAACGATCATCTTGGACTACACGACATATTATTTTTTGTGATGAATGTCATAATATTCCTGACATTGTACAAAACCAATACTCTGCCTGCATAACAATGAAAGACATTGAAAGAGTTGAGGAAATATATGATAAAATGTATAATAGGGAAATAAATTTATTTTCTGACATTTTTAATGACAATGATGACGAAGAACCGTCTGAAAATGTATATAATAAATTTAAGGAAAAAATAGTTCTCCATGATAAGTTAATGGAAATATGGACTCGTATGAATTTTGAGACAAATTCTAGAGATATTGATTATGAATTATTACAGGAATACACAAATATATTGACATTATTTAAATCAATATGTGATTCATATGAAGATGAAATTGCAGAAAAGAAAAGATCTAATTTACCAATAAGTAAGGAAGAAGTAGAAAAATTTAAGTTATGTTCTTGGTTGCATAATTATATGTGCTTCTTTGGAGATTTTTGGACTGCAATTACAGAAGCAGGATCCGAATATTTGATTAAGCAGATAAATATTTCAAATAAAGATTCGCATGTAACTGTTGTAATGAATTGTATTAAGGAAGATTATATGTGCTATAGATTTATATTGTCTCATCAGCCATATCATGTGATGACTTCTGCGACAGTTGGACTTCTATCAAGTTTTGAGGAAAATATAGGTATAAGATACACTGGAATGAATAATGACGGTACATCAAATTTTGTACGAGTTCCTTCAACATTTGATTTTTCAAGATCTCCTATATATATTTATAACAAGTTTAAAATGTCATATAAGACAAAATCTGCTGTCTTTCCAAAAATAATAGATATAACATATAAGATACTTGAAAAGAATTTTACTGATAGTAAAGGACTAATTCAGACAGGAAGTTATGAAAACGCAAAAATATTATATAATGCTGCACCAGCTTCACTAAAAGAAAGGATGCTATTATATAATGATAGTGGAGAAAAAAGAAAACTTATTAATGAACATAAAATAAGAAATAATAGTATATTAATTGGTCCAAGTCTTAGTGAAGGAATTGATTTGCCTGATGAAGGTTGTCGTTTTATAATAATTATAAAAGTTCCATATCCAAGTCTTGGTAATCTTCTTGTTAAAGAAAAAATGAAACTATTTCCTGAGTGGTATAAGTCAAAGACTTCAAATATGATTATTCAAGGAATTGGTCGAGGAAATAGATCTGAAAATGATTATTGTACTACATTTATACTTGACGGTGCATTTAAAGATTTATATATGTCAACAGAAGAACAGTATTCTGATGAAATGAAAGAAAGAATGAAATTTTATAACTAATTATTATATATAACAATTATGAAAGAATATAAGATTTACACAATGAAGTATCTTAAGGAAAAGGAATTGACTGAAAATGATCTATATTATCTTTTTGATACTCCAAGTTTAAATTATTCACTTGTTGTAAACATGTTCAAGTTTACAAAAAAGAAAATGACTGCTGACGAAATACTCAATGAATGCAAAACAAATGAAAGGTGGATGTATGAATATCACTGGACAAAAGAGCAGCATGACAAGTGGATTGATGAATTGACAGAAATTTATAAGAACATATATCAAACTGGACCTGAAGAATCTCGTAATTCTGCAGAATGGTGGACATTTTTATATGGTATGACAGTGGAAGGAGAAAATCTTCTTACAGAATAAATATATGTATGTTTAACATTTAAATGAATGAATTGTATGTAGGAATAGATCCAAGTATAAATAGTACAGGAATTTCGTTGGCATTGTATATAGACAGTAAACTGTTAAAAGAAATGTTTTATATTATAAAGCCAAATAAGTTAACCAAAAAAGAACAGAAGTTTGAAAACGATCATAGTGATTTAATTAATTATATAATATATGAAAAGATTTCAGACTCTGAAGATTCTCATGAACTTGAAAGAAAGAAAACTTTAAATCTTATTCATATATGTGAACAAGTCATAAATATCATAAACACATTTGCGTCACATAATAATGTTATGCACAACAACATATATGTAGCAATGGAAGGACTTAGTTATGGTTCTTCAGTTAGGACAAGATCTATATATGAACTTGCAGGATTGAATTATTTAATAAGGTATCATCTTATAAATAATTTTTCAAATAAGAATAACATATTCATTTTACCACCAACAGAAGTAAAGAAATTTGCTACAGGAATTGGAAACTGCTCAAAGGATGCAATGATAAACATATTTAAAAACATATATATTGAATTATCTAATATGCCAAAAATTGACGATATTGCAGATGCATGGTTCATATGTAATTATATAAAAACAAAAGATATTAATGATGATGACATAGAAAAGAATAAAAATAAGAATATAGATAAAAACAAAATTGAAGAAATTGACAACCGCATAGAAAGACATCAAAAAGAATATATTTCAAAAATGAGAGACATAATGCATAAAGCAAAAGATTTTGAAATGACAAATTAAATATTATTTCTAAAAAAAGTATAATTATCAAAACAAAAGAGCAGCCTTAAGGCTGCTCTTTATATATGTATATATAATCTTTTCATTAGTCTTTGCAATCTTTACAGTCCTTGCAATCTTTACAGTCTTTGCATTCGCATTTCTTTTTACCACATTTTGGGCAAACTTCATCTTTTTTACCTTCAAGCATCTTAAGATCCTTTGCTACTTTATTCAAAAGTGCTAAACGAACAGGATCATTCTTATATTGTTCAGCAAGCATTGCAATTTTCTTGCGACGGATATTGAACTGTGCCTCCTTGTTTGCTTCAAGTTGTTCACGAATCTGTTCAGCTTCTGGATTACGTTTCTTACAGTCTTCGTTAATACGATCTTCGTACATTGAAGTAAGATCAATACCAGTTAACTTAACTACATTATTAAGTGCCTCTGCAACAAAATCAAAGTTCTTTGTTGAAGTACCATACTTATATGAACGGAATACTGTTAGATTTACATTATCAGCTGCTTCACTAATTGCGCAAATTGTACCGTCACTACTTTCAAGAACCTTTACACAATCAAGAAGAACGATATTATCCATGTTCTCAAGAACTTTAGCAATATTATTGCTTAATGTCATGAACTGCATCTTTTCATTGACATTCATTGTGCGGCTAACCATATTTGCATATTCCATGAACTTGGTAGCATCATCAAACTTCTCATTGATAGTCTCACGATTGTTTGTAAGTTCTAGGCCATTCTCATTAAGAGTAAATGTAAGAACATCACCATGCGCAGAATTGAATGCAGCAACAAGATTCTCACCATCACGTTTGAAACCTTCAAGAAGTGCGTTTACTTCATTGAACAACTTATCATCACATGATGCTTCTTCAATCTTATTGTCAGCAATCTTAAATGTTTTGCCAAGTACATTAATGTATTGACAGTCCTCATTAACAAGAACAAAACTCATAGGATTAGAAACAACAAAATTAGGTGCCTTAGTCTCAGTAATGTTCTGCTTGTAGACTTCCTTGCAGATCTGACGGAACTCAGGAATATATTGAAAGCTCTTTAAAGAACCGGCCTTGATATAGCTAACAACATCGTTCTCATTCATTTCAAGAAGTTTCTCAACTTGCTGAACACCAATCTTATTGATGTAATTAAATGTTGAAGCGTTATTGTTAATTGATTCACAAGCTGTAGCCAATTTCCAAGAAATCTTGTTTTCGTTAATGAAATTATTTACACTTTCTAAAATTGTTGATACACCTGCATCAAAACTATATTGTTGCGCCTCTTTTACAAAAGCATTAACAACCGCGCAAGTTGGTGCATTAGAATAAACATAAGCACGATAGTTGTTAAGCATTTCCTTACCTGCCTCAGATATAGCTTGAGTTGAGTTAAGTTTCTCAGCAAATTGCAGGTCTTTCATTAATTTTATACTCATCGTTATATTTTTTATGTTTTTGTATTTTAATTATAATTAAAAATATATTAGTTTCTTTATTTCACAAATCAGACATTTAATCATATGTTATACGTTAATCATATGTTAGACATTAATCTCTCATAACAATATTTATCTAATATTTCATTAGTATTAATTTTTTCTCCTATAAAATCAATAATAGTATTTTGGTCATTGTCATTCTCTACAACATATTTTATAAAATCTATTAATGCATCTTTAGATTCTTTTTCATAATTACCATTGTTATGAATTGTTGTAATCATTGATTTTACTTTATCATTTGCTGATGGATTTATAAGTAACGTAATTGATGATAATAAATTATTGCGCGTCTTTCCATTATTATATCTTAATAATGATAAATTATTTTTTTGTAAACTAAATGCACAATTATTAAATTCATCTGCAAACAATATACCATCTCCATAACTAATAGTAATTTCAGTGTCATTAATATCGTAATCGTTCACATGCTTTATTTTTTTAATGTCAATAATTAATTTTGGAAATGTCGTCGAAGTTAGCTTTGAAAATTTAATATAAACTAATTTTTCAGAGGATAGAAAATCATCAATGTTATTAATATCTTTATAATCTTTATTGATTAACAATTTTTCTGATATGTAGTTTTTTAATGACTTCATTCTACTAATGTCTATTTATTATCAAATTAGTTTTTCCATCCCATATAACCGCCAAGTGCTGTCAAGAACAGACGAGATGTAAGTAAGTTTCCAAGCATGCCTCGTTCATCCAATCCGAGAGTCTTACAAAGAGCTTTGCCAATAGCCGGACCAGCAGTTGCACCAACTAATCCACCAAATATAGCACCAAACAATCCTTCATCAATAGGCTGTTTGTTTTCCTTTGCTTCTTTAAGTAATTCTATTGCCTTATCATATTGTGCATCAAGATCTTCTACTATATTGCTTTGTAAAGCAATTTCTTCCATCGATTTCATAATTATCTAATGATTATTTTTTATTTTTTCATCTTAAACTTAAATTTAGTTGGGCAATCTCTAAACATGTTTGTGGCCCAAACAACACTTGGATCTATTTCCCAATCTTTTATCTTATCCGTTATGTCAAGTTTTGGGCAATCAGCAAACATATAAGCCATGTATACTACATTTTTAATATCAATATCTTCTATACCTATAATGTCTTCAAGTTCATCACATCCATAAAACATTTGAGTCATCACCTTAACATTTGAAGTATCCCAACCACTTATATCTATTGTTTTAAATTTATACCAAATGAATGTTTCAGATAAATCATCAAGTTCTGAAACATCAATATCACTTAAGTCTATATTATGATTGAATTTTTTTGTCCTTGGGTCTGTAGATCTGTCTTGTATGATATTTTTTAATTCCCTAAGAGATGATACTTTTATTTTAGGATTTTTATAATTTTTGTTGATTAGTAACTTTTCTGCAAAATATTCACTCAAATTTTTCATAAACTTTGTTATAAATTACATTATAGATTATTTAATATATTGAAATACTATTGTTCCTCTACGTGTACCTACAATTTTTTCATGACCCCATACAGCAACTTTTATTTTACCTGTTTCAAATAAATATATGAAATATTCTCCATTTGTTGTTTGTTCATTTATATAAAAGAATTTCATATCATCTTTGTTGTCAGCAATGAATTTTAATATATCATAATATAATGCTCGTTCTTTTGGAAAATCTTCTGTAGCATTTCTTGAGTATTTAACTTTGCCTATATTAAAGAACTCTTTGAGCTTATCTACTGCATTTCCGTCTTCAATTGCTATTTTTATTGACAAGAGGTCTTTGATGTCGTATGTCTTAAACCATCCAATATCAGAATCTGCTGATAAAACGCTACCGAAATCATTATAAAACGCATCGTTTGCATTAACACTTTTAAAGTTCTTGTTCACTAATAACTTTTCATTTAGATATGTATTCAATGACTTCATAAATATATGTCTATGTATTTCATTACTGTAATTTAAAATATAATTAAAAATATTGTTACAAAAACGAAAATGTTTAAAAATGTTAAATGAAATATTAAATAGACAAATGGCATTTTTATATATTATAATTATAATTTAGTTCATACTAATTTTGATTTTTATATATACAAAAATTTATATGAAACAAGATTATGACAGTATATGATTTTTATGCAGATTGGTGTAATCCATGCAAATCTTTAGCACCAATATTGGAAAAGGTTACATCTGAACGAAATATTGAAGTAAAGAAGATTAATATAGAAGAAGATATGGAAGATTTGGCTATTGAATATGGAATTAGAAATATCCCAACAGTTATAGTAATAGATGACAATGATAATGAACTTAAAAGATTTACTGGAACAAAGACTGAAACAGATTTGAATAAATTTTTTGATGAATTGTCTTAATGAAATCGTTAACTGAATATATATATGGAGCACATAATATAAGAACAAATGATTATTTGTTTGAAGATTTTTGTTTGGATAATGATATAGATACATTTTCTTTATCAACTGATGAATTAATTGAAACTTATGAAGATTTTGAGACATATAAATTTATGTCTTCAACATATTTAAATAATAATTCATACATTGATTATGATGAATATCAACATCATTTATACGATAATATTGTTTATGAAAATCTAAATCAATTTTTAAATATCATAAAAAATGAATATGATATAAAGAGTTCAGAAATATTTCAAGACAACAATAAATATGTGTGCGTATTGAAAGTTAGAAAAAACTTTGAATATGATGATGACAAATTTATAAAATTATGTAAAAAATATAATGTATTTGTTTCTAATGTTAGCAAAGGATTAACAAGAAACAGAATAAGAATTGAGGATATAGACACTCCAGATTGTTCTGACATAATATATAATAAATTCAATGGAATATTATATCATATTACTTCTAAAAACAGAGTTGATAATATATTAAGATATGGGCTTGAACCAAGATCTGAAAATTCAAGATTTGATTATCCTAATAGAATATATTTCATTTCACCAAAAACATCATCTGAAATGTTAAATAATATTAAGAATATATTAAGCAATGATAAAAACATTATTCTTAAGATAAACATTAAACAATTAGTTCATAAACCAAAGTTTTTTCTGGATCCATCATTTGATGAACAATGTAATGCATATTGGACAACTGAATCTATACCTCCATTTTGTATTACAAGAATTAATAACCTCCATATAATAAAAGATAAAGTAATATCGTTTACACATCAATTATTTAATAACATATTTAAATAAACTATAAATAATATGACAGAAGAATTATTGAATTATTTTAACGGTGATGAACTCGCCGCTTCAACATGGTTGAACAAATACGCTAAGAGAGATTCTGAAGGAAACATTATTGAACAGACACCTTTAGATATGCATAAACGAATGGCAAAAGAATTTGCAAGAATTGAGAAACACTATGATGAGAATTCTTTACCATTTGACCAAGAAAAGTTCTCAAATCATTATCATAAACGTAAGCCTTTAACAGCTGAAAGAATTCTTGAACTATTCGATAAGTTTAAATATGTCATTCCTGCAGGTTCTGTAATGGCAGGATTAGGTGCAGAAAAACCGGTATCATTGTCAAACTGTTTTGTGCTGCCTTCTCCAGAAGATTCATACAGTTCTATCATGATGACTCGTCTTAACCAGGCGGAACTTATGAAACGTCGTGGAGGAGTTGGTTATGATCTCTCCAATCTTCGTCCAAGAGGTGCTGCGGTCAACAATGCAGCAGTCACAAGCACAGGTGCAGCAAGTTTCATGGATGTATGTTCAGATGTTACTAATGAGGTTGCTCAACAAGGACGTCGTGGAGCACTTATGATTAGTATGGATTGTCGTCATCCAGACATTGAAGAATTTATTGAAAAGAAACAAGATCTTACTAAAGTTACTGGTGCAAATGTTTCAGTACAAGTTACTGATGATTTCATGGAAGCTGTTGAAGAAAACGCACAATACGCATTACGCTGGCCTGTTGAAGCAAAAATAAATTGGGAAAAAACCAATGAAATGAACGCATGTGATTATGAGTATAATAAATTATATAAGATGTTATATACTAATAATGAACATAGTTCAGAACTTAGGCAGGGTTATATGAAGATCGTCAAGGCAAAGGATATATGGGATAAGATTATTCATTGTACTTGGAACACCGCTGAACCTGGTGTAATTTTTAAAGATAGAATGGTAAAGTTCTCTCCAGATGGTCTTTATGAAAAGTATAGAGGTGTGTCTACGAATCCTTGTGTAACTGGAGATACAAAAGTTGCTGTTGCTGATGGAAGAGGATATGTTTCATTTGAACAGCTTGTTAATGAAGGAAATGATGTTGATGTATATTGTATAGATGATGAAGGAAATCTTACAATTAGTAAAATGATTAACCCTCGTATTTCAGGATATAACAAAGATATTTATGAAGTAACTTTAGAAAATGGTCATAAATTAAAATGTACAGCAAATCATAAATTATTAACTAATAACAAAGGATACGTTGAAGTTAAAGATTTAAATATTGGAGATTCATTGACTATAATGACAAAATCACAAATGAACTGGGATGAACGATATCATAGGTCAACAGGAAAACATCAACCATACAATTTTATGTTTTTATCAGGTTCAAATAAATCAGATACAGAACATAGAATGATTTATAAATATAATAATCCTGACGATAATATTTTTGAGGTTGTCCATCATAAAGATTTTAATGGATTAAATAATTCTCCAAATAATTTACAAGGAATGACAGCAAAAGATCATATTAATTATCATAAACAAAGAATGTATGGAGATAATAATCCCATGATAAAAATAAAAAATGATCCTGAAAAATTAAAAAAATACTCTGAAAAAATGAGTAAATTAATGACTGGAGAAGGCAATGGAAATTGCAAAATAAAATTATCAGAATATTATAATGAAGCTATAAATTTTGCAAAATCTTTAAAAAGAAATTTTTATTTAAAGGAATGGTTACAACATTGTAAAGAATTGAATTGGCCTATTCGGTGGGATGATTTTTTACAACGGGAATTTGGAAAGTCAAAAGAATTTATTAAAAATGTTGCAAATGAAGCAAATGTGCCTTATATTACAGCAAAAGGAAAAATAATGAAAATTTATTTAAAGGCGTTACAAAACGGTTATAATAATGTTTATGTTAATTATGACGAAACTGCCGTAATGGTTGAACGAACATGTGAATGGTGTGGACAGAAATTTGTGACACAATGGGATATGCGAGAGCATTCTTATTGTTCTCGTAAATGCGCCAATTCTTATATGGCAAAATATAATGAAAAATATAAATTAGGTCAAATAGAAGCAGGAAAAAAGAAACAAGCAAAATATAATGAACGAAATAAAAAATTAATTGAATATTATTTAACTTCAAATATTGAAAATTTTATTGAATTAAAACAAAAATTTACTGAAGATACAGGTATTGTTTATGATTCACGAGCAAAATTGGCATATAAGAATTTTGATGATTTAAAATTAGCAGTTTCTAATTATAATCATAAAATAATTGATATTAAATATATTGGCAAGGAAACAGTTTATAATGGAACTGTTGAAAAATATCATAATTATTTTACCGGTGAATTTATTGAAACGAATGAATGGGGACGAAATAAAATAATTAGTGTGAATCAAAAAAATTGCGGAGAAATATTTATGAGTGGCCTAGAAAGTTGTCGTCTTATTGCAATTAATATGTTATCATTCATTGATGAGCCATTCACAAAGGATGCTAAACTAAATGTAAATCGAGTATACGATGTTACTTATGATGCAATGAGATTAGGCGATGACCTTGTTGATCTTGAAAATGAAGCTGTTCAGAAAATTCTTGATGTTGTTAAAGATGACAAGTATGCAATAGATGTTTGGCAAGGAATTTTAGAAAAAGGCAAAAATGGTCGTCGTTGCGGATTAGAATTTACTGCAATGTCAGATATGTGTGCAGCAATGGGATATAAGTTTTGTACTAAAGAATCAAATGAATTCATTGAGAAGGTTTGTAAGCTTATGATGAGTGCTGTTCTTGACTGTCAGACTGACATGGCTCTTGAACGTGGAACTTTTCCAGATTATGATAAAGAACTTGAAACAAACAATAATATAAAAGATGAATGGGGTACGCCATATCTCAATGAATGGTTTAGATTCATATACAGTGAATATCCTGGACGATACGAGCAGATGAAGAACAATGGTCGTCGTAATATTTCATTCACAACAGCAGGACCTACAGGAACAATCTCAATGTTAACTCAGACTTCATCAGGAATTGAGCCAGTATTTATGCCATATTATGTTCGTCGTCGCAAATGCGTTACATCAGAAGATAGGATTGACTACACTGACAAGCTTGGCATTAACTTTACAGAATTTGTCGTTGTTCATCCACAGCTAAAGAAATGGGCTGAAGCAAATATGCCTGAACTGCTCTCAAAGTTTGATGAACTCACAGAAAAGGAATGGGAAGAGATCTATAAGCAGTCACCATGGTATGGTTCATGTGCTCAGGACATTGATTGGCAAAAACGTGTTGAAGTTCAAGGAATTGTTCAGAAGTATCTTATTACACATTCAATCAGTTCTACTGTCAATCTTCCAAATGATGTGACTGAGGAAGAAGTAAGTAACATTTACATGGAAGCTTGGAGAAACGGACTAAAGGGCATCACAGTATATCGTGACGGTTCTCGTGAAGGTATTATGATAAAGAAAGAACAGAAAAAGGAAGATGACAAATTTGAAAGTTATGTGAACGCTCCTAAACGTCCTAAGACACTTCCTGCAGATTTTTATTCAACAAAGGTTAAGGGTGAAGTATTCTATGTAATGGTTGGATTATATAAGAATAAGCCGTATGAAATATTTGTATATAGATCTGAAAATAATAAAATAATACCTCAGCATAAAGGAACTATTACTAAGATAAAGAAGTCAGTATATAAGTTTGAATCTGAAAATATAGTTATTGAGAACATCAGTTCTAAGCTTACAACCGAGGAACTTGCGACAGCATTATATTCATCAATGCTAATGCGTACTGGAGCAAATCTAAAATATATTATTAAGACTGCTCAGAAAGTTGATGACAATATCACAAGCTTTACATCAGCAATGGTTCGTATACTTCGTAAGTATGAAAAGGATGAAGTTCTTGAAGGAGAAAAATGTCCAGACTGTGGTGGTAAGCTTATTCGTGAGAATGGTTGCATACATTGCATTGACTGTGGTTGGTCAAGATGTGGATAATCCAATTAAAATAATTCTATAATCATATTATTAAGTGGGAACATATGTTCCCATTTTTTATGCCACATTTTTATATCATCAAATATATATGAATATTTTTAATTATACATAATATTTTACTTTATGATATCATATAAGGAATTTATAGAAAAACGAAAAACTATCATTAGAGAAGGCTTTAAGAATGATGATATGGATAAAGTTTTTTCGTTAATATGCAATAGTTTAAATAAGCATACTAAAAAGCACATAACACATATTGTTGGCACAGAAAAAACGAAAGTCGATAATGAATATATGATCACAAAGTATTTTCTTGTCAATAATACAAATATAAAAATGTTTAGTTTGAATTTCTTAAGATCATCAGAATCAAATGAAGTATATTCTATAGACTTTTTTAGTAACTACAATATATTGTTTTCAGATAAACCTGTTAAGACTGATCTTTCTATATACACACTTGGGTCTAGCATAGTATATTTTCTTCCTGTTATATGGACAATTATTAATTCAGATAGCATTGACATAACTACAAATGAAATCAAAAAATTAGGCAAGGAAATATTTGTTAAAGAATGCAAATCATTTGAATTTTTTGTTGGTGCGTTACCATATTATATAACAAATAATTTATCTGAATCGTTAATTAAAAAATCATTTATGATCGAATCCAAAAACATTTCAAGTGCAAGAGATTTTGCAAAAATGAAGTCAAGTGAAAAAGATAATGCAAGATTAAACAAAAATGATTCAGCTAAGGCAAAGGAAACATATAAAAGATTACTTGATGAAGTTAAAGAAGTTTGGAATGCTGTAAAGGGCGGTGCAAATACACTTCCTGAGTTAAAGGCCGCAATAAAGAAAAATGTTCAGGTTATTGCAGAAATTGATGAGATAATGAAAAAGCAACAAGATGAACTTGATGCTGAACGAGAGGACCCTGAATTTGTTTTTAAGAAAATGCGTAAATATGTAAGTATGGTCGCAAGAGGAATTAATCCATCTGTTATTCTTTGTGGTGCTCCTGGTGTAGGTAAAACATATAACGTAATGCAACAACTTAAAGCATCAGGATATAAAGAAGGAACAAATTTGTACACAATCAAAGGTCGTTGTTCTCCACGACAACTTTATATGGCACTTTATCAATATCGTGCAAAGGGTGACATTGTTGTTATTGATGACGCTGATTCTCTCGTTGGACCTCGCGCACCAGAGGATTGTATCAACATTCTTAAAGGTGCATTGGATTCAACAACTGATGATGAGGGACGTCTCGTTATGTACGGCGTTGCAGGAAGGTTGCTTGATGATGATGGAGACCCAATTCCTAAAAAGATGTTCTATAATGGTTCAATAATTATTATCACAAATTATAATGTTGGGGCATTGGACACTGCTCTTAGAGGTCGTTCTTTTGTGATGGACATTAATTTTACAAATGAGGATTTGTTGTATATTGTAAAACGAATTATGCCTGCCATTGATCCCGAGCATTTGTCAAGTCGTTCAAAGATTAAGGCATATGATTACCTTAAGGAAATGTCTCAAAATGGTGAAGACATGGAAATTTCTATTCGTACGTTTGCAATTTGTGCAAAGATTTTTGAAACTTGTGCGGATGATCCTGACTTTACAGAGGAGGATGTAAGAAAGATGATATCTGACCAAATGAGGAATCAGGCAAGACGTGCAAATAGAAATGCAAAATATTAAAAATTGAATTTTTAAAGTTCAATGACAACAAAGGAGAGTACTTAAGTACTCTCCTTTTAATTAAATAATATAATAATATATGTTTATATGAAATAAACCTGTACAGTTTGAATCCTCATACAATTATTTTGACTTAATCCAACCTTTTTATCATTTGTCTTATTCATATAATAATTAAATCCACCATGTAATACTGGAATTTCAAGTTTTGAACTAAGAACTATATTTCCAAAATCATCAAGCCCCGGGAATGTTCCAGGTTCATACATCACTTTTATAGGAACATATTTATATTCACCATTTACAAGTCGTAGTTCATATTTATTATAATAACCATTATAATATGTCTGTTCTGCTAATTCAGAAATGATGTCTATATCTATAGACTTAATTGAACTATTGTTATCCAATATTTGTTTAATTAAATCTGACTTTGGAATAAAATGAACATTGTTGAACAACTTCATGAAATAATTAGCAAGTGTTGATTTAATTCCTATCGTAACAGTTTCCTTGTCATATATATTGCTTATTTTGACATAACATATTATTGCATATCGTCTAATGATAGGATCTTGAAATTTTAATGTAACACCAGCAAATGTTCTTTTTGAATTACTTAATGTTTCCTGAATCATAATCTTTTGTTCATCATTAAGTAATAGATCATCAGGATTAAGATCATAATATTCATCAACGCCTTTTACTTGTTGTGCTTTATTACTTAGACATGTTGCTGTTATACACATTGAATTTTTTTCTGACCAACAATTCACATATCCAATAAATGAAAATCTTTTAAAGAATAATTTGAAGTTGTCCTCAGAAGCAAGTACTAATGAACGTGAATTATATCCAATTATTGTTTTTATAAAATTAGCGGAATCAGAATTAGTACCACCACATATTGGATTTTGAAGTTTAAACGTCATATAAGCATTTACATTTACACCATTTCCTATTGTGTCATATCCTGATGACTGCATGGCAAATATTCCAGCCTCATTATTAATGACATTTCCTGATGCACCAATATGTTTAACCATTTGAATGTCTATTGTTGAACCACCTGGCACTATATTACCAAATGTTCCATTACCAAACATTATTTCTATTTTTCCGTCAAAGCCAGTTCTTGCAACATATTCTTCACCTCCCGGAGTCATATCATAGACACTTACACATTGAGTATATTCCTTGCCATTAACTTTAACTGTCATATATTCTTTATCCCATAACTCATTTGTATCTATACTTACAGTTTCCCATGGTCTTCCAGATGCAACATATTGGTCATTTTCCAGTCGTCCCTGAACAACTTTGAACTCATGCTTAACAATTGGTTTTGAAAGATCTATTACATAATATTCTGTAGGCAATACTATTAAATAAGTTACGCCGGTTCTTTGATTGACAATTCTTGAATAGTTCTGTATAAATATTTTTGTAGTTTTATTTTCAAGTTCAACATTAGCATTTATTTGTGCAATGATTGTTCCTGTGGCTGCACAACCATAATAAGGTTCATAACCGGATATTTTTGCTAATGAATATACTGATTTTTGTCGAGTTGCTGTAAATATGTTTTGTTCTGTTAAAGCATCTTCTATATAGAACATTGCATTCTGTAAAATGCCTCTTATGCCATCATACACAGCACCAAATATTTGGGAGTGAGAATATTGCATTCCAAGGCTTCCAAATACATTTGATAAATATTTTTTTATAGTTTCATCATATCTATCAAAAGATGTTTCTATTACATTAAATAGTTTCATATATTATCTAAGTTAATATTATTTCATAAGCATCAACGTAGTTGATAGATTCTAAATCCCGCAGCTTGTTTAGATTTTGGATCAGTACGTAATATTATCATAACATTATATATATTTCTATATTCACCATCTATAACATTAACATTAACGACTACATCAAAATCTTTACAGAAAAAAGTATATTTCTGAATATGTTCTTCTATATAAGTCTTAAGAGCATTTGGAGATGGACTTAATTGCCATAAAAATTGTTCAAAATTTACTCCATAAGTAGGATATCCTATTAATTCAGTATTTTCAGTATTAAAAAGAATGTCTAATTCTTGTAATGCTGCAGAAATATTTGATTGTATAAACACAGAATCATCAAGAGCAAAATCTGTCATAATTGTTTTTATATATATTTTACTTTACATTAATGAATATGCGCCACTTGAAATATATTCATCATCTTGGTTTAGTATGTCATATGCTCCATTTGATGATGAAAAGTTATTTCCTGATATTTCAAATATTACAAATGCATCAGCACGTCCATATTCAATATATTCATTGCCATTAAGAAGAAGTTTAAATGTCTCAACCTTTGTCATATATTCAGCAAGATTAATTCCAATCTTCTGCTTTACATTTCTTCTTATTCTTACATTTTGTAAATTTGAGACACGATAAAATATTGGTTTATATAATATTTTTGGAGAATTATTTCCGCGAATAATTTTATTTTTATCATCCCGTTTCTTATTTACTATGCAACGAATATTTTCTATAAAATTATATTCCATATCATTATCAATTTCATTATCTTTATTAATGTTATCAAAATTAATGATGCGTTCGTTTGTTGAATTAATCATATACTTAATCCATTCAGGAGATAAAATAACGGAATTAGACATTATTTCAGTTCCTAATAATCTATCAACAAATATTACTTTAACTGCATAATAACCGTCATATACATTATTCCAACTTTCGAACATATCATTTATGTTGAATGAAAAATCATCAAGTTCCGTAAATTTTATCTTAACATTGTTGTCATATATGATATGTTTAAAATTTGGATCTGAACCTATTATAACTCTAAATCCGATGAATTTTAGTTTAGTGTCTGAATCTTCATTAAGTTCATCATATAGAGACTGAATTTTCATTTCTATATATTTTTCTCGTAATTCCTTATCATTATCCACATTTACTGTTTGTCCACGTTTTATAAAATAGTCAGTAACGATTATTTTATCTTCGTCATTAAGAGGAGTTACATTAAGTTCTTCTCTATATTTTTCAATCATTTCATATTCAACATTATCATAATAATTTTCTACAACATTATTATACTTCATATATGCATGACAGACTGGTGTAATGTCTACATCATCTTTATAGGCATTCTCAAATTCATCACGATTTGGAAAATTAAACTTTGCAATAACGGACACATGATTATTTACAAAACCAAGATTTGCTGATAATGTAAATTTAAGATCTTTTATAAATGTTGCAGATGCTTCACCCCAAAAATCATCCTTTATAAATTTGTTATTTAGTATCTCATCATATGACCATAATGTTATGTTTACAGGATATGATATGTAGTTATTTTCAATTGATTTAGCAACTGATTTATAATGCTTTACTGTATATACTTCGCCATTATACTCTTTTTCTTTTAATTCGTATGGTAATGAAAATATGTCTAATGGAAAAAATACATGTTTTTCATCTTCATCAATAAACAGCATATCCTCCTTAACATTTGAACAGAACTCAACAACATTAAGATTTTCTTTAAAATAACATCCAATATGATTATTTAGTTTATCATTATCAAATAAATCATATACATTAGGAACATAAAATTCAATGTATTCTGAATAAGTAACATTGTTTAATTTAAATTCATTGTTTGAATTGATTGGGCATGAATTATATGTAGTACATAAATAATGAATATGAATATTATTTATAAAATTGTCGACATGAATAATCATATCATTTGTGTCCTTAACCGTTGGTCTATATATTCTTATTTTGTTGCATCTTACATTAGCAACATTTTTAAATTTATTATATAGTATATTTACATCATATCCATTTGTAAGTCCATATTCAGAAAAAAATCCATTAAAATATTTATATTCTGTTCCAAATCCAGACCCAAGTTCTTCGCATATTGGCCAAATTATATTTCCATTTGGTCCATTTGAATCCCATACATTTTTATCAACAAAATATAATTCTTTATCAGCAAATACATCATTATATATGTCATAGTTACGAAACATAACAAACTGTTCATAATGAACAATATTGTCATCATATGCATCGTATAGTTCTACAACATACGGAAGATTTCTTATGTTTATAAGTTCTCTAATCATGATAAAAAGAAGTCAAACGTATAATCAAAACATTGTATAATTATATATGAATAGTATAAATATTCTTCATCATTAAGCATACCCCAATTTATAGCATTAAGGTAATCATCAACATATTCGCCTGGAACAATTATTCTATCTAAATTTGGACATCTGTCAAGAATTTTGTTACCATTCTTTGGGGGAATATTACTATTTATATAAGCAACCTTTAAATTTGCACAATCAGAAAAAGCGTTTGTACCAATACTTTTCACATTTGGTGTAATCATAATTTCAGTTAATGAATTACAATATGAAAATGCATTTTTATTTATTTTTTCTAATCCTGCAGGAAATGATATGCTTGTTAACTTATCACAAGAATCAAAAGCATGTGGTGCAATTGTTTTAACATTTTTAAAATATGAAAGTTCATCAAATGATTGTATTGGCATGCCTGTAAACATTGGAAATGGTATAGATGTTACACGTGCAGCCTCTATATATGAAATCTCTCCATCACCATCAAAATCATAATTGCGAACAAGAATACTTTTTACTAATGGATCTTCAAAATGAATTACTTCACGAACTGT
Source organism: uncultured Erysipelotrichaceae bacterium (assembly GCA_902794075.1). GTDB lineage: Bacteria > Bacillota_I > Bacilli_A > RF39 > UBA660 > UBA3789. The sequence continues at coordinate 332,641 of CADBGE010000001.1, read as the reverse complement.
AATAAAGCATCTTGCTACAATATTGTTTATTGTAATAGATATAGTAGCTTTACCACCTTTTAAGGCAACAATATGTCCGTCTTCATCAATACTAACGACTTTTTCATCGCTTGATGCCCATTCAATTTCACTATAAAAAGCATCATTAGGATATACAGTAAAATTTAAATCGTATTCGTCGCCTTTATATAATATTAAAGATGAATTATCAAATGAAATTTTCTTAATGCTTTTACTTCGTTGAACATATCCGCCAAAGTATATGTCATAATTTTTAATTTTTTTAGTAGGCATGTGTTGATTTCTATTAAAATTTATTATATATTAAAAATATTTTGAAATTATTAACAAGAGGATAGTTCATACAAATATATAAAAATAGCAGGATGTCATCCTGCTACAACATAAATAAAATTTAAATTATAAGATAATCATTAATTAGTTCATATCACTGTATTATAGTTTCTTAATGACTTCATTGTACTCCCTTTGGCTTATATTTATCATCTATAGGACAGCCATAAAACATCTGATTAATATATAAAATTGATTTATCAGATATATTCCATTTACTAATGTCTGAATTAAATTTTTTACAATATCCAAACATCCATGCAAAATCTTCTCCACTACTCACATCCCATTTACTTAAGTTAGAATTAAATTCTTGACAATTATAAAACATTGAAGAAAAATCTTCTCCATTACTTACATTCCACTTACTTAAATTTGAATTAAATTTATAGCACTTTTTGAACATACCAGAAAAATCTTTACATTTACTTACATTCCAATATTTTAAGTTTTGATTAAAGTTTTCACACTCATTAAACATATATGAAAAATTCTTGCCATTACTTACGTCCCAATCACTCAAGTTACAATTAAATTTGTGACATTCAGAAAACATATGTGAAAAATCAATGCCATTACTAACATTCCATTTACTTATATCAAAATTAAATTCTTTACATTCATAAAACATCAAAGAAAAATTCATACCATTGCTTACATTCCAATCACTAATGTTAAAATCTTTGTTTCCTGTATTTTTATCTCTGTAAAAAAGTGAACTAAAGTCAGTTATATTAGATACATCTATATCATTTAAATCATATATATCATTATTATAGTGTTCTTGTATTGAAGCCTTTAGTTCTTCTCTCGTTGTTGGACGATAATTATAAATGTCATAGTTCTTATTGATTAACAGTTTTTCAGATAATGAAATTAAATATGATTTATCAGATTTTATGTAATGTTTTAACGACTTCATATTTTTTTATTTTCATCTAATGTTTTTTTCTGAGCTGGGTTAATCATGTAAGCCATCTTAGATAATATATCTCTATTAAGTAGTATCTTTGTTGACTTCTTTCTATTGTCAACAAGAGCAAATTCAACATCAAGCAATTTACGAGTTCCAATCTGAATCTCAGGAACAATAACTGTAGTTCTTGATTCTGTTACCTGACCTACTCGAGGATTTGATGATCCATGTTTCTTAAAATGATATTCCTTGTCATTAAGTGTGGCAACAACCTCATCATCTTTAACTTCAACCTTTTCACAACCTATTGTTGAAGCATATGCACCGTTACCTGTATCAAGTTTTGCTTCCATTGTAACCGGTGCATCATCATCATTGAACTTAAATGTAATATTCTCTATGTATCCAATAGATTTTGGATAAAGAACAAGTTCATTAATGTCATTTATATTATCAAGAAGAATCTTAACAAAGTTTTCATCAATTACATCAGATATTCCTTCTGTACCTGGGGATGAATTATATTCAAGTACAACATTATCGCCAATTTCTGGATTAGAATCTTTAACCAATGGCATTATGTCAACTGCACACCACGGCATACCAGAAATCTTTGCAACCTTCAATGCAATATCTTCTTGTTCTTTAGTTAATTCAACTTTTTCTGCGGTTGCACCTAAAGAAACATTTGAACGGAAATCTCCAGATATCTTAACTCGCTTCATCTGAGCAAGTATCATCTGCTTTGTTCTCATTGTAAGAACATGAACCCGTATGTCTCCTCCGTCAGCTTCTTCTTTCTTCTGACAGAGAAGTTCAAGTTCTTCATCAACAGCAAACATAGCTTGAAGGATACTTAATATTGTCTTTCCGTTGCACATAAATACACCTGTACCACCATGACCATTTAACAATTTTACAACATATTCCTTTTTCTTATCGGCTTTCTCATCATCTCCAATGTCCGAATAAATATTCTTTAATTTTTTTGAAAGACTTTCATCACCTTTTTCAATGTCATTCTTCGTAAGCAATGTAAACTTTGGCTGTGGAATTCCATATCTTTCCATAAGAACAGCTGATGAATATTTATTAGAAGCTTTCTTTGCATTCTGAATTGGATTAAGAACAAATAATCCCCACTGTTGTAATTCTTTTATGCATTCAACACAAAGTTCTGAATCTTGTGCTCCAAGACGAACAATAACAATAGTATCAATGTTTGACTGTTTATCGATCTTTAACTTTGTTTTACTGTCTTTTATACTAATACTTTTTTCTGTTGCCTTATAATCAACTTCTTCAGCAACAAACGTATATATAGTAATATCAGTTCCTTTTACAGCATCTTCAAGATTTTTTAACGTCTTATTTTTTGAGGGATCTCTACTATTTGTGAAAAATATAATATTGTTGAAAAAATATCCAGATTTTTTATCCATTTTATCAACTATATTTTCAGTATCCTTTACATCATTTGCTACAACAATTTCTTCAGATACATTATTATCTATATTTATATTATCACTATTTTTTTGTGAATCATCCTCACTAAGAATGCTTACATTTTTAGATTTATAATGATTTTTTAAGAACTCATCAAATGTTCTCATATCTTTTATTATAATTTTATTTATGCTATGATAAACTTATCAAAATTTAAATTTTGGTAAGGACTTTTTATATATTAAAAATATAAAGATGATCAATTTAAATATATGAAAAATTTACATATTATAATGCCAATGGGCGGTTTAGGAACGCGAACATCCGATATGTATAATTCTCCTAAACCTTTTATTAATTTGTTTGAGAAATATTTATTTGAATATGCTCTTAGTGGATTTAATGAAATTAAGAATAGTTATAGAACAAAGTTAACAATGATTGTTCGTAATGAGATTATGAACGATTTTTATATAAAAAAAGTAAATCAGATTGGTTGGAATTTTGCTGATGAATTTAATTTAGTTCAAATAGATTATTTAACTAAAGGCGCAATTGAGACTATAATGTGTGCTGAATCATTTATTGATGATGATGATATATGTGTAGTTCTTGATTGTGATCTTGTATTTAAAAGTAATGATCTATATGATATAATTGAACGAATTGATGCTGATGAAGCCATTGATGGATTTCTATTGTCATTTGATTCTAATCTTCACAAGTATAGTTATGCTGAAATAAATGAAAATAATTTAGTCAAACGTACTGCAGAAAAATGTCCAATTTCTAATCATGCGTTGGCTGGTGTGTATGGATTTTCTAATGGAAAGTCGTTTAAGAAATATGCAAAGATGATTCTTGACAAAAACGTTTCTGACTTTGAAGCAAACGAATATTATGTATCTTATATATATAATCTAATGATTAATGATGGTGCGAAAATTATATTGTCACATCTTGATGAATATACTTCAATTGGAACTAGTGACGAGATTATGAATTTCATATCGTCTAATAATAAGTTTAAGAAATTATATATATCTGATCTTGATGGAACACTTATTGATACTAAAAACGCAAATTATTTAGCATATAAGGAAACATTTAAAAAGATATATGATTACGAATTAACTGAAGATAATTATTATAGTAATTTTGGATTACGAATCAATGAACTTCTTAATGCACTCAAGCTTGATGAATCTAAACTAAATGAAGTAAAGAAAATAAAATCTCGTGTATATAAGAAATACTTTGACAAAATATCTATTAATAAAAATCTATATTCATATCTATATCATGCAAAACAAAATGGAAATATTGTATGTCTTGCGACAACTGCATCAAAGAAAAATGTTGATAATGTATTAAAATATTTTGAAATTGATGATTTATTTGATTATATTATAACTGGTGATAATGTTAAAAATGGAAAACCAAATTCTGAGGTATATCAAAAAATAATAATGCAATATCCTTTCATATCATCAAACAATATATATGTATATGAAGATAGTGATGTAGGATTCCTTGCAGCATATAAAGCTGAAGTAAAGAACATTATAAATGTAAACAGTATAAATGGACTTTCAAAGTTTATAGATAAGGACGAATTTCAAAAAATTATAAAGAACAACCAAATATCATTAGAATAAATTATGAAAAAAATTGAAGTAGAAGGACATTCAGGATGTTACATAGACATTAAAAAGAATAAAGACATTCTTGTTATTGATAAGTACACAAAGAATGAAAAATATATTCCAAGACTTAAGGCGCAGTTTGATAAACAGTTATCTGCGGCAAAAACAAACATAACAAAGAATATTGTTGTGCCAAAGATTATAAATTCTGATGAAACATGGCCTGGCGAATATCATGGCATAATGGAATATGTATATGGAAAAAATTTTGTTTCATTCTTTGAGTATGCAGATAAGATGATTATTGATAAATTTATATCAACTATCTGCGAATATGTTCGTAATGAAATTGAATCAAGTATATGCGTTGCTGAATATGAAACTGATGAACTTTATAAGAAATGGATGTCAGTTAAAAAGAATATGATGAATATATATAAAAATGATTCTCCGTATTATTCATCAATAATGAAAATCATTGAACGATGTGATGAAATATTTAAGCCTGTTATGAAGTTTGAAAACTTTTATGTTGGGAAGTGTCATGGCGATCTGACATTCTCAAACATCATATTTAGGGATAATGAATTTGCTTTGATTGATTTTTTAGATTCTTTCATTGAATCTCCGATTATCGACATTGTGAAACTTAGACAGGATACTAAATATAAGTGGAGTACATTAATGTATAATAGCAAGGAATATGATAAGACTCGTTATGATATGATTTGCAAATACATTGATGAACAACTTGACATAAACTTTAGTAAGTATTCATTTTACAAAGATTCATATGCAATATTCCAACTTATGAACTTCTTACGAATAGTACAATATGCTAAAAAGGATTCTGTTACTATATACTTAATTGACACAATTAATAACATTCTTAATGAAAAATTTTAATCTTTTTGACTATGAACAATAATAAAATACTTGTAATTCCTGCTGCTGCATATAATGAAATATATGAACAATTCATTCCAGAGATTTTTAAATTAAATGATTTTGGACGGATGAATATCATAAACAATATGTTAGATCTTCCATTGGATGATTTCAATAAGATATATATTGTAGTAAATAAGAAGATTGATGACATATATCATATTAAGAATATGCTTGAAATTCAACTTAATAATGAAAGTTTTGTTGATAAGACGCATGTCATTGTTGTTAATGAAACAAGAAATGTTGTTGATACTATTCTTCAGACAGTAAATCAGATACCATACAGTAGATATGGATTGTTCATCAAAGATGCCGATGCAAGTTTTAATATTGCCGAGCTAAATAATGAAAATACAGTATATACATATAAACTTGAAGATGTAATTGAAATAAATCCTTCTAATAAAAGTTATGTATCAACTACATCTGATGATGTTGTGTTAAACATAATTGAGAAACGTGTGATTAGTTCTGAATTTTGTGCAGGCGGATATTATTTTAATGACATAAATAAGTTCATTGACCTTTGTGAATGCGTAAAAGAATATGATAAGCTATATATTTCAAATGTCATATATTATGATATACTAAGAAATGGCGAAATGTATAGAACAGAACAAGTACTGAAATTTAGTGAATGAAATAATCTTTAATATATATTATAAAAAATGGACAGAGAAATAATTTTAATTACTGGAGCTGCAGGTTTTATTGGTGGACAACTTGCATATAAGTTATATAAGCTTGGATATGATCTTATTCTTGTTGACAATATGAGTTATGGTCATGAAGATAATCTAATTTTTGATGACGTTGACTTAAATGAGATTCTATATGTAATGGATATTCGCAGTAAAGAGTTTGAACAATTATTTGAAGACAATAGAATAGAATGTGTGTTCAATATTGCTGGAATTGCTCCGCTTCCTGATTGTCAATGTAATCCAGCAGAAGCAGTTGATGTAAATGTAAATGGACTTGTGAAAGTTCTTGAGTTGTGCAGACGTCATAATGTTTATAGTGTTGTACAAGCATCAACAAATGCAATGTATGAAAATGTCGTTGACTTCCCAACTAAAGAAGATGACATCAATGAATATAATCTACCTACACTAATATATCCAAATACGAAGTATTGTGCTGAACGATTTGCGCAGTCATTTTGCGATACTTACGGAATGAATGTAACATGCATAAGATTTGCAAATGTATATGGACCTCATATTGATTGTCTTAGAAAGCAGCCTCCGTTTGTTGGATATATGATTCGTGAACTATATTATGACAGAACTCCAAACTTCTTCAGTGACGGTAAACAGGCCCGTGATTATATTTATATAGATGATCTTCTTGAACTTGTTTATCGTGCACGAACATTGAGTGGATTTAATGTAATAAACTGTAGTTCAAATACTTCATACAGCGTAAGAGAATTATATGACATTGCAAAAAATATTATGAATACGAATATTGATGCGGTATATAATGATAGTTCAAAGTATTGGGATAAATATCCTGAACTATATGAAGGAGAATATAAGATATCTAGAAATATTCTTGATCATGAGGTAAATAAGTATTCACAATGTGACAATACTAGAGCCAATGAACTTTTGAATTGGACACCTGAAGTTGACATTAATGAAGGACTAAAAAGAACAATCGAATACACTGTAAAAAAGTTAAGTGGTGACATTTAACATTATTTATAACATATGCATTTAATTTTTAATGTACTGTTTATATTTTGTAGATACAAAAAAATTAATATTTTGTAGATACAAAAATCAAAAATATGAACAGTACATTTTTTAAGTCGCAATTTGTAAAAGCAATTATTCCTGCTGCTTTACCATTTGTAGTAATGTCACCGTATATTGTAAGTAACATTAATAAGACTATTGAATACTATGACATGCAGAACATTACATATATCGAGGTTCCTGATGAAGATGAATATATAGTAAAGTATGATACAATATATGTTCTGAAGAATCGTTCTGAATCTGATAAGATTGAAAAGATTAAGGATGTTGCTGTTGCTGTTCATGCTCCTCGAGTTTATAGAATGTCAAAACGTGGGCATGAATTCATCAAGTCGTATGAGAAATGTAAGTTAACTGCATATCATATTCCAGGAGAAAAACATAACACAATCGGCTGGGGTCACTATCTTCAAGAAAAACATGAGCAAGGAATTAAGAAGATTACTCAGAAACGCGCTGATGAACTGTTTGCCAAAGACATTGCATGGGTTGACAAGGCAGTCACAGATATGCTGAATGAGGTGAATGCATCATATAAATGGCCTCAAGGAATTGTTGATGGATTAGGAAGTCTTGTATATAACTGTGGAGAACGTGGCGTTAGAACAACTGAATTTTATAAAAGACTTAAGAACTGCAGATTTCATAATAGAGAAATCAATGCATCAGATATTGCATACACACTTGCGGTTGTAAAGAAAACACGATGCACAAAACCTGGACATTATAAGAGAAGACTTGGTGAATATGCAATGATGAATGAAAACTTTAGTTAAGAATTGTTGATTATTTTTAATATATAAGACAAAAAAAAAACGGTTTTATGAAAAGTTTACAAGAATATTTAAACGGTTCTGAAAAAATGTTTAATGAAGGAACTACAATGTTGAAAACTAAGCAAGATTTCTTTAAGATTGCTTCAATGATTAATGATTACATAAAAGAAAAAAATATTTCAAATATGTCTGTATTACTACCTCAAATTGACAGTGTGCATTTTGATATATTATATATAAATTCTAAAGATTTTGAAAAGGCTGGACCACAAAATTCAAATTGGATTACATCATCAATACAGATTAGATATCCTAAATTTATGTATGATGAAAATGATTCCGATGATGTGATTGAAGTATTATATGATTTTGCTTATAAGAAAGACAATGATAGATTTTATAAGTTTTTCATAGATAGACTGCCTGAAAATGTTGGCACATTGGTTAGCAACAAATCATCACAACGGCATTACATTAAATTGAACAATGTAAATGAATTTGTAAAGTTTTTATGTGATGCTTTCATTAGAACAAATCCTAAGGCACAATCATTCATGTTCTAAAATTAAATTAATTATTTTTTATGTATTTTTGAATTTTTTTCTAAGAAAAAATATATTATTAATATATTATACTAATAAATAATAGAAAAATGAACAAAATTATGCGACATATTAGTTTTTGTAGTTGGTGCTTTAAAGGCATTAACGCAGGTGATATGGAAGTATAATTTTATCATAGAATATTTTATTACACAATATTTGCATTTATACTTCAGAAACCTGCATGAAAATGTGGGTTTCTTTTTTATTATATAATTAATACTTTCTATGGTGTAATGGATTAGCATACGAAACTACGAATTTCATGGTCAGGGTTCGAATCCTTGTAGAAAGACAAATATATGGAGTTATTAGTGTAGTAGTTAACATAACAGATTGTGGTTCTGTTGTCACGGGTGCGATTCCCGTATAACTCCCAAGATTTTATAAAAAGTCTCAGTGGCTGAGAGGACGAAGGCGACGATCTGCAAAATCGTATTCATCACAGGTTCGAATCCTGTCTGGGACTCAAAAAATAGGTCGTTGGTATAATGATTATTATGTCGGACTCCAAACCCGAAGATGGAGGTTTGATTCCTTCACGACCTGCAAATATAATGGAAGGTATTCCCTCGGTCTGATACACCGTTGAAAGGATAATTGGTTACATGTGAGTTCGATTCTCATCCTTCCAACAATAAAATAGAGAAGAAGCTAATTTGGGTCAAAAGCTAACTTAGTAGAAGCGCGAGTTTGAAGCACTCGAGGAGTACGGGCGGAACGTACTTGACCCACTATTTGGAAATAGGAATTCTCAAGGAGAGGACACAGATTGCTAACCTGTTGGTGCGTTAAGTCGCATGCGGATCGTGACCGCCCATTTCCGCAATAAATAAAAAATAAAATAAAAATGTTTAATTGTAAGTTTTGTAATAAAACATATAAAAAATTAAATGGATGCAGATTACATGAAAAATATTGTAAGCTTAATCCTAATAGATCCGAACGATTAGATAATAAAATAAAAAATAATTTTGTTTGTCAATATTGCGGACGAGAAATGTTAATGTCATATCAATGTTATAAAAGACATGAAACATTTTGTAAATGTAATCCCAATAGAAAAATTTTTAAAGGTCACAAATTATCTGATGCAGAAAAAAATAATCTTTCACAAATAATGAAAGAAAAACATAAATTAGGACTTGCACCAACATGGGCACATTTAAGAGGAAAAAATAATATATCATATCCAGAACAATGGTTAATGAATGTTATTAAAAATGAAAATCTTAATACAAATTATATTCATGAATATCCGTTTTATTCATTTTCTTTAGATTTTGCTTGGGTTGATGATAAAAAAGTTATAGAAATGGATGGGAGATTTCATAAAATTTCAAAATATCAACAAGATTGTGATAAAAGAAAGGATAATTTATTAAAAAAGAACGGCTGGAAAGAATTAAGAATAGATTGGGAATATTGTTGCAATAATTCAAAAGAAATTATTCAACAAATAAAAGAGTTTTTATCATAATTTCCGCAAATACCGATGTATCTCCTCGCTCTCATAAGGCGTTGAAAGAGTAATTGGTTACATGACAGTTCAATCCTGTCCATCGGTACACTTAATGAGCAGCAGGTAGGAAAGTAATATGGCGGTCTGCTAAGCAGATCGTTCACTTTTGTGGATAGGGGTCGGAACCCTGCATTTCCGCAAAATTAAGAATTAAGAAAAGATATCTTATTAATTGATGTTATATCATAATCATTGTTCAATATCCATTCTCCATTTTGTTTTACATATATATTCTTAATGAGGTTCCAAGATCCATTCATTTTGATATATTTTGAAGATTGATTTGTTTGATTAGATATGACAAGATTATGATTTGAATTGACATTAAATATTTTATATACATAATTTACTGATAACTGATTGTTCTCATCAGTAAATTCATGATATTCCATATAATTCGTAACATCAACATCATTATCCGTTATTTGAAATTTTTGTGTAATGTTATCAGGAATTATGACCAACTTATATGTTTCATTCGGGAGAGATACCCAATTTCCGTATGGTAAAAATTTAGCATTAGTAACATCAGTTGTTGTGTTAATGGTATAATATTCTACATCACCAAAAACAAACATTAACGAATGATTATCTTGAATATTAGATAAATTATATATCCAAGTATGAGTTGGAACTAATGGGGTAATTTCTATTTTAAAATTTATGGTATGTGTAACTGATGTTGAGCTTGAGTTATTTGGACGTCTTAATTTTAATATGATAAAATGTTCGCCCTGTATATCTGCAAAACTTGTTGTATTTGGGTTGTCAATTGTATTTCTTGGTGAAGTCGTGTACATCTTAGAACCATTTGTTGAATTATTAACAGCAACATTTTCATCAATATTGCCAATACTAAACGTATCTGTCGCACCTTGTAAATTGCCATAATATTTTATGGTTACTAAACACTCAACCTCAAGATTAAGATTAATCCTAATCATTGCATATGTATTTCTTTGAGATGACGAAGTATTCTGATTAGTGAACCATCCATCAGAATTTTGAGTAAATGAATATGTTGCACCTGATACAGTAGCAGATGTATATTCACATGAATATATTTGTCGTCCTTGCTGTAATTGTGAAGAAATATCAACACCATTATCTCGTGCTATTGTAATTATAGTGTCATTCGGCACTATCTCAATTGTCTGATTACTTCCTTCAACATAACGATATGCTCCACCATCTGGTGTTGTTTCACCATTTATACATGATAACGATAATGTGTAATAATTATATTCTGGATCTTCAGGTTCTATATCAATAGTTGTTCTATTAATTACAATATCATGGTCATAATTAACATTTGATATTGTGTAATTATATATATTACCTGATTGATGAACAAGTTGTGATTTTATGTCAATATTATTATCTTCTATTATAATATTATTGATGTTTCTTATTGTGATTGGAATGGTTATTGAATTTCCTTCATCAACAACATTTTCTGATTGTGATACTGTTGCAAAATCAGTGTTTGAAACAACATTAACATCATATTCATAATGACCGAGACTATAATTTACATTTAGTTCTGCACCGTAAAATACAACACGAACAGATGTTGATGTAGTGTATGTTGAACTATTTCTCTGAGAATGAATACATATTTTTATATTATCAAGTTCAGATCTCGTAAATTCATGATTCGGTGTATTAGTATATATAGTGCTTGAGCTTGAAAATCCAGTAGTTGGAGTTAATTTATTGGTCCCTATTGAAACTTGATAATAGTTATTAGATTGATAAGCGCTGCTTGAAGCACCAGGATAACCATGGAATCTACAAGTCACATTATTTATAACTGCATCTTGCGGTATAGTTGAACAATCAAAATTATAATATGCCCACATTTCGGCACTCGCTCCAGTCGGTAAATATAATGAAGCAGAAGTGTTTGAGCTATCAACGCCTTTTAATCCATTATTTGCATTACCAACTGAATGAACAACACTATTATCTCTGTCATATGCCGATGGAACAAATGTTGATGTTTGTGTACTATCTATTATAAATCTACTCATTAGCTAAATTACATTATAATTAAATTATATTATAGTTTTTGTACATTAACGAAATCCATTAAATTTGCATATAAAGGTCACCATTATTTCCTTGTGAATTATCAGGTGTTCCTGTTCCACTATATAGATGTAATGGAGTCACAAGGGTCCATATGCCATTTACAACCTGAAGAACTTTTCCATTATCGGATGATGACACAGTTGGAAGTTCATTAATCGTAACATTGCCAGTGCCAGTTATTGTCTGATTATTTATAGTCTTTATATCTTGATGAGCAGTAAGAAATGTTGAACCCTTCGTTAATGTTATCTGATGATTAGAAACTGATATATCTGTTACAGCATTGCCTGAACCAGTAGTTGTACCCTTACTGAGTTGTGTTTCTGCACTTAACTTATTATTCCAATCATTTATGTTCTGTTGTGTTATAGATTTAACATGTGTGGGAACGGTAGGATCTGTTTCAGTAAATGATTGAAGATATGATGCAGAAATAACATAACTATTGATAGCCTTAGTTATATCATTTGTTATAGCAACATCGCCTTTTACATCTCGAGTAAATGAATATCGTACACTATCTCCATAATCTGCTTGGTAATCGCATATTGAAAATCCATTAAAACATCTATTATTATCAGTAAATGCAATGTGACCATTTAACGGAATGTCTGTATCTGATGAAGTTTCTATATATAATCTATTCATACTTAATGTATCAGTGTTTTGTTCCACTGATGATTTTTCATCCCACTGTAGATAACTTGCATTATCAATCTCCGATTTTGTATAATAATTATTAGCATTAAATATGTCTGAAATAGGAACATTAACTGCTTCTTTACCAGCATCAGTATTAAATGATATTACCAGGTTTGCACCTTGAACATATGCTGTATCAACCATACCATCCTTAATGAAGTCTGTTGCATCAATCTCAGATAAAGTTGTTGTTCCGTGTTTCAAATATATCTTCTTAGTAGATGAATCATAATTTGCAGATGTTGCGTATGATGAAAGAGATTGATGTTCAGTCAATACAGTACCTAAGTCAACAACACCTGATGTACCTTTGCTTGCGCCATTCATTGTGATACCTGTTATTGTACCAACATTATCTGTTTTACTATTCCAATTTGAAATATCAGTTGAGGTAATTCCGTCAATAACTGTCTTATTACTATGTGTATGACTATTTGTATGAGCTGTGTTCCAATTAGTAATATTTTGTTCAGTTATAGATTTAACATGACTTGGAACTGTAGGATCTGTTTCAGTGAATGAAGTTAGATACCCAGCAGAATTAAGTTCAGATTTTGAAACATAACTTGAAATATCTGGAATATCCGACAACACAGCAACATCACCATTTACTTCACGTGTGAATTTATAATCAGTATTATTTCCAGAAACAGTGCTTTTTAAATTGGTTCCGGTGAATATCTTATTAATGTCATTGAAAATAATGCCTTCATCAAAATCCGGGGCTGCTTTTGAACTTACTAAATTTATAGCTTGTGAGGAAATAACGGCTGCATCAGTCCAACGTGAATCATAAGAAACTTTACTGTTCCAATTTGAAATATTTTGTTGTGTTATAGATTTAACGTGACTTGGAACAGTTGGATCTGTTTCTGTAAATGAATCTAACTTATTATTCCAATTACTTATATCTTGTTCAGTGATAGCTCTTAAGTATGATGAAATACTTGGGTCAGTTTCAGTAAATGAATCTAACTTATTATTCCAATTTGTTATATCAGTTTGTGTTATACCTTTTACATAACTTGGAACTGATGAATCAATGATGGAATAATTTACACCTCTTAATGTTATTTTATCTATATTTGCCATATTTTTTGAATATGCTATATTATTTTACTTCGTTATTTTCAATTTTATATTTAAAATTTATACGGTAATATAATTAATTATGATCTTGGAATAACAGGATTAACAGGATCATCTCCTCCGGATGGCGAAATTGTTTTAACTGTTATTACTATATTTCCACTTACACTCTGTATACTAAAAGATTCTGATGTTGAAACAATAGTATCACACATTTTTGTTGAATAATTACATGTATCATAACAAAAAATAGAAACATTCAACGAATCTCCCTCGTTAATTTCCATTGGAAAATCTTTAGTTTGATATAATGTTCCATTTAAAGTAATATCCGATACAACTTTATTTTCATCTTTCAAAGTTATTGTATAAGTTTTCACAATACCGCTCCTAAATACCAATGCAGTGTTTGTTGAATCATAATTAACTTCTAATATATTATCTTCAATTGAATCTAGCTTCTCTTGCATATTAGTTCCATCATTCATTTCAACAGTAGTTGCACGAGTGATAGGTAATATTTGATTATTATTTCTATCTTTTAATTTAACAGATTTTGCCATTGTTATATGTTACATTTTAATTACTTACGATAGTTCTTTTATGTTGTTAGTTATTAACTTGCTCCTCCATTTATAGCTTCTATCTTACCAATATAATTTATTGAAGTATCAACATCTTCAAATTTCATGACCGTTACTTTACACATATGCCCGTTCGTTCCAAACTGAAAATAACCTCCAGCTGAACTATTCGCTTTAGCTCTAAAGTATACTGGGATATAATTAGTATTAGTAGTGGCTTTTACTGGAAGTTGTTTAGGCATCCATCCAGTATAAGATGCATCCAACCAATAATTTATTTCAAGAGTAACATTGCTCTGTGTAATGTAATTATATACTCTAGAGAAATCATCAGCATAACATCCATTATAATAAAAGTATGCCCAACCGTCAGATGAACTACTTCCTCCACTAATACTGTCAACCAAATCAGCATAACCATCTAACTTTGTACTACTAGGAACAGTTACACCTTTACCTTCTATAGCAGTTTTTAAAGCCGTCTTTGCATTTTGTAATCTATTTATTTGACTTTGTATACTCATGATTCAATTTCTTTATATTTGTGCAAGTTGTGATTCTATTTCAGAAGTATTTGTTGATGAATCAATAACTAATGCCGTGTTTGCTAAATTATATTCAATGTCCAATAATGAATCTTCTAATGAATCAATTTTTTCTTGAGCAGATTCTCCACTGTTCATTTCTACTAAAGTAGAACGTGTTAGTGGTAAAATAGGGTTTGATTGTCTGTCCTTTAGTTTTACTACTTTTGCCATTATTGTTTTTGATAATATATTCTCGTGTATAATTAAAAATATTTTAACATTATTTATATATTATAATTATAAATGACTTTATTTTTTAACTTTATGATTATGAACAATGATACTTATAATACGGAAGACATTTTAAAATTATTTAAAAACAAATATAAGAATAATGAATTTAGAGGAAACACAGTTGAACTGCAGAACATTCATTTTATCTGTGACAAGGATTATATAATTCGTGAACCAAATTATGATTATGCAAATAAAGAAATAGAATGGTATGAATCAGAATCTTTGAATGTAAATGACATTCCTGGAAAGACACCAAAGATATGGAAACTTGTAAGTACACCTAACGGGTATATTAATTCTAATTATGGATGGTGTATTTTTTCTGAAGAAAACGGAAATCAGTATGGATATTGTCTTAAGTCATTATTAAGAAATAATTTAACAAGACAGGCCGTTATGATATACACAAGACCTCAGATGCAGACTGATTGGAATAAAAATGGAATGATGGATTTTATGTGTACGCATTATGTTCATTGTTTCTTAAATGAAATACAGCATCCTGATAACAATATAGAAGTATATGAATTGAAATATATAGTATATCAAAGATCATGCGATGCGGTGTTTGGTTTTAACAATGATTTACATTGGCATAAATATGTATATGATAAGTTATATGATGATTTAATTACAAACGGTATTCCAATGAGTGAACATAAACCATACATTGAATATAACTGCGGTTCTTTGCATGTTTATGATAGACATTATAATTACATAAAATGATAAAAATACTATAATTATATATAAATAAAAGATATATGACTAAAGAAGAAATTAGATGGGCAGCAATACAGCCACTTACTGGTGGAATGTACTTAGGTGCAGAGAATGCAATAGGACATCCTGCAGAATTCATATTGAGCTTCAAGGGGCTCAATGACATAAAGAAGAATAAGAATAATGAGATAACTGGATGTGGCAATGAACGTCATCTTACAAATTATCTAAAGAAACATAATCGTATGCCTGCATATTATCAGTTTGCCACAAGGCAGATGTTTGATGGTGATGACAATATGAAACAAGAAATTGTAGATGAATCAGGAAATTCAGTTAATATATATAATAAAGACCTTGACCTAGTTGTTGCTGTGCCTATCTGTTCAGGACTTAGCACTGTGTCGACATTTGGCGAGGAAACGAAGAATATTAAGAACTGTAATATGAAGTTCATCGCAGAATATACACTATCTGAACTTAAGCCACGTGTATATATATTTGAGAATGCTCCTGCGTTATTTACAATAAAGGGAGAACAACTTCGTAATTGGTTTAACGAACTTGCCAAAAAGTATGGTTATACGGTTACATATTTTAAAACAGATACTCAGCTTCATAAGAACTGTCAAAGGCGGCCTCGTACATTTGTGTTCTTCTTTAAGATAACTGAAGGAAATGATGAACCTCGTATCATAAACTTTGTGAATGAGCATATTTCTGCGACTGACTACTTCAAAGCAATTCCTAAGGGGCTTAAGTATGAAATTTCTCCATGGAGGTATTATGCTAAGATATTAATGGATTTCTTCCTAGCCGAATATGGTGAAAATTGGCGAGAAAAGATGCATAAGAAAGATCTTGTGTCAGAACTATGTGCTCAGGATATGTTTGATAGATTTAGAAAGTTTACTGATGATTATGACATAACAGATAAACAAAAGGAATCTTGGCATAGAAAGATTAATGACGTTGAATATAAATATAAGCATGGACTTGGATTCTTTATGTTCACACCTAAGATGTCAATTGATACATGTCCTGCTGTAATGTTCCGTAACATTGAAAATACTATTCATCCATACGAAAATAGATTAATAAATCTTAGAGAGAATATGGAACTAATGGGGATGCCTCATGATTTTGAACTTGCTGTTGATGATATTCATGCTGGAAAAATTTCATATCAGCTTGGTCAAAATGTTCCTGTGAAGACTGCTGAATATATGGTGTCCGAGGCGGTAAGAATTCTGTTAAACTGGAATGCAAAGGATGACAATACATTATTTCCTGAAAAGAACAATTTTTGCATGATTGACAATATAAAACAGAAAAGAATAGCATAATTCATTTCATATATAAAAAGTTCATAGATCATCCTCTATTGACATAAAAAATCGTAATGATAAAATTATTAAAACGAATATAAAATGTCAATAGAGGATGATCTAGATAGTATCTAAGATGTTCTAGACACCATATCATATGTTTAAAAATATGTTAAAAATTGTTTAAAAAATTCTTAACTAAATCTTACATATTGCTTTGCCGCAAGTTGTTCGTTTATGAAAAACGAACATATTTATTATTTGTTGCTTTATTAGATATTAGTGCATCAATTACTTTTTTTAGTTCATAATAATAATCAATGCTATAGTCTTCAGAATTATTGTCTGATACAACAGCGTCTTTACATAGAAAATTGATAAACGGTCTTATTTCAAAGTTTATATTATCACATATTTTAGCAAGATCATTCTTAGTATATGTTCTTTTTATTATACAATTGTCAATAATGCTCATAAATGTTGAACGTTCCTGTTCATTATTTGTGAACCATGTGTCAAGCATCCAAAATAAATTGTCAATGTCAAGTGATTCTTTTATTTCTGTCTTTTCGGCTTTCTTTTCTCCGGCCATTAAATTTTCTGTAGTTGAGCCTATTATTATAAATATCTTTTTTATAGATTCTTTTATCTTCTTTGACTTTGAAAGTGCACTTAATGCCTTTATGTGCTTTTCATATTTTTCATCATCTAATTTTATATATACTTTTATTTGCTTTGCTGTTGATTCTTTTTCATTTATTTCTTTTATAATATGTGTGCACTTTTCAAATATTACTGGTATTATAAAATCAGATATTACATTTCTATAGTCTGATTCACTATATTTATCAGAAATTTCTAAATCAGTCATCAATAGATTATAGTATCCTTTGTTATCTATAGGCATGCCTTCAAGTATATCTTCAAATATATCCTTTGTTTTTTTATTATATATTATAATGTTTGATTCTGCTACCTTTTCTTTTTTCTCATCAAAGAAAACTATTGTGTGATTAATATTTTTATCATCTTCTGAATGAATTTTTACTGAACCATCATCTGGGTCTGGAGCTTTTTCTGAACCATTGTTTGAATCATCTTCTTTTGTTGAATCATCTTCTTTTGCTGAATCATCTTCTTCAGTTGAGTCATCTTCTTCATCTTCGATCTCATCACTAATGTCTTCCCATTCTTCTATTCCATCAGCAATAGGAAACGAATTAGAAATTCCCCATTCATCCTTTAAATATTTTTTTAGTTTATTTATGTTGTTTACATCAAAGAAAACAATATCATATGAATCCAAGAATGCATCTGTTATTTCTGAATATATATAATCATCCCAAATTCTTTCTATACTATTGTCATTATCTCTTGCTATTTCTATTGACAATATCATTACAGGATTTTGAATGTTATGAATCTTGTTCTCATATTTGTTATATACATTTTTATATGAACCTTTAAGTAATGAATATATGAATTTTTTATTAGTTGTATATAATATTACTATAGGAGGAATCTTATTTATGTTTATCGCGTTTCGTCCTTGTATATGTTTACTGAACTTGTTGTATTTTTTTAATGTTTTTATAATATTAATGAACTGTTCTTCTAATCCATTCTTTCCGTTGAACATTGATGTCAAATGATCATTGCTTATATCATACCACTTCATTTTTAGACGTTTTCCTTTGTCATTATAAAGAGACCAATCCAAATCATCTGACTTATAATTTTTACTTGTTAACCAATTCCAGAATTTTTTTCCAAGTTTGGCTATCCATGAAAGAAAACCTTCTTCTATTAAAAAGTTGTCATTAAATTCTTGTTCTATTATATATTCATCAATGTTCTTCATATCTAATCTATAAATTTAATCATTAAGTTATACTTAGTATATATAAAAATATTTAAAAATATCATTGGAATTCATTGAATTTTTTTAAGAATATTTTTATATTTTAATTGTGATAAATTCAAAAATAATGTAACAACAAACAACAAACAATAAAATGTTAAATAAGTTAATATATAGATTGACAAAAATTATAGCCAATGAATATGCTGACGATTCAGATAAGAACATAATAGAATGTTCCCGAACTCCATTTGGCTTCTTTGATAGTAGAATCCATGCCCAACGATTTATAGTAAAGCATAATCATGATAACAATTGCTTTTTATATTAAAAACATACATACTTAATCCAGTTCATGGCGGACAGTCAGAAGATAATTTAACTGAAATTTCATATGATGCTAAAGGCAATGTAATATGTGAATGCCAAACACATCATTTTATAGTAAATTATAATGAATTAAATAGTGAGAAACCTACAATATTTAGAGGACGAAACGATCATGTGTTTGAAAAGAAAGAAGAAGTTTGGATGTATGATAGATATGACAATGTTCTAATAAAATGCATTGTTGGAGAACGACCATATAGAAAAAATGAATTAAGTTCAGACGTTCATTTAGATTGGTACGATGATAGTTATTTGTTATATCCAATCAACAATAAGAATAATCATATTCATGCACTTAGTTGTTATGTTTTTAGTGATGAAGATATTCATAAAATGATATCATAGTTAAGTATTATTAAAAAATATTTGTCATCTTATTGAATTTTTCATTATTTATATATATTTTATTGTTGTTATTATTCTAAAATACTTATTAAGATTATGACTGTAAAGAAGCATCTAGTGACATCAGGACCTAGTATCAACAATGTTTATTGGACATTGTTTGATGACAATGGAAAGGAGATCGGATCACTTGGCGAGGCACATATGTATGAGATAGGTGGAATCTGTTCTGGAGGATATCTTGCTCGTAAGTGGGGCGACCGTGTAAAACTTTATCCAACAATGACTGATGCAATCACAGAAGGACTTGGTGTTGAAGGCACCTGGGAGGAGATTGACGCAATCTGTGAATTGTTTCTTGAGGCAGGATATAAGTTAGCATATTAAACATTTAAATATATATAAAATTATGAATAACTATATTACAAGAGATAAAGTCATTGCAGAGGCTTGTACCAATATGATTAAGGAAATGTATCGACGTGCACAGCCCTCTGTTGATATTATGTTATATGAGGAATGCTATAAGAAGCACATTCTTGATATAAATAAAGATAGATGTTATGAATGGCATTATCTACCTGAGCAGGTACAACGACAGATTGTTGAAGATTATCTTGAGGCTTATGGAGCGAACGATATGTTTAAAACGGCTTGTGAGTTTCTGATGCAGAACTTCAAGGAAGGCGGTCATCGTACTGTACATAAGGACATCTTCGGAACTGGTGAACTTGTTCGTACTGGAGAAGAGACCGAAAAGCTTGATGAACTTATTGGTAAGGAAAATGCTGAGAAGGTCTACAAGCTGATGGAGGATTTCATGGGATTCTATCGCACTAATATGGATGAACATGCTATCCGCGGTGCAATCTTCAAGTGTCCTACAAGCAATCCTAAGACTGTTCTTGAGAAGTGGGGACCTGACTTTAAGATTAATGATTCCGTATATTATGGAACTGATGAAGAAACATATGACTATACATATAAGGATTATATAGACGGAACATGTACTGGAGAAGATTATTTACTTAATTGCGAGGATGATGAATGTAATTGTTGTTTTTAATTAAAAAAGTAAGATTATGACTACACAAGATTATGTATCTCTTTCGTTGGCTCTCAAACTTAATGAGCATGGGTATAACAAATATTCTCCAAAACAATATGTAAAGAATAATGCTTGTGAATATAAAGAATGCCATATTTCATTTGAAGAATGTGCATATATTGAAATGACTAGTAATATCAATATTATATATGCGCCAACACTTGATGAGACATACGATTTTATATTTATGAAAGATTCCAACTGGAATGTGGCAGTATTATGGGATGATAAATTGAAGGGATTTTATTTTGTTGTTCAGAACATTGAGACAGGATATGAATATGTTCAGCCAACCGTTCCAGGCGAAAATAATAAATTTAAACTTTATGAATGCGGATTTGAACATATTTTAAATAGAATGAATTGAATTTTTCATTAAAGATAATTATATTATAATTGTAATATTTCATAAACATAACAATTATGAGTACAAATTACTATCTTCGTCATAAACCAACCTTTGGACAGATCAATGAGTTGACAGATCTTATTCGTTCAACGAAGAATGGAGAACACTTTAAGGAGGTCATTGACATGGTCAACAAGATCTATGGTGAGCCTGATGAATATGACCAAACGAATGAGTGGGGTAAGCTTCATATCGGCAAACGTAGTAACGGATGGAAATTTCAATGGTGTCCGAATATCATCAAGCACAATATGTCATACATGGAGAACGGAGAATATATTCCCAAGTATGAATATGAATATCGTTATCCGCTGACAAAGCAGGGATTGACTGATTTTATTATGCAAGATGACATTGTTGTTATTGATGAATACTATGAAGTGCAGGACAAGGCTGAATTCTTGGAGATGGCGTTTTCATGGTATCCTGATGGTTATGATAGTTGTTCTTATAATAACGAAACGAAGTTATATGATTTTTCTAAGGACCAAGAAAAATATAAAGAACTTGGATATACATTCTCTACTGGGTATCAAACAGATTTCTTTAACGATGGACTTCGTTGGACAATTCACGAAAATTTCTCATAAATTATAAATAGATATTATGAACAAGAAACGTAAACGTATTTATACAGGATCATCTGTTAATTGGGCAAAGATGATGAATACTATTTATGGCCCGAATTGTAAATATAAACCATCAGATTATATAAAGCTTAGTAATTATGAAGAATAATGATACAACTAATTGCATTACTGCACTTGTGATAGTTATATTGTGTATGGCATTTACTCCTTATGTATTCATGCTGTTATGGAATTGGCTTGCACCTATATTCTGGAGCGGTGCACCTATTTTAACATTTTGGCAATCATTTGGGATTGTTATTTTGTTAGGTATTATTGGTAGTTTCTTTAGAAATAATAATAATAATTAATATATAATGTAAATTAATATGGTAAAGGAATTTGTTATTGATTTAAACGGCGTTCAAGATTGTGAATTTGTTATCGATGTTCTAAAGACTACAACTACAACATGCGAATTATATTCAAATGAACAAGATTCATCCGATGTTATTTCATGTGTATTGTACATTAATTCTGATGAATATGACGAGATTCTTGATGCGTTCCCAGTATTTTTCAATATGTCATATGATGAGTATGAACTTGATAATGAATCACATGATTCTCTTGTAGATGTAAAGAAAGCAAACATTGACGATATCTATGAATTAAAGGACATCTATACAAAATTTTATAGGTTGTTTGAACGATATAAGATTTGTGATAAGAATTAAGCATTTAGAAGTTTCATATTGTGTTTTATATCTTTATTTTGGGTGATTGAATTTTTCAGTCATCCTTTTTTATATTATAATTATAATTATAAATGACTTTAACATTATGATTGAACAAGAACATATTCCATATACAGATGAAGAAATAAAAGTGATGGTGAAAACTATTGAGCATCTTCGAGAAGAAAATAACGCATATAAAGAATTAACTAAAATGAATGAGAAGCAGCTTAAAGAAATGCAAAATATGCTTGCTCAATATAGACAGCCGATTAATGAATTAAAAGATCTATGGCATCCAGGTAATGAAAAGCCAACACGTCAAATTAATTCCAATTATGTGTATTATGCGTTATGCATATTCTGGTATGATGGCTGGAATGAAGAATTGTGCACAATAAATGAAGATGGTACATTCACAGACAGTAACGGAAATATATGGGGTTTAGAACGTGAAATTTTTGACTATTGGTGTTACACAGATGATTTAATTCCTGATAACTTAGACATATGAACAATAATAAAGAACGATATGAACATTTGGGTGAATCTGAATGGTTTAAGAAACATTATGAAGACAAGTCACTTGGAGAAGTTATTGAGATTCTTGATGATATTGTAGAAAACCAAAAAGACATTCCTGAGGAATTTGCTGATTTAGTAAATAGAAATTTTTGGGATTTGGTTGATGATAAATAAGTATAGTGTTAAAAATTTTAAATCATTTGAATTTTTAATGCTATTTTTATATTTTATATATGTAATTAAAATTTTATATATGATTATGGGAACAAATAGTTTATTTATTGTTACTACAGTTTTGTCAACGGTATTTATGTTACTTATAGTAATAAACATAATACAAAGTAAACAAACGTATTTTAACACAAACAGATTTAAAGCAGGTTCAAAAAGCGAGATAGTTCCAATACATTTTTATGTAACGAAGATTGAGGAATCTGAAACTCAATATGATGAATCTTGTATATCAAAAAAATTATGGAAATATACTATAGAAAATCATTTCTTTTTTAAAAAAGATAAAAAGTTTATTTATGATAAATACATTTTCTGGGATGAACCTGAAAAGTATAAAGTAGGTGATGTGTTAACTTTGTCAAACATTAAATAATAGAAAAAATGACAGTAGACGAATTAATAAAGAAATTGGAAGAAATCCGAACTAATATCGGCAATGTTGATGTTGAGATCGGAATGTCTGACAATATGGGTGGATGGGTAACTACAAAAGATTTTAATGCTCATGAAGATTCCGATATTGATGGTTGCCCGTTTGTTTTAATTGAAGAAAATTAAAAATTATGAAGCTAAGTCCTTATATTAGAAATATATTGTTGCTTGTTGCAATATATAGTGCGATAGCTACTCAAACTTTTTCTAATCCAACTTATAGAATATTATATGCTATAATAAGTGGTGTATGTGCCGCAATTTATACATATAGTGAAAATACTGACGAATGAATTTTTATATGGAAGTTTTTATACTATTTGTTGCAATGTCTGCTTATGTTATTTTAATCTCATTAGGTATAGGTGAGGTTCTTAAGAACATTAATAAATTGAGAAATGACATTAACAAATTAATGAATAAAGAAAATGAATGAACAAATGAATGAAGAATATGTAGATAACAGAGTATATACTTTTGAGCCGTTCATAACGTTAGAAATGGATTACATAAATGTACCCGTAGATTATGACGTATCTGAAAAATATTGTGATCCATATGATTTGTATGCAGATGAACGTGAGGTAGAAAGACAATACTTCACACATGAACGATTAGAACAATTGAAGAATAAATTGTTAGATAAGATAAAAGAAACTGCGCCAGAAGATTTATTTAATATAATTTGCAGAGATACAGATAGCGGATGGAATTATACACGAGAACAATTGTTTGATTTAAAATGAAAATTATTAAAAGTCCAAATCCTGTTAAATGTGAAAACTGTGGTTGTGTTTTTGAATTTGATAGAAAAGATATAAGAACTGACTATTATTGGGATCCTCATGCGTTTCTTGGAATATTGCCAATGTCTAAACGATGTGTTGGTGTTCATTGTCCAATATGTAACGAATTATATATTATAAAAGAATGTTAACTTAATTTTTGAATTTTTGCACAATCATTTATATATTATAATCGTAATTAAAATTGCCAAAATATGGAAAACAAAACAAAACTTACTCCAGAATTAATGTTTGACATGGGGTTTTGGAAAGGTTCATATATTAATATTTGGTATCATGGTGAGTATGGTATGATCGATGATACTATTCCATGTGGCATTTATATTGATGATTGTGAGAGACCTCGTTATAGAGATATATTTGGTGAAACAGTATTCTGCTGTACATATAAAGAAGATATAATCGAAGAGTTTAATATAACATTATAAAGTATTATGTCAAAAACAGAATGGATTTGGGACGAACTTTATACTATCGATGATATAGTAAAATATGAATTTGAGTACTGTGGATATTCAGAAAATGTTATCGAAAGAGTCATTGAGACTTTAAAAAAGAATGAGGCAGACAAAAGAAAGAATACTGATCATACAAAAGATGTTGAAAAAGAAAGATTATTTAATAATATTGATGATGTAATTGTATATCTTCAGACTCTAAAATCACAAGGTTATACAAATCTTGAAGAACGATGGTCCGGATATGAAGATAATTACATCGTTGCATGGAAGAATGAACTTGAGACTAATGAAGAATTCTTTAAAAGGATTTGCAAAGAAGCTCATACTTTAGCAGAGACATATTCTAGGCAGGAAACAGAAAAGAAGAAAATACAAGCGGAAATTAAGAAAAAACAAAAAGAAATAGAAGAATTGAAAAAGAAATTGTGACATAAATACGTATAAAACTATGAAATTTAGAAAAATTATTGAACAGGTAGAAGAACTAAGTATCAGTTCTTATGTCAAACCGCATCAGATAACAATAGACACAATCGAAGAAGTTATCGAAGACTTGCGAACAGACGAACTTTGCTCATATGAGGCAATTATCGGTTCGTGCGCCTATAAAGTGAACAACCTCATAGAGGTCATGAATCCAGAATATCACTACGACATTGAGGTTATGACAAAACTCTTAAATATTCTGAATAGTTACCAAGAAAATTAATAATAATTAATAACATGGGTTTTAGAATTAGTTTATATTGCGTACCAAAAGAAATCGTCCATAAGTATGAAAATTTTACAGAAGATGATTATCGCGCAGATAAAGATGGTATAATGTTCAATGAACTCCAAAAAGAACGCGTCAAGTATGACACATTGACTGATGTTATTATGAGTGGATGTGAAGATAAGTTTTCAACCTGTTTATTTAAGAATGAATTGTCCATTGAGGATGATATGTATTTTGGTACAATATCCAAAGAACAATTTTTGAACATTATAGAAGAAGTGCGGACTAATCATATTTTAAAATGGTTTAATGGAAGACGTGTTGATAGTAAAAACAAATTGGGTGATATGTGGTTAAACCCGCCAATGTATCTACATAAAAAAGAAGGGTGGACTGCAGAAGAAGCCATGAAGGCTAATCAAGCAGAATGGAACATTAAAGCTAATGGTTGGAAATATGAATGGTTTGACGATGAGAAGAGACATTTTTTGAATATAAATATAGATATGGATAATAAATGGATTATTTCTGGAGCAAATTCATATGAATATCTCATATTTGATTTAATTCATATATTAAAGATTTTTGATTGGGAAAATAATGCATTAGTTTGTATAGGTGGCTAAATATGTAGTATACAAAAGAAAAAAGATGGCTAAAAATAAACCAAGAATAGCTGTTAATAGAAAGGCGAATAAATTGCTTTTTGAATTTGGAAACAAATGTGAGTGGTGGGATGATGGTTATCCTGAATGTATGCTTCCTTGGTCTAATAAGAATGAAAATGGCTGTAATGGAAATCCGTTTATTTGTAAAAAACTTTATCATAAGTATTTGGCATCAGTTGACAAACCGTCACAAAATATTATAACTGAATTTGATAGAAGAAATATAATAAACATTTAAATATTATTTATAATTTTTTATAAAATCTGTATTATATTTAGTACAGATTTTTATTTTTATATATAAATAAATATATAACATATATAATTTTGGAATATAAAGATGTACATAAATTAACACGTTTGCATAGAAATACTATATATAAATATGCCAAACAAGGAAAGATACGAACAACAAAAATAAATGATAAACATTTGATTTATAACGATGATGATGTTTATGCTATAGCTGGTATTAGCCCAATACGTGATATTGTCATATATGCAAGAGTGTCTACTTCTAAACAGAAAAAAGATTTAGAAAATCAGATAGAAACATTAAAATTATTTGCAAATAGCAATGGTTTTGTAGTGAACAAAATATATAAAGACATTGCATCAGGTGTGTCTTTTGACAGACAAAACTTTAAAGATATGTTATTTGATGTGATAGAACATAAAATAAAAACAGTGTTAATATCAAATAAAGATAGGTTTAGTAGAGTTAGTTTCAATATGTGGAAAGAGTTATTTAAATCATTTAATTGTGATATAATAGTTATGAATGACATATTAGAAAATAATGACAATGATGATAAAGAAATATTTGAAGACATTATATCTCTTATACATTGTTTTGCTATGAAAATGTATTCTAAACGTAGAAAAAATAAACTTAAGTTGATAGAAGAAAACTTGGAAGTTGACATATGAAAATTCAATTGACACAACAGGTAATTATAAACAATAGACATAGATATTTTTCTATGTTAGATCAGTTGTGCTTAAAGTCTAAGAATCTATATAACTATGCACTATATCAGATAAGACAGCATTACAAAGAAACAAAAACACATCTTTCATATTATGATTTGAATAAACGGTTATCATCTGAAAACCAAATAGATTATCGTTCTCTGCCTTACACACAATGCGCACAACAGATATTAATGCAGATAGACAAACAATATAAGTCTTTTTATAAAGCAATAAAATCAGTTAAGATAAAAGGCAAGAAAGTTAGATTGCCGCATTATAAAGACAAAGAAAAAGGTAGAAATATAGTAACATACACTAACCAATGTTTTAAAATAAAGAACAATATATTGACATTAAAGATAGACAAACACAATAGGATTGAACTAAAAACAGACAAAGAAAACATACAGCAAGTTAGAATAATACCAAGAGGAAATCATATCATAATAGAAATAATATATAATAAAGAATATGAGTTAAAAGAAAACAATAATAGATTTGGAAGTATAGATCTTGGATTAAACAATTTAGCTACATTGACATCAAATGTATGTCAGTCAATGATATATGATGGAAGAAAATTAAAATCAATTAATCATTTCTATAACAAAAGAAAGGGACAGCTTCAATCTAAGTTGACAAAACATAAACATACAAGCAAAAGAATACAAAGACTTACTAATCGTAGAAATAACAAGATAAAAGATTATATGCATAAGATATCTTATTCTATAGTTGAATATATGAAAACAAACAATCTTAATACATTATTTGTAGGTAAGAACAATGGTTGGAAAGACAGTATCAACATAGGTAAGACAAACAATCAAAACTTTGTTTCTGTGCCATACAATATGTTAATACAAATGCTTAATTACAAGTGTAAGTTAGCAGGAATACATATGATTATAGTGAATGAAGCATATACATCTAAGTGTAGTTTTATTGATAATGAAAAGATTTGTAAGCATGAAACATATAAAGGAAAACGCATAAATAGAGGAATGTTTAGAACTGCAAATGGTTTATACATTAATGCTGACATAAATGGATCATTCAATATTATGCGTTTAGGAATAGAAAAATGTAACTGTGATGTACAAAATATAGTACCAGCAGATATGAGGTTCGTGTACAACCCAATTAGAATAAAAGTTTAGATGTGTGTTAAAATGTTTAAAAATGTATGTCTAAATTTGAATTTCTTATGAAAAAATACTATATTATATAATATAAATTTTACAATAGTTTATAAATTATATAGATTTTAGTACATAATTATTAAAAATTAAATTATTATGAGCGATAACATTTCAATGATAAATAAAGAATATCAGGAATTAGAGGATAAGATTGGAGAACTTTATGATCAAATACAAATTCTTCGTGATAAAGAATCAAAGTTAAAAGTTACTAAAGTTACATCAGCTCTTAAGAAGAATACTCCATATCATTTTAAGCATTGGTTTGAACAAAGTCAGGATTGGTATGGTATTGTTCATGATTTATGGTATGATAGAAGTGATAAAAAATATGTTTTTGAGTTTTGTGGTTTTTACGGAGAATTTGAAGAAGACTATTCCGATATGTGTTGGCTTACCGTTGATGTAGATAATCAATGGTCTAACATTGGTGAAACATTCATTGAGAAATTTGTGAATTCATTTGAGGAAATCACGTTTGATGAATTTATGAATAAATATGACGAATACCGTGAAAAACATGATAAAGCATTTCGTAAATGGGTAAATTATTATAAAGATAAATCATAATTTTTTGAATTTTCCTAATCATTTATATATTTTATAATCGTAATTTAAAAAATATGATTATGAAAAATATTAATATTCGTATTGATGACATTGAGGTTCGTCCTTATAAAGGTTTTGAAAATAAGGATGACATGTATGAAATTATCAAATGGCGAAAAGATAGTCAAGGAAAAGATTATTGTTATGTTCTTTCATTTGCAGAAAAATCTGGCGATGATTATGATATTAATTCAGTAAGTAATCGTCCATGGGAATTGAATGATGATGAGCAGAAAAATTATAATGTTATCGTTAAAATGTTTTTTGAACTAATAGAAAAAATTTAAAGATTATGGCAGCTATTGATAAAATTTATGTTAATTCATACGACGAATATATACAGTTTCGTAATTGGTTGAAGGCACAGCCAAAATTGCGCGATAAGTATGGAAAAGAAGTTTCATTGATGGAATATTTCTTTGATTATTGGGATAAGGAGAGTTGGTTTGACAAAAATGGAGAAAATGTAACTCACCCAGTATATTCTGCACCGTATTATGTTGATGCGTACATCATCCGTAACTGCCCAATCGAAAGTGTTCAGAAAGATCTTATGATCAATTATGGATATTGGTCACAGGAACGAATCCGTGAGTTTTATGAAAATGTAAAGAATTATGATCCTGATAAAGATGGTGCACCATTTTGGGCCAAACTTGAGGATTTCATCTTCAATGAGGACGGCACAATGACAATTAAAGGTCTTGAAAAATCATCTTATGAAGAAATCCTTGATGCAGAATTGTATGTTTCACCATATCGCACTGATGTTGAGTATGGAGCTCATTTCAGATTGATTAAGTCACCGAACGGAAAGAAAACAATTCCTTTTGAAAGACCATTAAAGGGATTATGGTGGGTAACTGTAGAAAATACAAATGACAAATATGATTCTATGTGGTATAGTGATGATACAGATACATGGGATTTTATGGATGAATTTGTTGTTTCAAAATGGACATCAAATACTGCACATGTAAAAACAATAACAGCACTTAAAAGAAAAATCAGAAAGTGGAAACTTCCTATTGGCACTAAAGTTTGTGTTTCAGGAGGATACGTTGGTGAGGAATATGAATTTGTAGTAACAAAGTAAAGTTAAGAATATGAAACAAAGTTATAAAGTCATAGAGGTAAAAATTAAAGAACATAATGGAGATTCATATGATTATGTTACTAAAATTGATGTTGACCATCATGGAAAAATCGTTATCTTCACATCTTCTGATGTTCTTAATGCAATGAAATTTAGTGACTATTCAATATATACTGAACAAGAAAAAGAAAATCGTGAGCAAATGCTGAAGCTTGTCAAATCATATTTCCCTAAAAAGGATCATATGATATCATATCGTACATTAATCGTTGAAGTAAAATGAAACAAATAAGATTATGAATTGGAATATAAGTAATCATAAGATACAAGACATTCTTGATGATTTAGGAATGCTTGATGATAATGGCTATTGCCAATGCACATCAGAGGAATTATTTAGAACAGGAATGGAATTTGCATGTGATGAAATTGTTAAATGGTTAAAAACAAATATGGATTTGGAACATGATTATCCTAATTCAAATGAAGAATTAATAAATGATTTAATTAAAAATTTTGGATGTGAATAATTAAAAATTTAAATTTATGGAAAATACTGATATTTCACAGATTTTTGCTGATGCAGAAAAGTATGTAGTTAATTTTAAAAAAATTTTAAAGGAAGAAACAGAAATAAAACATGCTACAGAATTTTTAATTAATGAATACAAAACAAACAAAAAATATTTTTGTGAGGAAGGCTCAAAACCATCTATTAACGATGTAATTAAAACATGCGTAGAGTTTGCATGGGCAAGTTCTAGAAATTATCATAATCATAATAGTTAAAAAATGAATTATCCGTATATAGATTATGCATCACTATATGGTGTTAAACCTGGTGAAAAGGATTTTAGTGGAGCGATTAAAAGAGCATTGAATGAAAATGATAAAGTCAAACACATAGGTAACAATTTCATTAATGCATATAAATGCTTGTGTCAACAACGTCATCAGCGTCATCATATTAAGTAACATTAAAAAAATAATAACTAAAATAATATGAATGTTCTTTGAATTTTTCAAGAAACATTTTTATTTTATTTATACAAATTAAATTGAAAACAACATTAAAACTTAAGATCATGACAACAATAGAATTTGTATCGTACGACGGAAAATATCCATGCCTGTGTATGGGAACTCTCAAAATCAGAGTTAATGGAAAGTTGTATAGTTTTAATCATGCTATGATGAGCGGTGGTTACATCTGTAAAGACGATGATTATAATATGTGGGCTACACAAGGCGATTGGGAAGTAGACTTATCTGAGCATTCAGAATTGGAACCTTACAAAGATGAGATTGCTCGTGTTGTCAACGAGAATGTTGAGTATGGATGCTGTGGAGGATGTATCTAATGAAACTATTAAATTTTAACTATGAAAAAGATTATCATATTGGTATTAACTGTTTTGATAATGATGGGGTGCGAATATAAAACAGATGCTGAGATAGAAGAAGCAAAACGTTTAAATGGTTTCAATATTGTTGTTATAGATAGTTGCGAGTATCTTAATAGGAGAGAATCTAGTGGGTATCAAGGATATGGTTATCTTGCTCATAAAGGCAATTGTAGATTCTGCGCTCAGCGCAGAAAGAATGAATTGACAGAATTAGTCGAACAATTAAAAGAAAAATAAGATTATGACAAAAGAACTTAGAACATATTTGCAATGGCGTTGTCGAACAAGTTGGCATGTCAAATATAGGCATCTTATAGATAAGTGGATAGATAATGTATTGCCATATCAATGTGAATATTTTGAAAGAGAAATGAACAATTTAATTAATAGAGGAATTTATAATTCATAAAATTATGTCACAAGAAGATAAAGAACTGTTATTAGACTTACTTAAAAAAGCAGCTGAAAATAGTTTATTGAATATATCTGACAATCAAGAAAATAATTATGAAGTTGATTGGTTATTTCTTGATGCACAATTATGCATTAGAATAAAAGAGATATGACACAAGAAGAAAAAGAAAAATTACGCAATATACTTTATAACAAAAAGTGTATTGCAGATTATAGAGAAGAAGACCCTTTTGTTGGAATATATTTTAGTGATTTAATTGATTTATTAGAAGATTATGAAATCATATACGGATATAGAACAATCAAAGAAGTTGGCAGAGATACTGCCACTAAAGACCGCTGACATGTGTTATAGAATTGTAGCGTATAATTCAAATGATACACATGAATATCAACCATATTGTTTCGTCGCAACATTAGAGAGCGATATTCCGTGTTGGTCACTTAGTGCTCTGCTTGATTTTCTAAAACCAGATATATACCTTGAGCATGAAGCTGGTGTTGGATGGAAAGTTTCAGAATATGTTGTTATAGAAAACCATAATTCAATTCTTAGTGATATTAAATGTGTACAAGGATTTTCAGAAGACAATGCCATTGACGCTTGTGTTAAGATAATACTGATGTTGAATGAACAAGAACTATTGTGATTATGTCTCATATTATAGATGCCGATAAACTACTTGAATTTGTAGAAGCTGGTATGAATCACTCAAGACTTTGTGCATATACTCAGCCAATAAATTCAAAGGGAGAATATGATATTATATCTGATATGATTAGACGTATGGATTTATTTACATACAATCAACTTAAACTTATTAAAGATTATATAATAGAAAACAGAATATGAAAGAGTTATCAATAAAAGATAAAGCCAAACGCTATGATGAGGCAATTTCTAAAATGAAAGAAATTATAACAATGGATAATGCTACTACAAGTTCAATAGAAATAGGAGAATATGTATTTCCCGAACTCAAAAGTGAGGATGAGAAGATAAGGAAAGAACTTATCACGCATTTCAAAAATACAAGATGCGTAACAAAAGAAGGAGCTGAAAAAATATTAAAATGGATAACTTGGCTTGAAAAACAGGATTCAAACAATGAATATGTCTTTAGACCAGTAGCAGGTACAATGATTGAAAATGCTGTTAAACAAGCACTGAAGCAAGGTGATGTTGTTCTTGCATTTAATGGATTTTATACTCCTGTTAAGGGCAAAACATCTGACGAGATACTAGCGGAATATGACTGCTGGATTGACAAGCAAAGTAAAAATAAATCCAATTTTTCAGACTTACGTATTTGGAAATATATTGTTGATATGGTTCTCACTGAAAAAGATGGTATTGGTAATTATCTTGATAATCCAGATACCGAACGTATTGCTAAAAAATTGCAAGAAAAATATGGTAATATTGAAAAGCAAAGTGAGAAACCACAAGGCAAATCAGCACTTGAAGCAGTCAAAGAAGAAAAGGTTGATGATCAGAATTGTGTAAAGCCTGCTGACAAAGTTGAACCGAAGTTTCATGAAGGTGACACAATGAGAACATGGCGTGAGGCTGCTAATGGTTATACAGACGGTATGCCTGTAGTTGTGTCTATTGATAATGAATATTATCATTGCACTAATGAGTTAATTGCCATTAAAGATCAAGATAATTATGAATTTCCACCAATAAACATGAAGCAGAAGTCTTCTGATAAAGTTGAGTCAAAGTTTCATGTTGGAAATTGGTATCAATGTATTAAAGACTTCTTTGGTAAAGGTGTTACTTTTGATAAGAATACTGCGTATTATTGTGCACAAGAAGGGTGCTTACAAAATGAATATGGGTGCCACATAGCAATCGTTAAAGATTTGTATGATAATTTCAAATTGTGGGAAATCGCTGACGCGAAGGAAGGTGATATCCTTTCTATAAATTGGCATGAAGGTGATGATTCCTGGGAAAAAATTATAATTTTCAAGAAATATCATAATAAAGGTGTAAAAGGATTATATAGTATGCCGTGTGTTGAGGGATATGGTAACACATTTAAAAATGGAAAATTAGCATTTCAGGAAGAAGTACCGTATTATTCTAAAACATGGACAGCCAATTTACATCCCGCCACCAAAGAACAGCATCACCTGTTGTTTACAAAGATGAAAGAAAAAGGATATGAATATGACAATAAGAAGAAAGAATTGAAGAAAGTCAAACCAAAGTTCCATAATGGTGATTGGGTTGTTAATGAAGTTACGGGGTTAGCCTATCAAATTAAAAATTGTAGCGAAAGCCTCAATAATCATGAGTACGGGTATGACCTTACAAATGGTGGTTATATTGGTAGTGATGATGTTAATATTTATCATCTTTGGTCAATCGATGACGCAAAACACGGCGATGCGCTTGTAGATGCATACGGAAACATCGGTATATTCGACAAATGTTATGATTTTGATTGGATGTCTTCTTGTTCTTTAGTGAATAACGGAGGTTTTCAATATTTCACAGTAAAACATAAAAATGAAAAAACGCATCCCGCAACCAAAGAACAACGTGAACTATTATTCCAAAAAATGAAAGAAGCTGGTTGGGAATGGGACAATGAGAAGAAAGAATTGAATAAATTTGAGCCTAAGTTCAATGTTGGTGAATGGATTGTTACAGAAGATTCGTTTGGGAAAATTGTCCGCCGTGTTGAGGAAATCAGATGTTCGTCTGATGACACTACTTTGTTCAACATGATTGATAAAGGATATGTTGTATCTGATGAAAATGGTTTATTTTATGACATTTCGTTTGATAGTGAACATAAATGGCACAAATGGACAATCTCTGACGCTAGAGATGGAGATGTGGTTGCTGACAAATCAGATGGGACTATTGGAATATTCCAAAGTATAGGTCATCATTCTGATGGTGGCAGTTGTAATGACCATTCTTATTGTTTCTTGCATTGTCGTTATGATGATAGCTTCTTTTATGCAGATTTTGAAAATGGAAATATAATTAACTCAAATGATTTAATTCCAGCAACAAAAGAACAACGTGACCTGCTTTTTGAAGAGATGACTCAAGCTGGCTGGGAGTGGAACAGTGAGAAGAAAGAGCTAAGTAAACAAACCTTAAAAATCACACCAAAGTTTTGTATTGGTCAATTGATTACAGACAATTACGGTACTTTGTATAAAATATTAAATATTGAATGTTTGGGCGATTGGTATTATAAAGTATATGATATAGCTGAAGATAAAACTCATCTTGAATTGTGTTCAGACATTGATGAGAGATATTCATTTAAAACCATTTATGAAAGGTGAAATTAAAAAAATGATGGTAGATTGAATTATGAAATATGATAAAAAATTATTAGAAGCAGCAGATGACACTATTCGTTGTGAAAACTGTGCATTTAATGAAAATTGTGAAGACAAT
The DNA here is from genome assembly GCA_902794075.1 of uncultured Erysipelotrichaceae bacterium. Taxonomy (GTDB): domain Bacteria; phylum Bacillota_I; class Bacilli_A; order RF39; family UBA660; genus UBA3789. The sequence goes on along the minus strand of CADBGE010000001.1, from coordinate 296,920 downwards.
TTTGATGGATGCGTTGCAAACTATTCAAAGGATGAAACATATACTGAAGCATGTCATTTGAAATATTGTGAACTGGTTCATTGGAATGAATTATCGGAAGATGAAAAAAGTAAATTTATGGACATATTATATAAGATAAGTATAAATGAAACAATACAAGAACCTGAATAAACAACTATGATGCAAGAATAAAATTTAACAAATAATTAACAATTTGACTTTGAATTTTTAATCAGATATATCTATTTTAGATTTGTAATTACATAACAATTAAGATTATGAAAGCAAACGAGTTAATGATTGGAGATTATGTCATTCGTAAGAATGTACAGAAAGAAATCTTGACGATTGATGCAATTGATTCAATCAGGAATATAGTGTGGCTTAATTTGGATGGATTAGGTATAACAGAAAAACTTGAGAATATCGAAGCCATTCCCACCACGCCAAAAATTCTTATGAAGAACATGTTTGAAAAAACATTAGATGAAGACGATGTAGAATGTTATCGTTATTATAATCGCGCTGCTGACGGTTATATAAAGATAACTTTATATGATGGTCACGATGGTGATTGGAGATTGGAAATTGTAAATTACGATAAGTTTAATGATCATGAAATCAGTTATAAAAACGAATTTTCATTTCTAAAAGTTCATGAACTCCAGCATGCATTACGACTTTGTGGCATTGAAAAGACAATTGAACTATAACACAAAAAACTACATCAATGAAATATAAATTAATATCGGAGACCTTTTATGATGGAAAAGAATATACTGTCTATAAGGTACTTTGTAAAAAACGTTGGTATCTTCCGTGGAAAGGCGTTACATTTGATGGAAGCTTGCATTGCTATGATATACTACATGAATGGTATAATTCTAAAGAAGTTGCGATTAATGCGTTAAAGAATGCATTACAGGAGGAGCTGAAGAAAATAGAAGTTCAAAAGAATTATCCAATAATAAAAGAAGAAGAAATTGAATTATGACACAGGAAGAATTATATCAACAATATCTTGATGAAGTAAGTTCATTTGAAAGATATGGCAGCAAAAATGTTATCACGTTTGATGAGTGGAAATGGATTAAATCCACAATGGATAATACTCACTCCGTATGTGAATCTGAACTAAATTTATACAAAGAATTATTGGGTCACACAACTCAAGATATTGATATGTTAGATTAAGAAAGACATGAGAGTACTTAAAAATCATACGAAAAAACATATAAGTTGCCCAAAATGCAACGCAAAACTTTTATATGGTTCTGAAGATATTCACCTTGTAGGTGATATGGAAGGTGATTGGGATTATTGTGTTACTTGTCCTGAATGTGGGAAAAATATTAAAATTTATAATATAAAGAAAGATATGAACGAGAAAGAGCAAACCAATACAACACGGTATATAGATAAACTTATATGTGATGTTGAAAAAGTACTTATGGCATTAGGCTATAAAGTATCTATTGAACTTAATGGAAGGTCAAAATTATGGTGTGTTGAATTACTGAATGCCAATAGTTCAGAAGAAATGCCTATCCATTACAAATCAATGATTAGAGGATTGCTGAAAGGTTACCTGCATAGTTTTGACTATTTTGATGGCACACAGAAGATTTATATTTATGATGAATGCAAAGGATTGCATCCTGAAGATGACAGATATAGTACTCTTGAATATGCTATGTTAAGAGTGTCTGACAATAATAATACTGACATATTTGTCAATTGTGGAACACATACTGAGCGTTATGTACACGACAAGAATACAGCTATTATTGTTATTTCAGAAACACAAAAGATTAAAACTATTAAGATATGAAAACATATTATAAAGTAGGAGAAAAAAGACTTAATGTTCTTGGTCACGAAGTAAAAGCTGTCGAGGAGTATTTTTACAATGAGTATCGTAATAGTGAGCAATTTCAATCAAGATGTCTAAGGTGTTGTTTTTATCGCAAAAGAAAGGACCTTTTTGACAGAGAACCACACATTTGTGATTATATAGATTGTAGTAATTTTGGTGGTAATTATCAAACTCATTTTGAACTAATAAACTAATAAACTGATATGACACAAGAAGAAAAAGATTTAGTACTTAAAGATATTGGCACTAGATTGTATTATGGCGTAAAAATCAATGTTCCTGTTGTAGAAAAGAACATGATTTTTACAGTTGTCGGAATCTCAGAGTCTTGGTTACTTGTAAAGAATGATAGAGGTAGTATTTTTAATGTCAATACTGCTTTAGAATTTAAGCCATACTATCGGGCAATGTCAAGTATGACAAAGGACGAATTGAATGATTTTCTTTCACTATCGCCACAAGGCTGTTCCATTACTAATATGGTTGCAAAATTTGATTGGCTCAATAAGAAAATGTTTGACTATAGTGGTTTAATTACCAAAGGATTAGCTCTTGAAGCACCAGAAGGAATGTATAATATATAATTTTAAAAAAATGGAAGCGGAAAAGATTATATCTCGAATTAGAGAAGAAATTGATAAGATTTATGAAAAATATGAAGGTCATCCATTAGTTGAGCAAGAAGATATAATGGACGGCTTTGAGGATATTATCTGGGAATATTATGAAGATTTATCACCTATGTAACAATGAAACCAATAACAATAGATATAAATAAAGATAATGTATTTTTTACATCTGATACTCATTTTTCACATGTAAACATTATCAAATATTGTAATCGTCCATTTACTGATGTTGATGAACATGATGAAACATTAATTAATAATTGGAATAATGCTGTTGGTAAAGACGATATTGTTTTCCATTTAGGAGATGTTGCTCTTGGACCAACAAAACGTGTGCATGATATTCTTGAAAGATTAAATGGAAAAATTTATTTGTGTGTTGGTAATCATGATTGGCGAAGTATAGTTAAGCAGCAAGCATGGCGTTTTGAAGAAATTCATCAACAATATAATTTAAAAATTGGTAAACGTCATGTCATATTGAATCATTTTCCATTTCTTTGCTATTCTGGTTCATGGAGAGGTTTAGACTCATCATATCAATTATTTGGACATGTTCATACGTCACCATATACAGATAAAGGTTTAGATTTCTCAAGATTGGATATATTATTTCCTTCACAATATGATGTAGGTGTTGACAATAATAATTTTACACCTGTTTCATGGAATGATGTAAATAATATTATAGATGCGCAAATACAGTCGTCAAAATTTTGAATTTTCATTATCTTTATTATATATTGTAATCGTAATTATTAATTTACAAAATACATTAGTTATGATTTTTAACACCACAGGATTTAATTACGTTTCTAAGATCGAATTTAATGATTGTAATTATGAAAGTTGTTATAATCATAATTATTACACAAACGGTTCAGAATTAATTCTTGAAGAATGTGATGATGCTGACTGTTTTTCATATTATAGAATCATTGATAATAACGGTTATTATTATTTAGAATATTTGGGCTGTATATATAATTTAATGAGTATATTTGAAGATGACTCTCAAAATGAATTTGAATTAATCCAAGATTAAATCAATCCAAGATTAAAAAACAATCTATAGAATAATTCATAAAAATAATTCATAAATAACGCATGAAACCTCTTAACGCATATATAAAAGAATCATATACATTGTCAAGTATACATGATGATGATATGTTTATTGTTGAAGGAATAGACATAAATACTGAAAATAGAACAGTATCATTAACAGACAATCATTCACGTGGAGTAGATTTTTCATTATTGAATAATCCAGTGTATGATAAGATTGATGATGTTGATATTATTTCTATCTTCAAAAGAACAAAACTATATGATACTGAAAATCGTCAGAGGGATGGCAATCCTTTCATATATGCATTGAAAAATAAAAACGGATGGAAGTTCAATATATCAGATGATGACATTAGAAAATATCTAAGACGATTCATTGATGTATGTTCAAAATTAGATAAGAAATATGATACGATTATCATTGTTCCGTCATCATCAAGTCTTAATGAAAGATTTATGAAATCTGTTGCAAAGATTCTTAACGTTCCAAATAACATTGAAAATTATTTTGTGAAACTGAATGCTGATGATGTTTTTGATTCATTGGTTGATGATATGAACATGTTACGTGAAGAACTTGGTGATAATTTTAATGAAGCATGGGAAAAAATCAAACAAGGATTTCGTAAAATGAAATCCAAATATTTTGAGGCAAAATGCGTTCCAAAAGAATATTTGAAATATATAAAATATATTGATGACAATGGTGAAAATGTTTCAGATATGATAAATGATAAGAATGTATTATTACTTGATGATATTGTTTCATCAGGGAACACTGTTTCATCATGTTTAAATAATATTAAAACAACATTCAAGCCAAAATCAATTACGGTATTAACATTATTATCAAAAGTTAAATAGGTTATGTCTACAAAAGAACAACGCTCAAAACTTATTCAGGCACTTGAAGAGTATCTTGAAAATACTTCTGAGGAACAGTTAAAGAAAGATTGGGAAGAACTTGAGCAATACAATCAATATGGTCCAGAAATGGAAGACTGTCTCGAACTTGGTAGACAACATTGTATGGAAATGATGAAAGAAGAAGATATGTCATTGAAAGAAGATTATATATATGAAAACGACAAAGAAGATTATGCGATTGTTCGGTAGATTATTGTGTAAGCATGATTATGAATATTTAGGTAAACATACGAGAATTAAATGTACATTTGATGATTGGTATTATCATACAGTTGAGATGTATCAATGTAGAAAATGCGGTAAGTTTAAGAAAAAAGTTATAGATTGGAAATAGATTATGGAAAATCGTTATTTATACATAGAAAACAATAAATGGAATTATCGTGATGGGGTGTTCTGTGGTATTGCTAATATAACACCTGAAAGGGTTTCAGATTTTTGTTTTGAGCAATCCGACGAAATGCGTCACTCTAATTTAGGTAATTATGATGAACTGTCTAAAGCTGAACGTGAAAGACTTGCGAAACTTTGGGAAGCTGCAATAAACCTTCCTGATGGAAAATATGAATACTATTTCAATTTTGAGGATAAGAGAGAAGTGTTCATTAAATCAGTCCAGGAACTTGCGGCAAGATTGGGAATAGATTATGAATTAATTATTAAAGATTAAGAATTGATTGATATGAATAAAGAAGATTTTATTAAAATTGGTAAAGACACTATTCGTTGTGACGAATGCGCATTTTGTGAAGATTGTGAAGATAGGTTCACACAATGTATCGCAAATTATCAACATGAAGGAAAGCCCGTTCATTTAAAGTCCTGCGAATATCTGCAATTGAATACAATGACTGATGAATCAAAGGCATTTTTCTTACAACAATGCTTACCACATGAATATAAATTATGAGAAGACTTATTAAAATATTAGTGAAATTCATTAACGATTTTTGTTATAAAATTATATATAGTTTTCTTGGTTACCAAGATCATAAATCATCATTACATAAGATGAATAATGGAAAAAAATCATCATTACATAAGATGAATAATGGAAAATATATTTATGTAGAAGATGCAGAATTTGAAGAAATTAATTAGTTTTTTGAATTTTCATCTTCTTTATTATATATTATAATCGTAATTATTTAATTATTTAATGATATGATGACAAATAAGATAAATATAGCGGACATTATTCGTAACTTTGATGTTAATACTAATGATAATCTTGATCTATGGTCAACAGAACATAAAGATTATGTGACAGTTATTGAAGTAACAGATAAATTCATTGTATGTAGTTATAATGATAACATATTTAATTGTAATCACTATGGTGAGAATTCATCATGTGAGTGCATACTGTTTCCAAATGTAACTAATTTAAATTGGGAATTTGGACGAGAAATATTATACCCTCGATTTACAGGTGCTGTTATTATAGATGGTGATGGTGATCTAATATATGTAGGTAAAGATTGTTATTATTACTTTAATTACATTTTTGAAGATTCGGCAGAAATGCATACTTGCAGATTTCATAAATTGAATTATAATAATGCAAGATTTGCTACTGAAGATGAAAGAATGGAATTTTTTAGTCAGTTAGCAGAAAATAACTATGTTTTACAAGAATGTGGCGTACCTGTTCATAATAAACTTAACGATAAGCATAATGAAAATATTAATTATGATAATCCATTTAACAAAACATATTTTCATAAGACATTTACAGATATTGATGAACTTGTAAAATTTATGAATGATCATGAAACTGATTATTCATTAGTTAATAGTTTTACACATTGTAATGAAATAATTGCTATTTTTAAAAAAATTATGATATGGACTTAATAATTGTTTCACTTATATTTATTATTTATGTAGCAAGCCATATTAAAGAGTGGATATGTAAACATGATTATGATGTACATTATAGACAACATTATTATGATCCAGATACAGAAGATAGATGGGTAAATGAAACATTAATATGTAAGAAATGCGGAAAAGTCAAAAATATTAAATTATGAAAATATATATAACAAAATGTGATAAATTTTGTGAAGAGGTTCCTTTTTCAAAATGGGCAGACGATGGCTCATATCACTATAAAGAATTTTATGTACAATTTTTAAATAAGCCTTGGCTTAATGAAAATGATGAATTGATGTTTAAGAATACAAAAACATTTTCAGAAGAAGAATTATCAATATTGTTTTTTCTAAACCGAAAGGATTGGGCATGTTGGGCAGGTAAAGAATTGCATAAAATTAGAGAGATTAAAAATTACATTAGTGAATTAGATTTATACGCAGAAATTTAAAATATTTAAAAATTATGGGTTGTCATACTTGGTCTTATAGAAAAGTTAAAAACATTGATGTACTAAAGAGTATCATTAATGATAGTTATAATTTTATTAAAGATTTTGCTGATACATATACTGAGAAACAGTATAATGATTATATTAAGTCAGCAATTGATTGGTATGAAAGTTATATGAATGGTGTAGATCGTGGAGATTATCCATATAACGAAAACGATGTAAGTTATATTGATGAAGACACTAAAGAACGTATTTTTTATCATCAGGAATCATATAAACAGTATATGAAAAATCTTAATAAAGAACTTAATACAATAACAAATGTTAAGAATATTGCCGATAAGTCCAATGATATTGATGAAGTCTCTAAACTTATCATTGATAATTATGATTTTATTCGTAATAATAATTCATTAAAATACTTTATTAAAATTCATAATGGTAATATATATTATCATGAATATGATGATAGTGATGAACGCAGGCAAATAAATAATCCTTTTAAAAATAAAAAGTTCTTCAGGGTTTATGGGTATCCTGTTGACCAGCCTGATGAATTTTATTTAACTTCACCTACTGGAACAAATCCACTTGGTTGGACTGATGCGGAAAGTCTAATTAATTTTCTTGAATGGTATAAGAATACTGATGAAGGTTCACGACTGCCTTATACATTTGATGAAAACAATAATTTAGTAGAAGGATATACTGAAACATTATATAAGAACATTAGAGATTTTTTTAATAGTTTTGAAAAGGATGAAGTATTAATTGAATTTAGTTAAATTATGAGTGAACAAAAATATCCATATTTTACAGTAACACGTGTAACTAGTGGTCAGCTTGTTAAATTGACAAACAAGAAATTTAATGATTTTTATGAAGCTTTGAATTTCATATCTAAAAAGTATAAAGATAGAGAAGAGACATTTAATTCTGAACAGATTGTAATTCTAGAATATAAGTCACCGTATGAAAGTATAATGTATTCAATGTATAATTTTGGAGATTTAAAGTTTTTTTAATAAAAAATCATTTAAGAATTATGAATAAAAGGAAAATATATTTTTGTGTTGATTTTTGGTCTTTATCAAGATTGACAAATGGCATTGCTGATTCAACATATTATTATGATTTTACACAGCAGATGATTGATGACGGGTGTGATAATATTATTACAACTTCACTTGCACATTTGTCATTTGATTTGATAGATTTAGGTTATGACATATATCTTTGCTATAAAAATAAAGATGTGAAGGTTAAACCGGGGATGCAGTTACATATTGATGGTTCTCCTTGCAAGGAAATTAAAAGAGGACATGATATTTTTAAAATGTTTCGCGCTGGAGTATTTAATGAAATATTAGGAATTAAGAAAAATGAATGAACAACGATATATTAAATTAAAAGAAGAACCCAATTTAGTTTTAATTAGGTTAAATGATTTAACTGAAAATTTCATACCAGTATATATTCAAGCTCTACATATTCCTCCACTTAATATTAATATTATAACTAATGAGTTTGTTGAACCACCTAAAGATGTGTCTAAAGTAGAAAAGATTCTTTTGTATGGTTATGCACGTGCATATAAAGATTACATATATGTAGAGTATTTAAATCCTGATGGTTTTTTAAAAACTAATGTATATTCTGAATATTTTGATTTTCCAAAATTATATATAAGAAAAGTATTATGACAACAAGTGAGTATATAAAATTTCTCGTGATAGCAGCAGGTTATCCAAAGAATATTAATGTAGAGATTAACAAATATGGTATAGACACAATGTATTCCGTATATGCTGAAACAGCTAATTATAAAGATCCTGATGATTATGATATAGATACTTGTGATGATATAGATACTTATGATGAAAATTCTGAGGGTGTTTTAGAATTATCTGATATACCTTCATTACTTGATTTAATATTAGAAATAATGGATCATCGTTCTAAAACTTATAATATTAGAACATTAAATCATTTAAGTATTAAAACTATACTTGATGATAATATTAGAGAAGACTATATTAAAGAAGATATTGAACGCTATGATAACCTTATGAAAGAGTTAGTATTAATGAAACCTGTTGATGAATTAATAGCATCAATGAATCCATGTAAAAATGCACCTAACTGTGGTGGTGATTTTGATGATTCAGACACATGTCACGGATTTTGGAAATGCACACATCAATATCATAATAACTGTAAATTACTACATGAATTTCGTAACTATACACAGCAATTAAGTAATATATATCGTAAGTATATTCATAATGAAAAACTTACAGATGACGAAGTTAATAAGTTAAAACAGTATAATTTAATTTAGTGTTTCATAATTTATTTTTGAATTTTTTGATGTATGTTTATATTTTAATATTGTCAAAAATTAAAAAAATATGAATAGAATACATAAATATAGAGCTCAAAAATTAGGTTTTAATAATTGGGTGTACGGAAACATAGTTTATACAGATGAACTCAGTCCGGTTATATATTTTCAAGTAGGTAAAGGTTCTGTAAAAACCATTGATTTTGTATATGTAAAACCTGATACTATTTGTGAATTTTCAAATGTGTATGATAAAAATGGTCAAGAAATCTATGAAGGAGATATTATAGAGTTTTATGAATTGCAGTCCTATTGCATAAATCCTGATTGCGAACCTCATTTACTTGGGTATGGAATACGATTGGCTAAAGTTACAGGTATAGTAACATTTACTGATGGTATGTTTGGTGTAGAAAATGATTATGGTATAATACCAATATGTGAACGTGGTTTTAGAGAAATTCATAAAGAAGATTTAAAGCATGAAATTGCTAATCCATATTTTGATTATGATCCAAATGAGTGCAATATAAATGATGTAGATTCTCTTATTGGGGTAAAAGTTATTGGAAACATATATGATAATCCCGAATTATGAAAAATAGTACAAAAATTAAATATGATTTTTATGAAAATCAAGCACTTCTAGAACAAACAAGACGAAAAATTCATATCATTAAAGAAGAAATTATTCCATATTATGGATCTAAAATGACTTTACAAGAATTACTTGATTGTTTAGAAGAGCAAGAACAGAAATTCAGTAACAATATAGAAACTATTTTTAAATTTTTTGATAATGAAAACTGATTTAACAAAATTCTCCGGGTATGCTAATTTGTACCAACAAAAAGTTACAACACCATGGGGTACAGAATTCAATGAATATCATATTGGGGAGGTTGCAAAAGAAATTAAAGATCTTCCTCTATATCATGAATATGATGTTGCTGCATACAAACATCTAGGTGTTATAAAAATAAGCACGGAGTTAATTATGGATCATGAACAAACTGTGAATATGGCAAAAGAATTAAAAAAAATTAAATAAGTAATATAATGAACATAAAGAAAAAAACAATTAATTGGTTAACATATCGTTTTGCTTTGCCAATTATCCGCAAGTATGCTAAAGACAGTAATGCAATTGAACATTATCGTAGAGAAGGTGGTAAAGAACAAGATATTATAGATTTACTTAGTATGTTTGATACGCAAGGACATAGTGGAATGTCTGCACCTATTGCTGCTCGCATATTTAGTAATGCTGTAAATTTTAGAATTTTGTCACCTTTAAAGTTTACTGATGAAGAGTGGGGTAAATCTTTGTCGTATAAAGAAGATTCATATCAAAATTCTAGAATGAGTTCAGTATTTAAAGAAAATGGTACAATATATGATATTGATGCTATGACTTTTATAGAGAAGTCTGGATATAGATTTGATATGTCTATTAATAATATTGTAGAATGTGAATATGCAAGTAAAGGTTATGGTTTTAATGGTGGACGGATAGTTGTTTATGATGATGTTAATGATGCATGGGGAGTTATCGGTTCTCGTCATAACATTATAAATAAGAAAACTTTTATGGGTAAGAATCAGGTAAATGTTCCTGTGGTTGAACTATATGATTCTAATGACACAAAGAATGATTTCTTCTGTAACTTTACTCTTTTTTCACTTATTCCAACTAATTTCTTTAATGATTATGAATTAACATATAAGAAATTTGATGATGAAGAAGATATGATTAATTATTGTAAGGCATATAAAGATATATTGATTGATACAGTTAAAAAATAATGCTATATGACTAATATTTGTACATCGCAAGAACAGTCTAAAAAACTCATAGAGTTGGGTATTGATGTCAATACTGCTGATATGATGTGGGATGATTGGAGTCTTATTGATGAAGGATGGAAATTAAGTGTTGGTTACTATCCTGAAATTGAAAAAGATTATGGAAGAAAATGCTATCCTGCCTGGAGCCTTACTGCACTGTTAGAATTGATGCCATTTCAAATTATAGAAGATAATAAAAGATACGGCTTTAAACAATATAAAGGATATAATTCACAAGGAGAAACTTACTGTTTTGAATATGTTTCTAATATTGGTACTACATTATATGAAACATATCATTTAAATAATCCTATTGATGCAGCTTTTGAAATGGTTTGTTGGTTATTAGAAAACAAGAAAATTTAATAAATTATTAAATAACATTATGACTAATATTTGTACATCTCTTGAACAATCTCAAAGACTTGTAGAATTAGGGATTGATGTCAATACGGCTGATATGATTTGGATGTGTGGGAGATTGCATACAGATGGTCCTAAATATCAAGTACTTAGAGTAAAGGAAGAGGTAAGTGAACCTGAAAATTATATACCAGCATGGAGTCTATCCGCATTGATGGAGTTGATGCCAAAGTTATATGATGAAGACTTTATTAACGACGGCGGTTGCCAACCAGATCTATGTAAGGGTTTTGACAATAACATGTGGCATATAGTTTATAGATCAACAATGTATTGTACAGATTGGTATTGTGATCCTATTGATGCTGCATTTGACATGGTTTGTTGGTTGTTAGAAAATAAGAAGATTTAAATATTTTATAATCATGAAAGAAAAAGATAAAGAATATATTTTGTCTCAAATTGACAAAATTAATGATATTGGTGAATTGTCTGATGGTTTCCATACATATGATTCATTATATTTTCAACGAATGGTATTATTTGCTGCTTTAGTAAAAACTTATCCTGATATTAGTTGGAAATCATATCGTCATGAAGACGGAAACTTATGTTTTGACGGTGGTTGGTTTATCGTAGGCATCGATACGCCGGATGGAACATATACATATCATTACGAAAATAAGTATTGGGATTATTTCCATTGTGATGAATTATATAAGGCTCCACATTGGGATGGACATACTGATAAAGATGTAGAACGTCTATTAAGTCTTGTTGATGATACTACATTTGACGGTAGACGTTTTTCTGATTTTGAAATATCAAGTAAATTTATTAAGGCTGGTGATATTGTTCTTGAAGGCGATGGGCCTGATTTTAAATATAGAGTATTGACAAGTGTGGATGGAAAATATTGGGAGTATTTTGATGATGGCTATTATCAGTCAACTTCACCAGAATATTGTCATTGGCTAGTTAAAGGACAAAAAAATTGTTCTAGCAGTGAACTTGTAAAAATTATTGATTAAGGAAGATAAACCATTATTAATATATATTTACTAAAATGTTTTCATTAAAATTTGAATTTTTGTGAAAACATTTTTATTTTATAATCGTAATTTAAAAATTCAATTTGTATGACAAAAGAAGAAAAAAGAAAAAGACTTATTGAGAAGATTGTTAATAAACTTGACTCACGATATGTCACAATTGATATATTAGAACGAATTTATAATATTGTTAATAACGTATGACAAAGGAAGATTTTAAAAATTTAGAAGAAGGCAATGAATGGTGCAAAAAATTAGGATTACCTCCAATCACCTTTGCAGAGCTGAAAAGAGATGAACAAATGAGGAAGTCAGCTTGGGGATTTGCTTATACATCTAATGGTGTAAAATATTTTACATAAAAAGAAAAGATTATGACACGAGAACAAGCAAAAGAAATAGCATTAACAGAAATTAAAAAGTCTATGCTTGAATGTGGTGAAGATGGTATTTATGTTGCTGCACCTCAACCAGGAAAAAATACTTGGACTTGGAAAGAAGCGTATGAAAGTGTTATGAATGACACATGTTTAGAAAATACAAAACATAACATTATAGATTCTGTTCTGGAGTTTTATGAATATTTTGAAAAGTATGACAATAGATTTAGCATTAAATAGATTAAAGGAACTACATGATACAATTAAGGAACATCCATATTGGATGAGCTTCAAGTTTCATATGTTCAAACGTGAGATATACCCAATGTATGAAGAAGTGTTTGAATTATATTCTTATTTAAGATTCAATAAAGAATATGAAGATTATGATTCTCCGTGGTTTGCTACAATGTCAACAATTTATCATGATTTTCATTCGATGCTTGGAATCCTAATTTATAATCCCCGTATTTTTGAAACACCAATTGAGGATACTGACTTGTTTAAACAGTATTACCTTCCGATGTTGCAGAATTTTCTTCAGATTCTTCACTTCTTTATTGAAGGTATGAATATTCCAGAAAACATGGTGATGTACATGCCAGACAAGGTCCATAACCCCAAAACCATGCACAAGTACATGCCAGTGTATCATGAGAATTGGAAAGATGAATCAAGATATAATTTTTGGTTTGACGGAGGATATAAGTGGAAGGCATTAAAATGTGTTAAGAAAGATGATGTCAGTAAAACAATTGAAGATTTTAAAAAATTAATAAATGAAACAAAATCTGCTTCGTTGAAAGAATTTTATGAACATGCCATAATGGACTTAGAAAATAATACATCACTTTGCATTAAGATAATTTAAATAATTAGAATTTAATAATTAAAAGTTAGATATTCATGAGTTTAAATTATGAAAAAAGATATAAGGGAGCACTTGAGAAAGCATCTATTGCTTATAAAGATGAAGACAAACATCTTAAAGCAACATTAGAAAGAATTTTTCCTGAGCTCAAAGAGTCAGATGATGAGCAATCTAAAAATTGGATACTTGAGTATCTTTATGATGGATTGCGAAGAACTGACGAGCAATTCAAAGACCAATTTAAGGCAGCAATTACTTGGCTTGAAAATCAAGGAAAAAGGCAACCTATATGGAATGATAATGATAGAGTAATGGCTTTTACTTTAATGAGAGATGTAGATCAAATGACATATATCAGTAAAGAAGGAAAAAACGAACGCCTTGAATGGTTAAACTCACTTGAGGATAAATTTAACAATATAGAATAAATATGAAAACTATAATTGAAAAAGCAAAAGCATATGACGAGGCTTTAGAAAGGGCAAGAGCGTTAAATAACGGAAAAGACATTGATGTTGAAGCAGGTACTACCACTTGTGAATATATCTTTCCTGAACTTAAAGAACCTAAAGAGAATAATGACAAAAAGATAAGGAAAGCAATTATTGATTTAGTACTTAATAATATTGGAGAAGGCATACTGGATCATAATAATGTAGATTGTTATGATATGCTTGCTTGGCTTGAAAAGCAAGGCGAGCAGAAGTTTGCGGATAAAGTCCAACCGAAGTTTAAGGTTGGTGATTGGATTTTATATAGTGGAGACAATTATGAAGCTGTTCGTTGTATAACAAAAATTGATGAAAAAGGATATTATGTTGAAATAAATGGACTGCCTCATGGTATTATTCCATATATTATTCCATACAATCATGAGATATGTATGAGGCTTTGGACCATCTCTGATGCAAGAGATGGCGATGTGCTTGTGTGTAATATAAATAAAGCTGAAATTGGTGGTGATATAGAAAAACTTCCAAATATAACTCCGACTATTTGTATATATCAGAATGTAGAAAAAGACCAGGACTATATTCACAGCTATTGTTCTTTATATAATGAAAGTTCTTTAGTGCTTCAAAATAGAATGTATTACAATGCGTTTGTATATAATATTCATCCAGCAACAAAAGAGCAGTGTGACTTGCTTTTCCACAAGATGAAAGAAGCGGGATTGGAATGGAATTCGGTAACTAAAGAGCCAAAAAGAATTACAAAATTTAAAGTTGGAGATAAGGTTCATTGTGGTGATGAGACCCAATTAGTTACTATTATTGGCATAACTAATGATTCATATACAACAGATTCTATGATAGGACCTATTCCATTTTCTGAAGAAGATAATTGGACATTGATTAAGAATAAATTTAACGTTGGTGATTGGATTGTTTTTAATGGATTGATTTTGCATATTGATGAAGTCGTAAATGGTTATTATAGGACAACATCAATTGGTGATGGCATCCATAATAGCTATGATTGGGATATAGACAATATTGCAAGATTGTGGAATATTTCTGATGCTAGGTGTGGAGATGTTCTTATCAGTTCATTATATAAACAACCATTTGTATATAATGGACATTATACATGTGATAGTCTAGGTGCATATTTTGGTTTAAATTATCGAGGAGAATTATCAATTGGCGATAATTATGATAATCATAATAATAATTGGACCAGGTTAATAGGTGTACAACCGGCAACTGAAGAACAGCGTAATATGTTATTTAATAAATTGCATGATTCAGATTATAAATGGGACAGTGAAAAGAAAGAACTGTGGCATAAAATATTTATAAATTAGATTTAGAAAAAATAGTGTTAAAAATTTTAAATTGTTTTAATTTTTAGCACTATTTTTATATTTTATAATCGTAATTTTTAAAGTCAATAACAGTTATAATGAAATTAAAGAACTTAAAAATGAAGCAGAATAAAAAGAAGTATGATATGTATACAACAGTTGAAGATATTGTAACACATACTTTAAAAGATTATGGTTATTCATCTTATGTTATTCAAAAAACTATTGAAACAATTAATAAAAGGGATGAATCACATAAAACAATGACAATGGATAGTAAAGATATAGTTCCTGATGATTTTTGGTATGATAATGGTAATAATATTGATAAAGTTATTAATTATCTAATATCATTAAAAGAAAAAGGTTATACTGATGTTGTTGATATGTCTCCACGATACGATACATATTCATATTTTGAAGTTCAACGCAATAGATTAGAAAATAATGAAGAATATTATAAAAGAATATCAAATTTGGCAATTGAATATGGGAATTATTTTGCTAATCATGAACAGCAGAAAGATGAAATAGAAAAGCAGATAAAGAAAAAAGAGGAAGAACTTGAAAAACTAAGAAACGAAATTGATGAACTTAAACTTAATTAAACTATGACACGGGAAGAGGCAACAAATATAGCTAATTTAGTTTATAAAATAGAAGAGACTGAAGAACTTATTGACAAGTTCAATATGTTATATAATGAAACTGATAATCGTGAACTCGTAAAATGTTTAGATGATGGAAAGAACATGATTCTATTATATAAAGAACGACTTGAACAAGAATTATCTAAATATAATTTATCATATAACGATTAAAAAATTCTATATCGATTTTTGAATTTTTGTGACCTCATTACTATTTTAATTTTGTAATTAAAAAAAATAAAATTATGGCAAAACAAAATTTAGAGAATATGGAGCAAACTAAAGATGATATAATAAAGAATGATTTAATTCAATATCATAAAGTAGTTTCCGGGGTTTCGTCCAGTAACAAAGCAGTTCACGATGAATGGATTGCATGGATAGAAAAACAAGGAGGAAAACTTCAATGGAGTTCAAATGATGAACAAAATCTTCAAGAGGTATTATCATATATAGATGAGGAATACTTAAGAGTATGGCTTAAAGATATTATCTATTCTGCATATATTGATCCTACAAAAAATAGTCAGAAAATAGCTAAATTTTCTGAAGGAGATTGCATTATAGATGAGTGTGGTGAAATATATTTTATTAATAAAGTATTGGACACAACATATGAATTACTTGATATTGATGGTGATGATTATCATATTCCTCATGATTTGATTGACAAAAAATATAAAAAATGGACAATCAGAGATGCAAGATCCGGAGACATTTTGGCAACAGACCATTTTGTTTTTAAGTTTAAGAATATTGATGAAGATAGCTGTGTTCATTATTATTTTGCTAGAGAAAAGAATCCAGATGACTTTGACTTTAATGATGAAGGTTTCCATATTGCTCCAGAAAATGCTACTATGGGGAATGTAAATGATACAGTATATCGTCCAGCAAAAATAGAAGATATTATGTATTTGAACAAAGGTATTGTGAAAAGTAAAAAGAAATATGAAGAACTGTTAAAAGTATTGTCATAAGTATGAAGGCAACTGAAAATCAAATTGACGCATGTGAAACGCTAAAGGTATGCTTAGCAACATGGCAAGACAGTGATGACATCACATCGTCAAGTCATTTTAATATCATTGAATCAACAATTCAGACCGAAATGATGGATTATCCTGATGATGAATTGAAAGAAGAGATTATTGAAAAAATGAAAGAGCTATACAAACTAATTAAAAAGATTAGTTAAAATATGAAAACAATTGCAATATATAAGAACGGAAATTACATTGTGAAGTTATATGATAACGGTACAAAAATTCGTCAGACTATTGATGATAATGCTACTGAATTCATTGCAGATTTCCCGGAAAATATGGATGTGAAGATTACTGATAAATGTTCACAGAATTGTCCATTTTGCTATGAAGGTTGTTCAAATGAAGGTAAGCATGCTACACTATTTAAAGAAGATGGAACACCTGCATATGAATGGATGAATCATGTTCATAAAGGTACAGAACTTGCTATTAATGGCAATGATCTTGACCATCCTCAGCTAATTGATTTCTTAAAGTTCTTCAAAACAAAAGGTGTATTTGTTAATATTACGGTAAATCAAAAGCAATTTGAGGATAATTATTCAAAGCTTTTTACATGGACAAACATTGGGTTAATTCAGGGTGTCGGAGTATCATTAAAAAAATTCTCAAATGATTTTTATGAATGCTGTAAATGGTTTCCTAATTTAGTTGTGCACACCATTGTAGGTGTTACTCCGATTAGTGAATTTAAGAAACTTGAATATAAGAATTATAAAGTTCTTATGTTGGGATTTAAGAGGAAAGGTCGAGGCATTGCTTATGATGAATATTTAGATCCACTTGGAAATATTGATTCATATAAGAAATATCTACAGGAAGCTAATAAAGATAAACATAAGTTTAATGTACTTTCATTTGATAACCTTGCGCTTGAACAACTTGATGTAAAGAATACGTTGAATATTTCAGATGATGAATATTCTGAATTATATCAAGGTGATGATGGTACACATACATTCTATATGGATCTTGTAAATGGTACCTATTCTAAATCATCTATTGTTAAAGAAATGCATGATATTGAAAATTTAACATGCGATGAAATGCTATATAATATTAGAACAAATAATTTTTAAGATATTATGACACGAGAAGAATTTCAAACATATCGAGCATTATCAGAAAAATTTTCTAAATATTGTGATGATATATTTTCATACATTAAAGAGAATTATGTAAGTGTTCTTAACTTTGATACTAAGTCGGAATTTTGTGGTGGAGATTATGATAATGACGATATAGCAATTATATATTGTTATCAAGGTCATTATTATGATGAAGAACAAAAACAGATATATATCCCAATTAACAGTTTCTTTAATGATCCCTATAAATGGGTAGACGAATGGGCAAAAGAAATAATAGCCCAAAAGGAATACACAAGAAAACGTTTCGAGGAGATTGCATTGCAAAAAGAAAGAGATGAATATGAAAGATTAAAGAAAAAATTTGAAGCGTAAAATTATGAATGAAACAGAAAAATATTTAATTATATACCATAAAGAAGACAATGATGGTGTATTTAGCGCAGGAATTTTATGTGATTATTTAATTAGGACTAAATTAATATCTAAAAATGATATCGCACTTTTTGGTGCTGATTATAATGATTTATCTAAAATATCATTAGACATAATTAAAGCTTGGCCAGCTGCATATAAAAAAGTAGCATTATTAGACATAAGTTTTAATGAATATGAAAAAATGGAAATGCTATATAAATTATACGAGCAAAATTTTATATGGTGTGATCATCATGCTCCTGTAATAAAAAGAATGTCTACATTATCTAATGTAAATGGATTACGTGACATTAACAATAGTGCAATCATTAATGTCTGGCGTTATCTATATGATTGCTATGATTTAAAATGGTCTACAAGAAGCGTTCCAACAATATATAGAATTTTATCTGCATGGGATAGCTGGTCATATGAAAGAGAGCATTATGACTTTGAGTATGTTAGAACTATTAACATTGGAATAACAGTTTATTATAATTTAAATGTTGAGCAAGTTTTAACATTAATTAAAGACATCCAAAATAAATATGAAGCTGATGAATTAGAAATGCCTGAATCCTGGATGAATTTAATTTATGATACTGGACAAAATATAATAAAATATCAAGATGCTCAAAATGAAAATTTGATTAATCAATATGGAGACTGCAGTTGGACTGTTGATGATGAAAAGACATGCGTAATGTTTATGCAAGGAAGTTCAAATAGTATAATGTTTAAATCACTGGATAATAATGGTGATGTTAAACATGGTGCAGTATTCAAAAGAAACAAAGATTCATCATGGACATTATCTTTATATAATATAAATAATGACACTGATTTTAATTGTGGAGAATACTTAAAGAGGCATTATAATGGTGGTGGTCATAAAGGTGCAGCAGGATGCACTATAACAGAAGAAAAGTTTATTGAACTATTAACTTCACATAAAATTTAATATGAACTATTAACTTCACATAAAATTTAATTAATATGATTGATGAAAAATGTAAGCATTGTCAAGAATTGGTTATACCATACTTCGGTTTATTTTCTAAACCACAATCAAAGTTGTCAGATGACTTAAAGGAGGGAACTTGCAAATGTAATATGGACATCATTAACCGAATGAAAGAAGGTTACTATGGGTGGTGTCATCCAGATTTATGCAGAGGTCCCGGTCATCGTTATATATTTAATTACAATACACCAAATAGAGACATAATATTTATAGATTAATGAATTTGAATTTCTGTTGTATCATTTTTATTTTATAATTACAACAAATAATTATTAAAGTTTAAGATTATGAAAACAATTCGTAAAGGTATTTTTGAGACAAATAGTAGCAGTGTTCATACATTGGTTATTGCACATGACAATCCTGAAATTCCAAAAACTAAACTTTATTTTGGTCTTGGAGAATTTGGGTGGGGTCCTGAACTACTAAATAGTATTGAGGAAAGGGCTTCTTATCTTT
This sequence comes from uncultured Erysipelotrichaceae bacterium, assembly GCA_902794075.1. Classification (GTDB taxonomy): domain Bacteria; phylum Bacillota_I; class Bacilli_A; order RF39; family UBA660; genus UBA3789. The sequence goes on along the minus strand of CADBGE010000001.1, from coordinate 276,733 downwards.
GGACTTACATTGTTGACTATTTGGCAGGTGAGGAATCAGAACTAAATTGGAACGATGAAAACTTTCGTGAGGATGTAAACAGAATTTCTCATAAGTATGCAGATAAGTTGAGTTCAATTTTATCTAAATATGATATTGAATGCGAGTTTGATTATAGAAAAAGAAATGGCTTTTATGAAGGTTATATTGACCATAGTGCTGATTGGAATACATATAATTATGATGAAGTAAATCATACATATACTAGAAATAACGACTCACCGTTTGAAGAAATGCTGAGAGATGGAAATGAGCAAATGCTTATTGACTATTTGTTTAGTGACAAATCACAAATTGAAGTCATTAACGATAATGATGATTATGACAATATGATTAAATATCCTGATTGTGAATATGATGAATATCGAAAAGGCAACTAAATAGTTTTTTTAAAACAAAACTTTAAAATAGGCATTACCAAAATTATGGAAGATATTTGAATTTTTGGTAATGCTTTTATATTTTATATATAAATTATTAAAATACTATAAATTATGACTGAGGAAGAAATTCGTAAGGCAATACAGGAAAAATGGAATGAATTATCATATGAATTTGCTGTTAATAGAACAGAAGATGGTAAGTTCACAATGACAGATATATGTGATGCCTTTTATGAAGGAATTAATACTGCATTACGTTTAACAAATAATAACATTTATTAATATATGAAGTTTCCAATAAAATATAACAAAGAACGTATGTCGTTGCGAATAGAAATTGGCAAATATACTAAAATTCTACAATGTCCATTTGCAACTTGGTGGAAAGCCCGTAAATATTTTAAGCGTCCAAAGTTTAAAGTATATTTTGGACCTATGTATAAATATAAGGGTAAAAAGAATACTAAATTTGGTGAATATGATGATTATGAATATAAGGGTGGTTATTGGCCATTTGCAAGTACTGAATATCTTAAATGGTATACACCTAAATGGTTTCCTATTCATATAGCAAGTACTGATATATGTTGGAAAGACAAATATAATAGTCCACGTTATGAATTTCCTGGTTATTTTATTATATTTTTCGGCAGAAATTATAGAACACATTGGCAATTTTCAATAGTTCCTCATGCACCGGAAATTTATTGCTGCAATGATTGCACAATTAAAGATCATGATGAGAATTATTGGGAAAGCATTTTATGGTATCTTTACTATGCAGATGAATATAATCCTGAAACAAAGAAACGTAATTTGTTGAAAGCACGTGAAACAATGTGTAAAGATCATTGGACGACTCACAAAACATATGATTTGAAAGACGCAGAGATATTGAAATTTGGACCTGAAACTTTGACAATGGGAAATAATACATCTAAAGATTTTTTATATGTCGATTTAAAGTGTGATGAATTATATAATAAATTATATGATGTATTTAAGTATCCTATGGATAATTTGCGGTCTGATGATTCAGTATGTATAGACATTAGAGGAACAAAGCCAAAAGAAGAAAATGGTATTAAGATAGGTCAAGACACTTTCAAAAGCAGTTCATATGTAAAACTTGTTTTGGACAATACTGAAGATGAAACCGAATATAAGTTCATACGAGTCTATTTTACTGACACACATAATAAATTGAATAAATTTCTACTGAATTATTATGAAGAAAACTTGACTATTACGTTTAAATATAAAGAACAAATAGATCTTGGACCAAGTTTTAAGGATGACATTCTGACAGAAGAAGCGATTGAAAAAATTAAGAAATATCATTATGAACACTGACAATACACTCATAACGGAGTTAACTGACATTGAAGATAATGGTTCTGGGCTAACCACAATTCAGATGACAGATGAAGAATGGGAAAAAATGGCCTTCGAGAAACCACACTATTCTGATGATGAAAACATTCAGAAGAAGTTTGAATTTGCTGTGAAGATGACAGGATTTGGAAACGTCTTGAGTGCAATGTGTAAAGAATTTAATGATGAATCACTTAAACGATTCATTGAAGAATATTTTGAAGATAATGAATTATTGGGTGATTATATTGTATATGAAATGTTAGGATTATAAATTTTAAATTTAGCAATATGAGAATTAAAGAATGTAAGTTCATTGAACATGTGGCTCCGAATATGTCATGTGGTACAGGTTATTCAGAATATGATGTTTTTATCATCACACTTGAAGATGGGCGCACGAAAAAAGTAAACATAAACATGTGGTATGTGCCTAAGGATAAAATGAAATCAACGGTACGAGAAGCATTGGAGCGTCAACTGAAGTTTGACATGGGAGATCATATTGATGAAATCATAGTAGATAATATTGATGAAGCATACGAAATGATGTATGGAAATATTTAACAATTTTTATAAGAATGGTCTTTGAATTTTTCAAGGACCATTTCTATTTTATAAATACAAAATTCAAAACATTAATCATTTAAATTTGAAATTATGAACATTGTTTTTCCAATTATAGGTATCATCGGAATTGTTCTTGTTGTTCTGAGTCATATTATCGGTAAACATTCTAAAAAGAAATCGGTATTTGATTTTGATGAGGATTTTGTCAATTTTGATGACACTGAATTTAGAAAGAAATTTTTTGAGAATGCTGTTGTTGAAGATGCAGAATTTGAAGAAATTGATTAATATTATGAAAATTACATTAAATTTGGATTCACTTGACGCCTGCAGGACCAATACAAGCAGAGCATTGAATAATGATGGACATTATGATTTTAATTTGTTGGCAGAAATATGTGGAGCAAAATTTGATAATGTACTTAATGAATTAGATTTTTGTGCTCAAAATAAAGATTGGGATGAAAATGCTATATTGATAATTAAAAGATTGGCAACATCATTGTTGAGTGCTTATGAACTTCAAAGAAATTCTTATAAAAAACAAGATTTAACAATTGATTAACAATTTGACTTTGAATTTTTAAGCAAATGTATCTATTTTAGATTTGTAAATTAATTGTTTAATTATTTAAAAAATTAAAAAATTATGAACTTAGTAACATTATTGATTATTATGTGGGTTATTGTTCTCATTGGTATTTGTTTTATTGTCAAGAGGCTGAACACCATTGAGGAGAAGATGATTGAAATTCACAATCACCTAGTTGACGGCTTAGATCATTTCATGAGGAAGGAAGAAAATCATCACGAAAACCTTGTAAACGGAATTGGAAAGTGCTTCAATGAGATGGCCATGAAGCTTGACAATTTAAATGACATGCTTCAATCGGCACAAGATTCACGAAATGTTATTCACATGAAGCTTGACAACTTACAGGAAAATTGGTCTGATCTTAAGACTGGAAGTATTCAGGTATTGACTGTGAAATAATAGTAAGCAAACATAACTCAAAAAAGATTAAGATTATGTATAATTTGATTGAACGATTAAAGATTTGTTGGAATGTGTTGACAAAACGGAATTATGTATATTTCGGACTTGGAAAGGATCCGTTCATGTGGGATGATAATGGATATTATGATGGCATCAAGAAAGGCAAGTTTGCCGAATATGATAATATTGAGACTGTTATATTTAAAACTGATAATGGTTTGTCATCATTGAACGAACTGCTATGGAGTTCTATTGAGGATTATGCTAAAACCCGTTATTTTGTAAAAAAATAAAGATTAAGATTATGACTACAGAAGAAGCAGTAAAAAGTATGCTAAATAAACTCGACACAATGCTTGAGTTTGATGAAGGAATTGATGTTAATTCAATAGCAGAACTCAAAAGCAAGTATGAAGTGTTCGTTGAAGAAAACTTCCCAGAAACAGAAACAACAATTTTAAATGATTAAATATTTATGGAAGATTACCGTACCATAAAGTATAGAAATGGTCATTTAGGTTTTTTGAAATGCGAGGACTGCATATTTAAGGGTAATTGTAAAGAGCGTTTCAATTACCAGTGTATGGCAAACCATCAGTCTGAATATATTCCTTTATATGGCACTGATGACAAAAATTATCATTTTGTGTTGTGTGAGAAAGATGAGTTTGAAAAACTTGACGAGAAAGATAAAGCAGGATTTATTTCATACCTTACAGATCTTTACAATTTCCTGTATGTGCGCAATGCAAATTACAACTCAAACAGCGTTATAATGCAGACAATAGAAAAAAAACTGGAGTCAATTGATGATTGGGCTGAATGTTTGAAGATGTCATTAGACCACAAATATGGTAATACGTCAGCTGATGATGTTATACCGATTAACAACATTCAAAGATTGGTGAATGAAATTAGAGAGAACTTGAAAGAAGTATAAATAAGAACATAAAAATTATGATTATGGATACTGAAATCGGAAAATTTATTGGAGTTTTTATAATGGTTATTTTACCTTTTGTATTTATGCTGTGGGCTATTGGGCGGAGATTTGAGGGCCATGATGAAGAAATCATGGAATTGAAAAATAGGATTAACAAGATTCATGAAGAACAGCAGCATGCTGAAAAATTTTATTGTGAATATCGTGGTTATGATGTAACTTATCGTAAAACTTGCAAAAACTGTATAATGGCAAGTGTTGATGAAGATGGAAATTTTTATTGTCCATATTATAAAGACTAAATATTATGAAATTACAAGACAATTGTCTAAATTATGATGGACATATGGATAAGGAATGTGTTGAACTGTGTAATGCACTAAATAATATTCCGTATGTCATAACATTTGAATCCTGTAGCGGACATGGCAAGGATGTGTTCAGAATTTGGTTCAAGTGTTATAACTTGGGCGTATTAAGCAGGCTTGCCCGAGCTGTTAATCGCAACTATTCCGATGGCTGTTGGGAAATCGTTTCAGATAGCACTGATACGGACCCTTATGGAATATTTTGTCTAAGAACAAATGTTATATTGACGTCAGGCTTGGAGACAAGTATTCATTGCCTAATTGAAAATATTGAACATTGGTTCAAGGATGAATTTGACGAATATTTTGAATTAAAATTATAAAATTATGAAGAAGTTTAAGGATTTGAAGGTTGGCGATACTGTGTATAAGATTATTTACGCATCTGACTCAGGCACACCTATAAGGATTCAAAAGGAAAAGGTTACTGCGATTGAAGAAGTGCATTCTGGCACAGTTATTAAAACGGAAGACATCGTAGAAGAAGGTACACTTCACGGAACACACGGATATTTTATTGATTCATATTGGTATGATGCTGAATGTACCGAAGACAACAATACTGAAATTTGGTGGGATAAATTTGCCGTTCAGGAACTGATTAACAACATTGCCGTCGAATATCAACGTAAATTTACTGAAATGTTGAACGTTTTAAAGGATTAATAATTTTTAAATGTGACATTATAAAGTTGTAATTACATGGAAGATTGGAACTTTAAACAAATCATAGGCTTCGTGCTTATGATTTTCAGTGGGTTGATAGGACTTGTAGCACTTGTAGTTCTCTTGTGGACATTTTTAAGAGGAGAAGTTATTGGTGGTATATTGATTGTGTTGACAATGATAACTGGTATCTATCTATGGAAGAAAGGTTCAAAAGAAAACGATAAAAAATAATAAGATTATAAAAATTTGATAAATTTTAAATTTAACAATATGAAATACGAACTTCACAACAAATATGACGCATTCACAAAGGTGAAAAATGTCATTGAGTCTTGTAAGACAAATGAACAGTTAAAAGCTGCGACAGCAATGTTAGACAATTTTGAATTGTATTATAAAGAGGATGATACATATCTTTTTAAGACATTGAACAATGTCAGATATAAGAAACTTTGTGAAATTGTTGAAAATACATTAACTAAAGCTAAAGATAATTAATATGAAAAGGTTTACAGAATATATAAGAACTAACAAATATGTTCCAATACAGAAAGGAAGCTTAATCAGAAATGACATAATCAATTTTTATGGAGAATCAATTGATGATACATGTCCTGATAATCTGATTGATGATGTTGCGAATTATTACAAAACATTCAATAATTCATCAGGATTTGATTTTATACTTGAGACATTAAATTCTCATGATTTTTCTAAAATCAGTAAGAAGCTTCATGAATTTTTAGGAAGTTCACTCATAAGTATTGAGAAAAACAACGATGATGAAACAATTGATTCATTTGAAATTATACTAAAGTATGATGATGAATTAGCCAACATAATAAAAGGCAAGAAATTTTTATCAATCATTGAGTTTTATGGATATTACATCTCAGGAATATATGGTAAAAATGGTTTAGGAGACATATCAATATTCAAATTAGATAAGATACATAATTTAAAAGATTATATACTTACTGTTGATAAACAAGCAGCAATAATACTCACAATTGAGCCAAAATATTCAAAAAATGCTGACGACATATTGACTAAATCACACAATATATGCTATCATTTTACGGACAATAAATCAGCTGAAAGTATACTTAAGAATGGGTTGAGATGTAAGTCAGGAAGTTATAGGGAATATCCTGAGCGTATATATCTATATTGTGATTTATATGTTACTGACAAGAACATGCACTTAAGAACAGACATCAAAAATATGGTTGACATAATCTGCGATCACAATATGATACACAAATACGGGTTAGCTGTATTGAAAATTGATTTGAATCATATTGGTGTTTCTGTATATAGAGACACAATGATGATAGATGATAACAAGAGTGTATTCACATATACTAATATTCCTGCGGAATGCATAGCAAAAATTTATATAAGATGATTAAAGCATTTTTCAGACATTTAAATTCATTCATCCAAACACAAAGGAACGAATTACTGAACTGATGAAAAGTTTAAAATAAATAATGAAAAGAATAGTCAAATACACAGCAATAGATCCATATTATTCTGATGTCACACAGACGTATATTGGTGCTGATTCTGATGAAATAGACAGCATACAATATGAGACAGAAAAGTTTATGTGCGAAGGACATTCAAACATTAATAATATATATAAATTAAAAGTAATTAAGGATGAAATAAATATTAAAAATTAATGAAAAATTTTAAAGAACATATAATATCAAAGAATTTTGAGGATAAATTATTCAACATTCTTAAAGAACATATAAACATTGAATTATTTGCGAACTACAATGATTTTTATGGGATGATAAATGAAGAACTTGGACATTTTTCAAACTATAAAGATCTTATTGATTTTATATCATATTATGGAATATTTGAAAACGAAAGATATAAAGAAAATAAAGATTATGAAATATTAATTGATTGTAGCAAATTTAACATATTTTTCAAAAAAATAAATTTACACGTTATAACTGACAAATATGTTTATGGCAGTTACAAAGGAATAAAGAATAATGTTGTTGAATTTGATTTATACATAAATAATGGAATTCCAAATGAATGGGAAATAAAAAGTGCTCTTCTTCATGAGCTTATGCATGCCTATGAGGATATAAATAGAATCAATAATGGAGAACCATCAATATTTGATTATTTTTCAGATGAATATATTAAGGCATTTAGAAATGTTAAATCTAATATATATGAATATAGAATACTCGGCCAATGTAAATATTTCTTGAATGACAAGGAACAACGAGCATATTTTGGACAGCTTGAAGAAACATGCGATAAATTACTTGACCAATATAACATCACGCATTTTGATTATACAAAATTTAGGGAAAAATTACAAAAATCTGGGGTGTGGAAAATATATTTTGATTGTGGAACATTTATTGTGAAAATGAATTCAATGTCCGAAGATGATAAGAAACATTTTGTTGATGCATATAATAAAGAATGGAACAAGAACGTAACATTTAGTAAATTAAGAAAAGAATTTACAAATGCATGGAATAAGTTTTATAAAAAATTCAATCAGTTATTACCAAAAATTGTTTGTGATTTATTATTAAAAAGACGAAAGAACACAACTTTATATATTAATTCAAATGACATATTGTTTGATGTTAAACGATTAGAAAAATATAAGGTATAAATATTTAACATTTTTATAAGGATTATGAAAATACTATTTCTTGATTTTGATGGTGTGATAACCACACTTAATACACGGTGGAAGATTGATATGAATAATGTTAAGATAATCAATGATATCTGCGACAAAACGGATGCAAAGATTGTTGTTACATCTTCTTGGAGAATTGGTTATGCTAATGTTGTGTCTGCTTTTCATGAATCTTTGAAACAGTACTTCATCAAGAACCAATATTTAGATCACTTTAAAAAAGAGTTTGACAAGTTCATTAACAACATTATTGGAATGACGGAAAGCATTGGCGGATTGCGTGGTGATGAAATCAGATTCTATATGAATGAACATCCTGAAGTGGATAGTTATGTAATTCTTGATGATGATTCCGATATGTGTGATTATCAGTTGTTCAATTTTGTTCAGACAGATACTTATGAGGGAATCACAGAACGTGATGCTAAAATATGCGTTGATATATTGAACGGTGTTGAAGTAGTCAATGCAATTCGTATGAATGATGAACTGAAGTTTAGATGGAGACTGAGGTGCCGATATCCAGAAATTAAAAATAATATTGAAGAATTATTAGAAAAATATAGAAGTAAATTTTGAATTTTTGAAGCAACATTTCTATTTTGTATTTGTTAATTTGATTGTGTAACATTCTAAAAACTTTAAGAAAATGGCAACAATTATTTTTCAAGGATTTAATGACAAGGACAATATGATGATTTTGAATGGTTCTAAGCGTCGTGTGCTAAGTTCACAGAACATTATTCCTGAGATTAATAATGAACGTGGCCTGATTAAGTTCACAATTGGTGAATCACTGGTCGGAGCTAAATATCAGGCAAAAACTATCAAGATGATCATGGATGAGTTTGTCAATGACAGTCCACGAGGATTTCTTCAACTAGCATACAAAAATCATAGAAATATGATTGATGAATTTACTGAGACTATTCTTAATGATGATGCTCTTGAATTTTAATAAAATCACTTAATGAAATTTATGAAAACTCTTTGGCAAAACGCAGAAGAAGATGCTGAATTGAATCTTGATGAATATAAGAATTCTGACTTTTATCAAAATTTAAGAAAAATTTATTGCGAAGGATATTGTTCTGGTGTATGGGCGGTACTTGAAATCATCAATAAAGATCCTGCATATAAAGATGCTGTTGAACTAATTAAGTGGAAAATTGGAATTAAAGGAGATTAATAAAAGATTATTGACTCACTATTGAATTTTTGACGTTTCATTTATATTTTATTTTTGTAAATTAAAAAATATTTGGTTATGAATAAAACAGTTACAATTTATGCCGTCGTATCAAGCAAAGGTTCATATGATGACTATTGTGAATGGGTTGAGAAGTGCTTCACAAATAAAGATGATGCTTATGAATTTGCTAAAGAGGTTGATAAATCACATATTTATGATCATTCATTAACTGATGAAATTTTCAATGAAGTAGACAATCATTTTTATGATGATTTCTTTGATATTGAACTTAATAAGTTTTGTGAGGAACATAATATTCCAAATAATGATGATGAACTTCATAGAACAGATGAACAACAGGAAACAATAAATAAACTCTGTGATTATTTAGGAGATAAATATAATGAATGGTGCATTAATTATTTAACAACCCATTATGACAATAAGTATACTGCCGATGATTGGGAAAAGTATATTGAATATTATGAACATAAATGGGATGATTGGCATGACTGCACGATTAAAGAACTTGAACTTGTCATTGATGATGAATTTAAGTTATAAAATATTATTACTTAAAAAATACGATAATTTTTTATGAAAACATTAAAAGAATTTATTAATGAAAGTTCAAAGAAATTTTGGTGGAGACAATACTATGAATCATTATGTGATTTTTTTAATGAAGATTTAGATCCCAATAATATTGACGCAAACATTGATTATATTCTTGAAGCTTTAAATTCACATGATGTTGAAAAACTAAAATCAAAGTTATTTCAAGAATTCAATAATGAATATGAAATAGAATTTGATGATTATGATAATGGCTCATTCACAATAAAGGTAAATAAATCAAATTACATATATTTATCAAACGACAAAAAATTCAAAAGAATTTTAGAATTTTATGGGTATTATTTGTCTGGTGTTGATATTAAAACAAAGTTATTATTCATTGAACCAACATACTCTAAAACTGTTGATTTAAATGAATATCATAATATTTGTTATCATTTTACATATACAAAAAATGTGGAGAGTATATTAAAGAATGGGCTAAGATGTAAAAAGGCAAAATATCGTAATTTTCCTGAACGTATTTTCTTATATAAAACAAATGAAAGAATATTTAACAATGGAAAATTAACCGATAAAGTAAAAGATTTTTGTGATAAGATATTAAATTGCAATGATAATATTTCAGTATTAAAAATTGATTTTAACCATGTTCACAATATTCCAATATATAAAGATACTGCAATGAAAGAAGAGGAAGCAATATTCACATATCACAATATTCCTGCTGAACTTATTAAATTTGTAAAATCATTTTAAATATTGGTTTGATTATGAATAGTATTATGAACAAAATTACTCACTTCTTCAAGAACATCAGAAATATAATCAGATGGATTCCTACACTATGGAAAGATAGAGAGTGGGATTATGGTTTTATGCTAGAACTAGAATATAATAAGTTAAAAAATATGGTTCATTGGTATGAAACAAATAATTATGGTCATTGTACATCTGGAGATACTGTAGTCAAACAAATGAAATTGGCTATTTCATTACTTGACATTATTTTAGAAAAGAACGAATGGTGGCATATTAATTTCCCTGATGATTATAAGTGGTTTGATGAGAACCATAGATATAATAAATTATCAGATAATTGTTATGTTGTTGATGCTTATGTTAACATTAACAATTGGCACAGATATTTGCCATGGCTTAAAGAGACTAGAATAAAAGAAAGTCCAAATTTTTGGAAAACTCAATTAAGAGTTGAAAAAGCTTGGAGACTATATCATATGTTACGTGAAAGATATATGCGTGATTGGTGGGATTAAAAAATTAATATTTACAATTTTTACAATATGGATTCAGTCACATTTTTATTGACATTATTAAGTGTACATTTCTTTGCAGCACTTGTAAATATTGAACTTATAATGCATTTCAGTGGTTTTAACAATGATGTTATTAAAGAAAAATATAAAGATGCTTTGATGTTTTCTGATGCATTATATAGTACATATAATTCAGTATGTGATTATAAATATGCATCAAAGATTAATTGGCTAAACGCTTATATTGCTATTTTTGTACCAGCGTTTAATATAGTATGGTTGATTGTATCCATTTATGAAATCATTAAATTATATATTAAGAATAAATAAGTTATGAAAAAGACATTATTCGCAATTCTATTTTTAATTATAGTAATTATTGCAGGTGAACTTTTTAGTACTCCGAAGACAATTATTGGACAAAGAAATGGACAAAATGTCTGGAATGTCAATCATTTTTTTGATATGTATAAGACAGAATATTTTACACCTATTAATGACACAATAATTGTTGTAGTTACATCAAAAGAAAAGATACTAAATAAGCCAATTGTCCGTGTGAGCGATGGTAATAATGTCACAACATTAAATTCATATGATGTATATAATTATGTTAATGTCAATGATACAGTTAATTTAGTAACATCATATATTCCATTATCACGGCATAAGTATAGAATAAAGTATTTTGTGTATAAATAATTTAAAATAATGCATATTATGACAAGAGCAGAATTTATTGATACATGTAAGGAACTTGAGCTAAAAGGATATAAAAAGAACTTTAAGTTTGATGAAAAGATAAACTCAAACGGCACACACTATTTATATAAAGTAATTGAATATGATGATGATAAGTATGGTGATACACGAGCCATTAATCAACTAATTCTTAAGATATGGAATTTTGAAGATTATGCTGACAGAGTTCCTCAGGAATCAATGTATTCTATTGAGCCAGTGATTATGATCTCCAGAGACACGGATGAACGAATTGACTTGCACTTGGATTATCCTAAGCATAGTATTGAATATCTTGAAACAAAGGCTCGTCAGTTTGGAGAATGGTGTAAGCAATACATGGAATATTAAAGAACGGACTGCTCATATATGAGCAGTCCGTTTTGCATATGTTGATTTTATCATTTCAGCTTATTCTTAAATTTTTTCCATTTATTACTATTGTTTCTTTTTCCTACTAATAACTTTCCATTTGTGTCGTATAGTTGACCATCATTCCAACCAATGATACCCGGGCAAAGTTTACCACTGATGTCATAATGACGAACGACTCTTTCAACAGGAATATTATACTTCTTCATCAGGATCTTCGTTAACTTGATTGCATTCTCAATTGCCTTGTCTGTATAGTACCAACCTTCATGATTTGGTACTGCTGCACTTGTTCCTTTTCTAAGATTTGAACATATCTCAATATTTATTGTGTTACTATTTCGTCCATCAGGAACATTTACATGAGCTGCCTTCTTGTCACCGACTGACCAGCAATAATAGTTCTTAGGATCTGGGTTGAATTGGACTATGTCTCTGTCATCAACACCAAAGTCCGCTGAAGCTCTCTTTGTGTTCTCCCAAGAATTCTTCATGCTGATTGCACGGCCTGGTGTAGAACTTCCACCTGCAGTGTAATGAATTGCTATGTATTTGATTTGTCTATTCGCAAGTTTTGATAAGCAGCATTTAAGAGGTGCATATATTACTGATGGGTCAACTTGCTTTGAATTAACTGTTGAAACAGCGGGCTTTGACGCGTTTAGTTTCTCAAGTTCTGCCCACGTCTTTGCTCCGACTATACCGTCAGCAACAAGACTATGATCTTTCTGGAACTTTTTTACTGCAGAGTCTGTCTTTGGACCAAAAGCTCCATCAGCTGTCAAACCAAGAAGCTTCTGAAGATACTTTACATCTTCGCCCTTACTATTTAGTTTTACTGTAGTTCTCATGATATTTAATGAAGTATATATTTAAAAATATTTGTGATATATACGCATATACTTTATGGATTTTATTTTTATATATATAAATTTTATCAACATAAAAATGAAAAGTTTAGTAGAATACATTAATGAACGCGGCCCAGCACCATTCAGACTTAAATGTTCAGAAAGTGGTAATAGAATACCAGATAATATTGTTTTAGGAATTGCTATTGAAAATGAAAATAGCATTAAAAGAATATTTAATAAATTAGAAAATAAAGAATTTGGTAATGACAATGAATATGTAATCTGTAAAATTATTGAAACAGATTCTTCATATTATAATATTGTTGATACATCAAATATATATAAATATGAAAGTTCAGATAACGGAATTATAGTTAATGTTGATGATGATCGTGAGATATATAATTATGATACAATACTTAATGATAATATTGGTATTGTAGTTTTTAATAGAAAAAAATTTAATTTTATGAAATGAAGTCATTAATAAATTACATATCTGAAAAACTTATCATTATTCCATCACAAGTAGATGAAAAACTTGTCATTAATAAAAATTATAGTGACATTTATAATTATCACCCAAAAGACAGAAATGAATTAGAATTAGCAATACGTGAACATTATAATAAAGGCATATATGACTTAAATGATATAGACGTATCCGAAATAACTGATTTTAGCAAATTGTTTCTACAAGATAAAAATACCGGAAATAAAGATTTTGATATTAGTAAATGGGATGTAAGTAATGGTAAGGATTTTTATTATATGTTTTATGGGTGTAAAAAATTCAATTGCGACTTAAGCAATTGGGATGTTCGCAATGGAGAGAATTTTGGAGCAATGTTTTATGAATGTAAAAAATTTAATCAAAACTTAAGCGAATGGGATGTAAGTAATGGAGAATTTTTTTATTGGATGTTTGAAGACTGTATAAAATTTAATGGCGATTTAAGAAAATGGAATGTTAGAAACGGCCAGACTTTTAAAAAAATGTTCTTTAACTGCCCAAATTTCAATTCAGATTTAAGTAAATGGGATGTAAGTAATTCAACAAACTTTGATTCAATGTTTTATGGTTGTTCAAAATTTAATTATGATTTAAGTAAATGGAATGTTAGTAAAGGAGAGAATTTTTCTTGGATGTTTGGATGGTGCGAAAATTTTAATTGTAACTTAAGTAAATGGAAAATTAAAGATACAGCAAAAACGGACAAAATGTTCAGTAATTGCAATATAGTAAATAAATATAAACCAAAAGGAGTAGAATGAAATCATTAATAACTTATATAAATGAAACAAGATATTTTAAACTAACAGAAAGTGAAAGAGACGCTATAGCATCCTTGGTCGGTCTATTAACAGGAAATATTGGTGAAGATTCTGAAATAAAAAAGTATTCTGAATATTGGAATGTATTATCTGATGAAGAAAAACAACAAATGAACGATCTATATGATGTTCTTGATGATACAAATAATTGGCCAGTCATAAATAGAAATAATATAAAAGATGACATTATTCCATTAATTAATTTTTTGAATTGGGTTGATGAAAATGATTTATGGGGTGATTATGAATATGAAGGGCCTGACGCATTGGAAAAATTAGAATCATAATATATATTTTCTCTCCAATGATTATTGAATTGTTACATAATGAAGTTATATATTAAATTATATAATAAACTTTAAGATTTTTAAGATTATGGAAAATGAACTTTTTGCTGAATTGGCTGGAATGTGTGGGCACGAAGGGAATGATTATTCTGAATATGCTCACCTTCATACATATGTTGAGCGTCCTGATGATTTCCAAAAGAAACTTTATGATGAAAAACGTGTGCTAAATCATGCTCATTTTTATGAATGGGATGAATGGGAAAATGAATCACTTAATGAAAAATTCAATTATCTTCATCGTTTGATTATGCAGGAGGTTATTGATTTCTGTAAGCGTAACAACATTGAAGCAGATATTGTATCATTAGATGCTGATCATTTATTGGATTCAATTAAATTTGGAAAATGGCATCCAGGAACTGATTCAGCTCTTGTGTTGTTTGATGAAAATAAAAAACGCATTATTCAAAGTATGTAATGAAGACATTTGAAAGTCTGCATATAGGAAATATAATTTATCGTTGTAATTTTCAGACAGGAGATATAGAAATATACGAAATCTTTAATATTGAAAAATCACAATATTCGGAACAAATATGTTTATCATTAAAACATAAAGAACATTATACTTATGTTAAAGAACGTATAAATGTGTATAAGAAAAATTCATATGAATATGTTAGAAACTTAATTGATTATGATGATTACATAATGTGGTGCATTGATAAGACAACAATAAAGAAAATGTATAAAAAATATTGTGATAAGATAAAACACAAACTAAAAGAAAATAAAAAACTAATTGATAATTTATAGAAATAAGGTTCTTTAAAAATTGAATTTTTTAGGGAACTTTTTTATTTTATTTATACAATAAATAAATAAATTATGGAAACTTTAAAGATATATGCAGAGATTGTTGAGCCCGAGGCTCTGAACCAGATTTATGCAATGGCTAAGTCAGATGCATATAAGAACAACATTATTCGTATGATGCCTGATTGCCATGCTGGTAAAGGCTGTACTGTTGGTACAACCATGCAGATTACTGATAAGATTACTCCTAATTTCGTTGGCGTCGACATCGGATGTACCGTATCAGCACATCGCATTAAGTTACCTAAGAAGGTAAATGGAAAGCAGTGGTTTGATACTGTTAAAGAAAAATTAGATAATGTGATTCATGAGCATATTCCTTCAGGAACCAATATTCGTAATGTACTTGATGATGTTCCTGCGAGTATGCAAAAACAATGTGTAAATTTTCTTGACGAGATTAAATGTCCAATTAATAAGAGATATACACTATATTCTTTAGGAACACTTGGCGGAGGTAATCATTTTATTTCTGTAGAATGGTGCGAGGAGACAAATGAAGTATATCTTCTTATTCATTGTGGTTCTCGTCATTTAGGTGTTGAAGTGTGCAAGTATTGGCAGACTAAGGCAATTCAGAATAGAACATCAAAGAAGGGTGAAGTTGATGAACTTATTAAGCGTTTGAAAGCAGAAGGACGTGAAAAGGAGATTCAGTCAGAACTTAAGAAAATTAAACGCCCTGCAGTTTCTAATGAAATGGCATATCTTGATAAGAATCTCGATGGCGATGATTTTTCAGGTTACATTAATGATATGTGGAAGTGTTCACAATTCGCATATATAAATCATGAAACTATTTGTCAGGTAATTGGTAAATATATGAATTGGAAATTCGATGAACATATATTTACTACTCATAATTATATTGATGAATATATGATGCTTCGTAAAGGAGCTGTTTCTGCGGCGGATGGTGAAAATTTGATTATCACCATGAACATGAGAGATGGTTCATTGATTTGTGTTGGTAGGGGTAATGCGGATTGGAATTATTCTGCACCTCATGGAGCAGGTCGTATAATGAGTCGTTCTAAGGCAAAAGCTGAATTGAACATGGAAGATTTCAAAAATTCTATGAAGGGTATTTATACTACTTCAGTCAACACTGATACTATTGATGAAGCACCTATGGCATATAAGCCTATGGAATCAATTATCAATGCAATTGGTGATACAGTAGATATTATCAAGCAAATTAAACCACTTTACAATTTTAAAGCAAATAATTAAAATTATGACATTTACAATTCAAGAAATTTATCGTGTTGTATGCATTGATAATTATAATTACAAGAGTGCAGAAACTCATTGGACAACCGATAAAGAAGCATGTGAACAATATATTGAAAATAGTTATTACAAGAACTTGCTTCATATTGAAAAGGCAACATTATGTGATACAGCGGTACGTTGTAATTAATAAATTAAAAAAAAATAATTAAAATTATGCTTAGAGAGAACATTAATAAGGAAATTGCAGACGCGATGAAGTCAAAAGATGCAAATCGTCTTTATGTACTGAAAATGATTAAGGCAAAATTTCTTGAATATAAGACAAGCAAGGGATTCAAGAAAAGTGATTTCAATGACGCAAAAGAGATCTCAATTCTTATGAAGATGGAAAAGTCATGGCAGGATGAGAGAGATATGTTCATTAAAGCAAATAGGGATGTCACAGAACTAACTGAACGATTGAATATTCTTCAAAGTTTCTTGCCTAAGGTTCCTAGTCAAGATGAATTGAAGCAAGCAATCATTGATAGTGGTTATGAACCTAAGCCACAAAACATGAAGCACATCATGGGATATGTGAAAGATAAATATCCTGCAGCAGATGGTAGTAAAGTTATTGAAATTATAAGGCAAATGAAGTGATATTTTTAATTGAAAAATATGTTCAATATGTAATGAAATCATTAAAACAGCATTTGCATGAGTCATTTTTTAATGAAAAACTTGTCATCAACAAAAATTTCAAATCAGAAAGTTTTGAAGATACTTTAAGAAGCTATTCATGGTCATCTCATTTATATACAATTAACACAAAAGATAAAAATGCGTTTAAAGACATAATTAATTATATAAAAAGGTCTGGTAAAGAGATATCATTCAATAAGATGAATGTCATTGCCAATGAAGGTGAATATGTATGTGGCTTTAATGAAGTTATACAAAATTTATTTTTAGTTCATCGTTTACAAAGACATGACAAATATGTAAATTTATATGATGACATTCGAATTAGATACATTAATGATGTTCAAATTCGTTATGTAGAAGCACAGCAATTAAAAAACATATCATTATTTAACAAGTCCTCATTAGAATATCCTGGAACAGCAGTAAATTATTTTATAATAGACAAAGAAATATTTGATTCATTAAAAGAAATTTTTAATGAGATACATCATTAAATTTTTTTGACTAAAATTATATTTTTAATTATATACAGGTTGGCAACAACCTGAGCTACAAATTTATTAACATATTTTATTATGAGCAACAAGAAAGCAATTGGTGTTGACCTTGGGTCAACAATGTCGGAAGTATGTGTGATGGAAAACGGCCGTCCGGCTATTGTACTTACCGCAGAAGGTTCTAAAACATTTCCATCAGTAGTCAACATCGATGACAATGGTGAGCGTCGTGTAGGCTCATCAGCAAAGCGTCAAATGTTGATGAAACCTAAACAAACAATCAATTTAATTAAGAGACTAATTGGACGCAACTGGGAAGAAGCTCAGGATGCTATCAAGCACTTGCATTATGATGTTGTGAATCATAATGGCTATCCCTATGTAAAGATTAACGATAAGGAGTATTCTCCACAAGAAATCAGTTCATGGATTCTTCAAGAACTAAAGAAGCAGGCTGAGGAATATCTTGGCCATTCCGTCGAAGATGCTGTCATTACAGTTCCTGCATTGTTTGATGATTCACAGCGTAATGCTACTAAAGAGGCTGGTGAACTTGCTGGTCTAAATGTATTGCGTATCATCAATGAGCCTACTGCGGCATGTCTTGCAAGTAAACTGGAGAAATCAGGTAAGTATGCTGTTGTGGATTTTGGTGGTTCCACTACAGATGTAACTGTTCTTGATTATGACAAAGATTCTCAACTGATTGAAGTACTTTCAAGTTATGGCGATACATGGCTTGGTGGTGCAGATATTGACAATGCAGTCGCACAATGGATCGTTGATGAGTTCAAGAAACAGGAGAATTTTGACTTAAGCAAGGATCCTATGGCTATGCAACGTGTAGTTGAGGCTGCAGAGAAAGCAAAGATTGAACTGTCAGGAGTTACTGAGACTGAAATTAACCTACCATATATTACAGCAATTGACGGTATGCCTAAACACTTTGTTAAGAAACTTAACAAAGCAGCATTTGAGAATATCGCAAGCAAGTATGTAGATAAAGTAATCAAGTGTGCTGAGGATGCTCGTGAAAAGGCAAACTGTACTCTTGATGGTATTATCTTGGTTGGTGGTTCTTGCCGTATTCCTCTTCTTCAGAAGCGTCTTACCGATAAGTTCGGTGTTGAATTAATTCATAAAGCTGACCTTGACCTTGCTGTAGCTGAAGGTGCTGCAATCCAGGCAAACATCTTGGTGGGCAACACTTCTGACACTGATGTTCTTCTTCTTGATGTAACACCTATCTCACTCGGTATCGAGGTGAACGGAAGTCAGATGGGTAAATTGATTGATGCAAACACAACTATTCCTGTTCGTAAGTCTCAAGTATTCACAACTGCTGTTGATAACCAACCTGCAGTAAGTATCATTGTTCTTCAGGGTGAGCGTCCTATGAGTCGTGACAATAAGATCATTGGTCAATTCAACTTGGACGGCATTGCTCCTGCTCCTCGTGGCGTTCCTCAGATTGAGGTTACATTTGAGATGGATGCTAACGGTATCTTGACAGTCACTGCAAAGGATCTTGGTACTCAAAAGGAACAACACATCACTATTGAGAAGGGCAATTCGCTATCTCAAGAAGAAATTGACCGTATCAAGAAAGATGCTGCAGATCATGCTGAAGAGGACAAGAAAAAGAAAGAAGAGATTGACAAGCTGAATACTGCAGAAGGATATAAGTATGCCGTTGAAGCATCATTGAAGGATGAGCACATGGGCAGCAAGTTCACTGATGAGGAGAAAGAGAAGATTAATGAACTTCTGAAAGAATTTGATGAACAACTGCAGACAAAGGATCTCGAGAAGATTGAGCCTGCTCGTAAGGCACTTGAGGATTACTATCAACCAATCATCACTAGAATCTATCAGGAATCTGCTCCAAAGCAAGGTGAACAGTCTCAGCAAGCGCAGAGCAATCCATTTGCTCAGATGGGTGGAGACAATCCATTCAAGGATGCTGAAGATGTACAAGCTGAGGAAGTCAAATGATACACTATATAAGATTATGACTAATGAAATAGTGGGTGTGGCAATTGAGCCCACTCACTATTTTTTGATTTTTATTTTCATTAAAATGAAAAAGCTTGATTTTTGATTTTTATATATAATATTTTATAAAGCAAATGAAAGAAAATTCCTATTACATATGTACTGCAGATAACAAAGTGTTTAAGATGCTACCAACTCATTATCTGCAGATTTCACCATGGAATGATGGTGATGATAGACGTGTGTATGAAATGGAAAATGAAAGCTATCATCTTATAACTTATGAAAACGCTTGTATGATAGTCAACAAACAGTTCCAGGATACGGATGAAACATGGGAAAGAAATAATAAAAAATACATTGCAAGAAAATCATCAAACTTAAGTACTGATGAAAAAGCAGCAATCATTTCAATGCTTCCATCTCATAAAGTTCAAAAACAAATGACAACAGCATTGACGCAACTTGGCGAAGGACAACAGTTATCAATACAAAATGAAACAATGGAACTAAAGATGATTCGTCATAATGGTAAAATTCATTATGTATTGTTAGTTAATGAATATCTTCCACGAGTGCAGTTATATGATACATTTGGAAAATTCTGTAAATGGGCAAACATAAAGAACATCAAACCAATATTCTGTGAAACTGACAAGAAATATATATAAATTATAAAATATGAAATCATTAGTCAAATATATTAATGAAAATATTGTTGAAAAATATATTGCTGAAAGCAAAGCTTTACATCAAAATGTAAATATTGCTGAAAGCAAAGCTTTACATCAAAATGTAAATATTGCTGAAAAGTTAATAGTTAATAAAGATTTTAAAGAATTTGATATAGATTCATTAAAAGACACAACTAAAATATCTACATCAGTTGCAGATATAATGAACCAATATTATGAAGAGAATAAAATGATTTATAAGTTCATTTATAAGGTATATGATGTTGATGGAGAACCGCATTTATTCATTAAAAAAGAAAACAAAACAAATCTAAATGATTCACCGTATGACAGCAGATATGGTATGGACAATTGGATATGGGGTTTATATAGATTAAAAGATAAACTTGGCGATTATCTTCTTGATAACTTGTTCGGTTTTTATGCAAAATGGAATTTTATAGATACATCATCAAGAATAAATAATTTAGGAAAAACAGCACATGGCTTTTATACCACGTTTAACGGTATGCTGTTCAATTCATCAAAGGAAGCACGAAAATTCATTCGTGAAAATAAGTTAAAAACACCAAATGGTAAAGCAGTTCATCCAAAGTCATTAAGAGAAATATTTGATATATATGAAGAATGTGAAAAAATGTATAAATATACTAAAGAAATATTTGATGTACTAGAAAAATGAAATCATTGTCTCAGCATATAGAAGAACGTCTTATCATCAATAAACGATTTGATGAAAAATTAATTATCAACAAAGATTACATAGATACGGCAAGTCAATTATTGGAACTTGCAAAGAAAATATGGTGTGATCCGCAAAATATTGATGCGAAAGTTTCAAAAGATGCAATCCAATATACCTGGCTATGGGTCACAGATAAAGATGGAGGTGTTACCAATAGATTACTTAATTTTGCTGATGAAATAATAAATAACATTAATGAATATGATCATATCAAATTATTATGGTATCATAAGTATCGCCCTGACAATTATGGGAAGAATAAAATGTTGAAAGAAATTATTACTATTGCAAATGAAGAAGATTTATCTGAATTGTTGTTTCAATCAAATTCTCGAGCATCAAAGAACAACGTACAGCTTATTCGTATAAAAGATGATGATGTGCTGATGTATATAATAGGAAGATCACTTTTTAAGAGAGGAAAGTTTGATGTTGACAATATAGAAAAATTTAAAATCATTATATTGTATAACGATTGAAATTTAATAATAAAATTAATATTTTAATATTGTTAATTTTTATATAAGATTTTTTTAATATTATGGCTAAAGACTACTATAAAATTTTAGGAGTTGATAAGAACTTCACAGAAGATGACTTAAAGAAGCAGTATAAGAAAATGTGTTTGAAGTATCATCCGGATAGACAGGCAGGAAAGTCAGATGATGAGAAAAAGAAAGCTGAGGAAAACTTCAAGGATGTCCAGGAAGCATATGAATGCTTGTCTGATGCTAACAAGAGAGCGCATTATGACCGATACGGAAGTATGGACAATTATGGGCAAGGCTGGTCTGGTGGTGCGGATATGTTCTCTCATTTCAGTTCATTCTTTGATGATTTTGATTTAGGAGGATTCGAACGTTTCTTTGGAGGCAGTGGAAGACCTCGTCAACAGCAACCAAGAGGACCAGAACCTGGTCAGAACTTGAGAATACAAGTTGGAATTGGAATTAAGGAGATTCTTGACGGTGGAGAAAAAACATTTAAATATAATCGTAATGTAAGATGTACTGACTGTAACGGAACTGGTGGTACTGGAGTTGATACTTGCCCGCATTGTCATGGAACTGGTATGATCACAGAGATTCATAGAACTGGATTTGGAATGGTACAGAATTCTCATCCATGCCAATACTGTGGCGCCACTGGAAAAATCATTAAGAATAAATGTAAAAAATGCCATGGTGAAGGTCTAATTAGTAAAGAAAATAGTGTAACGATTAATATTCCTAAAGGATGTCAAAATGGACATACACTTGTTATAAATGGTGCAGGATGTGAAAGTAAGACTCCTGGAGCACCTACTGGAGATTTACAAGTCATATTGCTTCATCAGTATGATAAGAATAAATATCTTGTACAAGGAAGAACAATATATGAAAAGATTGATGTTCCATATTATGACGCAATTATTGGTAAAGAAATGAAAATGACAATTCCAAATGGAAAGACAATTAATCTAAAGTTAAAGGAATGCACGCAAAATGAAGCGAACATATATGGAGGTACAATAAATGGATATGAATATAGATATATAATAAATGTAATCATGCCTACATCAATCAATAAAGAAGAAAGAAAATTGCTTGAAAAAATTCGTAAAGAACATAAATGAAAATGAAGATCTACTTTATGTAGATCTTTTTTTATTTTTAATTATATAAAAATAAGATTATGACTTATGCAACCAATTAATAAATTTTACACAGCAACCATATCGTTCACACAAGAAGATTCAAATGGGAAAGTAAAGAAAGTAAAAGAAACTCATCTTGTTGATGCTGTTGACCCAGCTGATGTACAAGCAAAGGTAATAAAGGCAATGGATGATGAACTAATTGATGAATATGAAATCACTCAAATTGCATTATCAAACGTAGTATATGTATATGGTGATTGCGTTAAAGAATAAGTTCATATATCATCTTAGACAGCCTCTAAAAATGGCAACTATATAATTTATTAAAATGATTATAAAAAGTCATTAGATGATGATCTAGATATAGTCTAGGATGTTCTAAGATACATAGTTCACTTTAATATTTTTAACATTTTTTATAAAAAATAATATGCAGATATTTATCGGAGTTAATAAGAATAGAAAAGTATCTCTTCATACGGTTGAGCCAACACGATGCATGAATTCTGGGACATGGGTATCAACAAGACCTTATGTAAATTCAATTGTACAGAAGAATATAGACAATATGATATCTCACTCAAAGATGACTTGGGAAATGGAACCTGAGGTTATAGAAATAGATTTAATGAGACTTTATGAAAACTAAATATGAATATCTTATGCGATGCTTTGATGGCTTGTCATCAATGGGCATATGCGAAGAATTGAACAAACTTGGTCAAGAAGGTTGGAAACTTATATCTTCTCCAGGAAAATTGAATTGCAGTGGTCTAAACACTAATCTTGATATGTTTGTGTTCATTCGTGAATGTTATGAAATGAATATGATAATTGATTAAAGATATTACTTTATATATATTATTAAAATGAACCTGCGTTGTTTCGCAACAATACAGGTTCTAATTTTTTCACAGTATTATAAAATAATAGCAAATATATAAATTTTTTAAATCATTCTTCATCAAATAATGTCATTTCTTTTAGTTCAGCATTTCTTAAATCATTATCACGTTCTTCCATTGCAAACACACTATCAACCAAATGATTTGTGTTTTTCTGTTTACGGATGAATCGTTCATTAGATCCATCAAGTTCTGAATACTTTTCGTAATCAAAATCACTATGAACAATTGTTGGAATTTCATTTTTAATGTCAGAAATTCTTTTCTTTGAAGTATGTTCAAATTCTTGTTCAGTTTCACTTTCATCAACGACTTTATCAATATTCAATATATTTCCATTTTCATCCTTCATGTTTTCCATAAGTTCATCAACCAAGAAGAACTGTTGTGTCATTTCATCACCAAATAAATTCTTTGTCTTATCTTTTTCCTCCCATAACAATTCAAATGGCTTTATATTTATACTTCCTTTTCTTGATTTAGTCTCAACGATTATGACTTTCCAAAGTTCTCTAACTAATTCATAAATGTATTGATGATACTGAAGGTCTTCAACGACGACATCTTTAATTGAGTTTGCATATCTTGTTGCATAATCAGCAAGGAACATATCAATTGCTGACTGATTAGTTGATGAATTATCTGTCGCGAACTTTTTTGCTTCATTAATAAATTTTATGACAGGAAAATCAACTCTCTTATATCTTCTATTTGCTTCAATTTTAATGAACTGTCTAATTCTTTTAAGTTGAGTATAGTTGATAGCATTTGATCTATAATTAACACAAAACTTATATATGTCTTTTATAGTATCAATATTATAGAATTTATATAATGAGATGATGATTGGCATATTCTTTCCAATTATTTCAATGTCCTTCACAAATAGTTTATTACTTATTCGTTCTTCTGAATATTCCGGAGCCCTGAATATTTCATATGAACCTTTCATAAATTCTTTATATATTTCAATGTTCTCATCATTAATATGGTCAAGAAGTTCAAATGTCTTTGCTGTATCTGCATTATGTTTTATATTTCTACAAGTTCTTTTAAAATCTTCAATATATGCTCGTCCACTTTCTGTCATTACTTTTTCATTATTGTCAAAGTCTATTGTGTATCCATAATAACGTAATCCTTTTGTCAATACCTTAAGTTGCTTAGAATATTCATTATATCTTTCTTCAAAAATGTTTAATTTATATGTTGTTTCATCTATATAATATTTACATTCGTTTTCATCATATTTCAGTGCCTTATGTGCTGCAAGAATTGAACTAAGAATTGGTGAATATTTTGATTCTTCGGAATTACGTTCGAGCATATCATTCATTGTTCTTAATAAGTCTCGTATAAACAATAAATCAGCTTCATCAAAGTTAAGATCAAGAGGCTTCACAATGTCATATCTTATTGGTGTACCATCATCATCATTTCTTGGTAGCATTATATGAATAAATAAGTCATTATTACGAAGTCGGTTTGCATATTGTTCAATGTCCTGCGGAATCATAAGATCCGTAAAATATATTGAGAAAGTCTTGTCATCACAAATATCAACACCAACACTTAAATAACTTGAACAGAATATGATGTCATTATCTCCATAAGTCTTATTGATATTTATGTTTTCCATACTTTCCTCACCATAGTTTGATTTTTTATAATAAAATGCCTTTAACTTATGAGATATTGGTTTTCCTGTATCTTTATCTTTAGAATTATTTAATATGTACTGAATGAATCCTGTGACAGTCTCAAAATATAAATTTCCTTTATTTGATGGATATAATACTTTATAACCATTAATGATGTCATTTGCCATCATCTCGCACATTCTATAAAATGTCTCAAGTTTATATGGGTATGTATGAACGGTGCATTGTTTTATTCGTGTGTCTTCCTTTATGACCTTTATATGTCTAATATTTGGAAAAAACAGCATTTCACCTGTAGGAGTTCCTGTCATCATAATTACTTTTGCAGAACTATTCGCAAGTCTTTGAATGGCAGGACTCATGACATCCCTATATGAACTTGTGAACAATAAGTGGCTTTCATCCACAACTATATAATCAAATCCTGCTTGATTAAGTTCCATAATATTTAGTCTTGAGAACTTATCAATTGTCATAGTCATAGATCTATTATCAAATATATTGTCAAGTGTTGGTCTTTTGTTTCCATAGAAATATAACCAATCTTTTGTTGTCTCACTTGATTCTACTTTTGCTTTAATTGTTGAAGTAAATGGAAGAATAAGTAATGTCTTAGCTTTGAACGCTTTAATCATTTCAGTCTTTCCATATCCTGCGCCGGCTTCAAGCAATGTAATATGTGATAAATTTTCCAATATCTGATCTTTCACATCAGAAAGATATTGATTACTTTTTATATATATAGTAGTAGCAACAGTAGAATCATTAAGAACACGAGTTGGATCATCTAAGTTTGATGCATCTTCAGACATCTTTTTCTCAATTTCTTCTAATTCATCACTATATATATTCGTATTATTTATCTTAATGTTAAAACCATGTTGCGCATTTAGTTCTTTTATAGCCCATATAGAAATTGGCTTATTATGAATACTTGCAGTTCTAATGTCACCTGCCAACTCGCGATACGGAGTATCTTTACATATTTCTATAATTAAATCAAGTGCCTTTTTCTCTCCATATATAGAAACAAGAGTGTTTGCAATCTGCCATCGTTGAGCATGTTTATAGTGCTTACGTCCATTTGACTTTTTCTTATCTCTGTTTGAGACTTCCTCAATGTCAGACACATCAACATTAGAAGATTTGTCAAATGATTCATTTGCAAACCAATCAAGTTTTCTAAAAATCATCTTCAAATCAGGATGGGCAATCCAATCAATAGTTTCTATACCATTTGTGATTGAACTTTCAAAATTTACATCAAGTCTAAAATCTTTAAAATTAGTCGACATCAAAGCAGTATTGTCGTATGATATGAATGATCCTTGCTGCGGTTTTGCCATTGCCATATCCATATACTGCAAAATGTCATCCTTTGTGTAGTTAAATTTTGATGCGTATTTTAATAATACTATATATACATAAGAATATTTATGACGGAAATTACATAAGTATTCAATACGTTTTCCTCTTTGGTCAAGTGAAAGTGGCTTTATCTTTGTCCATATATGAAGTCCTTTTCCTGATGCCGATTTATATACACCAAGAAACCAATTATATTTGCATAGTTCATTAAATAATAACGGTTTTAAATCATCAGACAATTTAGAATTTTTAATATCAAGGTCTATAATCTGAAATCCATTCCAGGTCATATAAGACTTTTCTCCTACAGGACGTGATGTTGAAGTACAAGAATATATGACTTTACGATTTTTCTTCTCAACGTTCTTATATAACTTATTTGTCATCAATGAATAAATTTCATACCAATTACGAATAGTTCCTGACATATTATATATATTATCAAGAACAAGACATTCAATGAACTGTAGTTGTTGATTTATAAAATCTTTTTTCTCAACTTCACTACATTTAGAATATTCATAATTTGAATATGCGAATTCATCCTGCTTAGTGTTTGTGAATTCCGAATAATCTTTACTCATTTGACTAAAGGAACTTAAGATTCCTGTTAAGTCGCCATTTTCTTTATTCTTATACTTGTCAGAAATTTGTTTTAAATATGTACCTAATGATTTGGATAATGAATTATTCACCATAAAATGATTTAAATTATATTTGCTATTTTCTTTGATTTTATTATAATATTTTAACATATGTTAAAGAATTTTAATGAAATCAGAAATATTTTTTGTTAAGGATATCATTAAATTTTTGCAAATAAAATTAATATTTTAATATATATAAATAAAAAATAAGAAAGATTATGACAGAAGATTTTGGAAAAATTATTGACGCAGCAAACAGCAATAAGAACTTTCAGATGCCGCAAGTAGATCCTACGGAGTATCCTTCATTGTGCTGCGATAAGTGTGGAAATGTAGCATTCACTACTGCAATGATTATTAAGAAGATTCCTGGAGTACTGTTGGGCAGTCCAAATAAGACACAATTAATGCCTGACCAGATTCTAGTGTGTTCAAAATGTGGAACAATACTTAAGAAGGATCGTGAATATTATAAATTAACTGATGATGGACACGATACTGTTAATGAAAGCAATTCACCTGAAAACAAATTAATTATCTAAGAAGTTTTTAAAAAAAGAAATATGGCTGAAGATAAAAAACATCTCATTATGACAGACATCAAGAACATATTAGATCTTGATGTTTGTTATGGATATTGGCAGACATATTTATTTAATGAGAACAAAGAATCTTATGAGCCAATATATAAAGAGTTCATTTTTTATAAAGGAAAATTTTTTGATGATCTAAAGTCAAAACCTTGGACGGAAGAAGCATATGAAAAAGTTCGATTATTGAGTATGTATTTTAATAGAAATAATGAGCCTATATGCATATTTAGAAAAGAACGTGATTTATGAACTACGAAAATATTTTTATATATAATATTTTAGTAGGAAACTTATATCATTATGCAAATATCATCAAAAATTCCAGTAAACAAATACTTTTATACCATAAAGGTTAAATATGGACTTAACAATAAATATGAAGTATATCAAAGATGTCAAATGATATATGGAAGATTTATTGATGATACTACATTTGGTTATAAAGTAATACACAATGGTGAAATACAAGATGATGGATTTAAAAAATATTGTAATATATCCGAACTTCTTGTACATGACAATAATCAAATATATATAATGGAAACATATGATGAGATAAAGAAATTATATGATATAGTCAAAGAAGAATTTAAAAAGGTTCCTATGAAATATAATAGTAAAGAAGATGTTGAAAAGATGTTAAAAAAATTAGGAAAAATTTAACTTTTTAAAATATTATGAAAAATTTTGTAAAGAACACATTTAATTACATAAATGACAAATTGGGCTCAATAAGAACAGACTTAATTATTCATGCCGGAGTATCAGCATTAATATTTGTACTTTTATTTAATATATTACAGCTAATATTAGTTCCAGGATTTGCTATTGTATGGGCAACTTTTTTGACATTGTTAATCGGAGTAATAAAGGAATATCTTATTGATGATATTTTTCGTGATGGTTGTGCAGATATTGATGATTTATATGCTGATGTTACAGGTGTTATACTTGGAGCTATAGTTACCTTACCTGCATTGTTTTAGTTAAACTAATTTTGAATTTTAAAAAAGAACAATAATATATTTTAATTATATATAAATTATATCAAACTTTTATATTATGAACAACGACGGAATTTTGAAATTATTGGAAGATGTATTTTCAACTGTTAATGACACTGAAGATATAGAAAAATTAGATCTTACTAAAGACGAAGATTATGCAAAGTTTAATAAATACGTTGATGAATGTGATAAGATTTGCAATAACGACGATTCAGTAAATAATTTGACAAGATTACTTTTTAGTACAATATTTGGTTTTGATTTGAAGGACATCATTAAAGACATTAAGGAAGCTGGTGATGAAATTCATAATGAAGCAATTAAGAATGAAAAGAAAGTTCCAGAATTGCCTTCAAAGAGTGTTCCAATGGATATGCAGCTTCATCTTCATAAGATTGTTGGAGAATATGTAGATACATATATTCGTCCTTATGGAAAAATGGACAAGAAAGTTGTTGATGACGTATATGCAGGACTGTTTGAATTTGCATGCTGGGTAATAAATAGATAAGATATGCTTGATAAAGAGACATTAAAAGATCAGTTAGCAAATGGTATGTCAACAATAGTTAGACCAGCCATTGAGGAATGCTTCAAAAGAATGTGGCCTTCAAAGTCTGACATTGGTGACACTGTTGCAGAAGATTTTGCAAATAATTTTGATGAATTAGTATCAGAACAGTTGGCTGAAGTATTTGCTTCTGCTATTGATTATTATATAAAGAACTCGGAAATATTTGGTACAGTAATAACTGTAGGTAGTCCTACGACTCAAACAGCAAGGATTAATTCACTAAATACTCCTATTATAAATGGTGTAATACCAAATACATTAGGAATTAGATGAAACATTTTTTAACAATTATTTAAAAAAATTTGAAAAAATACTTTTGCAAATAATATATTAAAATTATATAAAACTATTGTTCGTTATATAATGAACAAATAATTGAACAAATAACTTAATAAATTAACTTTAAAAATTTTTGAAAATGAATGAATTAGACATTTTGGGTTTTAACCCGCAAGACTTATTTAATCGTGAAGAAACTCCCCATGCATCGGGAAACCAAAACATTTACAAGCCTCGTCCCGCAGATAGTAAGACTGAGGATGGAATTTATCATTCGACAATTAAAATCATTTACAATCCTTTTGATGTAAAGAACTCAATTCTTGAGCAGCAAGTTTATGCAATGCAGGATAAGGATGGTTGGTTCAGTGTTGTAAGTAAGTTGACAAACAATGACACAAGTTGTCCTATCTTTACTGCATGGAAGAAGTGCCGTTATGCTCCAGAGGGAACTGTTCTTAATGAACAGCACAAGAAGGGAATTTTCCAAAAGCGTTTTAGCCGTTATGTACTTGTTCAGATTATGGAGGACAAGAATAATCCTGACCTTGTTGGACAATATATGTTTTGGAAACTTCCGAAGTCAGTGTACGAGATTATTAATGCAAAGATGAATCCTTCAAAGGATAGTGGTCGTGCTCCTGTTCCTGTAATGGACTTCCTCTTTGGACGTGAGATTTATCTTGAGGTACATCCTGGACCTGATGATCGTAACGCACCTGAGCGCAAACTTCGTGAGATTTCTTACATGGGTGAGATCTCTGAGGATATTGTAAGCTGTAAAAATCCTGACGGAAGTCCTCTTCTGAATGCTGAGGAACAGCAAGTACTTGATACTTATGTAAATGCAATGAAGGAGGTTTGGCGTTCTCGCGATCCAGAGTTCCGTATGAACAAGACTAAGGAAATTAATGCTCAGGAGAACACCAAGAAGCTTGGTGAAATCTACAAGCGAGTACTTGAGCAAATCAAGTCATTTGCACCTAACCTGATTGAGGAACTTGGATATAAGGAGTGGACTGATGAACAGAAAAAGCGAGTACAGAATTGGATTGACATTGTTCTTAAGGGTGAGGATCCTGCTACTTATGGTAATGTAACAACAGATCCGACTCCAGACAATGATCCCTTTGGATTAAGTTCAACAAGTGCTCCGCAACCCGCTGCACCTCAGACAAATGCACCTGAAGATGATGATCTTCCATTCTAAGGATTGATAAATATATCATATGAAAGTGCGATCATATGATCGCACTTTTAAATATAAAAATTTATTTTTTAGTTTATGACACTTGATGAACATCTTGACAAAATAGGAGCAGAATATAGAATTGAGATGGAAAAAGATAGACAGGAATATTTTTTATCTGCTCTTATGAAAATAACCGAAGTATTCAAGTGTACAAAGTTAATAAATGAATTAAATGATATGTTTCCAATAATAAAATTTCTTGAAACATTATATAACGCGGGTTTTTATAAAGGACTTAACTATGGAATTGAGTCATCCGAAAAAATAGTAGTTAATGATTCTGACATCCCAGTAAAATATGGAAAAGAAATTTCGGATGAAATTAATCAAGAAATATTAGATGAAACATTTGGTACGAAATAACCGTTGATTTTTAGAAAAAGTTTATATTTTTATATATATAAATAAAGATAATATATTATGTTCAAAAATTTTACTAATTGGTTGAAAAAATTATTTAAAAAGAATAATAAAGTTTGCACATGCAAAGATCCTGTTGAGATTAATAACAAGCCCGCAGTTGTGAATAATAACAATGATAATTCAAAGCTATTTGAAAAGAACATTGACAATGCTAAAGTAACAAAAGAGGAAACAATCAATGACAATGTTAAGAAAGAGGTTATCAATGAAAGCAAAAAAATTGAAAAGATCAACAATACTATAAAAAATACTGAAAAAACAGATAAAGTTAAACGAACATATACTAAGAAATCTAATAAACAACAATTATCTGAAAAAGTAGAAAAGAATTCAAAGAATGTTTCTGCGGAATCTCAACAGACAGAAAAAGACGAAAAACCTAAAAAGAAAGTTACTAGAAAAAGAACAAAGAAGGATGACAAAAAAGAAGATTGAACAATAAATTTTCGTTGTGAAACGAATAGTTAGAAGAACAAGGAAATATTAAAATAAAGAAACACATTTTAATTGGATTGTCCCATTGTGAAATGAGATGATCCATTTTTATTGTTTTTTGTAATTTTAACTAAACTAAATTTATTATTAAATATATAACTTATAATATTTGCTTGTAATAATTGTGTATGAACGATATATATGACAATATCAATGAAACAATGACCTTTATAGATAGTTTAACTATACCTAGAAAATTTAAGGGTGACACACTACACGCATTAGAATTTAATGATGTTGTAGATAAGATAAATGAAATACGCAGACATTTAAATGGACCAGTCCGCGACACAATAACAGAAACAACTTCATATATATTGGATAAGATAAATAATGTTCAATTGTCATTAAGAGCAGATAATATACCTATTAATGAAAATTCCACAAAATCAATACTTGATGAATTAAATGAAATAAATATTAAGCTTAATTCATCAGATGAAAAAATTTCTACAAATAGTTCAAACATTAATGATATATTATCTAATCTTGATTCAATTGGTGAAACTTTAGGTATATATGGTAATGAAATAAACGATATGAAGGATGAATTAAATACTGTAGATGATAGAATAGAAAATTCATATACAGCTGCAGTTCAATCATCTGTAGAACAAGCAAAAGAATATACTGATGAATCATACACACGTTTATACACTCATATAAATGACACGACTCTTACATTTGATTATGATGTAAGAACTGAACCAACAGTTGAACAAAAAATCATATATGACAATAATGATGATCTATATGATGGTGAATATCATGATTAATATTTTTTAAATAATAGAAATATATATAATAAAATTATAAAAATACTATGGCAAAAGTTATAAAACTTAAAGATCGTCAAGGTAGTGTTGTACTACCGTTGACCAGATCACAACTTGTACAAGTATCTGCAATTACAGGTTTAGACATTGATGGTGGCTGGACCTCCAAATCAGTACAAGACGCATTGCAGGCTCTTGTAAGTTATGTCAACACTAACAAAGCAGCTTGGGATGCTGATTTAACCAAAATAAAGAATGCTCTTGAAGGAGTTCTTGAAAATCAACGTGCTGTTGCTAATTATGTAGATGCACAAGACACTGCATATCTTGCACTTGCATATGCTCAATCTGCTGCTGATGCTGCTGCTGCTCAAGCAAATTCTTATGCATGGGCTGAAACAAAAGCAAATGCTGCTGAGCAAAATGCTAAAGATTATGCTGATGGCAAGTTCTTATCAAAAGTTAAGTTGAATGATACGTTTGTTACTGTTGCAAGTGATGAGACAAACGGTCGCTATGTAGATCTTGGTTCTATTGCAACTTCAGAAGGTTTACAAACTCTTACAAATAAGGTAAATGCTATTGAGGCTGCTTATATTACAAAGACTGCTTCTGAAGAGGCTGATTCTGCTATCATTACTGCTTATGAAAACGCTGATGCTGCAATCATCACTGGTTATACTCAAGCAGATACTGCTATTATTTCTTCTTATACCGCTGCTGATAGTGCA
Organism: uncultured Erysipelotrichaceae bacterium; assembly: GCA_902794075.1. GTDB lineage: Bacteria > Bacillota_I > Bacilli_A > RF39 > UBA660 > UBA3789. The sequence continues at coordinate 242,977 of CADBGE010000001.1, read as the reverse complement.
ATCATTACTGCTTATCAGGCTGCTGATGCTGCATTAACTAGTGAAATTAATGCTCTTAAATCAAGTTACACTGTATCATTAACTGAAGCAGCTGGCTCAGGTGATGTTCTTAAAGTGTACACAATTTCTCAAGGCGGTAATTCTATAGGTACTATCAATATTCCTAAGGACTTAGTTGCAGTTAGTGGTGAAATTGTATATAAAGATGGTGAGAACAATGATGGTACATTCATTAAGTTGACAATTCAAAATGGTAATCCGTTCTATATTGATGTTGCTTCACTTATTGAATATAACTCAGTAGAATCTACCGCTGAAGTAACATTATCACAGGATGCAAATCATAAGATTACAGCGACAATTGGTAAGATTGCTGCGTCCAAGATTATTTATCGTGAAGCTGATGCTCAAAACAATGTTACTGAGGAAACTGTTGCACAGGCAATCGCACGTATTGAAGGTGAACTTGGTAATGGTGGTTCAGTTGCTACTCAAATCCAAACTGCTATTGAAGCACTTGATGCAGATCTTGATGCAACCGGTACAGCACAGCATAATGGTACATTCGTTGTAAGTGGTGTTACTGAAGTTGATGGTAAGATTACTGCCGTTGATTCTGTTGAAGTTGAAGCTGCGGGAGCTGCTGCTGCAGTTAAGACAGAATTACTTGGTAATGCTAATACAGATAACAACACATTAGGAAAACTTGCAGCTCGCATCGATACACTTAACGGCGCTGCAGTTAAGAAAGTAAATAACCAAGCACCTAATGCAAACGGTGAAGTTACAGTTAATGCTAATCAGATTAATACTTCAAATACTTACAAGATTGGTTCTGATACATCTGCAACTACTCATACTGTTGATGAAGTACTTGCTGCTGGTGTATATTTTGAGGAAGCTACAGGTTTCACCAATATTGATGATGTATCTCTCTAAAAATTCTAATTTAACATAAATGAACAAATCCTGGTCTTAAGACCAGGATTTTTTATGCTTTCATTCTAAATTATTTTTAATTATATTATATATAAAATAGTTTCATATCACTTAACTGTATGGCAGAATTAACATATATTGAACATCTTAACATTCCAATAAAGTATCGTGGTAATATACTTCATGCATATGAATATAATGCAACAGTTGGAAAAATCAATGAAATCATAGATAGTCTTCATACTTCATATGAATTTACCAAGAATTTTCCAAGATTTGATAAGATTGACGATATTTTCGCATCAACTGGAGCAGGTACTCCTGTGATGATAAATAATAATGAAGATGGAAAATTATATCCAATAACTTCATCAGCATATGTTCTTATTGACAACACTAAGAATTTAGATGATGAACTTGCTATTCTTAATTCTCAAATAACTAGTGGTCTATCTGATGCATTTAATAAAATAAATCAGGCCAATGAATTAATAGAAAGAAACTTAGAATATTCATATTCACGATCTCAGTCATTAGTAAATGATCTTGAAGAAAGATCTGCTCAAAAGCATTATGAATTATCACGTGACATAAATGAGGCACAGGATTTGTCATATGAATATGCTTATTCATTATTTAGTGAAACATCAGATAAGTTAACTGAAATAGATAATGAAGTTGCGCAACTTCAAGGAATAGTATCTGGAAATAATGATTTAGCATACGCATATACTTCGTCAAACATTGAAAAGTTATCAAATGAAACTGATGATAAGCTAACTCAACTTCGAGAATACTTAATCCAACTTAATAGTGAATTGTCTGGAGTTGTTGATGAACTTGCTGCTCAGCATACAATAGATGTAACTAATATATTATCGTATATACATTCATATACAGCAGGTTTTGGTATAAACATTAGTGATGACAATAAAGTTAGTGTAAATACGTCTGAGATAGTAGATAATAGATCTATATATATTAATGAACTTGGACAACTTGTAGTAAACAATGAAGTTGTTCTTGCAAATGCTGAAAGTAAGTTTAAGTTCATAGATGAGAACGGAAATTGGGTTGGTGACATGTCAAATGTCAAGAACTATATTGACAATAGTATTAGTGATGCAAAGAACGACTTAACAACATTAATAAATAATAATGCAGATGATATTGCACAACTTAGAAATGATATGAATACTGAAGTAACTAATATATATACATATGTAAGTAAGTATTCAGAATACGATACATTTGGAAAAGATTATAAGTTAAGTGATGCATTTATACAGTCACAAGAATAATAAAAAACTAAAATACATAATATATATTACAAAAAAATATGGCAACAAACTATAAAAATATATTACTGAAAGACAATCAAGGTAATGCGTTGTTACCAATTACGTTATCGTACTATGTAGAATATAAAAATGGTATAGACGTAAGAAGTTATCTTGATACTTTAAGTGGTGATTTAAATAATGTCAACAGCTATATCGATGACATTAATTCAACATTAACAAATCAGGATACACGATTTAATACACTTACTGATTCTATTAATGAAGCATTTGCTTATTTTTCATCATACGTTCAAAAACCAGATTATGCTTCATATATAGTATTTGATAATAGTTCTTATTTTAGTGATCTTGAAAATGATTATAATGGAGGACCTGATGGAATATCTTATGTATCAGTTCAAAAGGTTATAGAGGCTATTGATACAAAGATAGACAATAATAAAACAGAACTGAATTCTAGCATTTCAACAATTAATGGTAATGTTGACGGATTAACAACACGAGTTACTACAGCAGAATCTGATATTGATTCATTAGAAAGCCGAGTAGGTACATTGGAAAGTGATTTAACTGATGCTAAATCTGACCTTGAATATGCTTATGCAAAGGTTAATGATTTATTCCCTGAAGGAAATCTTTCAATAGACGCGTCAGCTGTTTCATTTGAACCTTCTAATACAACAACTATATTTAATAGTGTTACTAATGTAGATGGTGCACTTGATGCATTAGAAACTAAGGTAAATGCATTAGACAGAACAATTGATAATGCCGTAAAAGGAGCAGTTAATTCAGTTGCATCATCAACACCTAATACAATACTTGTTCAAGGTACTGGCGACGGAATAGAAAAGAATGGTGCAGTATCAGTTGGTTTAATTTTAAATTCTGATGGAAAATTAAAGGAAACAAGTTCTGGTTTAACGATTGATGAATCTAAGTTAGATCTTACAGGTGTAACTACATATGCAAACAATATCTCTGGTATGATTCAGCCTTCACAAATAGAAGGTGGATTAGACGCAGATAACATTAATGTTACTTATAGTTATACAGTTACTGTAGAAGGTACTCCAGTTGAGCATACTGATGGACAAAAGACAGTTCAAGAGTTCTATGATGAATATGATAGTAAGATTAAAGAACTTGCAGCTGCATCTAATGCAACTGCGCTTGATGGTAAGTATAAAGTTACTGTAACTCCATCAGATAGTACAGACTTTGCAAAGGTTTATACACTAACTCAGAATTCTGAAACAATTGGAACTATTAATATTCCTAAAGATCAGTTCTTGGATTCTGTATACTATATAAATTCTCAAAGTGATGTTGCAACCAAACTTCCAAGTGGTATGACATTATCCACTGAAGAACTTGCAGAACTTCCTGCTTTGGTATTTATTTGGAAGGTTGATAATGCTAAGTCTTATTCTGTAGTTTCTATTAAGAGCATTCTTGGAACTGTTACTAATGAAATTGATACTAAGGTAAGTGCTCTTGAAGATCGTGTTGATACTCTTGAGACTAAAGTTGAGGCACTTGAGACTGCTTCTGTATCACACATAACTGGTGTAACTCTTGATGGAACTGCTGGAACTGTTTCTAATGGTGTTGTTAGTTTAACTAGCTCACTTAAATATGATTCTGGAACATCAACTGATGGTGTAACTGAAGGTTTCTTGCAGATGCACGGTATTACTTCAGAAACTACAAATCCTTAAAAAATAAATTAAGAAAAAATATATTAATAAATTATAAAAAATTATGGGAAATAAATATAATGCTTCATTAGCAGTTCTTCTTAATAATGGAACAGAACAAATTCTTCCTATTTCTAAAGCTAAATTGATTGAACTTGCTAATGCCGATAAAACAAAATTTTCTGGATATAATGTAGATAATGCGTTAAGTGTTCAAGATGCTCTTACATATTTACTAAATAAGGGTAATAGTGATTTAGAAACAGCAAAATCATATACTAGTGATTCCATAAATGGTCTTAATTCTACAATTACAGCAGATAATGGATATGTATTTGGAAGCATAACTGAAGCTGCCGGTAAATTAACTTCATATAATCAAATTTGGCTTGATGCTTCTGTTGTTTCATACAATGGTAACAGTAACGTTAAATCTGCTATTGAAGGTCTTCAAGCAACATTAGCAGGTCTTGCCGGTGATGGTGAAGGCAGTGTTCAAACACAAATTACAAATGCTATTCAAGGACTTGATAAATCTGAAATGACTTCAGCAGGAAAGGCAATTATTTCTGTTTCTGAAACTGACGGTCTTGTTACTGCAACTCCAGGCAATATTGACGCACAATATGTTGATGTAGATAACAGTAATAATAAATTTAATATTGCTGGTGATAGTCCTGCTACAACATTAAGTACACAGGCAACACTTGAACATTTACAAACTGAGATTGACGCTGCTGTTGGTGATGCTGCTCGTTATACTATTAATAAAGTAACAACTGATCTACCTGCAACTGTAGGTGCAAGATACCAATTAATGCAATCAATAAATGGAGGCACTGCAACTGCTGTTGCAGAAACTATTGATATACCAGCAGACAGCACATTAGTAGAAGTATATCTTGGCGCAAATAACGATACGGTTGATGCTACAACTGGTACTGTAACAAAGAATAGTGTTGATGACGCACAAAGTATGAATTTTGTTCATAAACTTGCAAATGGCACGTATTCTATAACTAAGATTGATATATCTAAATTCTTTACACAAGCAGAACGTGGAAATGGTATTGTAAAAACTGGTTCTACAATTGCTGTTGGTTTAGACGCTAGTTCTGAAGAATTCTTGACAGTTGAATCTGATGGTATTAAGTTAAGTGGTGTTCAATCTGCTATTAATACCGCTGAAGCTAATGCTAACGCATATACTGGTGATTTAATTGCTGGTCTTGATTCTGAAATTGCTGCTAAGACAGAAAACAATTTCAGCTATGTAATGACGGGTGTAACAGAGACTGATGGTAAGTTAACAGCTGCTTCATATATTGGTTTAACTGATGAAAATGTTAAGACTACTACATTTAATTCTGAATCAGGTCTTTATAAATTACTTGGCAGCGGAAATCTTCCAACTAATTTACATGATGCATTAAATAAGATTGCCAATAAGATTTCGGATAATGGTGGAAATGCTGTAACCAGTATTATTGGCGACAATGACAATACATATGTTAAGATTTCTGCTGCAAAAGACGGTAATAATGTTACATTAACTGTTGATGATAGCGCTCTTGGAAATGTTTCTAAATTACAATATGAACAGGTTGCATCATGGAATGGTGAAGTTGCAAACATATTTAATCCAGAAGCATAATAGATATAATAAAATAACAATATAATTATGGGTGGGTGCGCACCCACCCATTTTATTTTTAATTATAAAATAAAAAAAATATTGTTTAAGATATAAATGGCAACAAATACAAAAATAATAAAATTAACTAACGGCACCTTAACATATGTGCCAGTAACTGTTGCAGCTGCTGTGCAATATGATTATGGAACAAATTCATATACATCTGTACAAGAAGCAATTGGTATAACAGCTGGTTCTGTAAATGATCATATAACAACAGGCATTTCATTAACTAAAGCTGCAAATTCATATAATATTTCATTAAGCGGTGCACATAATGCAACAGGATCAGTTTCAATTGAAGGTGGAGCATATATTAGTATTGATAATACTACCGCAAATAAATTTGTTATAAGTGGTTATAATATTGCAAAAAATGATCATAATCATAATATTGGTTTTACTGGAGATATTACATTATCATCTACTCCATTAGGTACATCTTTATCTCCAACAGTTAACAAATCAACTAATATTAAGGGTGGTGGAGCTAAAAAAATAGCATATCAAACTGGAGCTGATACAACTGGATTTATTAATGCTCCAACTGCATCAGGTCAAGTATTAAAATATAATGGAACTACTATTGATTGGGGAACTGATGAAGATCATAAGTTAACTTCAGCGTCAATTACCCCTAAAAGTTCAGCTGAATCTGTTGCGGTAACTACATATTCTGTAGATGTTCTTAAGAGTGAAACAATAACAATGTCTGGTTCAAATGGTGAATCTGTTACTGCGAATAATGTTAAACATTATAGTGTTCCTACTCAAAATGCTATTGATAAAGCTAAGGCTGAAGCAATTGCACATGCTGACAGTCTTGTTATTTCTGCAATGAATTATCGTGGTGTTACATCTACAACATTAACAGATGGTGCAACTACTAAACCTATAACAATTAATAATGAATCAATAACTCCAAAAAATGGAGATATTGTATTATCAGGTGCTGGAGCAGATAAAAAAGAATATATTTGGAATGGCAATTCTTGGAATGAATTAGGTGATTCTTCTGCAAAGGCGAATAAAACTATAAAAATTATTTCAGATAATACTGCTATTGTTGTTACAGATGAAACACTTGCAGATGACGTACATATTACTCATGAAACAACTTCGGCAGGAACAAGTAATCCTCAAGCATCTAATAAAGATGTAACTGGTACAACAGGACAGCAAAAAGTAATTACAGGTATTACAGTAAATAGTTATGGTCATGTTACATCATATACTGCTGCTGATATTTATTCAAAGAATACATTATATTATAGTGGAAATGAAATAACTATTGATTCAAGTAATAATCACATTAATCATAATACTCATAGTGTGTCAAATGTTACTCCATCAGATAAGGATGTAACCGGTAGCACTAATAAGCAAAAAGTAATTACTGGTTTAACAATTAATGAATACGGTCATATTACTGCATATACTGCAGCTAATATTTATTCAACTGACACTCCTCAAGACCAAACACATGCATTTGTTAATAAGACCGCTGGAACATCAGGAAATTATGAATTAAATTTAAGTGGTTCAAATAGTAAAGTTTATTTTGTTCCAAGCAATGGTATACAATTAACTACAACAGATAAAGATAAGTTAACAATTGCTCATGCTAATACTGGAAAAACAAAAACAGAAGGATTATATAAATTTGCTGTTGATGATCAAGGCCATGTAACAGCTGGTTCTGCGCCAACTATAAAAGTAACTCCACATGATAGTGGATTAAAAGTTAAAATTGGTCCTGATACAACAAATGATTTTAGTTTATTTGCAGATAGTCAATTTACTCAAACAATTAGTTTAGCAGATCTTACACAAGTTACAGCAACAATAAGCTAAAAATTATATTAAATATAATTTACAAAAATCCTCCAAACGCGCGCGTTTGGAGGATTTTTTATATAATTGATTAATATTTTTAATTATATTTAACGAAACGTAATTTATGAAGTATTTAAGAGTATACGATACAGAAGCTGATAAGAATTCAGACAGTCTTTCATCAGCAGTGTCAAGTTTACCAGTTGTGATAACAGTCAGAAATCCTTTGTCAGTTATATACGGTAGAAATTATATAGAGAATGGTTTAGTATTTCATTTGGACGGCATAGATAAGGGGTCTACGGCAAATGCTTGGACAGATTTGATTGGTGGGCATGTCTTTACAAAGAACAATAGTTCTATAACTTCTGACAATAATTCATTTATATTTACGTCAGATGCTAATGGGTATCTTAAAAACTCTGACACTATTGATTTTAATTACTTATCTTCAACGATTGAAATTACATATAAGCCAACTGTAGCTAATAAAAGATGTTTATTATTCCTACAAAAGACCGTAGGATCAATTTCCTATGGATACTTTGATAATGGACGTAGAGCGTGCATATATCCTGCTAACCCAAATGCTGGCGGAAGTGTTGCAAATGCAGAACATGTATTTTCATCAGATTTATATAACACTGTACCGCATACTATAAGCATAAACAAAAATGCTGGTATATTAGATTTTAGTAACAATAGAACAAGCATAGCAAGTAATTATTGGGGAGGTAATAACACAATAAATACTATAGGTAACAGAGAGTTAAACAATAGTGGTACAAAATTTGTTGGACATATATATTCTATAAGAATTTATAATAGATTATTATCTGCTGATGAAATGCGACATAATCAAATGATTGACAATAAAAGGTTTAATTTAGGTTTATAAGTCATTAACACAATTATAATGAAATATATAATATCCTTATCTTACGATAGGGATTTTTTTATGAATATTTTATTTTTAAATATATCAAAAATTTTTATATGTATAAATGAGCGCAAAAATCATAAAACTAACTGATAACAACAATGTAACTCTTATTCCAGTAACTGATGCATCTGTTGTTCAAATGTCTGTTGATGGACAGGTTAAATCTGTTAAGGATGTAATTCTTGAGAATGAAGAAGTAACTGCTGCAGGATATAATGATCTTAATGATAGAGTTGAAGTATTAGAGGATGCTGGATATATAACATCCATACCAACATATAGAGCAACCGCTAGTGGTGGAACAGCAAAATACGATAAGACAACTGGTGGAACGATAGGAAGTAAATCATTATCTGGTACTTTAGCATCATTCACTGCTTCTGGAACCACAGGAACAAAAAGCATAACAATTCCTGCACTAAATATTAATGGAACAGTTTCTAATTTAAAATATACAAAATATAATGCTATAAGTGTTACCATTGATAATACATCATTAGGTTTAGCAGGTGGAACTAGTGAAACAACATTATCATATACATATACATTAGCTGAACAAACAATTGCGGTTGGTGGTCAATCATGTTCAGTTACTATTCCAGATAAAACTGTTACTATACCAGATCATAATCATACATTTTCACCTACGAATACACTAACGGTACTTTCAAACATCACACAGCCAACTATCACAATAACTCAACAGTAAACATTTTATATATAAGCTAAACATGAAATATTTATTATCTAATTATTCATCATTATCAAATGCAAATACCAATGAAAATCTGAATATTCGTCAGAGTTATGTATGTCCTGTAGTATCTACATATACATCTACTAATACATATTCATATGATGGTAAATATATCCATATAGAAAATAATGGATTCTTTGGAGCAGACATAATTCCTGATGAATACACGAAATGCAGATATGTTTATAACACTGCTTCATTGGCTGGATTAGGTCGTTTTGCGGTATCAAATACTGGATTAACACATATTAGATGGGTTGTAAAATGTTCATGGCAAGAATCAAAAATTGGAAATACAGGTGGAAGCAGTCCAGCATCCCAATTTTTTGGTAACGCACAAACTAGTGGGGTTTTCGGTATAACACAATCAGGTTCAAAAACACTATTTTCAATTGAAGGTAATATAGGTATAAATACTGTTTTAGCATCAACTGATCCATTAAAACCACAAGTATTAAAATTTGATACTACAAGATCAACTTCAAGTGCCACAGAGTATTCAGCTAATTTATATGTAGATGATGTATTTGTTAAACAGTATAGCAGGAATAAATTAGGTTTTTTTGAAAATACTAATGGATATTTCGGATCAAATTCAGCTATTTATATATCATGGATATACTTGCATCATCTTCAAATGTATCATGATAGAGTTCTTGTTCATAATTTAGTTCCGTGCAAACATAATTCAGACGGACAATACGGATTATACGATACTATAGATCATACATGGCATACTCATGAAAATTTATCCGGTGTTGAAATAAATGAACATATTTCACAAATAGATAGTACTACAATACAAAATGATCCAACTGCTATATCTGTAGAACCAGCTGAACCTATATTCATTGGTGGCTAAATTATAACTTTTAAAAAATTTTAAAAAATGTATAAGAATAAATGAAAAATCTTAGATTATTTAATTTTCATGCAAATTATCTTAAAAATAAATTCATTATGACACGTAATGAATTATTTCCAATTGCTAGTACATGTTTAGATGATAATGATTTACATATAGATAATATGTTTGAATATGTGAACTACATAGAAGGTGACGGTAATTCATACATAAATACTAAAATTCCTTTAAACATAGGTAAACAAAGTTTAGAAATAAAATATAAATTTAATGATTTAGAGCGCGCACAAGAAAGTGTTTTTGGACAAGCATATAGATCTACTGGGTATCATACATTATGTTTATTAAAGTTTAGCTATAATGATGCAAAAAATCCAAATAGATTATATGGGTATATGGCGTTAAATAATGATTATGCAACAGGTGGTACATCTGGAACAAATAAGTCAGGAGCAGTCAGTATAATGAATCCAATTAATATAAATAATAATTATGTATTTAATTGGAACATTAATGACACAAACGGAGCATGGGATATTCGTCATAATGGAATAATAAAAAAAACAGGTAATGGTTCAGCATATTATAATGCAACTATTGCAAAGGATTTATTTTTGTTTGCTCGAGGTGGAGGAAATACAACTGCTACATCATCAAATACAAAGTCTGACTTAGACGTCCCCTTTAAAGGTAGAATATATTATGTAAAGATTTGGAATGGCCTTCCAGAAAATAATGATATTGCTCATTATCTTGTTCCAATTCGTTTAATGCCTGGCAATTTAGCATTACAAAGATACGGGTTTATAGATAAAGTAACAAATAAGATGTACTTTAGTTCAACTTCAGTAGAATTTACTGGAGGATAATTTTTAAGAATATATCGTCTATTATAGATACACGAAATCATTTTAGGAAAATATATCGTCTATTATAGATACACGAAATCATTTTAGGAAAATATTTTTATATATAAAATAAAATTAGTTTTTTACAAACAATCACAATATTTATTCATGGCAACATATCCAATTAAATTACAAAATGGTAGTGACATATTGCTTCCAATTACTTATGCAGGATTAGTTCAAATTAATGATAATGGCACAACTAAATCTCTTACAAAAGCATGGAATGATCATAATATTCATGCATCAACTACAGCATATGGACATGTTAAAGTTGACGATACACTAAACAATACTTCAACTAATCCTGTTCAGAATAAAGTTATATACACAAAGATGATTGAGAATGAACAGACAACAGCAATTGGATTGGCTGTTCTTAATTCTCGCCTTGATGCTGTTGAATCAACTTCTTCTCAAATATCTAATTATGTTTCAAAGAGCGGTTCAAATAAAGTCGATACTGACCAAGAAATTCATTGGAGTCAATATTCAGGAAATATAGATGGATTACATATAACTAATTCTTCCATAGGATGGAACAAAGGATCTATTACAATTGGTGGTTCACAAGGATTTATACAAACATACCCTGAAGCAATTTTGTCAAGATCAGGTATATCTATAAATGATTATACTAATGTTGATGGATTACACTTTAATGTCAGCAGTAGTGTATCATATACTTATGTTAGAATTGGTCCAAATAATAAAATATCTTTAGAAGCCAACAGCACTTCTGGTCAGATTGTTGCTCCAAAATTCATGGAGAATTCTGATGAAAGATTAAAAACGGATATTGAAAAGATTGCGAACATTGACGAAATAAATATGTATGAGTTCAATATGAATGGTTCTCATATGTATGGATTTGTTGCTCAAGACTTAGAAAAAATGCATCCTGAACTTGTGACTACATCTTCCGATAATTCTGGAGAAATACATAATGTTAAATCTGTTGATTATAATTCTTCTTTGTCATTAGTTGTTAGTAAATTAATAAATAAGATTACTGAATTAGAGGAAAGAATTAAAGAACTTGAGAAAAAATAAGAATTAATGTTTTAAAATATGGGAGAAATAAATACCGTTTCAAAAATAAGAACTTTAATTAAACATCTTGAAAATGCCACTTTTTCGGATTGGTGGAATACACATTATTATAATGATGATTCATATCGGTGTCTAACATATGAAACTATTAATTCTGTTAATGTTGAAACTGATTCTGGAGGAGACGGTACTATCACAATTGGATATTTATCTGTTAATGGTCAATATGAAAATAAACGGCTTGTGCCTATTGAATTAATAACTGCAAAAACTAAAATTATTACTAGAACTGTTGCAGCAACTGACATAAGCGTTTTTCCGTATGGGGAAACAATTGGCAGCATTAAACAAATACATTTAAATTATAATAATTTAACATTAATTAATCAGGCTAATCATGATTTAAATTTTTATGCAACTATTTCTCCAAGCAATGTTACAATAAAAGATGTAACATCATATTCAGATTCTTTATCTATAATACAATATAAAAAACAAAATAATAATATAACATATTTATTGATTGACATTTCTGAAGAAGTTGCATCAGGTAATATTGATAATTTAGTATTCGGTACAGATAATATTTATGGACATACTTTTAGTGTAGGAACAACTGATGGTACTAATAAGTGGGCAACACAGGGTTTAAGATTTACCCCAGTAGTTCCAAATAATTCTAGTGGTGAAAATACTTATAGCTATAATGACATAACTGTAAATTCTGATTATTCATACACAATTAGTACAGTATCATTTCCTAGTAGTCAGTCTGGTAATACCGGTGGATGTGTTAGAGGATATGAATCAGTTTCATACGTTTATGCCCGTAAAGAAGATGAATTATTAGATGGAACGGACTTCTTTAACTTTTCAAACTGTAATCCGCGATTAAAAACTTCTGAAACCAAATTGCAAATAGTTTCAAATAGTTTTTCAGATAACAATCTTGTTGCAAATTATAAAACGAACTATCCAACTAAAACACTTTTTAGATATTTCGCAAATCTTCCTGATTTAAAAGGTCATTGTATAATTAATTTTGAACAATGGGTAGATCCTGGCAACATATCAGAGTATCCATACGGTTTAGACTGTATACGTAAAGAATTTGATTTTACATCTATATATGACATTAACTCAATGTCATTACAATTAGATTCTAAATTAAATAATGGTAAAACTGAATTCTTGTATGGTGATGATATATATGCATTATGGACAATTAATCCATCTGGTGGATGGATTGACCCATCATTAATAACGACAAATAATATTGCTGATTTTTGCGAATCAGAAAACGCATCACTCTTTCTTTATGATGCTGTTTATGCAATGTCGGGAATTATAGTTAAATTAAATCCATATGTAACAGGTACAAACACAGCAACAATATATGCTGGAGATAATTCTTGTAGTATTCAATATACAGTAAATCCAATGATATATATTGAAAAGACTCAAGGAAAATATGAAGGTCATAATAATGTTGATGATGAAGATCCAACAATAATTGAATTTGTATCATCAGAATATATAAAATTTACTAACTTTTCTTCAGAAAGTAGAGATATATGTTTTGTTGGTAAACCTATTGGAGAAAGTGCAAATAGTAACCCATATGTCGTTAAGCCTGTAGTGTATGACGCCACGACAATGACAGCAGTTGGAACCAATTATTCACCAGATCTTACAAACTATTTAAAACCTGTAACTTTAGAGCCTCATAAGTCATATTATATATGTTGCGATATACATTCAAATAATAATACTAACATCATTGATTATGGTGAATCTACAGATTATCCATTATATTGTGAAATTCGTGATAATTATTCTGGAACTGGAACAGTAATAGGAAATCTTTCATGGATCATGTCAGATGAAACTATGACTGCTCCTACGGCGGTTGATTATAGTTCAGTGAATGTAACAGACGGATATATTTATGAATCTATAAGAAAATATGGTGATGATAAATGGCGTAGAATTGAAGACGATGATGTTTCAGATATAATTAATACGTTAGAACATCATAAAATAGTAATAAATTTTTCCGTGCCTGTTAAAATAAAAACTATTCATTTTCAAACTTATTATAGAGGTAGTTCATCAAATGATTTTGCTAATCCAACTGTAAATGGAGAATGGGATAATTTGTATTTTGACAATATACAATTATGCTTAAATACTATGTCTGAAATAACTATAAAAGATTATGTAGATGGATACGGTGCTAAGATATTTCCAACATGGAATGATATATACGATAATTTAAGTGGGAGTGATACAGAAAAAATTGATAATTTGTGGCATAATGGTCATACTCAAAACGATGCAATTTTTAAATATGAAAGTAATATTACAATTACTTTTGATGATACATATGAAACAACAAAAATTGTTCAGTTAGTTAATTATATTGAATATGATGGACGATAGAATTAATAACAGTAGATTTAATATCTATATACATATATATGAAAATGTTTCTAAATATTTTAAAGATAAATATTGTTTTGTATTAGTTGGCTCATTACTTTATAATGAGCCATTTTATAATTTACGTGATGTTAAAAGAAACATAAATAAAGATTTAGACATTATTGTTTTACATAATGAAAATTTGGAACTCGTTGATGAGGGTGAATTGAACGATGTTTTTAAGTATTTAAATAATGTGATTAAACAAATATTATCCAATATACAAAAACAATATTTATTTGTTGATATCTGTAACAAAACAAAAAAAATATTAGATGATAAAAAAGAATATAAAAATAATTTATTAGTTAAAGAAATAACTTATTATTATAACGGCGAAATACATACATCAAAAATTTTGTATGAATCAATTAATTATCATATAAAAATAAAGGAATTAATCTATAACCAATGCATACCCAATAGCTGTAAAAATATATTTTATAAAATTAAGCTTGGTTCTGATCTGTTAAAAATTTATAAAAAATGTGGAATTGCGAACAATGAACTTGAAAATGAATTTCATAAATTACTGTCAATGATTCCATTAAATAAAAGATATTTATACTTATAGATTAATGTTCTCTATATGATATGCATATTTGTTTTCTTGGTATATCTTAATCTTTGCAAGACCCTGAAGGAATAGTTTATTACTTAGTACATTCTTATCAAACACATCAATAATATCATACAATATGAAAGTATCGCGCATGTCTGACAATCCCAGGCCTCTACCGATACTTTGCATGTTTATAACCTCGGACTTGAAGCTCTCAAACAATATTCCGTAACATAAATTGTTTAATGTCAATCCTGTTCCAACACATGCATAACTAGCTACAAGAATACAATCATTATAATCCTTTAGCATCTGTTTAATCTCATCTCGTCTTTTACTACCAACTGCCCCACTAATACTTGCTATGTGGCGTTCCGGGAATGTTTCTTTGAGCTTTTGTTCAACATATCGTAAGTACTCTGTATGATGACAGAATAGAATAGTGTTATGATTGCACTTTGGAATGACGTCGTCTAATAAGAATTTGATACGTGGCTTCATAAAGTGAACCATCATCTTTTCTATCTGTAGGAGATTGCTCTTTGTACTTTCCTTGATAGTTCCCTTAAGCATTTCTATGTAGGATTCCTCTGCAGCAAACTCACCCATTCTTTCATAGATCCTTTCCTTTGCTATCTGTATGCCTGACGGAAGTTTCTTCATGTTCTGCAACAGAAACTTACCATTAGGTAGCTTAATCTTTTCGTTTCTTCCCGTCTTTTCGTTCTTCTGATACATGAAATCTGAAAGTGCATATTCTGCGCATCGTATCCAGAGCTTCTTCTGCTCATCAACATTACTATAGTTCAGTCTTATCTGTCTTATGTCTACATTTGCTATATATCCTGCATCCATAAGTTCTCTTGGAGTAATTTCCTGAATCTTACTTCCAAGCAAACTATGAAGTACATACCGAGGTATCGTGTGCTCCTTTGGCAATGTTCCTGTCATACCAAACACTATCTTTGCAGTCTTCATGAATGGTTGACTAATGATTGTCTTAGTTTGAGCTGCAGTCGCTCTATGAACTTCATCAACGAACACACAATCATAGTCATCATAGAAGTGTGGATTATACTTCTTTGACTTCTTATCTAAGAACTTAATTAGACTTTGGAATGTTCCTATAGTAAGATTAGATGACTCAACTAACTTTCCTCCACCCCATACGCATTCTGTCTTAAAGAATTCTGCATAATCACTGAAGTCATTATACCCTTGCTTTACCAAGTCAATGCTTGGAACTATCATAAGTATCTTCTTAACGCCTAAGTATTCCATTGCATATCTGAACACAATATAGCTAATAAGTGTCTTTCCCGCTCTTGTTGCTGCTATGCTTAATGATTGATAATATGTTAATACTTTGTATGCTACTTCATATTGGTATGGGCGTGGTTTATATTTTAAGTTCCATGAATCAACAATATCAGTAAACTCCTCAAACGTATGAATCATTCGTCTTTTGAAATAATGTGATTCTATTCCATCATATTCTATGCCATTTGCTTTGAAAAACTCAATGATTGGTTGTGTCATTCCAATCGCAGCATACCACAGCTTTCTACCATCTTTTTTAACATATTTCCATATGAAGTCTTGTGTATATGGTATACCCTTATATGTAGGAAGATAGCATATAGGATCCACAAGATTGATATGTTTAATTAAATTTCCTATGTTCACTTCATCAAGTTTAGTATCACATTTTAGAAAAACATATCTTGTGTCGTTTTCTGAAAATTTAAAATGTATCATTTATTAATAAATCTTAAAAAGTTTCTTTATTTTATTTACGAATGATATGAATATGTCATTATTCATAAGAACATTCGTGTTGTTAACTTCACTTATGCAATATGGAGGTATTGGCTCATACGTGAATATTGATCTTAAGTCAGAAAATGAATCATCTCTAAAAAATCTTATTGTGTTTTTATATTTCTTTAAATCTATTCTTAAAACACATATTTCATCAATATTATTATGCAATGTTCTATATAGTGTTTCACTATGTTTTTTGTTTGCAAAGAAATATAATCTTTTTGGATGTTTCACATCTTTATTTCCCAATCCAATTAAATTTACATGTGACCTTTCATATTCATTTCCTTTAGGATGTAATCCAAATTTCAATATCTTATCTTTTTTGTTTTTTGTTGTCACATGATATAATATTCCATTATATGTTTCATATACTTCATTTGTGTAATTGTCTTGTATGTATCGTTCAACATATATAATTTTATATGCTATTTCTTCATCAATCTTAACTATATAATAATTATGTACATTTAGAAAACTTTTGAACCGTTCAGATTCTTCATCAAATGATTTTTTGACTTTTAGTTTAACGCATCCGTCTACTTTTTGATTATCTATATACGATGGTATGTCTGCTCGAACAAAATCATTTCTAAATCGTTGTTTAAAACAATCTATAAAATAATCATTTGAACTAGAACTTAATAATGTTTCATATAAATCTTGTATTTGTTTTTCATATGATTCATCATCAACATCAAAGTTAAATCGTCTACACATTTCTTTGTTTTTATAAAACGATTCAATGTATTCATCATATGACTTATTAGTTTTATTATAAAATTCTTCATACGATTCATTGAATACATTTCTATGTTTTGAAGTCGTAATGCTTTTTATGTAATCAATTAAACTTATCATTTTCTTTATTATCTTAAAAAAGAGTGAGCTATCGCTAACCCACTCTATACACATATTCATTATAATTACTTCATTGGAGTATTTAACTTCAATTCGTCCATAATGATATTGTGATGAGCTGCTACATCATAAACCTTTTCTGTAACTTCAACATACTTGTCACGAAGAGGTTCCATGAACTTATTGATGTCAACGACTGCGCACCACTCATCATAACCAGTGAACTGAAGCTCACCAATTGTACGAAGAGTACTGTCAAGTGTAGGATAATTAATTTCCTTAGGCTGTACATCAGGATTCCAATACTCATACAGTACCTTCATTCCGAGAGTATACTGCCATTGGATTGTTTGTTTATTGAGGAACATTCGAATGCCTGCCGCAACATTCTTATAATTCTCTGTAGGCAACTCAAACATTGCTTCGGCAGTTTCCTTGTCAACTTCGTCTGCTTTCTTGATATACTCTTGCTCAAGTTCCTCAAGTTCTGCTCGTGTCATTGACTGACATTTCTTCTTAAATTCATCAAGTTCTTTCTGTTTGTCTAGACTCATAATACTTAAAATTTATTTATATATAATTATCATATGATATTCATGGCAAATAATATGCCAAGTGTTGTTCCTGCTATTATAGTATATGTCACAAATGTTTTACATAATTTTTTAAAAGAATCAGCCATTATTGGTCTATCAGCAATATCAAACACAATTAAATAATTATCATACTCAACTGGCTCAATGTGCTCAATTTCCAAATTTATATTTGAATATAAACTTTTCATTTTAAACAATTGCCCCATAAGATTTAACTGTTTATATATCCAATTCTTTACATATTCATCCGTGTTAGTATTGTTGCCATCTATTTCTATTACTACGTTATCTACATTAAAATTTCCATTTATATCTATATTTGGATTTATCACACCATATAAACGACCAAGCCAATCCTTGTCAAGTTCAACATTTAAATACCTATGTACGACATTCTTAAAGTCATCTCCATAAAAAACTTCCCTTATATTCCGTAATGTCTTTCTATAAGATATATATGATTTTATGAAATCGTATGTTCTATATATTATACCATACTTAAAAATGCCTAACATAAAATTACATAATATTTTTATATATATAAAATATAATTTCGGGCACATTAAATTCAAAACAGTATGACATTTTCTTTAACAAAAATTTAACAAAATTTAACAAGAAAAAATCATAAAAAAATTTTAATATGTCGAAAAAATGTTATATTTTTGTACTGTCAAATTGTAAATAATAAGATAATATAATAAATAACTATATATATAACATATGAAGAAATTTACTCAATTATTGGAAGGTAGAACACTTGATGTACAGGACAATGGAATTAATTTTATTGATGTAGAAGATTTGAAGAAATATGTAGAAATTGCTAAGAACTTTCTTTCTCAAGAGGCTATGACCATAATTAATTATATGATTAAGAACAACAAAACTTATGTTGAAACTCTTGGAAAGGGATCTAATGACAATTGTCTAGTATCATTCTATTCTCATCCTCGTCCATCCTCTGGAGAATTAAAGGATCTTTATGCAGCACTGTCTAAGCTTGAAAAGAACAACAGACTTCTTGAGATTCCAACACTACAGACTAAGGAACAGTTTAATGCAATCATTTCAGGTAAGGAAGCACCCGATAGCATCATTCTTGACCTTAAGAGTGAAGAAGGACGTAATGCGTTAGTTCAAAAGTATATGAAACTAATATACAAGATTATTCATCAATGGGAAGGCAAGGTTAACTTGGATGACAAACAGCTTAAGTCCGCTGCATTAGAGGGATTTGTTAACGCAATGAATACATACGGAAAGAAATCAGCATACAAAGATATAGAAGATGAGAAAGCTGTAAAGACATATACATTTGGACAATTTGCTGCATATATGATACGTTTCGCAATTGTTGCTGAAGTTAATAATGCTTCACGTCTTGTTCGTATTCCAATTTCTGTTCTCAGTAAAGAAAAGAAAGAGAAAGGATCTATTACTAAAAACAACACCATTAGTGGCGATAAAAAGGTTGGTAAAGATGACGATGGTGGCAAGAAGTCATTATTTGATTTTGTAGGAGGAACAGACGATGGTGAACGCACACTTGACCAACAAGATCTTGACAAGTTGTGGGCTGATGTATATCGTATTCTTGAGAAAGAATTTGATAAGAAGGTCATTGAAGCTTGGTATTCATTCATGGGTCTTAATGGACGTGAGAAACTAAAGAATAAAGAAATTGCTGAAAAGATTGGATGTCAGCCATCACTCGTTACATATTACTGTAACACAGTAAACAATTTTATTAAGAACGATAAGACTGTCATGGCAAAAATGAAAGAGATTTATGAACTTATGAAGGAATGTTTACATGAATATGAACATGATGATGATCTTATTGAGGACGGTCTAAACACAAACGATATCATTAAAAATAATAATTCAGACGACGAATGAAAACATTAAAACAATTTTTAGAAAGTATAAATATGTATGATCTTGAATATAGAACAAAAAACGGAAGTATTGATAGAAAATTAGTAAAGTCAAGATCAGAGGCATTAGATACTCTTAAGACATTAAAGGATATTGATTATGCATATCTTTTTAAGCCTCGAGCAACAAATACATCAGAACCAGATTCATTGGAATTTTGGTATTCATTAGAAGATTCAAATAATTTTTGGAATAACACATACAAAAGCAATGGGCTTAGGGCTTCAGTTCAAAAGGAACTTGAGAGAAAAAGAATTACAGAAATCTAAATGAAAAACTTAGTTACATATTTAAAAGAAGCATTTGAACAGAAATCAATAAATAATCTTGAAGTTACATATAACTGCAATAAAGATGAAATTCTTATTAACTGTCCTGAGACTTTTCAAGAAGATGACATTCATCAATATATAGATGATCTATTATTAGAACAGATGCCAAGTAATCAAGACATTGCTAAGAAGTATTTTAGAAATAATGTAAAATATATTAATGATGCTTATTTTGAATATGATAGTTTTCAAAGACTTGATTATAAGAAAGACATTGTTGATATAATATATGACGATAATCTTGGAAAAGATGCACCTGATGAATCAAAAATTGTTACTTTTAGATTGACAAAACTAAGATTTAAAATGATGTTTTCAAAGTTTGAACTAATGATTGAGGAAGAAGATAATATCGATGAAACATTAGACAAAATCTTTAATGCATATGAAAGTAATTCATATAATGACACAGATATAGTTTTCAAATATGATTCATGTGAATATGACAAATAAAATATGGCAAATGAATGATTAAGATAAATAAAGATTATAAAAGTGTTACATGTGTAAAGAATAAAATTGAATTTCAAAAAATAGTTAAAGAAAGAACAACAGAAAATGGTATTTTAGATTTAAGTGACATATATTTTGAAAATGACAGATCCTTTGAAGAAATGGATTTTCAATTCTTAACAAATGAATCTAAAATTATAAATGTAACAGGATGGAACACATCTATGTTTACAGAAACAAAATATATGTTCTGTAATTGTCCAAATCTTGAACAAATAATTGGACTTGATACATGGGATATTTCAAATATTTTTAACATGGTCAATATGTTTTCTTTATGTCCTGAACTTGAGGATCTTGATGGGATTATGAAATGGAAACTTTCTAAAGGATGTATGACAAATAATATATTTAAAGGATCGCCAAAAATACCTGATGACATAAGAAAAATGTTCATTAAATGACTTCTAATGAATTAAAAAATAGCAACTATATAATTTATTAAAATGATTATAAAAAGTCATTGGATGATGATCTGGATATAGTCTGGGATGTTCTAAGATACATAGTTAATGTTAAAAAATAATTAAAAAAGATTAAGGAAAGTTAAAGAAAATTAAAATGAAAAAATTTTTTACAAAACGAAACATATATATAACATTATTTGCGATACTATATGCAGTTGTTGCGTTAGTATCGTTAATACATAGTTTTAGTTTTTTTGGATTAGCAAACAATACTGGTATGAGCATTATGCTTGGTACTGCATTTGAAATTGGACAGGCTGCTGTGCTATTTGCTATTCTAACATCAAGTAAAGATAGAAGTAGATTTATGCCATGGGCTTTAATGACTTTATTGACTTTAGTTCAAATAATTGGTAATGTTTTTAGTTCATATAAGTATCTAATGCAGCACAATGTGGGGGATCTTCAATATTTTAAAGAGCCTATCTTTGTTTGGACTGATTTGCCTGATAATGTCACTACAGTATTAGTCACATACATAGTGGGAGCCGTTCTCCCGATTGTCGCGCTTGCCATGACAGCAATGATCGCAAACTATCTTGAAGATAATTCAAAAAATTCATCATATCTTAAGGATGATAAAACAACCGATGTTATTATAGAAGAAGTTGATAAAGAAGATGAAGAAACTAATGTACCAATAGAAGGTGATGTTGAAAAAATCATTGATGAAGATAATCCTGAAGAAGAAATTTATGAAGATGATCATGAAAAAGAAAACATTAACGAATCGCATTTCATTAACATATAATTTTTAATGATATATAATATTTACTAAAAATCCATGGAACTCGAGTTCCATGGATTTTTTATGTAATTTTTGTTACTGTTTTTAATAGTTCTTATTAATTTAAGAAGGATCCTTTGCGTCTACTGTTTCTGCATTTTTTACATAAAACGTATTTGTTGTAACCCAACTATCTGCTGCATATAATGCCCCTGCTGCATCAATTATTGATTCTTCTTGAGTTATTTTATTTATATTATCAGCCTGTTCATTCATAAAAGAATTAATATTTGATAAATCTATATAAGATATATATTTGCTTTGAGAATATCCGCCAGTTGGAACATTTTCTACAGCAATTCCACTAGCAGCAAATGCTGCATTTGGCATTACATAAGTTGTGTGAATTGGAAATCCATCAATTGACCCAATACCATTATTTTTTGAATAATGTATAACTATTTTATGTAATGTTAATCCAGGTGGTATTGCTATTTTATTAAATGATATACCTCCAGCTTTACCGCCCCATGCAAGAGGTATTTGCATACCGTCTCCAGTAATAACTGTTGGTTGATCTATTTGTGGATATACTGTTTGATTTGGCATATTATATATAAAATTAAATTATATTTTTTATTTTTTTACTTATGAATTTGGATTTACTGATTCTCCTTCTGGTCGCCAAGACTTATACTCATCCTTAACATATCTCAAAAAACCCAAATTAGCATATGCGCCATTAGTAGTATGTTTAGATGAATCACTTTGTAAATATGTTAAAAAAGTATATTCTACCCAAACATCGTCCGCATCAGTTCCGTTTCCGCCTTCAAAGGTAACTCTACGTATTGGCAGAAAACCATCATAATCATCTGCTCGTGTGCATAAATAACTTATTTTAACATCATTTCCATTATTATTTTTAGTATAATAATCTCCTAAGTTATATGCAAATAAAATTACATCATCTGTACAATCATAATGCTCAAGAATTGTATCTGGTATTTTTTGTTCTGCTAATGGTGTCTCAATAATATTCCAATATGTTATATTATCTGCATTGATTCCAACTAATTGACATAATGTATTCTTTGGAGGCCTCATGTAATAAGCATCATCAGATAAAACAGATTTACCATTTATTGATTTTTTAAAGAATGCATTACGTGGAATACCATTTCCTGGATATGGTGTTTTTATATGTATATTACTATTACTATTTCCATATATTGATAATATATAGTATAAACCAACCTCACCTTCATTAAGATTCGGTACGTATCTGTCTCCATTTAATATATCCCAATATGTAAACGAACCTTTTTGGTCGAGCGTATTTGCATTTACATTTTCTTTAAGTTTTAAATTACTAGCTGTAACAGTACCTTCAATAATAGCTTTACTCATATATGCCGTACCGTCTTGACGAACATTAAATGGCGCATATGTTAATGAATATGAATTATTACCATCCCATATTTCTCCAGCAAAGATACGAACATTTGACGGATCATTCTGAGATGATACGGCGTTTTCTGAATAATTTACTGTTCCAAGTGTTGAAAGATATGATGTAATTTCATTGTTATTCTTATCGTACATCTTTGAACCACTGGTTACACCTGCAACAGGATAACCATCCTTATTAGTAGCAATCAAATCATGTGTTGATATTTGGTTAATCAACGCTTGGTCAGCATATAGAAGTTTTGTGGCAATGAAATCAAACTGAGTAGCTACTGTCCAACCCGTATTTATTGAATTAGTATTTGGTGGAGCAGGATATGTTCCAACAATATATGCACTTCCTTTACATAGATATGTATTATTTGTTTCTGTTATATATGTTGTTGATGTTGAAGGAGTATAAAATTTTGTACCTATTCTATTTGTATATGATACAATATCTTTATATAATATTGAAGTTTCATCATATTGTGGTCCAGCATTAGATTTATTATAATTGCCATTACCGTATTTTCTTGAGTGAGAATATTCTCCACAGTTTCTAACAACAGGTCCAGTAAATCCTTGAGCACCTTGTTCACCGTCACAAATCACAGGTATTGTTTCTGAATCAATTTGGATATAAGTTCCATCATTTTTATAATACATTTTAATTACAACATATCCTGTATTATAAATATCTCGTCCTCTAAATGTTTTAGGTATTGATTTAGAATTTGATTGATTATATGTGTCTACTACAGTATGTTCAAACGTTATATCATAAAATGATGTTGTAAAATATATATTATTTGCGCCAAAGTCTTCTGATGTACTTAATCTCGTTACAGATGTTCCATTATATTTTAATACATTTATCGTAACATTTACATTTGGTGAAAAAGATGAATATGATAATGAATTTGGTGTAACATCTAATTCATAAGTAACGGCGTTTTGTCCATTAATACCGTCACTTGGAATATGTTGACCACAGATTTTAAGTACCTTTGTTAATGTTTTACTATTAGATAATGTAACAGTAAATGTTACTTCTAAACCATTCTCAGGAATTGTTATGTCTTCATTAAAATTACTAGCAATAGAAATATTTATTGTAAAATCTTTATCACTTTCTGAGTAAGATGAATATATGTTTATTTTATCATTAACTTCAATTGTATCACCTTCTCCTCCGGCTGAGTTTGTTAGATTAATTTCAAAATAATCATTATCGCCATAACAGTTTAAATCAGTTATTGTTAAATCATTACCTGAATTTAATAATTTTAATGTTGTTGATTTATATTGTGGAACACCATTATATATTTTTCCATTTTCATCAACAGCTAAATTAATCTGGTCATTTGTCCAATCTAATACTACTGCATCAGCACCTTTTTGCCCGGGCTGCCCAGGTATATTACTTGACCAAATAGTTGGTTCGGAATATGGGAGCCATATTTTTTGTCCAATATATGACGATAAAATTGATTTAACAGTATTTAATTTTTCTTGTGTTGATTCTATAGATATAAATCCAAATTCTGATTGTAATGTTGATATAGTTATGTTATTAACGTATTCTTGCGTTAATAATTTATATTTTCTTGTTGAACAAAATTGATAATAACCTTCAGATAAATTTTTAATTGGGTCATCTTCCCATACTGTTGAAAAATTTGAATCTGTTCTATGATATTCTGTTGTTTGATAATTGTCGTTCCAAGCTATTGTAGATAATGTTGATTGATTTCCACCTTTAAACAAAATCCATCTTCTTGGGTCTCTATCTGCATTTTGTATAGCTCCATCGCTCCACCCTATTGCTGTTTTCCAATCTGAATTATTTCCAACAGCATATATATATTCAACACCATCGCCATCTTTACCGTCACTTCCCCAATGTGACCATATTCCTACCGTATCATAAATGTTCCATTTACCGGTTGTTTTATTGAATGTACGATGTGCAAAATATTCATACACATGTGTTTCATCAACGCCTGTTGGATGGTCATACCAATTTTCTTCTTGACCTGACTTAATGAAATCATCAACATCGGAAAGTTTTTCATTGTCTTTATTTGTTGAATTTGCTGCCCATGTTGTAGGATTCAAAGCATCATTTATTGTTGTCCAATTTATTTGATTTGAGTTTTGTGGACAATAATAAATATATTCTTCATATCGTCCGTCAACACCATTTATGCCATCATATATAATCTCAAGATCTGTTTCATCCCATAATGCTGTAGTATCGCTTTCTGTATGATATAATGAAAGTTTTACTGTTTTAGGAATATCATAGTTCTTATCATCGTTTAAAGCATTATTTATTTTGTCATTAATATCTAATGTTTCATTATATATGTAGCCAGAAATATTTTTTGCTGCCATTTGTGGTGATGACTTTGGTCTAACTATACTTCCTCCAATTTCACCAGCATTTCCGCCTGTTGCTTGAGAAGTAGCTAATGGAAATTCCATATAATAACTTATTGAAAATCCATTTTCATTTTCATTATTTCCTTCAGTAATTTTATATTCAACATTACTATTTTCTATTTTTCTAACCTTTATGTCAGATATAGTAGTTGGGTTAAACGATGGAGTGTTATCCATTGCATTATAATGAATTACTGACGTAGGACAATATAAATCAAACACAACAGCATTTGCCCCATCTTCACCATATTTGATTGGAACTAATGAAACGCGCTTTACATAATCATTGCCTTTATAACTTATATTAAATTCTATACTTGAATTTTCTGTGAGCTGTACAATATTATTATTTCCAATATTATCAATATCTACATCACCAATTTTCCAAGTATAATATGTTGATGTTCCATTGTTACTACTATTACTGTTAAATAATGTATATCCATATTTATCAGTATCACTATATGAATGTTCAAATGCATCATGAGTACCATTAGAAATTATGGATAATGTTATATCTTTTGCAGAAATTTTTGAAGCGCCTTCATAAACATTTAAATATGTTGTAACTTCTTGATAATCTTTTATCTTTCCATTACTATTTACAGCAATCTGAATACTTGGATTGTCAAAATCAAAAGTTAACCCTGAACCACCAGTATCTCCAGTGGCACCTTTTCCCCCATATTTTGCCCAAAGAGTTGGTTCTGAATATTGCGACCATATTTTATTTTTTGTATGATTAAATACATTTTCTAATTCATCATATGTTCTAAATAATTTATATACATATTTTATTGCTTCCCAAAATGGATTTCCATCAGAAAACGCATGATTATCTTCTAAAAATTGTTTTATATTACTATTATCGTTTCCTACATCCTGGAATGAAATTGGACTGCCCTCTTCTTCATATTTCGATGTAAATGCTTGTTTTGTATTATAACTATTTATATTAAAATCATTTTCAAATTTTTGCCATTCGTCTACATTGTATATTCCCTCTTTTAATATAGCATTCCATAGTATATCTGATGGGCATTCATATTTATATTTACGAACAGAAATCCATTCATATTTTTTATTTTCTGAAACACCTGATGGATTATCAGTCCAATTTGTATTTGTTTTTATATATTCAGAATTTTGATAGTTAGTATCATTATACCATGTCTGTGGTTTATCACCATTAAATGTTGCAGAATCATTTAAATAATAGATATATTCAACTCCATCTCCATCTTCACCAGAGTGTCCCCAATTGTGAGAACATTCTGGAGAACTAAACTTACCCCATTCTTTAGTTGTTGTGTTATATTCACGAGTGGACATGAACTGATATGGATGTTCTTCACTAATTCCTATGTGAGTATCTTCCCATCCAAGATATGTAGTTTGTCCATTGACAAACGGAAAATCATCTGTAAGATATGCGTAATACGATACATTATTTATGATAACATTTTCGTGTGTATCCCAATTATTTGGATTTATGTTTGCGTGATTTCCGCTTTCAAAATAAGATATGTCATCTGTTACAAAATATATATATTCTTGTGATTTAGAATCAGTTCCTGGGTTACCATTAGCGCCATCCCATACAGCAGATATTGTTTCAGTGTCTAATAATACAGCACCATGCGCATTTAATACATTGTCTGTTAATTTATAATCAAAACGAGGTTCATCAAAAAAGCTATCATCTAATATATAATATAATCTAAATGTATGCTTATTATAATGTTTATCTGGAGTATAATCGCCAATTGGTATATAATAATTATTAACATTTATTAAATTACCATCAGGATCTATATTGTTTCTTTCAGAAATATTATATCTTATATATAAATGTTTATCTGTTGCTTCACTGTTTTCTGTTATAGAATTAACACTTGTTAACGATTTTAAACTTATGTTTAAAGTATCATATTTCTGATCATTTGGGTCTAATTTAATAACCTGTCTATCAATATTTAACTTATATATGTCATTAATTGATAGTTCAACACCAGATATTTTTAATGTAAATATTGCTGGAGTATCTATTTCTAATCCATCAATATCGTTTCGTATAATTTTTGCCTCAAGAGTTATAGACATAATGTAATCATATTGACTCATGTCAAAACCTTCAGGTATATTGACTGTTAATGTGTTATTTGTTAAAGATGCGAAATTTCCTTGGAATAAATCATTATTAAACGGTATTGTAGTATCTGTTTTTGTTCCAAATGGATTATAATTACTTTCACCAGATGGTGTTGGTTCAGTTAAAATTTTTAATGTATAGTCAGTATCTAAATTAAGTGGCCTTGTATTAAATACAAGAGTAAAATTAACTGAATCACTATAATTATTATTTATAGTTCCTTCACTTGTTATACCAACAGTTATATTGTCATTATCTGATTCAAGAACAAGATTTGTTGCAAGTCCGTCTACTGCAAAATGAGCCCAAAGCGATGGTTCAGAATATTTACCCCATGTTGTAGTATTAGATTCTGCATCAAATCTTTTATGACGGACAGATACGTATTCCCATCTATTATCTATGGAAACTCCTGATGGATCATCAGTCCATCCATTATTTGCTATATATTCTGGATTTTGACTAATTTCCCAATTTGCTGGATTGTTTGATGAATTATTACTTGTTTCTGATAATGCATCAAATGTTACTTCATTTTCATCTGAACTTAAATAATATATATACTCAACTCCATCACCGTCTACACCGTCTTCACCATATTTTGACCACAGGAACACTGGTGAAAATTCACCCCATTGCGAATTACTTCCAGCAGGTTTTCTACGAACTGCTGCATATTCATAATCATATGTTGATGTTACACCAAGAGGATTGTCAGTCCAAACATCATGAAGCATGTCAGATGGTATTTGTGTAAAATTATCAGAATAACTATTATATATTGTTTCATCTTCAAGAATATCATATTTATTGTCATTAATCAAATATTTTATTCCATCTTTAGTTATTGTTGAATCAAAAACTGATGAATTAGTTATTTCATCATGAGTTCTTTTTAGATTGACAAATGGCCAATCTGATTCATTATACTGTCCGTCCTCAAAATTTTCTGAATCAGGAACTGTTGGCACTTTATTATCATCAGCAGTTCTATAATATATGAATTCTATATCAGAACCATCTTCACCTTCATGCCCAGGTTCGCCTGTTAGACATATTGGTGTTGACCATGATCCTTCTAATGTATATTTATTAAATGTTCCACCATTTGCGCGGACATTATTTTCAACATTTGTATAATATGCTTGAATCATCCATAGAAATTCATCACCAGTATCTTGTGTATTGTTTCCTGGGCTTTCACACCAATTTTGATCATAACTATGCTCACCGCTTATCCATATATGTCCATCATTAGGATAAAGAATATCTGTTGTTCCAACAGAATATAATGATGATATATCGTTTGAACTTGTACGTTTATATGCCATCACAATTCTTGGAGCATTTGTACCGTTATTTATATACCAATTCCAAAGTTGCGGTGTTGAATAATTAAACCAATATTTCTTATTATGATCTAATGCATTACCACCAAGCGTTTCATTTTGTTTTGGATATCTATATTTTCTTACTGATACCCATTGATATTTTTGGTTTTCATTATTTAATTGTTGTGGATCATCATGCCATATAACTCCATTAATATTTTCATCAACGCCCCATTCTGATTGTTGTGATGATGTATAATTGTCTGAAGTTATTTCTGGTTGAGTTGGTGCTGTATCTGTTGGAGTAACTGCATATATGTATTCGACTCCGTCTCCATCTATACCGTTTTCTCCATATATAGACCAAGGAAATGGCATGCTAAATTTTGTCCAAGCCTTTGGATTTCCTGTTTTTCTACGATATGAACAATATTCATATTTATCTGTTATAGTAACACCAGTTGGATTATTATTCCATTTGTTATTTTCTGGTCCTAAATAATTATCTTGTGAACTAACTTCCCAATATGCTGGATTATTGTTATCATTGCTGAATGCAGGCACTTCATCATACACATGATATATGAATTCTAAATCATCTCCATCTTTACCTGGTTGACCATCGGCTCCACTTAAGCAAACAGGTGACGTCCAATATTCATTAGTTCCAACTGTTTCATCTGAATTAGCATCCCAAGTTATCATTGAACCATTTTGACGTTGGCCCTGAATCATCCAAAGATATTTATTTGTTGATGTGGGATTTCCTGGTGCTTCTTTCCATGCATTTCCAGGATTTTCAGTATTTCCATTCTGATCTAACTGAGGTGTGACTATGTTAGAAGCTGTCCATTGATATTTAAGTACGGGTTGTATTGGTTGAGAAACTCCATCAACTCCAGACATACGCATTGGTGTACTCCATGTAGAATCTTCATCATATTGAGCAGACTGCTCATTATTGTTAATAGTATAAATAACTTTACGAGCAGTCATCCATGTGTTCTTTCCTGGAGTATATTGTGGAGTTAGTTTCCAAGTAGTGTGATCTGTATTTAATGTTATAGCATTATTATCTGGTGCTGTTGGAGTAATTGTTTTATCAAATACACCCCAACGTTGTTCAAAGTATGGAGAATTTAAACCTATTGTACCATCTTCACCTTTTATTTTTGTGATTACCCATTCTGACCATTCATCCTGAGATGTTGCTCGATTACGTTCAGCACGCCAAATCATGTCTTCCCATGTTATGTCTTCTGGTAATGTATCTTTTGTGGGATCAAACCAGTTATTTGGGTTGTCTGTTGGATTACCGTATTCTGATTGTAATTGACTAAATTCAACATCATAAGTTGGAGTATCAGCAACAAGTGTCGGTGTTGTCCAACTAGAATTATTGTCATTCACACTAAATGTTCTCCATGTTGACCATACTGGACCTATTCCATTAGGAATACCATCAGACCAACCACTTGGAACAGGATTGTTATAGGTACCGTCATTATCAGACGGACGGTCAGGCATATTTTCAGAACGCTTAAATACAGTTGATTTAAAATCTCCCTTAATACCAGCAGTTCCTTGCTCACCTTTAATTCTACTTATTGTCCAATTAGACCAAACGCCATTTATACACTCACGTTCAGCACGCCAAATCATAGATTTCCAAGTTGGCTTATTGCCTCCAGATATAGGAATTTGTCCATTTTCATCAACATTACTTATCCCGTTTCGTAATTCATTATCTAATGTTAAATCAAACCAACGTTGATTTCTTGAAAGAGAAGTATTATGTCTATTTCCATTTTCATTATCGTTATCTGATGGAAGTGTCAATGGGGCAGTATTATTTGAGTTAGAGTAAGGTGAAAATTCAACGTCATATGTGGCAGTATCAGTCATTTGTCTTGGAGTAGTCCAAACTGCCGTCTCATCTTCACTTCCATTATTATCTGAAATTATAGCTGTTGATGCCCAAAGAATTTCTTGACCTTCTGGAATACCGTCTGACCATTCTGCGTTAGATATTTCTGATTCTTGTGAACTATTATTATCTCTATATACTTTTATGTCACTCGGAAGCCCCGTATTGTAATATGCTCCTTGTTTTGGTGCAACAGGTGTTTCATTTGTTCTACAAAATACAGTACTCTTAAAATTGCCATTTATACCATTTTCTCCAAGTAAATAAATCACTTCACCAATTGGCTCATGATAACCTATGCGTTCATTATTTAATGTTCTTACCTCATAAACAGATGTTTGGAATACATAATAATTACTTTCAACATTGTCTAATGATTCTACCCACCCTTCAGGAAGGTTAGCATAAACTTGTTTATCATAATTATTTATGTTTATTGGTTCACCAGAAAAATCACATTCAGGTGGTGTTTTTACATTACTTGTTGCATAAATAATTATTTGAGAAGTTATATAATTACTTACTTTTATATCATCCCATACATCAGCACCGCCTTCGGCAGCCTTTTGTTTAACAATTTCAACAAAATGACCGGTAGAATGAATAATATCATCACTATCATCTGAATATTTATATTCACCGCTTTCCCAATCAATGTTGAACGCATCAATCATTGCATATTCATCACCTGGATTTAATGACGTTATTTTTGAACCAATATTTGTTAAATTATTTGTTGTTGGAGTAATATTATTTTCACCAACGCCTGTGCCATATAATTTATTTGATTTATCTTCTGTTTTGGCCATATGATTGTTTACTAATTATTTTTTAATTTATATTTAAGAAACTGTTATATTAAAAGCACCTGATTGCCTTTCTGTAACCCTATATAAATAATATGTTGGTCCACTTGAACCATAAGGTTTATATGTTTTTTCTGTATTTGTAACGCCACCTGGAAATTGTCCTGGCGTTGTTTCGCTTCCAAGAATAAATGTACCGCTTGATTTTTTTATTAATATATATACATATTTACCACCCGACATTTCAGAATCTGTAAAAATATATTGTGATGAATAGCCATTTGAATTTTTATTATTTAATTTACTAAAATTAGCAAAATCTGTTGATGTTAATCCATTAGTAAGATCTAATGCAGTAACATTAAAATATCTCCAACTATCATATATTATATTTCTTTTTACCGTGATGTCTGCTGTTTTTGCTGTATTGCCCCCATAATCAATTTCATCTTGTGTTAATATTTCTTTAACTTTTAATGATGCTGAAAAATTTGATGTTGTGGAACATGGTACATTGTTTGCTTTAATTGCTGTACCTGCTGATTGGGTTGTTGAACTCACTGTTGCCCAATTTGATGATGTGCCGCTTATAATTGTACAATCTTTAGAAGGTGTTGCACTCAAATTTATTGTGGTTAATGCATTTTCATCCCCATATTCAATGGGAGGTAATGTTGCCGAACTTGGTGAATTTAATGTTAATGTTATTTGAACATATGGATTATTTACTTCACTTATATAAAATTGTCCTCCAACAAAATTTAAAGAATATTTACTATTACCAATCGTGAATGATTTATTATTGGTTGAATCTAATCCAATATCGCAATTTACACTATTGTCTTCTCCAATAGAAATATTTGTTCCGGCTTTTGGTTTAATATTTATGTTATTTATTTTATTAATAATTTCAGTATCTGCTGCTGTATATGAATCTATTATATCTTGATCTGCATTCGTATATGATGCTATTATTTCATTATCTTTGTTATCAATTTTTGTGAGTAATTCATTTAACCCATCTTTATCTTTTGTGTATCCCTTAAACCAATCAACAAATTCTATAACTGAATCTATTGCTTCAGAAATATATGCCGGTGTTGATGGAACTCCAAGAATTCTTCCTAATGTTTCACGAATATATTCCTCAAGAACGTAATTTGTTACAATACCATCAGTTAATTTATTAGTATATGCATAAGTAGAATTTTCTCCATCATTATAACTAAATGGAGAGTGCGATTCTGGCATAATAGAACTTAACTGATATTTAAAAGTATATGAATAATCATCTGTCGCATCTTGATTTTTAACGAGCTGAACATATGAGTTTTTAGTATTTTCACATAAATTATTAATGAAATTATTGAATGTTGCTTTAAATGAATTTAAATCTTCTGAACCCAAAGTAGATAAATAATATGTAACATCAGATATCTTAACTTTATAATTAATGTATCTACCATAAGATGTGTTATCTGGAAAATATGTTGATGATAATAAATAAGAATTATTATACTGTTGTGTTGTTACATATGTTCCATTTACATTTTCTATTATTGGAATTGTTTGAAGATCAGATATTTTTTTAACAGTAGTTAATTCGGAAATTCGTTTTATAGTATCTACATTTAGTTTTTCAGCCATGTCTCAATAAGCAAAATTCATTTTTATTATATATAAAAATATTGAAAATTTTCTTGTCTAAGAATTGAATTTTTTGCATAACAATTATATATTAGAATTACAAAAATAAATTGTTCAACACTTATTAAACTTAATCATTATGACTGATTATTCAGCAGTAAAAGAAACACTAAGTTATCACATTTATATGTGGAACATGTGGAATAAAGTAGAATGCGGAATTATTTTTAATGAACCTGGTGAAGATTGGAAATATTCACTTGGTGAGCATATTTGGGATAAGTGGTGCAATTATTGTGATAAGGTTGGCGCAACTGCGGCTCCTTCAATGATGGTTGCAAATCTTGATGAAACAAATCTTAAAAAGATTATTGATAGAGCCTGCAATTTTTATGTTGGACGTGCAAATAAAACATAGTTTTTTTGAATTTTTTAATTGGTTATTTATATTTTAAAAACATAATTGTAAAACAAACTTAAAAAACAA
The DNA here is from genome assembly GCA_902794075.1 of uncultured Erysipelotrichaceae bacterium. Classification (GTDB taxonomy): domain Bacteria; phylum Bacillota_I; class Bacilli_A; order RF39; family UBA660; genus UBA3789. The sequence goes on along the minus strand of CADBGE010000001.1, from coordinate 208,422 downwards.
AATTATGGCAAAGAAAGAAGAAACGAAGAAACTGACTAAGGAAAACGCTCGTAACATCCCTCAGATTATTGACATTAGTGAAGACTGTACAATGACTCTTGTTAATAATGATCTGAATAGTGTTGGAACTGTCGTTGTAGTTAAGAATAAGATTTCTTTATATGACGGAAAGAATGAACCCACTGAATTTAAGGATTTTGATGATCTGCTTCAATATGTGAATGACCATAACTTTAATTTCTTTAAGTTCCTTGACGTGGATCATCGATGGCATGAATATAATCCAAATCCTAAGAAGAGGAATGTAGGTGACTGTTCTCTACGTGCATATTGTGCTGCATTTGGATGGACCTGGGAAGAAGCATTTGAGAAGTCATCTAAGATTGCAAAGGATGAGGCACTTATGATGGATACCCATAAGACTTGTGAAAAAGTTATGGAAAGTGAAGGTTATGTTATTGATGAGGAGTTCAAGAAATCAAAGCGAAAGGATCTTACGGTCAATGAATTTACACTTACACATCCTTACGGAACATATTTCCTGAACACCCATGGACATCTTCTTTGTGTCAAGGATGGTGAATATTGGGATTCTTGGGACAGTGGCAAAAAGAAGGTAAAGAAGATTTATATCAAGAGTGCCTCTTGATGCATTGAAAGTAATATATCAAGAGTGCCTCCTGATGTAGAATGATAAAATAATATAATAGAAAACATAATTTTACATAAGTGGGATTATTCGTGAGAATAGTCTCACTTTTATTCTATGATATATTTTTAATATATAAGACAAAAAAAAACGATTTTATGAAAAGTTTAGTAAATTACATTAATGAATCCTTATATGTAAATGAAGGTTTAAAAGACAAATATCATAAATTTAAGGAGACTGTAAAGAAGACATTTGGAAAGGCATATGATCCAAATGTAACTAATAATTCAAACATAACCCCAGATGATATCTTAAATGCAAAGGATGCAGAAGAAATGTTTCATATGATTGATGTGCTTGGTGCATGTATAGTTCTTGATGGAAAAGAATCAGTAGTCACACTTGAAGTGTGCAATAATACAAAGAATAAATTTTATGGAGCACTTGAAGTTAGAATTTACGATAAGAAGGGAGTATTTGAGGTAATATATGAAAACGACAATGCTGTAAAATGGCTTCGTGCTACAGCTAATGTTTGGGGTAAAATGTATAATCTTGAAATACAAATACTTAAAGAATATTTTGATGAGGCTGCATTTGACATAATGAAATATGAAAATGAAAATAACACTAATGGCGAGAAGGCATGGAACACATTCAAAAAAATGCTTAATGAGATAAAAGGAGACAATTTCAAGATTATAAATACAGGAAGTGTAAATCCAGTATATTATGCATCTACTAATGAATTGTATTGACATACAAATATAAACAAGGATAAACAAGAATTTCTAATATAGAATATATTTTTATATATAATGAAATTTTAATTATTTCATAATAATTAATATACATATGTATATATGATATGATATATTGATACAACATATAGATGAACTCAAGAAATTGGGTTCATTTTCTATTATAATATAATAAAAACATATCTAATACGACCATGAAACACCATGACGAGTATGAAAGTCGAGATTCTTATGATCATCGAACAATTAAACAAAAACTGGAAGATTCCATTAAGAAATACATCAAGTTAAACAGGAAGAAGAATTCAATAGAAAACGAAATGGCAAACTTATCACGGGACATACAGAAATATAAGTTATCCTTTGATGAAGTTTCATAAAGATTACAACATATAAATTTATGAAGGACTCGGTTGAATACTGAGCCCTTATTTTTATATTTTATAATTAAATTTATAACTTTAAGATCATGAAATTTGTATTATATTGCGAATCAGATTTAAGCAACATTAATGAAATCATTAAGATTGTGAACAACACAGGAAAATTATCTGTTAAGAATGTGTATGTGTCAATAGAAGATATGAACGAACATATTGACAGTACAAAGATATCATCAGAAGAAAATAAGACATTTAAATACAATGATAATTCACGAAAGAAGCCCCATATATCATATCCAAGGAATAATGGATGGGAAGAATACGATAAGATTTCTAATATGCCTACATTATGATATTTTTATATAAAATATAATGAAACATGAATGAAAAAATTAGTTGAATATATTACTGAGAAAAAGAAACTTCAGGAAATTAATGAAAGCATTGTGTTATCTACAGTAATAGCATCAAGTATGATGTCATCACATAAAAGTAGTGGCGGTTATAGTTCAAGTTCAAATGATAATAAATCAACAACTGGTAAAAACATTTCAGCAATACTTCGTGTATGTTCGTTTATAGCCGGTGGATGTTTAGCTTCATTAACTGGTGTAGCAGCAGTTGTTGCTGGTGTTGTGCTTTTAGTTCTTTCAATTATAAATATTCCGTATGGAGATTTTATTGATGATGCGCTTGATGCAGCTAAAAAGCTTAAGAAAAATAATGTTTCAGAAAGTTTTGACGAAGAAATTGAATACATTGATGAAGGTCTTCTAGATAAATTTAAAGAGATAAAAAATAATTTAAAAGAAAAATCTTTAAAGGCATTTGCAAAGATATGCGCAAAAAATAAAAAAATTGCAGCAATTCTTAATGATATTAAAAAAGAAGATAATTATGAAAATGCTATAAAGAGCGGACAATTTAATGAAATCGCAAAACTTGTTGGTGATTATTTTAAAAAGAATAAAAACTATGCTAAAGAAGCTGGAGAAGATTTAAAGAATGATAAAACATCTCTTGCTGATGCATAAAACATTAATATTCATTTAAACTTTATAATTTTTGGAACTAATTTAATTAGTTCCTTTTTTGTTATATATTATAATTATAAATGAACATTAAGATATATGAAAGAATTTAGTGAAGACATAAAGAAGTTACTTACGGAAAGATTCCCAGGCAGGAACATATATGAAATGAATTTGGATGAACTTAAGGAATTTAAAGAAGAAGTAGTTGACTTGCGACATGAATATGCACTTCTTGAGAATGCATATAAGGTATGTGCAAATGCTGGGTATGGATCTGCTGCAAATGAGCATTTTTATTTTTTCTTGCCAAAACTTGCATCAGATATCACCGGTGAGTGCAGAAATCTTACTAAAACAATGTGGAATGATTTGGAAACGTTCTTTCATGAGACACTTTGGGAAAGACATGATGTTCAGGAAAAGTTTGGATTTGAACTAGATGAAACGAAACATGATTGGTATAGAGAGCAACCTATAAGTGTGTATTCAGATACTGATTCAGTATATACTACTTATGGATCATTGTTTGATGCAATGACTGAAAAAAGTCAAGCAAAGTTTGATACTGATGAGAAGAAGATTAAGTTCATTTTGAAATTCAATAAAGAATTCCTTGATAAGCAAAATACTGAATGGTGTGAAAACATTTTTAATCCACGTCACGGAAATAGTATTCATGAGTTTGAGCTTGAGACAATTTCACGAGCACAGATAAATATCAAGAAAAAGAACTATCTTAAGGCATATGCATATAGTAAGGGGAAGTTTTTCAATCCATATAAGCTTTCTGCAACAGGAATTGAACTTGTGAAATCATCAACTCCTGGATTCTGTCGTGACAAACTTCCGAAAATTCTTAATAAGCTGATGTTTGAACTTAACTCACACAACAAAGAAGAGTTCACAATGGAATTCATTGACACTATGCAGCAACTTCGTAGAGAGTTTTATATGGCAGACACTGAATACATTTCACAGTCAGTCAATATTGGCAATTATAAGAAGTTCGTAAAAGACGATAAGAATGTTTTGGAATTTGAAAAGGGATGTCCAACTTCTGTACATGCTATCGCAAGATATAATTATTTAGCACATAAGAATGGTCATGATGATCTTATTGTCCGTTCAGGAAAGATTAAGTATTATAATATACAAATTGGAAAAAATAGTGGATTTTTTGGTTATCCAAGTGGACAACTTCCTGAATGGGCTCCACCAATGAATAAGATAGTTCAATGGGAAAAGACTGTCATTGGACCTATCAATCGTTTTCTTGAAGTAATGAACATTCCAAAATTGTTGCCAAGTGAGGCGCAGCAGATGTCATTGTTCGGATAAAGTATTAAAGAATGTTAAAGATTTGAATTTTTTATAATTCATTACTATATTGTTATAAATTATTTACAATTATAATTTACTATAATGAAAAAGATATTTTTAATCCTTTGCTTATTGAGCGTAGTTTTTACATCATGTGACAATGGCACTCCAAAAGATCAAACTATTGTCATCACATCAGTTTTAAAAAGATGTACAATTGAAAAAATAAATTATGAAGGTCATGAATATCTTATTTATAGAGAAGGCATCAGTCATGCGAGCAGAATTGGAGGTATTACTCATTCAGGAAACTGTCCTTGCTTTAAGAATGATTCGATTAGATAACTTCATTAAATAACTTTTAAATATTTTATACAATGACACAGAAAGAATTTACACAGACGCTTCGCAGGAATTTATTAACCAAGTTTAAATTCCAAAAGAAGGACGGAACTGAACGAGAAGCTCGTGGAACACTTAACTTTAATATGATTCCTGATGAAGCAATTCCTAAAGGAACTCAGACCTGGGAAGATCCTGAAGATATTGTCAAGTATTGGGATTTGGATAAGGATGGATGGCGTTCATTCCGTTGGGAACAGTTTGTAGAGCTTATGTAAATTTCAATTTTTATTTATAATATATAATGAGGGAACCGCGTGATTCCCTCTTTTTATTTTTAAATATATTATTAGTAATTTATCATATGTATTAATTACTACAATTAAACATAACAAACATACCGCTATGATTATCTCAAAAATACCCATCTTTATCACTGTTCGCGGTAACAATGATAATGTCAGACAAATAAATAAAGAATCACTCAAGTTCTCATATCTATTCATTAAGAATCTTGATCTTTTCAATCAGACATATATCATATCTGATAATAAGGATATACTTGATTATGCAGCAGCATTAGGATTTAAGAAGGAGAACAACATTCATTATCCTTGTGGAAATGAAAAAGAATTAGATTATCTTGAGTATCGTGCAACATACCGTTATGGCGTTGAACATGATTATCACCCTGATTGGATAATATTATTAAATATAAATCAAATATTTAAGAAGGTTTCTTTATTGAGAGACTGTATCAGTAATATTGATGATAAGTATGACGTTATAGCATCATATACTGGAATATCAAACAAGTCGCATTTGTTTGTTGATGAGGCACTTAATAATAAAGAGCAAGATAAATCTAATTTATTGTCAAGTGTTCATCATCGTGTAAAGATGGTTGATTCTGCTATATATGCAGTCAAGTCATCATTTGCATTTGAATGTATGAAATATGACGATCCTGCTAAACATTTTTGGAACGGTAAGATAAAATATTTCAAGAACAATTCATTATATACTGATATATTCAATATAGATGATATATATAAATACTATGATGCCGCTGACACCATAGAAAAAATTAAAGAAGTAGAAAAAGAATTAGACAAGAAATGAATTCAATCATTAGTATTTTTGAACAATATGGTTGGGCAGGCATAAATGCAGTCATCACATGCATAGTATTGTTTTATGGAGGTAAGTATATAATAAAGAAACTTACATCAAACATGAAAACTGGTCTTGAGGATGTAGGAGATAAACTTACAGACAAGATGGCCGAGCAGAATGATAAGTTAGCTGACCAATTGACAACACAGAACGAACAGTTAGTTCATACTATCATCAGTCAACAAGATAAGATACTTAATCACATACTCGACAATCGTCATGCTGAGCAGAAGAATCACAATAATATGCTTGGAGAACGCATGGCACTTACCGAAGAGATTAAGGATGGTCTTAAGGATATTGGTCATATTCATGGAGCACAGCGTGTGTTTATTGTTGAGTTCCATAATTCAAACCAGAATTTGTCAGGAACACCATTTGCAAAGTGGTCATGTACATATGAATGGTGTGATAAGAATATTGCATCAGTTCAGTTTGCTGTAAAAGATCTTCCATTCAGCGGATTGTCTGGAGCTGTCAGCAAATTATATAATTTACATGAACAACATTTAATATATGAAAAACTTGAAGATCTACTTACTGATTGCCCAGCATTGAGAGACTTGTTCACTAAATATCCTTGTGACAGTATTGTATGTACCGCAATGTATGATAGGGATAATATATTGATTGGCGCACTTATTCTTGAATTTATCGGTAATGGAATGAACAAATTAAATATTGGTCAGTTGCATATACAGGCTGCAGAATTGACAAGCTTAATTAATGTAAGATATAAATATCTTAACTAAACTTAAGAATTGTACATTTATAAACTCAATATATTTTCTCAAGTCCTTTGAATTTTTCATAGGACTTTTTTATATTATAATTACATTATTAATTTTTAAATTTTAAGATTATGAAATATTTAGTTGTTAAAACATGTATGGGTTCACAAATTAATTGTTGCTATGAAACAAATAATGTTGATGAAGCAATAAAAATTCTTAGTGTTGTTAATAAGAATATTGATGTGCATGAAAAACAAATTCACATACGTGCAGCAATTAACGTAGTTCCTGAAACTCATGAGGAATTTAAAGCACTTAAGCATGAAAAGGAATTAAGATATAATATTGATGAAAGGCCGTTTGATTTTAAACTCAAAAAATATAGAAATCCCAATAAAGATGAGATTGCAAAAAATAAAGAAATTCTAAAACAATGTAAATACACAGGAAAAATAAAAGACATATTTCTTATATAGTAAAAATTCATTTAAAATATATTTTCTCAAGTCCTTTGAATTTTTCATAGGACTTTTTTATATTATAATTACAACAAATTAAAAAAATTATGACTGAAAACATCAAAAAGAAGATTGACGAACGTCAGAATTCAAATTTGCAAATTCTTAACAAATTACGTAACTATTTCTTATCACATCCTGATGTTAGATTTGGTCAAGCGCTTGCAAATCTTAACATCATTGAGTACGATAGGACTAAGCTCACACCGGAAGTCATTGACCCGTTCTTTGAAGAATCAGTTGATACTTTGGAAAAAGTTAAGAATACGGTTGAAAAAATGACAAAATAATTTATATTTTATATATAAACATACTAATTATAAATGGCAAAACAGGATGCAATAAAAGTCACTGGATTAATTACTGAGGCACTTGGTAATTCTATTTTTCGTGTTGAACTTGACAATGTTGACAATACAATTATATGTCATATTTCAGGTAAGATGCGACAGAATTATATTAAAATTATGCCAGGCGACAAGGTAGAGGTTGAGATGTCTCCGTATGATCTGACTAAAGGACGAATTGTTAAACGACTAAAGATTCAATAAGATTATGACATCTTTGAAAGAATATTTAATAAGAACACTTGAAAATACAAAAATATTTGAGATGGCAAAAAAGCGATCTCAATTAGGAGAAGACATTGATAATATTTCTATAACATTATTTCAGCATTGGTGTCTTGTTAGATATTGTGTATTGTATGATTTTGCTAATATTAATAAGAACCATTGGTGTAATGAAGTAAAATCATATATAACAAAAATTCATGCTGCTGTAACAACAGGTTACGATAAGACAACACTTGTAAGAGAGGTCATTATCAAAAAATTAGAATTCAATAAATATGAAAATATTGAATTCCTATTTGATGATAAATTTATTACTGAAAATATTGAAGTATCAGAAGAACAAAAGAAAAAAATTATAAACGATTGGATTGTTCTTATTCCTAAATTAATTTCTGTCATGGGTTTTACCCCACAACAAGATAGAAATAAAACAGAATATATGTTACCAAAGGATTATATTGAAGATTATTTATTAACCGTTGAAGAAAGATGAAGATATTAGTACTGCCCGACATTCACGGTAGAAAGTTTTGGGAAGAACCGTGTAAGCATATAGAAGATTATGACAAGATCATTTTCTTAGGTGACTATATGGATCCGTATGATTTTGAGAATATCACTGTTTCTGAAGCACTTGAGAACTTTGAGAATATATTAGCATTTGCTGATGCACATAAGGATAAGGTGACACTTCTTCTTGGCAATCATGATATGCCATATTTTAGTGAGAAGTATAAGTCATTCACATGGTATCATTCACGTCATTCAAATCAATATTGTAACGACATCCGTCAGCGGTTTGAAGAATATAAAGAGCTCTTCAAGATTGCTGATGTCGCTGATGATGTTCTCTTCACTCATGCAGGATGCACACCCGGATGGATTATGACAGTATTTACAGAACAATATAAGTTAACGTCACTTGAAGATCTTGCATTTTCATTGAACAATTTGCTTAACACTGATAAGGGACTTCAGTATTTGTTTATGGTTTCTTCAGATAGAGGTGGATTAGATAAGTATGCGTCATGTATTTGGGCAGATGCTTCAGACACAATGTGGCATCAAGAAATGTTGAAAGATCCGGAGTTAGACATTTCTGAAACAGCTCTTCAGATTATGCAGATTAAGCAAGTGTTTGGACATACTCTTCAGGCATTTTATAAACCTGACAGAAGTATCGGATATGGTGATGCTATTGAAGTAATGAACAACAAGATGCTCGATAACTGTAAAGCATATGAATTAGACACTAAAGAATTTATTATTAGAAAAGCTTAAAAATATACATAATATATATGACAAAAGAAAACATAAAATGGATAGCAATACAACCATTAACTGGTGGAATGTATCTAGGAACAGAAAATATAATTGGACATCCAGCAGAATGCATAATTTCATTTCCTGGGTTAACTGCTGAGAAAAAGAATAAAGCAACCGAAGAAGTAATTTCTTGTGCTAATGAATGGTATCTTACAAATTATCTTAAGCAGCACAATCGTATGCCAAATTATTATGTATTTAGAAACCGTAAAATGTTTCAGGATGACATTATAGATAGTGTAATATTAGAAGATGAGAATAATGATGAAGTAAGTTTAACTTTTGACAATATAGATTTAGTTGTTGCTGTTCCAGTATGCTCTGGTTTATCAAGTGCAACTATTGCGCCATCTGACACAAAGAATTCAAAAAACTGTAATATGAAGTTCATTACAAAATATGCGTTGTCCGTTATTAAACCTACTATATTTATAATGGAAAATGCTCCTCAGTTGTATACTAATACTGGCACTACAATGAGAACATATTTTAATGATCTTGCTGAACGAACAGGTTATTCTATTATATATATAAAGACCGATACACAATTACATAATAATTGTCAACGACGTCCAAGAACATTTGTTATGTTTGTGAAAGGGAGAACAAACTCATGTCCAGAAATAATGTTCGAAAATAAGCATATTGAAACATTAGATTATTTTAATGAAATTGATAAGCACATTACATCTCAGACAATGATTAATGGATATGCATTTTCTAGATTAATGCTGAAATATTTTATGGACATGTGGGGTGACAATTGGAGAAAAACATTTGATGAGAATAAAACAGGAATTTGCAATATAATTAATAGAGATCTTTATGAAGATTGGAAATCGTATGTTGATAAAAATGTAACAAATGAAAAAGACATTATTGGATTTAAGAAGGCGGTTGACCATGTTAAATATAAAGTGTCTATTGGACTAGGTTATTACTGTGATTCTCCAATTCTTCCAAGAAATGAATACACTCCAGCAATTATATTTAAAACTATACCTCACATAATTCACCCATCAGAAGATAGATTCATAACGATAGAAGAGGCACTTGCATTAATGGGTATGCCTTATGATTTTTCATTATGCGGTCATGAACAGAGAGACTTTAACTTAATTGGACAAAATGTTCCTGTTAAGACTGCTGAATGGGTAGTAAGAAATGCTGTTGACATTATAATCAATCCAGACAAGTTCAACAAACGAAGTACAAACATATTGTACGCTAATAACATAAAACAGACGTATGAAGAACAATAAAACAGTTATTTGCATTCCAAGTTATGGATTTAGATATGTTGAATTATTTGATGCATTAAAAGAAATAACTGAATATGATATTAAAATATTTATTTCAAATGATGATGATAGAATAAATGACTATAAATCATTAGGAATTGATATAATTAACACATCAGCAAAGAATATTGCTGAAAAACGTAAGTTTATAGTTGATTGGACTATTGAAAATAATTATGATTATGCTTTTATAATTGAGGACGATGTGAAATCATACGGATATAAGATCACATCGGAAACTAAACGTCCAACATCAAAAACATATAAAAGGATACGAGTTCCAATTAAAGAGGCTATAGACGTATTATATAATAGAACAATTGAATATAATGCAACATTTTCAAGTTTAATAAGAAATGCCTTTTTAGGTTTTTCTCATCCTGGAAATGTAAAAGTCAATAAATCGTTAAACTGTGGTCAGTTTATATGCTATAATGTAAATGACATAAAAAACAATAATATTTCTATTTACACTGATGTTCTTTTTCCAGAAGACGTAAAATTTTGTATGGACATATTAATGAAAGGACTAACTTGCATATGCGTAGCTGATTATACGTATATAGAGAATTCATCAAACAAGTCAGTTATTTTTTCTGATACTATTGATAGAAGCATGATACATATTCTTTTCGCAAAGATGTACAATTGTCCTTTAACCATTGATGCTCAAGGTATAATACGTCCAGTAATAAAATTTAATAAATACTTTAATATTGACAAACTACCACCATATAAGAAAAACGTTGAAGACAAATATCGAACATTATTTAATATGTTTGATGCTGGAGAATCATATGAAAACTTATTAAATTATTTAAAAACAGAAATACTTAAAAAGAATTAACAAAATGAAACGAATTGCAATATGTGTTCCTAGCTATGGACATAGATATAAAGAACTTATATCTAATTTACATAATATTAATATCAATGATGATCAACATCAATATGATAAGTATATATTTGTTTCAAACAATGATGAAACAAAGTTAGAATATGAATCATATAAATCAGATAATGTTAGTGTAATATATGTTGATGCTAATAATCTTCCAAGCAAACGGCAAGCAATATTAGATTTTTGCATAAATAATAATTATGACTATATGTTCATGATTGATGATGATGTTAAATATAGTGCTAAGTATATATCTGAAGAAACTAAACGTGAGACATCAAATTCATATAGATCATATAGAACGGATATTGATATTTTATTTAAAGAAGCAGTAAAACTTGCTGAAGAGAATAATGCAGGACATGTTTCATTTACTTTACCATTTTATATTGGTTTTAAAAAACCTAATGAAATTGTTAAAAATAAGTCACTTAATGCAGGGCAGTTCATTTTGCTTGACATAAAACAAATAGTTGAAAACAATATTCATTATGATATTACATTCTTTTCTACTGAAGACATTTCACTTCTTCTTGACTGTCTTATAAGTGGAATTAACTGTATGGCAATAAACTATATGTCATATGAATTATGCAATGACAATTTCTTCAGAGACAATAAGAATGATACTTCTGCGGCATTTGAAAACATGTGGGATCGTTATAAGACAATGTTTGGAGATAATTATAAATATAACATTCCAATAAGTATTGACAAACGCAAAGTGCTTCACCGTAGAATTAAGTTTGAAAAATACTTTAATGCAAATAAAATGCCATCATTTAAGAACGCATATGATGAGAATGTTCATAATATGATAGTTGAATATTATAACACACATCAAAAGTTTGATAATGAAATAATATCTAATGTAATTAATTACTTATGGGGTATTTACGAAGAAAGACATACAAAGAAATGAGCTAAAGCGTAGTTATTTTTAAATTTCGCATATTGGAACCAACTGGTATAATTTTTCCGGTTGGTTCTGTTTTTATATTTATTACATATTCATTACTTTGTATATTTATACTATCTACTATTCCTGTTACATTAAAATTCGGAAAGAATTCACAATCACTTGTTAATCTACATCGCATAGATTGGTATTTTAATAATTCATTATATGTTAATTTTTTTACAAGCATAATAATTAAAAAATGTTAAAATGTTTTAAAATATTTTAAAGTATAATATGTATCTTAGAACATCTCAGACTATATCTGGATCATCATCTAGTAACATTTTGCGTTCTTTTTGAATAATTTGTTATTATGATTTTTGATGATATTAGATGATGATCTATGCACTTATTTAAATATAGTTAAAAATATTTATTTAATTAGCTGATTAACCCAATCATTAAATTGTGATAAATTAAAGAATTCAATCCAATTTAAATTATTTTTCTTTGCTGTATTTCTTTTTAAAACATCTTTTTTGGTCCAAACGTCTATTGCTCCATTGTAAAATGTAGAATTTTTTTGACTCCATGATTCCACAATTTTTAAATCATTTTCATTAGTTTCATCAAATGGATGATCATTGTGTGTCCACATACCTTGATATTCAATGTACAAGTTAAGTGGTATTATATAAAAGTCACAATCAAATGGGTATTCATCTGTATGATGTTGTCTAATTACATTATCTGTTGTAAATATCTCACAAAGTCTTTCATAGATGTATTCTTCTGGTCTTGATGTATTGAACGTGCCGTTTCTGCGTTTAGTTTCATTTATTTTTTCATTAACCATGTGTAACCAATTATGATCTTTCCTTAAACTTTTTAACTTATTTTTTGTTTTTTCAGCTTGTAAATTTGTTGTAATTCCATATTTTATTAAACATGTTTGTTTCTTTTTATCTTTTATTTCTTGTAATTGTGATACATTATTTACATTATATCTTAATTGAACTGAATTTTTTATTTTTTCATAAAATTCATGTTTTTCTAAATCAGATAAATTGTTAAAATAATTTCTTAAATGATATTTCCATGTATTTCCATATCTTATATTTTTTGTTTCGTTACATTTCAATCTGTTATTATAATTGGGATTATTGTATTTATTTAATTTTGTTATTTTTTCTTTTTGTATTTTTTCTTTATTAAGATTTGAACATTTGACGTTGCAAAATTTTCGGTAAAACATACCTCTTTTATGGAATTCTAGATTTTTGCCACATGTCAGGCATTTTGGTTCTTCATCAAGTTTATTTTTTATCCTATAAATTGTTTCTTTAAATGACTTAAAATTTGCATATCTATTTTTTAAATATTCTTCAATATCAGATGGAATTTTATTAAGCCTACTTGAAATAAATGATTTCTTCCCATAAAAATATCTTATAATATATTCGTCATCAATCATTGTAAATGTTAAAATATTTTTAATATATAGTTAATTATATAAAATATAAATATTTGTTAAAAAATTCAAAAAATGGCATGTATAACACAAAATAATGGAACCCAAGCATCTGACGTGTCAATGCAGGAATATATTAAGATGAAAAATCAGATGGAGGACCAAGCTGATTATGCATTTGTTCAGCGTATAGTTCAAGAATTAACTCAATCATGTGCACTTCCAATTCCTGTACCCGCGTCAGCTATACCTCCGTTGATTATACAGGCTGCTCAGCACTTTTGGGACACAGATGATGTTTGCATCGAGGAAAGATATTTATGTCTTCCATATAAGGAATTCATGAAATGTGGGCCAAATAACATTGTAACTCTTCCACCTCGTGTAATATCTGTATTTGGAGTATATAAGACAACTGATACATTTAATTATGGAGTCATGGGTGATTTCTCACTTGAAAGAATGATATTGAACAATTCAGCACTTGCGTCCGGTGCAGGTGGAACATTATCTGATGTATTCGGCAGCGGTACAGGCTATAATCTTACGGATGTTACAGCAGCACTTTATGAGGTGTCAACTTATAAAAGTATGTTTGAGTCGCCCTTGACATTTAACTACAATTATATGTCCAACAAGTTAGTTGTTCTTGGAGCACTTGGACATTCTGATTTAATTCTTCAAGTATATATTAGATGTAAAATACAGGATATGTATAAGAACTATGACTTCTTTAGATATTGTGTATGTCTTGGGTTAAGAAGCATGGCAGTCATCATGGGTACATTTGAGTTCAAACTTGCAGGTAATGTAACATTGAATTATCAGGTATTCCGTGATATGGCAGAAACAGAAATGGATAAGATTGATGAGAGAATTAAGATGAATCATTCTGCAGATTACTTCTTTAACACCAATACTATTTAAAATTAACAAAAATTATAATATGAAATCATTAATTGAATACATATCAGAAAAATTAATCATCAACAAAGATTATACTAACCCTAGTAGTAAATATGATCCAATAGTTAACAAAATTATTAATAATTATGATTGGACGATGGAACCAGTTGGTAAAGGAACTGGCCTTGTTGACAGTGGTCAAGAAATTTATATATCAAAAGATTGTGACGTATTCTTTGATACTATTATTTCACCAATACTTGATAAGGCTAAAAAGATAGGATCATCTACAGCTATTCGTCGATATAACCCAGAAAAGAATCGTTTTAAGCCAACACTGATTGTTCATTCAAAGGGAACATTTGGTGTTTTCTTAATACTTGGAGCAGATGCAAATAATGATCTTGAACAGTATTGGATAAATGTAACAAACAAAAACAATATAAGATTTGAAGGTTTCTTTAATAGTAATGGTGCTTCAATACGATCATTAAAATCTTATCTTAAATATGATGAGTGCTATAGTATAACGGATGAAGATTTCAGATTAATAAATTATGCATTTGAAAAGATTAAAGAAAACGCAATATGAAAACATTAACAGAACACATAAAAAATAATAAATCATCTTTGATTTCATTATCTGAAAAACTTGTCATAAATAAAGATTATAAGTATGATTTAGATTTTTATAATAACTTTAAAGAAGACATAGACTCATTATTTAAAGATAATTTCTTTAAGGAATTAGACAGTATAGATTTATGTTTGTATCCAAAGTCAAGATGGTCGGATGGATTAAGACGTGACATTATTTATGTATTTAACAGATATGGAACAAAAAATAATCCGTGTTATAAAGGTGTTGCTTGGCATAGTGTTTCTAATCCTGCAAATACAGAAGCATGTAAGGTTTGGGAAAAATTCATAGAATATATAAAAGACAATAAAGATGAACTTTATGCAGCAGATGATATATTAATATGTAAGGAGGGCTTTACATGTACATATGTAATAAATAGTAATAAAGCATTAATTTTTTTAGATGGAAATACAGATATCCATTATTCTAAATTTTCCGATGGTCATATAGTAATTCAATATAAATAATTAAATTATGTAATAATTCAATATAAGTAATTAAATTATGAAATCACTTGTTAAACATATAAAAGATAATAAATCATCTTTGATTTCATTATCTGAAAAACTTGTCATCAACAAAGATTATAAAAATTTAAGTGATGATTTTTGTGATAAATTTGAAGATGACATTGAATATATTTTAACAAACAAAGACGCTACAATAAAAAAAGAAAAACATATTGAAAATATAATAGAAGACATATTTAATGAAAGAAAGCAGAGATTAGCTGTTTTAAATGTAATAAAAGAAGAAAACTTATTTAATAGTAAAAACAAAATATTTATGGCCATAGGATTTGTTAATGTCAATTCTTTTTATTATAAATTGTTTTTAAAAATGTCTGAATATTGTGAACAACATATAAGTGATAAATGGCTATGTTATTATAATTATAAAAATGATGGACATAACAGTGTATATGTATTAAATACTTATAACTATTACATTATAATTTGGGGTGATAATTTTCAAGATACAAATTATAGTTCAAGTAATATCGTAATACAGAAAAAATGAATTTTCTGTTTAAAGAAATATTTTGTTTTCTTTTCAATACAACAAAAGAAATATCATTTTAAAAAAAATGAATTTTCTGTTTAAAGAAATATTTTGTTTTCTGTTTAAAGAAATATTTTTAATTATAGGTTAAAAGTATTTCTTTTTTATTTTATTATGGACTTTAAATCTGAACTTGATGTACGACATAATTATAGAAAAAATTTCATTTTTTTAAATGACAATAAATATGATTATGAGAAGAACGGTATATTGACTAAAACATTGCCTAAGATATTCTTTAAAGGTAATTCTATACTTGTGACATTTTTGCAATTTATAGATATGCGTATAATTATGTTATTTAAGTATATAGATAAGTTAAAGAATTTTAAAAACATCACCGAAATTTATTAATTTTATATTAACTTTTACATATGTATTTTGTAGATTCATCAGGACATACATTTTATCAACAGTCATTTAATTATAGACCAATTGGATATGAATATTATAAGAATAAGTATGTGTTTTGGATAGATAACAAAGATCATTCTTATTGTTCTGTAAATAATTTTTACATTAGACCAATATATATAATTTTTGATGAAAAAATATCTACACTTGAAATATCTTTAGAATCACGTGTATTTGCTTTGTTGAGTT
Source organism: uncultured Erysipelotrichaceae bacterium (assembly GCA_902794075.1). Classification (GTDB taxonomy): domain Bacteria; phylum Bacillota_I; class Bacilli_A; order RF39; family UBA660; genus UBA3789. The sequence goes on along the minus strand of CADBGE010000001.1, from coordinate 191,813 downwards.
CTAAAGACGCTGTTGACAAGTTTAAAAATGGTGTATTAACCATAGATGAAACTGATTTTAAAAATGTTCTATCATATGATTCTAATAATGGTAATAATGGTATTAATGATATTATTGAATTAAAAGTAAAATCATCTCATAAAACATCAAATTCAAAATTTATAGAAAAATACATATACCCATTTTATGTAATGGGCACTTCATCTGAAGTTGGATCATTTGCTACAAACATTCTTATAAAAGCTAGTCATTCTATTGTAGAGAAAAATGACAATGAAAATGATGACATCACTGATAATTATTATATTTCATATGAATATTGCTATATAACTGTTGGTGCAGAATTTAATGATGAAAGTGAAATATTATATATAAACGGACAAAACATGGGAGTTCGTCTTCCGCATGAAATACTTAGAGCTGTATATAATGGTTCATATTTTAATGGAGAATTTGATGAAGTATTATATAATGAAAAACTAAAAGAGTATCTTCTTGAGTATATGCAGATTCGTGGTGAGATAGGTAATTATAACTCTGCAATACAATCGTTAAAATGGTTTGGCTGGGGTGATAAGATTGAATTAGTATCTCTTCTTGAAACAGACAATCAGTTTATGATACAGTTTGTGAGAGACTATTTTGACACAAGTTCTGACATATTGGATTCATTTAAGCATTTCATTAATTCAACAATGCTGTCACTTATTGTATGGGAAAATAAAGAAACAGGAAAATATAATGATTATGATCTTAGTAAAGATTTTATAGGTGAAAATCAGCCAGAGCTTGAAAACCTATTTGATAAGCAAATACCAGTAAAATATGGTGGTGTTGGTGAAGAAACATATTATTATAGATCATATTATGATTTTATCATTACTGAACTTCTTTATAAATTAGCTACATTAAAATATTATTACGAGCATTTTTTCTTACCTGTTCATTTGTCAATTCATAATGCATCATTGCATCATAAGGTATATGCAAATGACATTAAAATGATATGTAGTTCGTCTGAACATATCACTGAGCCTATTGTTAAAATGGGTCTTTGGAATGATCCTTATGTTGAATTTCCAATGAATAATGAAATATGGCTAACTGAACAAGTCCATTATGTTGATGAATTATTTAATGAATGGAAATACGATTCCTTAAATGAATATTCACAAGATAGAGATATATATTATATTCATGACACGTGTGCTAATATTCCAATAAAGTTTCTGAAGTATGGTGTTGATGAATTTAATAATCCAATATATAATGATGAGCAGTATAAAGTTCATTTAATTCTTGAAAAACTAACATCAGAAACAGATAATGTATTATATGTTAATAAAGAAATAAATCTTTATGATGACACACTTCATATATATGATATTACTAATCACGAAATTGATTTAAACAACATTAGAGTTTCATATTCAGTTGATGATGGAAAAACTTATTCAACATATTTTCATGGATTAAATTCACTTAAAGAAATATTAACAAATGACAAAACATATAGAGTAGATTTAAAATGGGATGGTTCTAAAAATAAGTATAAATTTACTCATAATGACCAAGAATATGACATAACTGATAAATCTCGATATATAAATATTGGAAAAGTAACATTATATATACCAGGTTTAGATGAAATTAATGAAGATATTTTAAATAATTCAGCAGAATGCAAAATTGTTGAATATAGTAATCTTTTATTGCGATTTAGAATACCGAATGACAAAATAAGTAAGTGCATAATAGAAGATAGTAATAATTCATTATATGATATAACATCAGACATCAATATAAGATATTCTCCATCATCAAACATATTTTATGAATCTGATTTTACATTTAATCCTAAGCATAATGAATATAATGATTTTGTCATATATCCTAAAATGTTTAACAATGTTTCAACCGACATATTGACAAATGTTCATGGAAACAAACTAACGAATAAAAACATTGACATTACTTATTTCATCAATAGTAAATTCAGACTTAGAATGCTTGTGAACAATACATGGCATTCTTATGAATTTACCATAAGAATGCCAGACATCAATATTGATTTTGGTAGATTAATATATAAATACTATGATGATGAATTAAAATATTCTACAAGATTTAATCAATTAAATAAATTAGACTATACATCTTTATCATTTAATTCATTTATGCATGAACCAAGACTTGCACGAGTTAATGATATAAACTTCTTAGAGAACTTTTTAAAATATATAAATATTAGTTCAGCAAGATATATAGATGGCAGTTTAATTCCTGCAGGAGAATTTTGTCAGTACATTGATGTAAAAATAAAAGATGACAATACAAATGAAACATATTCACAAAGAATATATATAAGTAATGAAAACGTTGGTAAAGATTTGGTGATACCAAGAAAATATTTTAATTACGATGTATTGTTCTACTTATTCATAGATCCAAATATGCTATATGTATTTGCTGAACTCGGTAATAATAATACATATGAAATACTTGGAACTGATACAGAAACATTAATATTTGAAAACGATGTGACTGACACAGTTTCTATAAAAAATGATCCTAATAATTATAAGTTATTTAAATATGATTCTGATACTAATACATATGAGGTTGATACGCCTACAGGAAAATTGAAATTTTCAGTAAAAGAATCATTAAGAAGTGACGCATCCACTTTAGCTCAACAGTATATTGAAACACATAACATAACTAATAAATATAAATATCTAAATCAGATTCATGTTTATGATTTATATAGATTAAATGAACATACTGGTGACAACATATTATATTTACAGAACAATATAGATATGATGTATCATGGTGTAAGATTTAAGCATGAAAATTTCTTAAGCGGAAATCTTATACATATAACTGGATATACTTATAATTTATTAACAAATTCAGATGAAAGAACTACAGACAATAAGTCATTTGTTTCAGGATTAGAAGATACTAATGTATATAATAGTTATGTCAATACACATGATGATCTAACTATATATTCTGCATATGAAGGTGATTGGATCGATTATGGAAATAATGAAGAAATGTCTATAATGCCAACAGGATATGTATATTATGAAAAGATACAAGACGGTATGCCAACTGGAGTATTTTCATCAGATAGCATAAGTATAATTGGAAATGAAAAACAATTTTCATATGTAGGTTTAGACGAGGAATCTAGACCAGTGTATTCATATTATATAGATGTTAAAACTTTTGATGAATTAAATTATATACTTACATCAGAAAATACTATCATATCTGATATGTCAGAAAATGGAGATGGAATACAATATAAATTAAAGAATAAAGAAGGTTCATTATATATTGAACGTGATAATGTTGATTCTAATGAAACACCAGTAATTTATAAAGCTGAAATAATAAAGAAGTCTCGTATTACAAATGAAGAAACGGTTGAGAATCCATCATATTCAAAATATGTTAACACTATAAGTAAATATTTTAGAAATGATCTATCTGTTAATAATGATGAATATGTATATGAAATTAGAATAAGATTTTTCTCAATAATAAATAAACTTGTGAATAACATTCAGCATATATACACAGGTGAGGCAACATTATCAAATGGTGTGTATACTGCTTTAATAAATAATAAAAATGTAATTCTTACACCATTCTATTCAGATATAGATAAAAACTTTGATAGACTATTTAATCATCCTACATTAATTAATCAACCAGGATTTGATTGGGTTGACATTAAAGACGTGGATGATACTATACAATACATAACTTATAATAATGATAATGATTTTATAGAACTAATTGAACCAAATATCGATTCAAATAATGATGAGGATATTAAACATATATTGTCATATAGAAAATTATTGATTTTAAATGTAACATCAAGATTAATTAATTCTATAAAGAATTATGAAAATACTAATGTTTTTGACGATTATTCTGATAAATATATAGAAGATCATAATAATAACAAAATTGACATAAACTTTAAAATAGATAGTAATCAGACAAATGATTCTTCAGAAAACGCAAATGTCAAAATAAAGACAGTTTTACGAGCAAGATGGACCTATGACGGAAATTCAGGATATGAATATTATGATGACATATTTACTATTAAAGGAATATTAAAACATAATGAAAACACAAAATGCTATATTGATTGTGATTTAGTAAATAATACTATAAATCATATATATAATAATGAAAATAATGAACCAATCATTAGAACATATGATGAATTCATAGCATTTTTTGTAGCAATACCAATATCTAAAACGACTGAAAATTCTGAAAAATTTGAAATTGACATAAATCCAACAATAAGATTAACTTATAAGGATTATGATAAATTGGAATATCCATTAGATTCATTTAATAATGATTCGTATGAAACAGATGAATTTGTTGATTATACAATTGGTGATACTACGTATAAATATGGAGACTGTAGACGTTCACAATCAGTAATAGATTTATATAATGAATTCTTTGAGAAAAACACAATACTAGAATTAAGTGAATATAATATAAACAGTATTGATGCAATTAGTGATTTAAACATTGATAAAAACTTAATTGAATATGATATGTATCTAATGCATGACATTAAGCATTGGTATATTATATATATTTCTAAGGATACATGTGATAAGTCAATGACATTATATGATTATTCTGCTGATGATGATATTGTGTTTACTTCTAAAAACAATAATCAATATAAATTAGTCAAAGTTGCATCTACAAAGAAATTCTTAGTAAATAGATATGTATATTCATCAAAGAATGGCAAGTATCATTTTAATACTGATGATATAATAGTTGGTAAGGTAATTAATAATGAAAGGCTGCCAATAGACATATTCAAGAGCAGTAAATGGGAACTGACTCCTGTTAGCTTTGCTATTGACAAAAATATGCATACGTCAAAATCTAATATAGATATGTGCATATTTGATGTTCCTATGTATAATGATGAATATGTTAAAGGATACTATGATGTGACTTATAGATATAGTCTTGACAGAATCTCAACTCAACAATATAAGAAATACGGTATAATAAGAATAGGATGAAAACATTTACCCAATTCATAAAAGAGCAAAATGCAGAACTTAACGCATTTGTAATTCTTAAGCCAGAATTCTTAAAATATGAACAGCAATGGCTTGATATGCTAAAGAACAACGATTGGCAGATCGTTCAGAAAAAGAAATTAAAACTAACACATGAACAAGCAGAAGAACTTTATAAAATGCACAAGGACAAAGACTTTTATAAGGACCTGTGCAACTATATGTCTAGCGATGATTGCATATGCTGCACTTGTCATAAAGACTGTGGAGACCCTATTAAAGAAATGAAGAAACTCAAGGACAAGGCCAGAGATGTATGGGGTAAGTCAGAGATGAAAAACGCAATGCATAGTTCAGACAGCTTAAAGAATGTTGAACGTGAATCAAAGATTGTGTTCTGAAAAATATTTTTAATTAAATATCTTAAATAAAATATTAAATAATATATAATGAAGAACTTAGTAAAGTATATTACAGAATATAATCATATTAAGAACGATATTGATGTATCAGAACTTATTAAGCAGTCAGGTGCAGATACACGTGTATTTATGATATATTACGGGAATGATATGATTGTTGATGTAGTATCGTATGATTCAGAAGATGATATAACTGGTGATGATGAACGTACAACTGACCGTGTTACTGCAAAGATTTGGCAGGCAGAAATTGGTGATGCAGTCAAATGGGGTCAAACAATTTGGTGTAGAATAAAATGAAATCATTAAAGACATATATAGATGAAAGACTAATAATCAACAAGTCATTTAAAAATAACACAATAGATGTCGTATCTAAACAACAATTACGTGGCATAATATCTAAACGTTTGACTAAAAACCCAGAGGAATTATATTTAAATGATATTGATGTATCTTCTATAAAGGATTTTTCAGATATATTTAGTTCATATATATTTTCTGAATTAAGAAAAACAAAGAAAATACATATTGAAGAATGGAACACTGAAAATGCAAAGTACATGGGTGGTATGTTTCAGGCATGTTTAGAATTAGAAAATGTTGATGTATCGAATTTTGATGTGTCTAATGTTACAGACATGGAATGTATGTTCAGATTCTGTAAATCTCTTAAAAAACTTGATTTGACAAATTGGAAAGTCAACAAAGTAAAAGATATGGAAAAAATATTCTATTACTGTAATTCACTTGAAACGATAGGTGATGTTTCGGAATGGGAACCAGAAAATTTAGAAATATTTGACAATGCATTTAATGGATGTAAAGTTCTTAAAAATGTAGATATATCAAAATGGTCAGATTATTTAGGAGATATTTCATCGAGGGATGCATTTTATAGATGCCCGAATATACAAGTACCTGACTGGGCAGAATAATAAGATATAATTAATATAATAAATAATATATGAAAACTTTTACGCAAAAAATAAACGAAAGTGTTGGTTACATTGAACCAACAGTTAAGAACTTAATTCTTGACAAGTTATATAATGCATATAGAGAAGAAATTGCAGCATGGTATTATTATATATCAGTTTCAGAATTCTTATGTGGACCGTCACGTAAGGATATCGAGGAATTCTACGAAGATGCCGCAAAGGATGAATTTGAAGACCATGCAAAATGGATTCTTGAACGTATTGCTCAGCTTGGAGGAAATCCTTCGTTTGTTACAGTATTTTCTGCATTATCATCTATAGCACATCCTTATGTAAACCCAATTGTAGTTGACGGAAACATTATGATACAATCGTCACTTGAGGACTGCAAACAAATGGAGATGGGTGCTATTGAGACCTATAAAGATCTTGAGGAAATTACTCGTAATGTTGACCCAGTCACAAATAGAAAAGTAAAGGCTATACTTGCTGATGAAGAAGAACATCTACAAGAGATTGAAGACTTCTTATGTGATGTTGGCATTCATGGATCATGTGGTTGTGGCTGCTGTGACTGTGGAGATACTGATGCACGCGATTGTGAACTTAAGTGTCCATCTGATTCTTGTGATGTTCCAAATATTCCAGATATGCATGATATTGAATTTTAATTAAATTTGAATAATGTAATTTATTATAAATGGCTACATTTTGTGGCCATTTTTTATATGAAAATATTTTTAATTATACCAGATATACAAAATTATAATTATGATATCATTTCCAAATACTACTAATCAAGGTGGAAAATTTAATAATCTATATGATGATTCTGGGAACAGAGTTTATCAGACAGATGAACCATTGCAACAGTTTGATGTATCAAGAATTAAATCATTTAATATGAACTTAAATGCAACATTTAAAAAAGAAATGTTAAATGATTATAATCTTGACATATCTAGAAATTCATTTAGAACAAAGCCACGTCCTATACTTGGACAAAATTTCACAATATTTACTGGAGAACCCTTTGAGACTGTTAATAATGATGGTACGACATCTATTACATCAGCAAGCAAAGATAATCAAAATCTAGTTGCACCAGAAAACCCCTATATGATTCCTGCATCTATATTATCTACTGTTAATAGATATAATCGTATATATAAAACTCCAGTAAAAAACTTAATGAATGCTGGAGCAGAAAATACTGATTTACCTGAATCTACTACAACAAATACTTCAAATGCTAATGGTGAACAAAATACTCAAGCAAGTAATGTACAAGGTACTCAGACAGGAACAGAAAATTCATCAGCTGAACAAACAACAAATAAAAGAACTACTCCAGAATCAGTACAGGTTACTGGTTTAATGACAAAAGTTGTATCATCAGTATTTAACCCTACTCATGTTATTCAAGTAAATGGTCTTCTTGACAATTTACCGTTGATGAATATGATGTCATCTTCAAACAATGATGATTGGATATATATTGGTGATTCTGCGTATTTAGGTCTCAATGATGAAAGTAATAAAAATGGCGTTAGTACACCAATATCATATAATTCATGGGAAGTAATATTGGATGATAATGGATATGTTAAAGGACCAAATGGATTAACAAGTGCATTAAATAGTCAGAATAATGGTGCTAAATGGAAGTATGATCCATCATCTAAATTAATATATACTGATATAACTACAGGTTCTGGAAAAGATGCTAAAACAAAACGAGAATATTTTTCAGAAACAAAAAGTAGTAAAGAATTTATAACAGGATTATTGGGTCAAGAAAGTACAGATGGTGGTAAAAGTGGATCATGGATGCGAGATGGAACTGATGTAAAGGTAAAAATAAATTGGGATCCATTTAATTCAAAACTTATTGACAATTCTGGAAATTGTACTATTAGAGAACTTGTTAGATTAAGTCATACACCAAATGGACAATTAGGTATGTCAAAGTATAAGTATGCTGATTTTCTATTTTGTAAAAACATAGGCAAGGTTTCTAATAATCATATGATAACATTAAGAAGATTTGCGCATCCTGTTGGAGATAACATATTTAGATTTTCTGGAAAAGGTTATCTTAATGATAAAATGCCTGGGTATCATGGATATCAAGAAAATGCGCCAATAGGAACACTTATAACATGGTTTGGCACAGATGACAATAAATTGGAAGATATATTAAATTATAGTGTAAAAAGTACATGGAAAGAATTAACTGCGGAACGTGAAGACATACAATCAGAGGAAGATAATCCGAGCGGCGGATTAATTGGAATGTTTGCCAATTCATTTAATCCTGCATATAATTCACGTGTAGCACAAGGAATGGCTGGTTCAAATTCATTATGGAATAAATTAGGATCTAGATTGTTTGGTGGAACTATAGATGGAGCAACAGGAATATTTGGTGGTTCAAATGCTGGAGCAGATGGAGTAAATTCAAATTCGATGAGGAAGTGGGAGCTTATGCGAATGAGTGCAGATAAGAATAAGATATATACTCCACAGAACACAATACAAGCAACACATAAGTATGAAGGTAGACTTGAACTGTCTCATGAATTCACATTAAACTTTTCATATAGATTGCGTGCACTTGATGTAATGAATCCAAAAACAGTTATGCTTGACTTGTTGGGCAATATTTTGGAAGTAACTTATAATAGAGGCCATTTCTGGGGTGGTGAAAGACGAATCATTGGTCCGCCAAGAAATGCGTCAACAGTAGCAACAGCAAACGCCTTTATAGATAGTCAATGGGATAAGCTAGAAGGTTTCGTTGCTGGATTCGCAAATGGTACTCTTGACTGGAAAGGTATTCTTGGTTCATTGTCAGATGCAGTAAATAGTGCAGTACAGGCAATCAAAGGAGCTGCAGAAGGTAAGGGAGGATTTGCAAATCTATTTGTTAGTGGTGCTAAAAAATTAGCAGGAAAATTTGTTTCTTCAGGTGCTTCTAAAGCATTACTTGGACAACTTAAGAATCAATTAGGTAGACCTGCTGTATATGTAATGAACTCACTTTTGGATGGTTCTCCAGTTGGCTTATGGCATGTAACAATCGGTAATCCTAAAAATCCAATTGCAGCATTTGGTAATCTTATACTTACTAATACTAAGATAACACATAGTGGCCCACTTGGATTTGATGATTTTCCAACTGAACTAAAGGTTTCATGTACACTTAAGCATGGACGTTCACGAGACTTATCTGAAGTTGCTCGTATGTATACAAAGGGTGTTGGCGCATTCTATAACACATTAGATAAGAACAAGCTATCTGAATTCTTTACTGTTTCCAATACTACATCTGGAAGAGAAGTAGAATCTGAACTATTAAAGGCAAATTATGCACAAGGACTTGCAGAACAATTAGAAACAATTGATGCTCAGGTTGCAGACTTAACTGCAAAAATATCAGCAGAAAATGCAGCTATTGACAAAGCGAATAAAGAAATCACTGAAATAAAAAAGACAGAACAAGAAAAAACAAAAGAACAGGAATCTACGGAAATAACTAGTGAAGACACAAAAAAGGATGAACAACCAAAACCTGTTCAATCAACTCAATCATCAAATAGTAGTTCAGATACTGAATCAAAACAAAAGGAAATTGAAGAACATAGAAAACGTAAAGAAGAATATCAAAATCAATTAAGTAAATTGACTACAAATAGACAAAAAGCATATGCACAATTGTCGAATGATAATATTAATAAATATGTAAAAAATAATTATTCTTCAATATATGGAGATATGAATAAGTTTACACAAGACCTTGGCACTTATAGAAAAAATCCAAAGGAAATGATAAATGACGTAGAAAAATTATATACAGATTATAATCAGATTACTGATCCTGATTATTATCGTAGAGGTCATTTCATAAGAGACCACTGGGGATTAAGATATGAAACACTTGGACAGGATCTTGATACAGAAGGCCGTATACTAATTGATGAAAATGCATAATTAACAATCTAATTCATTAAATATTATTTAATATTTTTTAACTATTTTGAACTATATTTATATTTTATAATTATATAAATATAGTTCATTTTTTATGATAAATAGAAATAAGCCACTATACATTGGAATACATGGGTTTGCTGGCTCTGGAAAAGATACGGTGACAAAAATGATTCGTACAATATTGTCTAGAAATTGGACAAACATTGATGAATGCAAATCTCATTATAAAAGTATATATAAAGATCCAACAATATCTGCCACATATGATATTGAAGATACTATGCATACATCAAATGTTTTTTGTATTGCGTTTGCAGATCAGTTAAAAACTATATGTTCATCTATTTTTGGAGTACCGACATCAAGATTTTATATGAACAAGAATACAGCTTGGATCTGTATGAACCATGATTTTAAATATACTGAAATAGAACCTTCTGGAAATAATTGTGAAATTGTTACTGCTGAGGAATATTATGACAATTATTTTGAATACACAAATAATAGTGAAATAGGATATTATATGTCACTTAGAGAATTACTTGTGTATATTGGAACATACGTTTTACAGCATAACATTAATCAAAACATATTTGTCAATGTTGTAAATAATATAATAAAAAATGAGATTCGTTCAAATAAAGAACTTAATTATGTAATTTGTACTGATGTAAGATTTGAGCATGAGTATGATTATATAAAGAAAAAGAACGGAATAGTCATTGATGTTACTCGTGAATCAGTTATACAACTTGACAATATAGCCGAGCATGATCTTGATGATTTTACTAATTACGATTTTGTCATTGATAACTCAGGAACATATGATGAATTGTTTGAACAGGTATGGGATATGATTCATAATAATATTATATTCTCAAATGTAATAGTAGAATTAGATGTTCATGAGAATGTAAATAATTATGTACGAAAGATATCTGACAATAGTTGGCAGTTATGTGTTGAATACGGCATACAAAACATTCAATATGATGGAGGAAGGATATATATGCTGTCACCAATAGGAGGACCAATAGTAAAGGTTGATTCTGAACTTGATTGTGCTGAACATATATATGTAAATAATATTGACTTTGACATTCAGACAGGAAATTACATACTGTTATCTTAATGCTACACCTTGATTTCCTATTAACTTTCTAGCTGTATCATTTACAACAAGATGCTGATTTGTAGGATACATTTGTATAAGCTCTGAAACATTATCGACATATGCATCATAAACTTTTATGTTTGTGGTCCATCCATTAAATCCAAATATTTCAATAGATTCCTTTCTATCTTGCGAAAAATTTGGATTATATTTTGAGACATAATCAGCAGTTACATTATCAACATCAAAATAATAATGAGCATTATTTAATTTATACATAGGAATATTTTCATTATGAGTATATTCATATGCAACAAGTCTAATAAGATTCATTCGTCTGCTCCACTGAACAACTACAAGATATGTAGTGTTAAGCTTTATCTTTATTTTTACGTTTCTATCATAATTTAAATATAATACAGCATTGTTTCTATTTTGAGTACAATCAAGATACATTCCACCAATTTTTAAAATATGATGAGTTTCTTCATCAGTGATTACATTTAAATTTATTATAATAGAAGCTGTTCCTTCATCTCCACAATATTGTTTCTGATATATAATATGCGTTGGCATAGATGGATATTGGAATACATAACGTGAATCAGCAACAAGTATTCCTCTATAATATAGTTGTGTATCTCCAGTTATGTTAATAGTGTCACATGTCACATATTTACGAGTAGCATCTGATTCATATACAGAATATAAATTATTTGCAGCATATGTCTCAGTATTTGCTCCGTCAAATCCAGAGTCTTGAGTGTTGTCATCATCAGCACCAAATAAGTCATCATATTTGTTTTTAACGAATGAACTTACAAGATCTTCAGCATTTCCAAGATCTACTGAACCTTTTTCTTGATACTTCACAAGCATAACCTTGAATGTACTTGATGTCCACATAAGGCTACCATTCTTCTCATCATATGCTTCATTGACCATCCACATACGTTTCATCATTGGAATATATATCAAGTCACCAGACATTGGCTGAGCAGTGTTTCCGAATGCTGTAGCAAACGATATCTTACTAATCTCGCATTCCCAATCTGCTTGGAAGTCTAAACCCCAGTCTGAAAATTCAGGACGCGAGCTTGGCATTTGCCCGTCAGCAATGATAAGCTTAATCTGCTTTACGGATTCAACATTCATTAGAGTATATTCTTTAAAGGTCAAATCGGCTGAACCAGTGTCAGGACTTAATCTAAAATAATATATTGGCACTCCAGTAACTGCTGATACGGCTTCATTAAGTTGTTGCTGAAGTGCAATTGCATCAGACATATTAGTATAAGGATTATATAGATTCGTACTTGACGTTGGATCCATATATGAAAAGTTAAATCCTGATGTAAGTGCTGTTGAATAATCAGTTATAGGTATGTCATCATATTTGACTCCAGCTATTTCACCAGGAACTCTTACATTCACATAGAAGTCCTGTTTAAGTCCTGATGTCGTAAGCAATATATTGTCATAACTCATGAAACACGACCAACATACTCCATCAAGTGAGTATGCATATTGCAATAAGTTACGATCGTATTCACATGATTTGTTAAATACATGTAATGATTCAATGTTCTTTATTGCATAAGTTATTGAAAGATCCTGAGGTGGTGTACATCCAGGCAAATATGACATACAGTTATTCATTATGCGTTTATTAATGATATATCTTTTATATATAATTAAAAATCAAAAGTTGAATAATTCATATAGATTTGTATATTTTATTTATATAAGAATAACGAAAAAGTATAAATAACATGGGACGAGAACGAATAATTTTTCCAGTAAATCCAATTGATTTTACATGGGATGGGTATGTTATGAAATATCCTATAAATTCAGGAAGTATAGAAAAAGAATTATCGAGAATTAATGATGAAATTTCAAAAATCAAATTAAAAATTTTTACACTTGTTGGGGCTACTCCACGAGATATATGCAATGAAAATGATGATCCTCTAGATTATATAACAAATGTTTTTACTCAACTTATTGCTGATTATAAATTCTTTATAAACAAACAATGGCTTCTATATAAAATAAATCAATATACAGAAGACATTGAATATGGTAAAGAGCATAATCTTAATGATACTATAGACGAAGATACTCAACAGAAATGGAAACCATCATTATTCATACCTGGAGTATATGTTGAATCAATATACGAATGCGAGGAAGAAATACAAACAAACAACAAAATTATTAATAATTTAACTAATGAACTCATGACATATGTCGGAGCTTCACCAGATAATCGTATAAAAAATGAGGACAATGATTCACCATTTGATTCATTATTCTTTAGAGCAAAAGCAATTCTTGATGAAGACGACGGGCTTGAGTATTATTGGCATAAAAATAACGATTGGCAATTAATATTAGATAGCTTTAATAATGGTTCATATAATAGTTATTAAATGATGAAGATTATATCGCATAACATTAATGGAATTAATGCATTTTTAAATAATGGAAAGTTATCACGACTTCTTGAGATGAATGCTGATGTATACTGTCTTCAAGAAGTAAAAACTAATGACATTAACAAAATTATAGACGCATTAAATAAATGTGGATTAGTATACGAAGTAGATTATAAGTTGTATGCATCATTTAGTGAATTTAAAAAAGGTTATGCAGGTGTTGCAACAATAGTGATGAAGTCTATATTTAACAGGATAATTAATGAACATTATCCTGAGAAGTCAAGCTTAATTCTTGAGAACATTTCTGGATATGGTTCAGGAAGAATAGTAACAACTGAGTTTAATGATTTTTATTTAGTTAATGTATATGTCATTAATTCGGCCGGAAAAATTGAAGATAGATATGTTTGGGATAGAAATTTAATTAATTATCTAAACTCACTTAATAAGCCATTCATTTTATGTGGTGATATGAATGTGTGCTCAACATATAAGGATTACTGGGGAAATTATGAACGGTCTATTGATACTTCACCAGGACTTATGCATTTTGAAATAGATGGTTTTAAGAAGATAATTGATGAAACAGACTCAGTAGATATATATAGAATGATGCATCCTGAAGGAAGAGATTATTCATATGTTTGCATGGGAACAAGAAATTTGACACATGGCTGGAGATTAGATTATTTCATATGTAGTAGAAATTTGTTTAGTAAAGTAAATGATGTAAAAATATATAACAATTGGCAAAAGTGGGATCATATGCCAATAGAACTCAATATTAATTATGAAGGTGATTGAAAATAAATATTCTGCAATAGTAAAGGATGAACCATCAAAGACTATTGAAAAGATTAATGAATATGACAAGGATGGTGTGCACTATGTAGAGTATAATGATGGTAGTGTGTTTACATCAACAAGCACAAATTTTGGAGTTAACTGGAAGACAAAAAAGGATTATGTTAAACAAATGAATTGGTTCAATAAGATTCTTTATTATCTTTGGATAATTGTATTATACAAAGATCTTCCAATTAAGCAGACTGGCCATTTGATAAATAACGAACCGTTTTTGCAGACATGCCAAGGTTCAACATATACATCATATTGGCATTGGAATTGGTGGAATCCTTTAACATATATCATTGCTATATTATTTATAGTATTTATGTTCATGATGAACATTATCATAAGTATTATACAGACATTAAAAATGACAAATATAGTTAATGTAAGTATAAATGATGGTTAATTTGAATTTTTCGTACAATGTTTATATATTATAAATGTAATTAAAACAATATGATTATGAACATTACAGGTTTATTAAAAGATTATAAGTTAATTAACATTCAGGAGACAAGAGGAATTGGTCACGGTGATAGTTTATCGGTAAAAGTTGTAATTCCTTGCTATTGTCAGGCTAAATGTAAATTCTGTTTCAATAAACTTACGCAAGCAACACAGCAGCATAATTATGAAGAGTTCTTCAATAATTTAGTAAAATCGTTAGATCTCATTGTTGAAAATCTTACTGACAAAAGAAATATTTCGTTGGACATTACTGGAAATGAGCCAACGTTTGATATTGAAATATTCAAAAAATTTTTAAATATCATTGCTCCATATAAGAAATATTTCAATAAAGTTGTGATGACGACAAATGGATTTCACCTTAAAGAACTTGTTCCTTATATGAAGGATGTCATTGATATTGTTAATATTTCTATTCATCATTATGATTATGATGAAAGAATGGATATATTTGGTACTCGTCTCATTCCAAACAATGATGAATTAAAAACTCTTGTAAACAATTTGAATGACAATAACATTACAGTAACAGCAGTTACGGTTCTCTATAAAGAATACGATAATGATTTCAGGAAGTTCTTTGACAATTTTACATTCTGGGCAAAAGACCTTGGTTTCAAAGATGTTCGAATGAGGTCAAATTTCTATTCAAATGATCCTTGGATTGATAAAATACTGTATGACATTCATATTGAAGAGGAATCACTTAATTCAGTGAATGCATTGACGACAAAAATCATCAAGGACAAACGAAATGGTTATGAAACACGAATTCTTAAAGGAGTCGAAAGTATTCTTAAATATGTAATTGGTCCTGAACTTGTAATTGATGATGACGGAATGTTATATGTTGATTATAATAAAAAGTATTCTATTGATGAAAAAACAATTAACATTTTTGAAAATATTTATGTAAAGTAATATATTATTATTGTTGAATAAAAAATAAACAATGGCCGAATATCTTGACAACATATTTACTGATGAAGATCTTTCTTCAAAGGAATTTTTGGACGCAATAAATGAAGAATTGTCGGATATTACAGGATACGTAAAAAAGGAAGAAAAAGGCGAAAAGAATAAAGATAATGAAGACGCGGTAGATCCACTTTTAGAAGTAATTAAAAAGGAAGAAGTAAAAATTGTTGATGTAACAAAAACTATCATAAATGAACTAACGAATGACGAAAAGGTAAAGATATTAAGAAAACCCAGAAATAAGGCAAGCATTGCAATTGACGAATCAGGAGACATTATTTGTAAAAGTTGGGGTAATTATTATATAAGTGGAACTAATGATAGTGTAGAAACCGCAGAA
Source organism: uncultured Erysipelotrichaceae bacterium (assembly GCA_902794075.1). Lineage (GTDB taxonomy): Bacteria > Bacillota_I > Bacilli_A > RF39 > UBA660 > UBA3789. Next base: position 175,165 of record CADBGE010000001.1, on the reverse strand, counting down.
TTGATTAATGAATATTTAAAAGAATGCGAAAAACCAATTTCGGGACGAAATTTGTCAAAGTTTATTGTAGGAAAAAAGAACATTTTAGAAAAATTTGCTGATATGAATTTACATAAGGGAAAATTTGATATAAATGGGTTTTTTGAAAACGTAGTGTAAAAAGATAAAAAATAATTTTGCGTATGCAGTCGTTGTGAAACGATTGCATATTTTTTCGTAAATAGAAAAATATTTTTATATATAATGTAATTAAAAAAACAAACAGAAAAGTATGAATCTTTCAGAATACATAAAAATAAATACGTTATCGCAAAAATCTCAAAAAATAGATGCTAGTAATTTTTTATTGGAACATGCATCTGATATAGATAGTATTTTATATAAATATTCATTATATACAAGTAATATAAATAATAAATTAGTAAATGAAAGTATATATGATGAATCATTTTCGTTATCTGAACAAGTTTCAGCAAATAATTTATTACAATTTGTTTGTGAAGAATACATTGATTCATTAACAAATGAATTAACTATATATGAGCATTTTTATAATGATACTTTAGACGAATACATAAATGAGGGCCTTGGAGATATATTTAAAAAATCTAAAGAAGTAATTAATACAGCCTTAGATAAAGGTAAATCTTGGGTTGCTAAACAGATTGATTCATTAAAGATAAAAATTAAAGAAATAAAGGAATTTTTATCTCAATTGGCAAATGATGCAATTAAATCAGTAAAAGATATGACAGAAAAATTAATGTCATTACTTGAAAAATTTGATTGTACCATTAAAGGATTGTTTGAAAAAATAGGAATATTTAACATTGATAAATTAGAGACATCATGGAATGATACTTCTATAAAAGTAGCTGAAATAATAAAGAAAAATCCGAAACCAATTGAAAAATTTAAAATATATGAATCATGGGCAAATGATCTTAAAAATAATGATTTAATTGTTGAGGACGAAGAAAATAAAGAAGGAACTGCAGTAAATCAAACAGAAAAAGATAAAGGGGGGTGGAAAAAAGCACTTTGGGATGCGTTCAAACAATTAGCAATATGGGCAACCGTATGTGTAGCAATTCCTGGTGTTGTAATTGCAGCATTTCCTGGAACATTTATTGCATTACTTGTTCCGCTTGTATGCAAATTAGCATGGAATGGATATAAAATTGTAAAACTTTGGAAACAATTTAAAAAGGTCAAATCTGAATGGAAGACATACGGTAAATTACAAAAATGGATTACTGTTCTTAGTATGGTTGGTTCACTTGTTGCTTTATTCTTTAACTTTAAATCATTATTCGATAATCTTGGACCAGTACTTGAAGGATTACAAAAATCAGGTTTTGATGTATTATCGAAGGCAAATTTAGGTATACAACCAGATGCTCTTCAACGAGGATTTGCTGCTGTAATAACTATGCTTAAGGAAGGTAAATTCAGTATGGATGATTTCAAAGCTTCATATGATGCAATTTCTGAATCATTTAATCAACACGTATTTGAAAAGGTAACAAAAACAGTAACAAATACTGTCAAAAAAGGACAGGAGGGTGCAGAATTCATTAAAAACAATTTTGAGAAAGGACAATTCAAAAGGCCTATAGATTTTTGGAACAAAGCAAAATCAATGTTTATGGATCCAAGTGAAGTATCGGATGACGGCGTGTATGATGTTGTTGCTGATGGCTTCTTAAAGGGGGGTTCTGGAGGAAACGCATGGAGCGATAAAGCAATTGCCATTGCAAAAGAAATGGGTATGGAAAAATACTTAAATCCAGAACGTGGACTTAATAAGGGACTTAATGCAATATTTAGTGGTCAGGGTTCTGTAACTGGTTTTAGAATGCCAGGAAAACTATTAAAAGCACTGTCTGATGCTGGTTGTTTAGGAAATAAAAATATGTTTGGTATAGTTGGATCTGTTATTAATAACGTATCACAAACAACGGTTATTCAAGATATAGCTCAAGCAGCAACATCAATGTTGGTCACAATTCCAAGTGTCGAGCTTGCTCCAGAAAATAATGGTGGCTTCAGAATACGTCTTGGTGAAAAGGGTTCGAAAAATTATGTATATGATGTGGGCAAAGATGATGTAAGAGTCGTTAAAAAATCTGATCATACTAAAGATTATGAAAATATTAAAAAGACGATTGTTGATAATAATGTTGAATACATGAAACAAATTCTTGAAGGTTCAAAGAAAGATGACAATATAGATGAAAAAGAAATTAAAGATAAATTAAAAGAATTTAAAGAACATTTTGAAAAAGAAATCGATAATGGTGAATGCATATTAATATATGGTAAGAAGGTTGATGAAGAAACTAATGAATCATATACAAGTCTTCATGATTATTTAATCATGGAAGGTGTAACATTTGATAATTTAGCAGAAGAAATAAATAAAATATATCATTGGGTACAAAAAGAGGCGGGCCCGTATGGATTAGGTGGTAAGAACGGCTCTGGACAGTCTAAAAAATTAAAAGATTGGGATTCCAATAGAATTCATTTTTATGTTGATGCATTTAATAAAATATTTTCCGGTGATGCAGCTGCAAATAAAGAATTAAAAATGCTGAATAAGGATAGAAATGAAGAAGATAAAAAGTATCCAATAACAGCTATTGAATTAATATCAAGATTTTATTATAATGTTGTATGGGATGGAAAAATATCTAAAAAATCTGGTGTTTATGAAGATGTATATAATTTATTCTTTTATATCAATGATTTAGTAGGTGCATTAAAGGATAAAAAGAAAAACGCTGAAAATAGTGATGCATTAAATAAAAATGATGTAGATAATTATTGTAAGGCAGAATATAACAAAATCATTGATTTACTTGAAAAAATAGATAGTTATTTTGAACATACTGGCATTATAAAAGATCTTAAACTTAGAAAGAAATTCAAAATAACCGATAAAGACAAAGAAGATTTTGTTAAGAAAACAGACGAAAAGAAACCTGAAGAATCATCAGAAAAAGATCTTGAAAATAAAATAAAACAAAGTAATATATCTGACGAAGATAAAGAAATGTTACTTATTAAGCCAGTCGCTAATGATGTAGAAACAGAAGAACAAACTTCTGATGATAAAATAGAGGGTAAAGATAACGGCAATTCGTCAGATAATTCAAACGATAAAAATGATGATAATGGAAAAGAATCAGAAGATGATGGAAAAGTAAAACCAATAATGCTTTTAATATATGGTTATGGGAAAGATCTTGCAAATGCTGATAAATCAGGTCCACGTAAAGATCCATACTCAATGAAAGGATTATTTAATACATGTGAAATAATTACAATTGAAGGAGGAACATCAGAAGATAATCTTTCAAAAATGTTTGGAAAAATATTTAGTGAACAAATTATTGAATTATATAATGTATTGTCATATAAACCATGCAATGAAAAGAATGAATTGGATGATAATGCTGAAAATGATAAAGAACGTCCAGAGCTTGCAAACTTAACTAATGCGGAAGCAGCAGATATATTGAAAAATGATAAAAATGCTGTAAAAATGATAAAAAATGGCACCAAAGTTTCTGCAGCTGAAACACCTGATGAAAAGAAACAATTAGAACAATTACAAAAAACAAATTCAGATACAGTTAAGAATGATAAAGAACTCCAAGATGAATTAGAACAAATAAATCCAGATCTTATTGATGACAATGGAAATCTTAATGAGAAAGAATGGAATAGAACAAATGATATGTTATCAGAATATCAATTAAGTAAACATAAGGAAAAATCTCATAAAGGATTCTTTGGAAAAATTTGGAGCGCAATAAAGAATTTCTTTAGTACTAGTAAGGATTATGTATCCGCAAAACATAAATATACAGAAAAAGAATTAGAAAAAATAGCAAATTTGATTTACAATAAAGTAAAGAAAGATAGAAAAATAAAAGAATCATATGATGATAATGATGTTGTACTGCTAATAAAACCAAAGTCACTATCTCAATATATATTAGAAAATAGAAATAGATGAAAAGTTTAGTTCAATATATTTTAGAGCGAATAAGGCCATTACCAAATAATACAACAGGATTAATTGTATTTGATATTGATGATACTATTCTTAAAGTTGATCCAAAGTTAATGTCTGTATATAAGAATGAACCAGGCAAATCAGAAAAAGTATTGTCAACAGAAGAATTTGCTAAAGATCCTGATGCAGCAGATCCAAATAAAAAATCATGGTTTGATTTTAGAGACTTCAGAGATCCAATAAAGGTTTATCAAAGTATAATGGCAGGTACACCATTAATTAAGAACTTAAGAATTATGGATGATTATATAGAAGCAGGCTATGATTTCTGTTTCTTGACTGCTCGAGGTTGTGAGGAAACTATTAAGACAGCTCTTGATGATTTCTTAAGAGTTAGAAATCGTAACGATAAATCATTAAGAAAACTTGGAGACACATTTAAGAAAACGTTAAGTCATGCAATAAATGATGACCAAAAGAATTATCCTGGAAAAAGTGATTCAGAAAGAAAAGCAAATGTTCTTAAGTATCTATGTAAAAAATATGATAAAGTCGTATTTGTTGATGATGATACAAAAAATGTTACTGCTGCAAGAAATTTAAGAATTCCTAATCTTAGAGTAATAAAAGCATGGGAGGAATAAGAAAATAAAATAATATATAATAAATCATGAAAAGTTTAATAAATTTTATAAATAACGAAAACAATGAAATAGATGAAGCACGTATGTCATGGATGAATGTGCATGATGCTATTTTAAATGTATTAAGAAAATATGACAATAAGCCTGGTGTTCCTCAGGATGTAAAAGATTATTGTGCTAAAGTTAGGGAGGCTTTAGAAAAAGTAAAACATTAATTAAAAAATAATAATAAAAGATATGAAAAGTTTAAAAGAATACATGATAAATGAATCATTCACAAATAATTTACATGATAAAATGGATGATTTAGAAAAAATGCTAACTAACAAAATTTTAACATTAGTTGGAAAAAACAATACATTAACAGTTTCTGTTGATAATTCTGAGATCAATTTCTTAACAAATACTGAAGAGGATAATGAATCAATACATGACATTTATTCTGCTGCAGGAATATTGTTAGAAAAATACTTAATTCATCTATTAGAAACAAAAGTAAACAATGAAGATTATTTTGAGACTGATGGTCAGTTTGTTAATGATATCCATGATTTAGATAATGGAACATATAAAAACTATGATTGGGAATTGGGAGACATGTGTTTTGAAATAAAATCATTCCATAAGTTTGAAACATCTGGAATTAATATTTCAAAAAATCAAAAATCACAAATTGGTCCTGATGCGTTATTCATACTTGTTGAAGCTGGTGTCGCAAAGAATAATATAATGATAAAAGACATTATTGTTAGAAAATTTAAAAATCTTAAAACATCAGGTAAAGTCATCGTTGGTGTGAAATAAATTGATTTTCTATATAAGTATAATGAATGAACTTGGTACTATGGTATTAAGTTCATTTTTGTATTTTGTCATTTATAGTTATGAACTATAAATTTATTTTTATATATATAATTTTTGAAGAAAACTTATGATATCTTTAAAGGATTACGCATTTAAAAAATTGTTTATTAATGAAGGATTTTTTCAAGCAAAAGATTATAGTCATCGTGGTGATTATAAATATGTTAAAAAATTATTTCAATATTTATTGGGAGAAATTGAAGATTTAACTTTAAATGTATGTACGCTTGAACATATGAGTAATAAATCTGCAAAAATTGCAAGGTCAACAGTAGAAAATAGTATTACTTTAACTTCTAATGATTTTAATAAAGAACAAATTTTAAAGGCTTTTAATAATCCTAAAAGCGCATTAGATATTGATTTTTCAAAATACACAATTGATGATATAAGTAATATATTGAAAAATTCATTAAACGATAAATACGAACAATTAAAAAAATTGTCAGGTAAATTTTTCTATAGATTAGATAAGTTGCCTTTTAGTGGTGTAAAAGTAACAACACGGGATCAAGAAGTAACGACATGTGTTTTGTTTAATACATTGGTTGGAGAATTAAAATCTTTAGATGAATTTGACAATTTAGTAAATGAAACTAATAATAAAGAAAATATTTCAAGAATAAAATCAATAATATCTTTAATATCAAATAAATATGATAATTCTTGGGTTAGATCATTTATGTATCAAATGCAAGCAATATCTAATATTATAAAAGAAGAAAATAACATTTCAAATTTTAAAAAATTAAAAATGGAAAGATATGGAGGTGATAAAAATTATGATGATTGGAATTTATCAAAATTGTATTCATCTGTAATATCTTCATATTCTTCAAAACTTTATATGCAAAAGGATTCATTAGACCCGACTGATGTTATATTGTTTAACATAGATAATGAAAATGATATTAGTAATATTTTAAAAAATTCATTAAATCATATAAAAGATACTCCTGTAGATACTGATAATCATAATGCTGATTATGCTAATTTTAAGAAAGAATTTTTAAAGTTATATAATGTTGATGTTACAGATAATGAACATATAAACAATATATTCTTTAAAGGAATTTCACTTAAAAAACTTTCTGGTGGTTATAAGATCGATAAATTTAATATAACAGAAAATACAAAATTTATTTTTAATTCATTAGAAGAAGCAGGAAACTTTAAATATCATGAAGCTGACAAGACCGTTTTTTGTATAGTAAAGGGTAAAATTGAAAATAAGGAGAATAATTCACATATTATTGCAAGTGAGAGCATGAACATACCTGATGAACAACAAGAAATAAAAACAGATATTTTATACAGATATAAAATATGTTTAAGAACTAATGGAAATAAAATTGCATGCGATGTTGCACAATGCAAACGAAATGATAACAAATCATATACTACCGGTCCATCACTTGGAAAATGCCCAGTAAAAGTATGGAACGATATTTTAAAACAATTTATAGATGAAAAAGAATATAAAATTTCACCAAATTCATCAGATATTAAAATTTATAAGAGTGCTTTTTCTAAAATGTGTGATTTACCAAATAATGAATTAACAAATATACTAAATGATATGATAACAAGTGCTATCAAGTGTGGTCCAAACTGTTTACCGTTTATAATAATACATTAACATAATGACTTATGAAACAAAAGTTAAATATGACAATTGGAAGATTTCAACCTATGACTCAAGGACATCTTAACATGATTAATGAAGGCGAAGCACCATGTATAGTATATAGAATAAACTCAAACGATAAAGTTCCAGATACATTAAAAGGTTTCAAAGTAGCAGGACGAGTAATTAAGAAAGATTCAGTACAGATAGTTGCAGATTATATAGACAAGCCTGAAGGAGACCTCACAGAACAGCAAAAAGAATTACTTAAGCGTCCGTTTACAAATGAACTTATTGATAAAGAATTAGAAATAGTAAAGAAGTCAAATAAAAACATTATTGAAGTTGTTCCTGTTGTCAATATGTTTGAGGCTTTTGCTAGATTCAATAAATTTATATTAGATCATCAAGATGAATATGAACCGCAATATTGGATGTGCGGTGATGATAGAGTAGATAATTATTCTGAACTTATCAATAAGTATGATAATCTTGCTGTTGAACGCGGTGGCAAAGAATATCCAAATGTATGTAAAGGTAAACTTAAGACAAACATTGGCAAGGGTCGCACAGATGGAGTTTCTGGTACAGCGGTTCGTAAGTCAATATTGAATAATGACAAAGCAGCTTTCTCAAAAATTATGCCAAAGGGTGTGGATTCTATGTTTGATGACTTTGTGGATGCGTTTCATGAGTTCAAGGGAAAACTGCTTAATCTGATTAAAGAATCTCATATGTCATTAAGAGATTATGTGTTTGAACATCTTATAAACAAAACTAAAGAAGTATATGTTATGGAAGGCGGGCAGGCAGGACACATGGCTCATCCGTTTGACTATACTGATTTTACTGCCGATGATCTTATTCAACTTGTTGATGATCTGTTCTCTGGTAAGGTTGAACATATGAAAGAGAAACTTGATGGATTTAACATAATGGCAACAATGAATGACAGAGGTGATGTTGTGTTCATTAGAAATAAGTCTAATCTTAATTCAGAAACTGGCGGTATGTCAATAGATGATATGATGGAGAAATGGGCAGAAAAAGAACATCAGAAAAAAGTGTTCAAGCAATCTGGAGATATCATAACAACAATATTCAACAAACTTGGCAAATCATTCTTTAATCCTGATAGTACGCACCGTAAAGTAATAAACTGTGAATGTATAGTCGCAGGAAAGACAAACATATTACCGTATGCCACAGATAAAGTTGCTTTTCATGGTTATCAGATATATGAACTAGTTAACGGTAAATGGAATCTTCAAGAAGATGTAGAAGGACATGTTGATGAAATATATAAAGCAGCTGAAGGAATTGATGCTGCAAAACCTCGCCAAGACTTAATTATTCGTTCTTTACAGGATGGCATAAAATTTGCTGAACAGTTCAATAAGGAGATTGCTAAGTTGTGGAGCGATGAAGGACTGACTACTGACAAATCAATAGAAGATTGGAAACATGTAAGATTCAAAAAGTTTGCTCCAGACTGGTGTAAGAATGACGATGATATCTTCAATAGAATCTGTAATGATGACAAATCAGTAAAGGCAACAGAACTTAAGAAGCGTTATCCTGAACATAAAGATGATATTGTAGAACTTGAAAAATCAATAAAGAAAGAAGTAGTTGGAAACATCATGGAACCTATGGACAACTTGTTCTTAAGCATCGGTAATGAACTAATAGATTTATTGGACGGTTTCATTAATTCAGGAACAAAGGACAAGGTCATAAGCACTCTTAAACAGGATCTTGAAAGCACTGTAGAAGCTGTTGAGAAATCTAATTCAGACAAGGCAAAAGATAAGTTACAGAAATCACTTCAAAGATTACAGAAATTTAATGATAAGTTTAATGTTGCAGAAGGCATTGTGATAATGTATAAAGGAAGAAGAATGAAATTCACAGGATCATTTGCTGCTCTGAATCAGGCATTAGGGGCAAGATTTGATTTAGAAGAGAAATAAATAAAAAAATAAATAATATTAAAATAAAAATATGAAAAGTTTAACACAATATTTACAAACAAGTTCAAATGTAAGAATTTATGAATCTGATAATTCTTTAGATGAATTGATTAAATCAGGAAAACCATTTATTGTTACTGGTGATAATTTTAAAAAAATAAAAACACCTGTTTTTAAGGCTGCGCAAAACAATAATTGCATGTTCTTGACAGTATACGTTGATAAGATGACTGAAGATGATCTTAAACCGGTTGATATTGACGGTGCTAAATATATGCCTGATTGGGCTGCTAATATTTGCGATAATGATAAGGCAAATAGTGTTGTTGCATTTGTGTTTGATGGTGATAATGATTATAGCAAAATATTGAAAGCCATTGAGCCAATTATTGTTGATAAAAAATTATTTAATCACAAATGTTCAAACATGATTCCTTGCATATTCTCAAGAGGCGAACTTGAATTAACTGACAAATTAGAAAAAACTTTAACTAAAGTTAATATTTAAAAAATACTTTTAATATGTTTTTGTTTGTATGAACAGTTCTCAATTAATTGTGAACTGTTTTTTTATTTTTATATATAATGTTAATATTTTAATTATATATATGAATAAGAATGAAGAAACATTGAAAAAGATGTATGATATCTTTGTAAATTATGATATTAATGAATCTGAAAGCATTGATGACAAATTTCTTGAAATGATGTCAGATTATAAGAATTTCAATACTCTTATGAATATAGCATTTGGTCTTGATACATCTAAATTTATCAATGAAAACATTACTATTGATGACAAGAGAATAGTATATAACATTAAAAAATTTGGTCCATTATATAGAAATATATATGAATCATATAAAAAATGCTTTAGCGATATGTCAGATGATAATATCGTAGAAGATTCTAATGCACAATCATACAATATTTTAATGGAATGCTGTAATGAACAATTACAACATATAAATAAAGATGAACTTATCAATACATTAAAAAACATCATTACTAATATTGAGAACGATAATTCATAAATATCATAATGATTGTAAATATCATAGTGATTATAAATATCATAGTGATTATAAATATCATAATGATTAATTATTAATGAACGATTATAAAAAATGAAAAAATATAATAAATTAATTTTATACAATACAATAAAATGAATTTACAAGAATATGTTCAAATGATTGAGGAACAACGTGGACGTCCTCGTAAGAATCCAATTGATGGTAAGTCTGCAGAAAATAATGGTTCTGATGGTCTTTATGGGCTTAATGAGCCAACAAATGATGCTGCTGTAGTTGAGATTCCAAAAGAACAGCTTAATAAGAACATGAAGAAACTTCTTATGAAGTTTAGAACAGAAGAAGACTTTTTTATTATTGGTCGAGCAGGTTGGGGTAAGACATCAATCATTAAAGATCTTGCTAAAAAGTTTGGACGTGAAGTTAAAACAGTATATCTTGATAAAGCTGTAGCATCAGACCTTGGTGGTATTCCTACTCCAGGAAAAACAAAAAAAGGTCATGGTAAACAAGAGATGCTTATGCCTGATTGGGCTGCAGAAATGGATGAAAACAAAGATGTTGATTATTTATTGTTCTTTGATGAGATGAACCAAGCTGCTCCTGATGTTATGAATGCACTGATGCCTATTGTTCTTGAACATGAAATTTGTCGTGTGCCATTTGAAAACTTCTTTGTTGGCGCTGCAGGTAACTTTGAGGATGAAAATGATGCAGTTAATGAATTAAGTGGTCCTCTTCGTTCTCGTTTTAAACCTCTTATCATGTGGCAAACAGACTGGAATTCAGCTTTTTCACATTTACATGGAGAATGGGATAGTGTTTTAGGCAAAGAGTTTGTTTCAAAATTTGGAGAATGTGCTGATTTGTTCGATAATCCCCGTGAGATTGAACATAAGATTTTCAAATTTGTTGACAAACTAAAGAAATCTAATCAGTTTGAAGAATTTGATGCAGAAGATTATTTTGATAGATTGATTGGTGTTGCTAAGGAAGATCTTGAAAGAAGCGATGAAGCAAAACTTCAAAAGCTTGCTGAATTTATGTTTGATTACATTACAGGTAAACTTCAAGAAAAGGCTGAAAAGGCAAGCCGTTCAACACGTGGAAAAGGAATGGATATGGTATCGGAAAATACTAAGAACTCAATTCGTAAGGCAATGAAGAACGGATATCTTGAACAAAGAGAAGGAAAGGATCAGCATGTAGTTCGTTATGGTATTTCTCGTGAAAACATTCATGTATGTGTTGACCCAGATGAGTGCAATGGTGAAATGCTTGAAAGAATTATTGCAAAAATTGAAGCTGATGGTGTAAAGTTTAAATATGAAAAGGATTCTCAATGGAAAAAGGCAGGATATAAAGATCCTTTAGCAGATGATGATGAATAAAATTAATTATTATCATCTATTATAAAAAATACATAATAGTAAAATTTAATTATGTTAAGAATTCCGAACAAAATGTATTTTGACAATGATGATGATTTTTATAGATTCTGTGTTGTTCCAGTTATAGTACCAAAGGACCGTGTTCAAATTGACGGAAGCATTAGACAAAGTATGGATTTCAATCTTTCACATGAATATAATAATGCTGTAGATAATGGTACAATATTTGTAATAAAGGATCCAAATTCGCAGATATATAAACATCAAGCTGTCTCATACAGAACAATAACAAAACCTATCGTAAATTTAGAAGAATATTATGGAGATTAAAAGTACATTATTAAATGACAAAGATTTTGAATGGGTAAAAAACAGTATTCTTAATGCGGATAGTATTGATGGAGAAGGTGATTTTAAGGTAAAACTTATTGAATATATCAATGATACTTCATATAATGATGACGATATGTTCTTTTACGATATGTTAACTAGCACCAGATTCTTAAGACCTGGTTCAGATTCAATTGCATATACTGATCCAAATAAAAGAATTTTTTTAAATGCTCCTTGTGAACATGTCGGTAAAAATTATAGATTATGGGATTTTATTTATGACCACGAATGCTTACACCAGTTATGGGATACATTTGCTGTTGGTGACAAAATAAAAGCTAATGGTATTAAATATGATCATACACTTTTGAACATAGTATCTGACTGCATTATTAATGATTATTTGTCTCGTATTAGAAAAAAGGATCAGGCACCTAACACAATAACGCCTGAGTATCTTAAAGAAAAATATGGGGTTGAATATGATCATAAGATAGATACTCAGTATTCATTATATCTTAAGTGTCTTGAGGAATTAGAAAATATAAAGAAGGACCCATTTTATGTTGACCCAGACAAAAAGTTAAAACCTAAACAGGTCAATAAGAATGATGGGCCAACTCCTCCACCACCTCCGCAAGGAAAACATAGCGAGGATTTTAAAAGAGGATGGGTTGACGCTATAAAGGATGTTGTTAATAAAAAAGTAGACCCAACTGACAATAATCTTAAACCCAAAAATACCGGGAATTCTGAATATGACAAAGGTTATAATTCAGCCATAGCTCAAATGAAAGAAGGATTGGAAAACGGTATCGACATTTCAAGCGGCGGAGATAATAATAGCAGTGGTGGTTCAGATCTCCCAGATATTCCATGGGATATGGATAATGACAACGACCAATCTGGAGATGCTCAATCTGGAGATGATTCAAATGATGAATCAGACAAATCATCAGCCTCTGATGCTGCCAAATCAGCACAGGAAGCTCAAGATGCTGCTGACGCGGCTAAAAAGGCTGCTGATGCTGCTCAGGATGCCGCTGATGCTGCAGATGAAGCCGGTGACCCAAATGCTTCTGATATTCAGGATGCCGCTGATAAGGCTAAGGAAGCTGCAGAACGTGCTCAGGATGGCGCAGATAAGGCTGCTGATGCTGCTAAAGAGGCTGCCGAAGCTGAAGAAGACGGTGATGGCGAAGGTGCTGCTAAAGCCGCTCAAGATGCTGCTGATGCTGCTGATAAGGCTAAGGAAGCAGCTGATGAAGCAGGCGATGCTACAAAACAAGCTGGAGAAACTGCATCAGAAAGTGATGATGATGCTACACAGGAAGCCGGAGAAAAAGCACAAAAAGAGGGAGATAATGCAAAAGATTCAGCAAAAAGCGCTAAAGATGCGGATTCTACTGACAGTAAAAACGGCAAAAACAATAATAACAAATCAAAAGGTTGGGGTAAAGGACATATTGCTCCAGTTGAATCTGAAGAAGACATAGAAAAAATAAGAAAGAATGCTGAGGATATAATTAATGAATATAAGAATAAATTATCTGGAAAATTAGGAGAATTTATTTCTAAATGCAAATCATCCGCAAGAGGCGAAAAAGACGGACTTGCCACAAATGTAAGTAAAGGTGTAAAGGGATGGAATAATGAACTTGACCAAAGAATAAATAAATATGTAAAACAAAAAGTATTTCAAAAGAAACGTCAATGGCAATCAACATATTCTCGTATAAAACGTGGTACTGGATATGTAAAACAAGGAGAAGTTCTTCAGCCAGGACGTAGAATAAAAGACGATACATTAATTATTAATGTTGCATTTTATTTGGATAGATCTGGTTCTATGGGTACTTCTTTGGACACTGTATTTAAAGCATGTTATATCATATGTGAAGCCCTAAAGAAACGGTATCGTAAAGAAAAGGTTGTAGAAGACATTTTATTTAAAATACTTGCCTTTGATACTAGTATTACTGAAATAAAATATGGTAAAAAATGTTCGTTAGGTGGTGGAACAATGTCAATGACTGACTTATTACAATCTATTAAGAAATATTCTAATGATTTCATGATAAATGTTGTCATAACCGATGGTGAATTTGACATAAATAATACAGAGGTTAAAAAATTCATTAATGATGTCAACGGAATAGTTATTTATATAGTTAATAGAAAATTCCCAGAGATGGAGAAATTAGCAAAAGAATTAAATACAAAACTATTCTTTATTGAAGCCGATTCTAGTTTCAAAATTAACTAAAAAATTATAAAATTTATAATAAGAAAGGTAGTGAGTTAACTCACTACCTTTAGTTTTTTAATGTTTACAAAAAATTATAAACGTCTTACATCAACCTTATAAGTTGTTTCATTAGAACGATTCTCATATTGATTCATTTTAGAAATTGACATTACTTTGTATTCGGTGCCTTCATAGTCAACAATAGTTTTTCCTACAAATACTCCCATGTTTTCAAAGGTCTTTTCGGGAGTTTCATCCTCGACATATTCTGAAAGATTGGCGAACAGTGAACCAAAAGCCATAGGCGAAATCTTAGTGAACCTGTCATTTATGACGTTAATCTTAATGTTCATAATTTAATTAAATTAAAGAATCAATAAATTATTTACGATTATAATATATTAAATGTCATATGAAAATTAAATGAATTATAGTTAAAATTGTTTAAATGACTAAAAATATTTTTAATTATATATTTATTATGATTTGAATAGATAATTATGAAATATGATGGTAAGAATGGAACTCCGGATGACAAAAATACTGATATATTGAACAACTTGTTTCTTGAAACTCCGACACCTCGTATTGATGATAGTGATGAAGTTCTTGAGACGCCAATTCTTGTAATAGATCTTGATGCTCTTGATAAACAAACATATGAAAAGGCAAAGACTATTGCAGAACGTCTTGCATATTATTTTCTTGATGAAGAATATATACAGACGCATCAATATGTTAAGTCAAAAATAACACAGGAAGTAGACAATATTAGACGATTACTTAAGATGCTTGCTGTAAATGAAAAGGCTCAAGACACATTAATTATGTCAATAACTTCAAATTCAGGCAAAGGTACATTATATGGTTCTTTAACAAGCCTTCAGAACTCAATGTTAAGCATGCAGTCGCAACTTAATCAGTTAACTGGAAATCTTGAGAATATATTTAAAGAAATGCAGGCTGTATGCGAAAAGACATTTGAACAAAAAGAACATGAGACAGCCGCAGACGGCACTGTTACTGTTCGTGGTTCAAGAGCATTTATTGAGGAAATGGAAAAAGCTCTTAGTGCAAAACTTTCTAAGGAAAATCAAATAAATGAAAAAATTTCATGAAGTCATTAATAAACTACATACAAGAAAGACTAATCATCAACAAAGATTATAAAGACGGAAAGAAATTTGATAAAGGTGTGGTTATATTAATTACAAAATATTATTCTATAAGATATAATAACATTGCACTTGAGTTTGATGTCTTTAAAACTAAAATAAAGGAATGCGACAATAACAAATTTGTAGTAAAAAAGAATAAATTATTAAAGTCTTTTGGAATATATAATGATGATGAAAAAGTTGAACTTGAACATATTGATGACAATGTATTATATTCTTATGAAAAAAATTCAGACCGAGAAAGAAATATATTTGTGATTCATGAAGATGACGAACATATTTACAAATTTATTGAGTTTTGTTTAGAAAAAAGAAATAGTACAATTGTAGACAATATATTTTTTAGTGCTGATGAAATACTAAATAAATTGAACATTGATAGCAAATATATGAAAATTTCTAATAACGACAATAATAAGCAAACTATAAAAATGACTTATAGTCCGACTGTAATAAAAAAGGTGATGAGAAGACTATCAAAAGAAACAGTTGCATAAGTCAAAATCATATTTTTCATTAAATTTTTAATTTATTTATTTTTAATATATATTATACGGAAAAACAAGTATAATAGATTACTATAACACTAAGAAAAACATTAAAGTGAATTTTTAATAGAAATGACAAATAAAAATTGTATGCTCTTTGAAACATTAGGCAAGGTTTCAGATCTTACCGTTCAAGAGAGCAAAAATCCTCATGAAGGTGTTCGCTTGTCAGGTGTTTTTGGAGTATGTGGAGTTAAAAATCAGAACAATCGTATTTATGACAAAGCAAATTATGCTGCGATGGTTGAGTCATTACAGAAAGTAATTGCTACTGAAGGTTGTCCTGGTGAATTGGAACATCCAAATAATTTCAATATCAATCTTGAGAATGTTTCTCATAAGATTGAAAGTATTGAAATGAATGAGGATGGCACAATCACTGGTACTATTTTATTACTCAACACACCAAAGGGCAAAATTGCTCAGGCTATTGTTGAAGGAGGACTTCCTCTTTACATTAGTTCACGTGGTGCTGGTACAATTACCAACGAAGGTCGTGTCAATTTAACATCGCTTAAGACGTATGATCTTGTTGGAACTCCTGGATTCTCACAAGCAAAACTAACTCTTAAGGAAAATCAAACTGTTGAGTCTCTTAATGAAAGTCTTGATAACGGCAACATTATGTGGGCTATCGTGGAAAAGGATGATTCATCAGATGATCTTCTTGATCTTGATTCAGACGATAAGAAATCTGATGATAATAAATCTGATGAAAAGAAAGACGATAAAAAGTCTGATGAAAAACCAAAAGAAAAGTCAGATGAAAAATCTGAAAAGAAATCTGAAGAAAAATCAGATGATTCAGAAAAAGAAGAAAAAAAGAAAAAAGATAACAAAGATAAAGATAGTAAAGTAACTATGGAAGAACTTAAAAAATCAATTGATGCTCTTGCTGATAAGGTGACAACTCTTGAGGCTCAACTTCATGTTGCTCAAGAATCTGCTCAACCAAATTACAATGCCGTTGAGATGTGGATTAGAGAGGAATTTTCACCTGTATTCAAGAAAGATATTTTCGATAGCATTAAGAAATATGTAAATGAAGAATTTGCACAAGCTGTACAAGGTTGGATTTGTGAAGATTTTGCAAATGAAGTAAATGAATGGATCAACACTGAAGTTAATGAGAAGTTTAGTGATGATGTTAAGGCGTATGTAAATGAAGAATTTGCACAGAATCTACAAAATTGGATTGTTGAGGAATTTGGACAGCAAGTTGATAACTGGGTTTCTGAAGAATTTGCAGGAACTGTTGAGAACTGGATTGCTGAAGAATATTCAACAGTTGTTGAAAATTGGATTACAGATGAATATGCTCCAGTACTTGAAAACAAGATTAATGAGAGTGTGAATGCAAATGTTGCTCAGTACATTTCTGAGAATAATGCAGCTCGTCTTGATGAAATTGATTCACTTCTTGAAACTCTTTCTGATGATAAGAACAGTGCAGTTAAAGAAATTGTAAAGGAAAACAAGGCAACTGATAAATATGCAAATATTTATGCAGTACAGAACATGCCTTCTGAATATCTTCCTTCTTGGAATATGTTAAATGAATCTCGTCAGGAAGAAATAGTTCGTTCTTCAAAGATGTATGATTTCACTAAAGAAGGTGTTCTTGAATCATTCTGGGGTTCAGTTGATTTTGAGAAGAAAGAAGAACCTGTAAAGGAAAGTAAAGATATCATTAATGATTATCATAATAACGTATATGCTCAGATGATGAGATTACGTAAGTATTAATATTACAGAAAAATCATTTTCATTAATGTATATTTTTAATTATATATTACTTTAAGTAATCTTAAAATGTTCATACAAGAGAAATACTCAATATATGATAAATCATCTTGTGTAGAATAAGTAAATAATATAAAATATTAAAATAATAAAAAATACATTTAAAGTTTAAACACAATTATGTTTTTAACAGAACAAAACGGCGCACAAATGTGGAGCAAGATGTTAAAGGAAAACTTTGATGTTAAGGATAACGAAAAGTTGAACTGGGTTTCACAATATGCTGCTATTCATGAAATTCACGAAAGTGCACTCGGTGTAAATGCTGGCCATGCAATGGGTACAGTTCCTGGCACCGGTGTTAACCCTCTTTATGCTACACCTCTTAATACTATTGGTATGGGTAATCCTTGGGCTCCCCAGAATCCTAATACCATGAGCACAGCTCCTGCTGCAGACGGTAACCTTTGGAACCAGACTGTTGGTTCAGGCGACATTCCTGTAAGCACACTTCCTATGGCATTGAACATTGCTCTTATGACTATCGGTCTTGAGCTTGTTCCTGTTGTACCTGCTAAGGGTCCTTGGGTAATGTTAAGCTACATGGACTTCCCATATGCTGGTGGTAAGCTTGGCCGCGTTAATGAAACTGCATTTGACGGTAAGAGCAAAGACGGCGGCAATGATAACAAGCCTATCTATGTTAAGATTCAGAATCTTCCTCTTGCTAAGATTGCTGATTTGCGTGCCGGTGGTGACGCAAAGAATCCAGATCCTGAAAAGGCACCAAAGGCTGGTCAGGTCGTTGAAGTTAACGGTGAGGCAATTGGTACATTCCTAGACTTCGGTCGTATGGATGGTGCTCCTCTTGTAAAGGTTTGGGACGTTGATGCTGAAGGCAATATCTTATTTAATAAGGATGAATTCAATGCAGATGCTAAGGCTGACATTAAAAAGTATTATGGTGTTGAAGCTCCAACAAAGAACCTTTCACTTCGTGAGATCTTTGAACTTAATGATCCTGCAACTGTAAAAATTGGTAATGCTGAACCTATTACTCTTGAAGAAGGTCAGAAAATTCGTCCTGACTTCGTTCAGACTTCAGTTGACCTAGTTGACGGTTTCGCTAACTTCGCAACTGGTAAGAAAGAGGCTATGACCCGCGCTCAGAATGAAACTGGTACAGGTAATGTTATCGGTCTTCGTTTGTTCAGCAAGTGGGTACAGGTTGGTGCTTATGAGGTAACTGGTACTGTTACTCGTCAGCAACTTCAAGACCTTCCTCTTTACGGTGTTGACGCTGTTGGTAAGGTTATGGAAGCTCTCCAGAACGAGATTACTCAACACATCAATCAACGTATTCTTGAACGTGTATTTGCACTTGGTGTAACTAACGCTGCTCAGCAAAAGGTTTATCAGGGTGTTGACCTTAACCTTTGGATGGGCTTAGGTGATAATGCTCTTTCTAACTTTGTTCCTGCTGGTAAGTATGTTGACATCTATGGTGTTGACCAAGCTGCTAACTGGGGTAATGTAACTAACAGTGAAGTCAATACTTCAGCTGAGAATCTTGCAACTCGCCAACGTCGTATCGCTTCTCGCGTACTTGCTGCTGCTAACTTAATCCAAACTGTTGGTCGTCGTGGCCGTGCTACTTGGATTGTTACTAACACAATGGTTGCTACTGCACTTCAGGATGTTAGTGGTTATGTTGTTGCTCCTATGGTTAACAATATGGCTCAAGATGGTTCGCAGAATCTATATCTTGGCGGTACACTTGCAGGTTTGAAGGTTTATGTAGATCCTTACATGAACTGGGATGACTGCCGTATCTGCGTTGGTCGTAAGGGTGACGCTAACTCTCCTGGTGTTGTATTTATGCCGTACATACTTGCTGATACAGTAAGCATCACTGCTGAAGGTACTATGGCTCCTAAGATGTTAGTTAACAGCCGCTATGCTATTGCAGAAATCGGGTTCTATCCTGAAACTCAATATTACACATTCTGTGTTGGTTCAGAATTTGGTTTGATCTAATAAAGGTTAATAACTTCTATATTGAAAATTAAAGGTTCTTACCTTTATATACGTAGATTTAATTCTACACTCAAGAACAGTACTATATAGTACTGTTCTTTTTTGTCTTTATATTTTTGAATTTTTTAACATAATTTAATATTTTATAATATATAATATATTTATAATAATAGAATGAATATTGATTTTATACACGATAAAACATTAGTTAAATTATTTATTCTTGAAAAGAACAATCGTATTCGTTACTGTTTTCATAATGTAATGGCAACGAACAAATTCCCATGCATTAAACATTATATATTGAATAGATATCCTGATTCATTATCTCCACAGGAAACGCTTCGTAGAATGGAATATGATATTGAAGATCGACCAAAATGTGTAGTTTGTGGAAATGATGTTCAATATATTGGGCAACCTGGTAAAGTTTTTGGCAAGGGTGAAGATAAATTATTTAAACCATTCTGTTGTAAATCATGTGCAAATAAACATAATTATGAAAAAGCAAAGAAAACAAAGATTGAAAAATATGGTTCATCAAACAATGAAAAGAAACGTAAACAGACATGTTTAGAAAAATATGGAGATGAAAATTATAATAATCATGAGCAAACGGTAAAAACAAATATTGAAAGATATGGAGGCGTTGCACCTACATGTAATGAAGAAATTCATAATAGAATTGTTGAATCATTTAAGAGGACATATGCTGAAAAGGGTGATGAAATTGACGCAAAGAAAAAACGGACAACACTTGAAAGATATGGAGATGAAAATTATAGAAATGTTGAACAAATAAAAGAAACGTGGGCCAATAAAACAGATAAAGAACGAAACGAAATAAAAGAAAGAACTCGACAGACATTTATTGACAAATATGGTGACCCAGGATATAGGAATATTGAAAAGGGAAAACAAACAAAATTTGAACGATATGGAAATGCACATTATAACAATATTCAAAAAAATAAAGAAACACTTTTGAAAAAGTACGGAGTAGATAGTTATTCAAAAACAGATATGTTTAAAAAACAAATGGCTGAAAAATGGATAACTGAAACACGAGATAAAGTATATAAAACAAAAAAAGAAAACGGAACATTTAATATATCAATAAAGGAAACTCAAATAAAAGAAATATTTACAGAATTTTTTGATGACATAATAACTCAATATAAAAATGATTTATATCCATGGTCATGTGATTTTTATATTAAGTCATTAGATCTTTATATTGAATTTCAAGGATCATGGACACATGGCGGAATGCCATACATTGAAGATAATGATATATGTAAAAAACAGTTAAGTGTTTGGATAGAAAAATCTAAAACATCTCAATATTATAAAAATGCTATAGAAACATGGACAATTCGTGATGTACAGAAAAGAAAAACCGCAAAAAAGAATAATTTAAATTATATAGAACTTTGGTCCATTGAAGAAGCAATAATGTTTATAATGAAATTACTTGATAGAAAAAATGTAAACTTCACAAATGACTGTGTTATATATAATACTACTATAAAACCACTTAATCTTAATGGACAACTGTTGTCTGCTGAATATATTTCGCAACTTGATGAAAATGAAACATATTTGCTTATATATGACATATTCAAATATTATAACAATCTTGAATTTCCTGTACTTAATTTGTCAGATGATTACATATATGAGCAATTAAATAAGTTAAAGAAGTTTAATGTCTCAAAGATAGTTAACGAAAATACATTGTCAAGTTTTGGAAAATTATGCAATGATATATGCAAACATATATCAGGTGTGAAATACTACCAAGCAGCATTTGACAATATAATATCTCCATATGATGCATATAACAATAACGAAATGCTTCTTAATGCAATAAAGAATCGTATATTATATCAGACTGAAAATAATAAGCGTGTAGTATATCAGATAGATCATTCACAGATCATAAAAGGACTCGTGAATTCTGGAATAAGTAAAACAGTATCAAATTTCAAGCCAACACTTGCAAAATGGATATATTCATATGCATTATCAATTTGCGAGACTGATTCTGAAATAAAATCAACCTATGACTATTCCGCAGGATGGGGAGGGCGAATGCTTGCAGCTGATTCTTTAGGAATTATATATAATGGAACAGATCCAAAAACATATGATGAATTAAAAACATTTGCTGATAAATTCATGACAAATATAAATATATATTCATACTGTAGTGAGAGTGATGAAATATATGATATATTAACAGAACAAGACATTATAGGATCATGTCCACCATATTTCAAACTTGAACAGTATTCTGAAGATGATTCACAATGTTATAATAAATATAATGAATATGAATTATGGATTGAAAAATATTGGAAAGAAACAGTAATAAAATCATATAAGAAACTTAAAAGTGGTGGAGTGTTCTTTGTTGTCATAAATAATGATTTAAAGGAGGATATTGTAAAAACAGTTCTTGAAAACACAAAATTAACAGTACATTCAGAATTTGTTATAAAAAGTTCAAAAAGCCATTTATATAATAAAAAAGAATCAGAAGTTAAAAACAAATATAATGAAACTGTAATAATCTTTAAATAATGAACTTACATATTTATATATTAATTATATAAACTAATAAACTTTAAGCATATGGAATTATTTTTAGACACAGCAAACATTAATGAAATTAGCGAAATAAATAATATGGGCATTATTAGTGGTGTGACAACTAATCCATCATTAATTACTAAGGAAGGAAAGGATTTTAAGGAAACAGTAAAACGAATTGCAGAAATTGTTAATGGTCCAATTAGTGCTGAGGTAAATCCAAATCTAACTAAAGCTATTGATATAATTAATGAAGCTCATGTAATTGCACAAATTCACCCGAATATTATTATAAAAATTCCAATGACTGAGGAAGGTCTTAAGGCATGCAAGACATTAACAAGAGAAGGAATTGGAGTTAATATGACACTTATCTTTTCAGCAAATCAAGCATTATTGTGCGCATTATCTGGAGCACGTTATGTAAGTCCATTTGTTGGACGACTTGATGACATTGATATAGTTGGTGTGGATCTTATAAAATCTATATCTAAAATTTTTAAGCAGAATTCTATTTCTACTAACATTATTGCTGCAAGTATACGCAATCCTCTTCATGTTACAGAATGTGCTCTTGCAGGAGCAGATGTAATTACAGTTCCATACAAAGTAATCAAACAAATGATTGCACATCCACTTACAGATATTGGTATAGAAAAATTCAAGAAGGACTATAATTAATAATCTTTAACAAATATAGTTTTAATTTTTGTAGTATGTTTTATATATTATAATCGTAATTATAAATCAAAAAATAAAAATTATGGCTATTAAGATTAATAAAGATTTTAAGGATGTTGAGAGAGATCCATATAATGCTGAAGATTTTATGGTTGGAGACATTCTTGATGCATCATTCCAATATACTGCAAAGATTCCACATTTTTATAAAGTAGTCCGTCGAACACCTTCAATGATTTTTACAATTAGGTTAAATCAAAAAACTGTTTCAGATGATGGATATGGACAGAACGGTACATGTGTTCCTGTTGAAGATTCTGATCCAGAGAATGGAAAGATTTATAAGGGGCGAATTTCAAGGAATAGAGTTAAGCTTAATGGATGTCTTGCGAAACTTTGGAATGGTGAACCTGTTGATTTTTATACTGATTAATTTTTTAAAGATATGACAAAGGAATTTACATTATTTGTTATTGATTGTCAAAATGACATTACAAAGAAAGATGGTTCACTGTATGTGCCATCAAGTGAAAATGCTTTAAATAATATTTGTAAATTTGTTAAAGAAAATAAAGATCTCATTAATAGAGTGATTCTTGCAAAGAGTAATCACCCTAATGATTATTGTACATTCAAGGGACATGGTGGATCATATGATAAAAATTGTGTTGCTGATACCTACGGTAACAAGATTGATGAAAGACTGATTAACATTCTTAATTCGTGTGATGTAAAGTGTGTTGAACTAAATCATGGAGAAGTTTCCGATTTTTTAGAGTCATCAGCATCAAAATATTCAAGTTTCATTGACGGAAAATTTATCATCAAGACAGCAACGGACAATTGCAAAGTATTTACTGATGATATTGTTGTATGCGGTATGATTGGTGATGTAATGGTTAACGATACACTTGTAGACATGAGCAAAGAATTAAATAATGAAAATATTTATGTATTTCTAAATGGTGTGGCAAATGTAAATCAGGACATTATTTTGAATACACTTGAAGTTTATCCAGATATTAACATTATATGAAAACATTGTATTTTTAATATATACAAACATATAAGGGCTCGTGACAATATACATAATCATGGGCCCTTTAATTATTTTTAACGAAAAGATATATGAAGTCATTAATAGAATACTTAAAAGAATGTGGTGATTTTGCTTCACCAATGAATACTGTTGGTATGGGAAATGTTGAGCCTCTTTCTTCAGATCCTATACCAACAAAAACAAATATATTTAAGAAAAAGAAAAACCGACTACGAAGAATCATTAAGAGGCAATGATTTATAGTGACATTCGTATGTCATATTAATAAGTTATGAAATACACTAATAAATTACTATTAACTATTATTATTTGGACTTTTACATTACTCACTACACTTGGACAGAATGTTTCGTTACTTCAAAAACAACATCAGAAGCTATTAGCAAATCAAACAAGAATTACGGAAAGAATAGATTGGTCATTAATAAAAAAATATGAAAATAAAAGTGAGTTGTTTGAACTTGAGTTGTTTGAACTTAATTGGGATAATAAAAAATTAAATCCCTACACTATTGAACCAAACATTGGTGAAAAAATTGACATTAGAAATTATGTAAATCCCGTGCATACCAATGTTGTTAATTCCAGTTACGGGTATAGGTCAAAGTTTGGAAGACAACATTATGGAGTTGATCTTAAAGCAAGTACTGGAGATACTATATATGCAGCCTTTTCAGGAAAAATAAGATTGACTAATTTTGATAGAGGTGGATATGGATTTTATGTTGTCATAAGACATGAAAACAAACTTGAAACATTATATGGACATCTATCAAGATTTTTAGTGAAGGAGAATCAATATGTTAATGAAGGTGATGCAATAGGACTTGCCGGAAATAGCGGAAGAAGTACAGGTCCACATTTACATTTTGAATTTAGATATAATGGTAAATGCATAAATCCAGAACATCTAATTAATTTTGAAACGCATACACCATTAATAGGATTTTATATATATCAGAATGATCATACAATAACAAGAAAACATATTGCTTCAAATAGAACAGTCAGAAAACATAAAAAAAGAAAATAATTTTTAAAAATTATATTCACAATATGCTAATTTATTTTTAATTATAATTCATTTAATTTAAATATTTTAGCATATTTTTTATGAAGTCATTAACACATTACATAAAATCTGATAAATCATCTTTAATTTCATTATCCGAAAAACTTATCATTAGCAAAGATTATGAAGATCCTGATAGTTATTTTTTAAATAAATGTAAAGATAATTGGGATAATATATTTGATGATATACACGAATTAAAAACAGGTAACATTAAATTAGGAAAAATAAAACTTAATGATAATAATCTAAAGTCCGATTCGTCATATGTAAACAGTGTATTTACTTTATATGTAAAAACACCAGACGAAAATGAAATAATAATTAGACGAACAGTTAATGGAATGCCGTCGAAATGGATAGTCTTAAAACAATATAATTTTAGAAATATTGATGAATTGTTTGATGCTCTTACTGAAAAAATAAAAAAATTGCTTTCTAAAGAAGGTTACAAAATATAAAATTATGAAATATTTTACAATACGAGAATTAACAAAATCTAGCACGGCTGTTAGAAAAGGTATAAATAACACACCAAATTCTATTATAGTAAATTCTTTAACGGCATTAATTGATAATGTATTAGATCCTTTACGAGAAAAATGGGGTGCTCCTATAATTGTGACTTCAGGTTATAGATGTCCTGCACTTAATAGAGCTGTTGGAGGTTCATCTGGTTCACAACATACAAAGGGTGAGGCTGCTGACATAAGAACATTATCTGATTCACGAGAGGACAATATGAAACTTTTAAGATGCTTATTGAACTCAGGCATAGAATTTGACCAAGTCATTGCTGAAAATGTAGATTCACAAGGTCGTCCTGATTGGATACATATATCATTTACTCGTGCAAGACAGAATAGAAAGAAAAGAACGACAATGAAGAAAATAGCTGGTAGGACAACATATATAAACGGAATAAAGATTTAAGATAAGATTTAAGATACAATTTATTATAAAGTGAGGTTGATTTTACAATCTCACTTTTGATTTTTAATTATATATTTTTATTAGCATTAGATTATGGATCAAGAATTTGCAAACCAAGTAAAGATGGAATGGGAAATGGAAAAATTCAATGAAGCATTGTCTATACAAGCTACACACGATAGAAAAGATGATGATTCTAATATAATATCTAATAATTTATATAATGAGATTATACAACTAAAGAAAAATAATAAAGAATTAGGTTCAAGACTATCTACAGCAGAATTCAATATAAAAAAATTAAAGAAATCTAATTCTGTAACTAATGAGACATTGGTGATAGTATCAAATGAAATGCAAAAACAATTATATGAAAATCTATATGAAGATTCTGTTGTGACTACATTTGATGAATTTATTAAAAAATTTGAAATAAATTTTCAATTAGAAACTGCTAATCATGAAGTTACATATTATTGTGATTTAGGAATGTATGATGTCAATAAGATAGAAACATACTTAACATATGACAAAGAAAATAACAATAAGATTTATTTTACAATAGACGAATTATTAGAGGATTTGTCTGATGAAGGTGATTTTCCAATTAAATTTGTAACATTAATGAGTACATCATCAATAAATACGGAAAATATGGAAAATGATATTGTAGATTATATTATAATAAATGATGCACAAATAGATTCATTAGACATAAATGTTTCGTATAGTCTTGATATAGCTGGAAGAAAATTCATAAATGACAAAGGTTTCATTAAAAAAACTATTGACGAAAATGAATATTTGGATACGGAATACATTGGCATGATTGTTGACGATCTTAATTCTGACGCAAATAGAGACAATGATATATTATATAATTACATATATTTTAAATTGTCAATATGTGGTTATGATGTTTCTCATAAGATAATGAATTTTAAACTTGACCAACTTTATAAATAATGATGAAAATCACAGAATGAAAAAATTATTTTTATATATATAATTATGAAAGTAATAATATAAAAATTATGAAAATAAAAATTACTAAAGTAATAATATAAAAATTATGAAAGTAAAAATTTACTAAAGTAATAATATAAAATTATGAAAGTAAAATTACTATTCATAATCTACAATATAAACAAAGATTAAAATAAACAGAAAAAATATATTTAACGTAAAATAATGGCAATACCTGTACATTTACAACAATTTAAGGCTGCTGGTGTTTACCGCGTAGTTTTTGACAAATCAACTATGCTTAACAATGAGCCTGAGACACTTCGTCTTGTTGTTGGATATTCAGAAGTTGGTCCGTTTAACTGTCCAGTTTATGTAAAGGATCCGCAGGAATTCGTTCAATATTTTGGAAACATTTCAAAGAAACTTGAAAAACGTGGTATTTTCTTCCACCGTATGTGCTTACAAATGTTGGCTGTTAGTCCTATTATCTGTCTTAACCTTAAGAAGTTTAGTGGTGAGACTGTAGGTGCGTCAACAATTAACACAGAATTCAATGTTAATTACGATCCTATTGATGACGTTAAGATCAATATTGAGGACATCTTTGATAAGACAAGATTTTGGGAGATTTCTGCTGAACAACTGAATGATCTGAACTCAGTTGATGGCATAACTCTTAACAACTATATTAATTTGTCAATAACTGACACTTATAATAGTTCAGCTTCGTATTTTATTCGTAAACCATCTGGCTCAAAAATTTCTGAATTTAATTTAACAGTCAGCGATTGGTATTCTGATAAGTATGAAGAGATGCCTGAATATCTTCATGGATTTGAACATCGTTTAATGAGTGATTTCTTTGCAGAAATTTATGTATTTAAAGGACGTTTTAATGCTGCTCAAGCTCTTGCATCAGATACACTAAAGAAGTATTTTGTAACAACGGATGAACTTGATGCTGATGGAAAAAGTTATAAGTTAAAACTTCGTACTGATCTTCATAATCCTTATGGAGAACTTATTGATACTCTTGATGCTCTTTATGCTGATTCTACATCAAATGCTATTGGACATTGGATTGGTTCATTAATTCCATATTTCAAGGATAAGAAAGGAAATTATCGTTCACTTGATATATTATTTAATAGTGACAATGATGAACATAAGATGATGATGAGTTTCAACACTGATCTTCTTGATGAGGATGGTGCAGGAATCATAGATTTATCCGGTAAAGGTGTTATTCCTGAGAGTTCAGCATTTGAAAATCACGACAAAACAAATGGAGTAAATGAACCATCGTTCAATAATCCGTTAAGTCTTGAGACTATCTTCCAAGGTGTTGCGAAAACTAATCTACTTGGTAACTTAAGTGCTCCAGTCATTGCAGATAAGATTGAGTTCTCATCTTCTATTAAAAACTTTAAAGAATTTAATATAAATGGTAAACTTGAATCTTATCCACAATTAATAACAGGATCTTTATATGTTGCTGACGTTAAACAGGTAGAAGTAGAACAAACTTCAGGTGAAGGTGATGTAGAAACGCCAGCAAGCGATGGTACTGAAGGAACTCCAACAGGTGACAATGCTGGAGGAACTGAAACTTCAAAGACATATAACTACAATGTAATATTGAGACAGATTGGTGATGCTGAAAATACTGTAACTATCATTTGTGAAGAACATAGATTGGATTATGTTCTTAAGACTTGTGGTGTAACAAACTATTCAATAGATAAGAACCTAGCCACCGAAAATGATTGGCACATTTTATTCTATGATTCTACCATAGAAGAATATAAATATAATGATAGTTGGGATGATGTATATAAACAAGGTCTAATGGGTGGAACATTCTGGTATAATGATGGTTCTGAAAGTGAAAAATCATTTGCTCCATATGAAGTTGTAGACGTAAAAAATCCTGGTGGATATTATGGTCCTTCTAAAATCATTACAACAATTCGTCGTATTGAGAATAGAACAGATGGTGATGCTCCAACTGAATATAAGTATACTGATATTGACACTAACTTTATCTGTGGTTTTAAATCAGTTTCTTTAACATCTACTTCTTCAACTCCTTTTGGAAATGAAAAAGAATCTGTATATGGATCTTCAATATCATTTATAAATGTAGGCGATTGGGAATATGAATCTGCATTAAATATAAATGGTGGATTATATAATGCTCTTGTAACAGATAAGGCATATAATACTACTCTTCAGTTAATTCTTAAGCCTGGTGATTGTATTCTTGCAAATGATAAAACCGTTGATAGAAATGATGATCGTGTAATTGATGAACTTGATAAAGATTACTACTGTGATTGTGTATATGTAACAGGAGAAGGTACATTATATGATGAAAAAGGTAACTTCAAGTGTCATTATATTACATTAAGTGGCGCACCATATAATTGCGATCCAAATTCTGAAGGTATGACTGGTGAAGGTATTGGATGGTCATATGATGCTAGCAACGATGAAACACAATCCGGTGATCCTTACACTTGGAAAGATACTGATTTCACCATTGATGAAAATGAACCCAAAGAATATTTCATCATTCGTTTAAATGCTGCTCTTAACCAAGAAATTGGTGAGATGGTTCCTCACTATCTTGAAGGCTATACTTATAAGAATGCTCGTCCAAATGGTACAGATATGTGGGCTAAACTACAATGGCAAAGACAAATTCTTTCTGCATTAACTGATTATAGCGGTCTTCGTAAAGGTCTCTTGAATAAGGCTAACATTGATTACCGTTATATCATTGATACATTTGAGGCATTCCCACAGAATGAACTTAGATCTGAACTTTCATTACTATGTAAAGAAAAAGAAAGTGCGTTCGCTATTGGTAACTTGCCTTCAATTCGTACATTTGTTAAATGTCCGTACACATCATTTACTGATGAGAAGAACGTATTTAATTCTAAATATGTTGTTGAAGGTCGTAATCGTAAGAAACCTGCAAACGAAGTATTCTCACTTCCAACAGAAAACAATGGCGCATCATTTATAGGATTCTATACTCCACTTAAGTTCTCTGATGGTTATGTTGATACAATTGTTCCATCTGCTGGCTTAGTATCTAACTTATTCATCCAGAAGTACATGAGTCGTCAACCATATTACATTGTTGCTGGTCCTAATTATGGTCATATTTCTGCAACAGGTCTTGTTGGTCCTGATTATAAGTTCACACGTGAAGAATTATATGATCTTGAACCATTTGGATTCAACTGTATGATTTATCGTCCAACATTTGGAACATTCATCAATGCTAACCAAACTGCTAAACAGACACCACTTAGTGCATTGTCTCGTATCAATGTTCGTGAGTTGGTTATCTACTTACAGGATGAGATTGAGAAGGTTCTCCAAAGCTATCAGTGGGAATTCAATAATCCAACAACACGTAACGCAATCCTTGACAAAGCTAACCAAGTTTGCTCATTAATCAAGGCTAATGGTGGTATTCAGACTTATCTAAACATCATGGATGAGTCTAACAATACTCCAGAAATCATTGATAATGAAATGGCTGTATTAAGCACTCATATTGAACCCGGATTTGGTTGCGGTAAGATGGTTCATGAATTAACTCTGTATAGAACAGGACAAATGAAATCATTTATTTCTGAAAACTAAATATAAAATATAGTTCTGGGTAGAAATACCTAAAAATCTACCCAGAATTTATTTTTAATTATAAAGATAAAAAATTTACGTAAATTATAATAGTACATGGCACAAACTAACTTAAATCATTTACCTCATCTTAAAAATGTTAAGTCAGGTATAAATAAGTGGGATCCAGTACATAAGTCGTTATTTGAGGTTTACTTTACTTTACCTGAACCTCTAAGACAACCTTTCTCTACTGAGGAGGCTCTTTTAACTGAACAAGTTGTAACTGTTGCCGGTCTTGATGCACTTCATAAGACAACTGCTGCTGGTGAGCAAAAATTCTATGGTGTTACTGCATCATTCTTAAATCCTATGCTCGATACAACTGCTGCAGATCTTACAATCACATTTAATCTTAACTTACGTGATGTAACTGATAACTTCGTTCTTAAAGTATTCTTGGCATGGGAGCGTCTTTCATATGACTTAAGTGATGGTACTCGAACAATTAAGCAGCAATATATTTCTGACAATATGCGTGTTGCTCAGGCTAATCGTAATGGTCAGGTTTGGAGAAGTTTCATTTTCCATCATATCATGTTAACAGGTGTAACTGGTATGGACGATTTGGATTATGGTTCAAATGATGCTATTACTCTTCAGACTACATTCCGTGCAGACTATTGGGATTATGATTTAGCATAATATTATCCCAAATTTTTGATTGGGATTATGATTTAGCATAATATTATCCCAAAATATATAATAAAACATAAAAAGATCATACTTAAGTATGATCTTTTTTCTTTAACAATTTTTAACATTAACTATGTATCTTAGAACATCTTAGACTATATCTAGATCATCATCTAATAACTTTTTATAATCATTTTAATAAATTATATAGTTGCCATTTTTGAGGTTCATGGATGATGATCTATGAACTTATTTTCTTTTAAAGATGTCTCTATTTATTATATTTTCGTAGTTCTGTTTTGCATTATAGTTATCAATGTTTCTCTGCATAACTTCATCTAACGTTAATCCACTATGATATATGGTTCTAGTAAGATACATCAGTATTTCTCCAAGTTCATTTCTTAAAATATCTCTTTCCGTATTTGTTATTGATGCGTCAGGCTTATTAAGTATATCAACCATCGTTGATGACATTATACCAATCTTCTCAACCATTCTCAATAATGTACAAAACGGTCCTAATGATTCTGGATAATCAATATTGAAGTCTAAAACATTTATCTGATATTCATTTCCTGTCATAATCTAATTATAAATATATTTTTTAAACAGTTTCTAATGTATGCATAAGATCATTCTTACGAGCTGCAAACATAAACAACTTATTTAACAAATCCTCATCAAAATCAAATGCTTGTTTATGAATCTCATACATCTTATTGTCTTCACATATGTGACCAGGCAATTGAACAATTAATACTTCAATGTCGTTTTCTGTAATATCATCAGGTAGATATCCTGATTTAAGAAGCGCCAGTTTATAAAAATGAGTTTGTGTAGTATATGTATACCAATTAAGAGCTGGATATTTCATCATTGGTCCAAACAACTGTTTTGTCCATGGTGTCTTTTTCTTATCAACACTTCCACTTGACTTCCAGTCTACTACAACATATTTATTAGTTCTTTTATTATAGAATAGTGCATCAAATCGCCCTTTTATATAATAATCTGTATTTGGAACTTTATAGTACAATGTCTTTTCACGAGTGATGAACTCCATATCACCTGACTTATTGACAAAATCCATGAAGTCTGTAAAGCTCTTTACAAGTCCGTTGAGTCGTTCATCCCAATCATAGTTATTGTCTAACTTCCACATTTCAACCTTTGCACCATTATCTTTATTAAGATACATTCCAATGTAGTCATCAAGCAGGCTACCGTACTTACATGATTCTGCACCCTTTGCTGACCATGCTTCCATGATCTGCTCAACAGACATCTGATAATACTGTGACTCAGAATTGTTGAAGTGCTTATCATGTGTCTTCTGAGCAACTCCCCTACTATCAAATGGCTCAACAAGCATTCCAAGTACTTGTGAGATACTGAGGTACTTTGTCATGTTGCTCTTTACTTCTTCATTAACTTTCTCAATTCTTTCTAATAAGCTTTCTCTGATATTCATAAAATGATTTTTATTTTTAATATATAAATTTATATTAATATTTTTCAATGAAGTCATTAAGAAACTACATATCTGAAAAACTTGTGATTAACAAGAACTATGTTGATGTTAATTTTAATCTTAGTCCAGATAAAACTTTAGTAAGATTTATTTTATATTGGCATGCTGATAATGGTACATATAATAATAAAGACATTAAAGATAATGATGGCTGGATAAGATATGGAAAAATAGACACGGTAAAGGTACAATCTATATCATTTACAAATTATAAGTGTAATATCAATTATACTTATAATGTAAATAACGTCAATTCTTTCGATGGTACAATGACAGTTGCTGATGATCAGTCATTCTTATATGAATATAATAAAAACGCTGGAGGTACGAATGAGTTATGTATCTTATTTAATTATGACGAATTTGATAATAAAAAAATAGAAGAAATCATTGATTTATATGAGGAGAATGAAATAACTGAATATGCAGATCATTATTCTATATTTAAAATACATAGTGATGATATGAAAGATATGTTCGGTCTTGACATTTCAAAATGTAAAAATATTAGACGAACAAATTATGATGGCAACTATTCATTTACATTATATAAAACAGACGAATATAAAAATTTAAAAAAATATATGGAATCCATATAAAATATTTATGAAGTCATTAACATATTACATAAAATCTGATAAATCATTTTTGATTTCATTATCCGAAAAACTTGTCATCAGCAAAGATTATAATGATCCATATACTTGTGCTCCAAAATCATTTAAAGAGTTAGTAAAGATCATAGAACAACGATATGAAGAACAGGGACCTGGAACAAAACAGAATCCTATTGACTTTAATGATGTTGATATAAGTAATATTAATTCATTTTATAATGCAAATATAAATGAAGGAATATTTGATTTAACAGATTTTGAATACATTGACGTATCAGATTGGAATGTGTCAAAGGTTAAAGATATGTATAAATTGTTTAATGAATGTTATAATTTAAAATCAGTTGGTGATTTATCTAATTGGGATGTTTCAAATGTTGAAGATATGAGTTTGATGTTTAACAGCTGTTATAATTTAAAATCAGTTGGAAATTTATCTAAATGGAATGTTTCAGAATGTAAAAATATGTATAATATGTTTAAAAAGTCTGGAATAAAAAATATACCCGATTGGTACAAAGAATGAAAAGTTTAACGACATATATTTCACATATGAAAGATCTTTATTCTTTGAATGAATATTTGAATGAAAAGTTAGTTATAAATAAAAATTATAATGATCCATATACTTATACACCAAAATCATTTAAAGAATTAAGAAAGATCATAGAAGATAGATATGATAAGTTAGGACCTGGAACAGAACAGAAACCAATTGACTTTAATGATGTTAATATAAGTAATATTGATTCATTTTATGATGGAACTATAGGAATATTTGAAATAACAAAATTTGAATACATTGATATATCGAATTGGGATGTTTCAAATGTTAAAGATATGAGTTTTATGTTTCATAAATGTAAAAAATTAAAATTTGTTGGTGACTTATCAAATTGGAATGTCTCAAGTGTTAAAAATATGTATAGTATGTTTGATAATTCTGAGAAATTAGAATCAGTGGGAGACTTATCAAAATGGGATGTTTCAAATGTTAAAGGAATGGCGTGGATGTTTGATAATTCAGGAATAACAAATATACCGAGTTGGTACAAAGGATGAAAAGATTAACAACATATATTTCACACATGAAAGATCTTCATTCTTTGAATGAATATTTGAATGAAAAGTTGGTTATAAATAAAAATTATAATAATCCATATACCTGTGATCCATCAACATTTGAAGAGTTAAGAAAGATCATAGAACAACGATACAAAGAACAAGGACCTGGGACAAAACAGAAACCTATTGACTTTAATGATGTTGATGTTAGTAAATTAAAAACACTTGTTTCTTATAATAATAGAGGCGCATTTGAAGAAATTGAGTTTGAATACATTGACATATCAAGATGGGATGTTTCAAGTGTTGAAAATATGTTTGGGGTGTTTTTTGATTGTCACAATTTAAAATCGGTTGGTTACTTATCAAAATGGAATGTTTCAAATGTTAAAGATATTAGTTATATGTTTTATGGATGTTATAATTTAAACACAATTGGAAATTTATCTAAATGGGATGTATCTAGTGTTGAAGATATTAGTTATATGTTTCGTAATTGTTATAAATTAGAATCTGTTGGAAATTTATCTAAATGGGATGTTTCAAGTGTTGAAGATACAGTAGAAATGTTTAGCGGATGCGAAAAATTAAAATCAATTGGAGATTTATCAAAATGGAATGTTTCAAAATGTGAAAATATGTCATGCATGTTTTATGGATGCATAAACTTAAAATCAGTAGGAGATTTATCTAAATGGGATGTTTCAAATGTTATGTTTACGGATGATATGTTTAAAGATTCAGGAATAACAAATATACCAGATTGGTACAAAGAATGAAAAGACTCACGACATATTTGAATGAAAGATTAATCATCAATCAGCGATTTGATGAAAAGCTAATCATTAATAAAAATTACAACTTATATACATGTGCTCCAAAATCATTTAAAGAGTTAAGAAAGATTATAGAACAACGATATAAAGAACAAGGACCTGGTACAGAGAAGAATCCTATTGACTTTAACGATGTAGATGTAAGTAACATTGATTCATTTTATGATGGAACTGTAGGAATATTTGATGTAACAAAATTTGAATATATTGACATATCAGATTGGGATGTTTCAAATGTTGAACACATGGAATATATGTTTTATCACTGTGAAAATTTGGAATCAGCGGGAGACTTATCTAATTGGGATGTTTCAAAAGTTGAAAATATGCGCGGTATGTTTGCATGGTGCAACAAGTTAATATCAATTGGAGATTTATCAGATTGGGATGTTTCAAAAGTTGAAAATATGAACAGCATGTTTTATGACTGTATAAATTTAAAATTTGTAGGTGACTTATCAAATTGGAACGTTTCAGAATGTGAAAATATGCGCGGTATGTTTGCACACTCAGGAATAAAAAATACACCATATTGGTACAAAGAATGAAAAGACTCATGACATATTTGAATGAAAGATTAATCATCAATAAAAACTTCAAGAATACCGACAATGAACTTGATAATATTATTAGATTGATTACTGATGGAGAAATGAGTGAATTGAAACGTAATGGTATGATATGGGGATATCGTCTTGAACTTAATAACAGTGCATATAAAAATCTATTGAAGTCAGTTGAAAAAAATATAAAACAAAAATACGCATCTATTAATGGCGATGTCAACAAGTATTTAGATGAAGGTTTAGTTGTTATTACAGTATCAAATTTTGATAATACAATAACATTTCATAAGAGTGTATTAGATGAAAATAAAATTATTGAATTATCAATATATCCAGTTAATGATAATTTAATAATAGTTAAAGCTGTATATGATCAGGGTACCCATTCATCTGTTGAAGGCTGGGAAATAAGAAACTGTTATAAAATGCCAATTGATGACTTTATAACGTTGTTTAAAACAATAGTTGATAACGATTATGTTGTAGGAACAGATAATCCGTCAAAATCAGATTATGATAAAATAATAGACAAATTAAAATGAAATCATTAAATAAGTATATACATGAAAAACTTGTCATATTTCCATCACAAGTAGATGAAAAGCTTGTCATATTTCCATCACAAGTAGATGAAAAGCTTGTAATATTTCCATCACAAGTAGACGAAAAGCTTGTAATATTTCCATCACAAGTAGATGAAAAGCTTGTAATTAATAAGAACTATAAAATGTATAATTATCATCCTAAAAATAAAGATGAACTAAAAGACATTATAAAAGAACATTATGACAAAGATATATATGATTTAAATGACATTGATGTTTCAGAAATAGATGATTTTAGTGATTTGTTTTTTGAAGACAAAAATGTAGGACGTAAAGGATTTGACATTAGTGATTGGAATGTAAGTGGCGGCAATAATTTTAAAAGTATGTTTTTTAATTGTCAGAAATTCAATTGTGACTTAAGTAAGTGGGACGTAAAGAATGGAGAAGATTTTTCTTGCATGTTTTATGGATGTAAAAAATTCAATTGCGACTTAAGTAAGTGGGACGTAAAGAATGGAAAAGATTTTACTGGAATGTTTATGTTTTGTTATGAATTAAATTTTGATTTAAATAAATGGAACATTGTGTCATCCGCAAAAACATATAATATGTTACATGGATGTTCTAACATGTAAATTAATATAAACTAATATAAAAAGAGAGAACTTAAGTTCTCTCTTTATTTTTATTTTTTTCTAAAATGTATTCTTATTATATTTGAAAGTTTTCCAGTATTTTTATTGAATAATTTTAATATGAACCAATATGTTATTAACAATGGAACAACTATAATTGCTAAAATCCAAGAAAATATGAAATACAGTATATAAAATAATATTAAGAATCCTTGTCCAATTCCATATATTAAATCATCAATGAAGCTTTTCATAATAGATCTCCTCCACCACCTTCATCTCCACCACTATCTTCACCAGATCCTTCATCACCGCCACCAGAATCTGCTGGATTACTTTTATAAAACTGAATATAGTTCAGCGGATCTTTATTTACTTTCTCAATAAATTCCTCAATTTTGTCACATGCCGTTAGAATTGCTTCTGAGAACTTTTCCGTATCTAATTTACAATATGGATCATCATCATAACTCGCTGCACCTATTTTACCTATCCACATTTTCCATGTCTTATCTTCTTTGACATAGCCTAAGAGGAATTGGATAAATATCATTTTATCGACGTCTTCGTACTTATATTCGATTTTTTGATATTTATCGTTATTTTCTAACCATTTTATCTTTTTCTCTGGACGCTGCCAAATAATGAATTTAATATTGTCACGAATTTTTGATGTCTTCTTTATTCCTTCTTTAATTATATAATTATTTAGCCGTTTCATGGATAATTTAAACTATATCATTTATATAATTAAAAATATTTCATTTCTTTACAGTGACATTAATGTTCTTTTTTGCTTCATTAATTTTATTTATTGATTCTTTCTGAGATTCAATTAATTTTTCTTGATTTGACTTGTCATTAGTTAATAAATCTATCTTATGGTTTAACGTTACAATACTATCATTAAGTACTTTCATTATACTATCTTTTTGTTGTATACTTTCAATATTCTTATTTATTTCTGTATCGCGATTACATGATTGTGTACATTTACTCATTCCAAATAACAACAATATAACAATAACGATAATCTGACAATTTTTCTTAATCTTTTCCATTTTGTTAAAAAATTTTAATTCATTTAATTTTTATGTTTTTCATTTATATATATAAAATATAAAATGTTAAATCAAAAATTAAAAATAATTATGTCAAACAAGAATCAGGATTTTAATGCTGTGGATGAATTAAACAAAGAGATTACTTCTTATTCTGATAATGAGGAGAAGTCTAAGTTGTCGACTGTTAAGAATGTTCTAAAGCAAGTATTTTTGCCTTCTGGGACATCTGACAATAAACTGCTTAGTGCTGAAGATGCGTATCTTCGAGCAACATATAAGGAGTATACTTCAAAAAAGAAGTTGTTTCATGACCTTGTCCAAAGAATTAAAGATCGTATTAAGGGTCGTATGGAACAGAATACATTGTACACTATTATTGATATTGAGCCTGAGATGATGAACTATACTGATGAAATTGTAAACTCACTATCTTCTTATGGCTATCAAGTATGGTGTCTTGGGAAGAATGAACTTGAACAATTAAATCCTAATGTAAAAGTAAACAAGACAACAATGTTCATGCTAATCATGTGGGATAAGGTGTATTAGAAACTCAATGTTCTAAGTTGTAAAGCCATATATTGTGCTGCAAGCTGTAGCATTAAATGTTCAGCTAATGTTACCGGTCTTATAGATGGGTAACATGCTTTTACATTATTTACTATATAATCAGGATCTGTAGACCAAATTTTTCCTCCAGTTTTATTCCAATATTTTGAACCAACTGCTGGTAAGTGATGATGAATGTATGTTAACATTGCTAATGCAAGTTCATCCGCTCCAGCAGAATTTCTTTTTGCTCCTTCATATGATTTTCTAACTGTTTCTGCCTGTGTATCAAAAGAACCTTCAGGCCCAGCCTTTGAACCAAAATACCCACCATATCCGTATGAATTCTTTGGACAGTTTCTATAACCACTTTCCGATTTGCCTATCATTATTATTATAGATGTAGGAACTCCGCTTTTTGAAGAATATGATCGTGCCATTCTAACAAAATCAGCAGGTGGTTGAGTAAGTTTTCTATTTATTACAGCACTTCTGAAATTTCTATAGCTTCCTGCTCCATATTTTTCGCATGCTGACCAATTTATTTTCGATAAAAATTCATTAGGAGATCCAAATGGTGTAGAACCACTTATACCGTCACCAACAAATCCATCTTCACCATAACCACCGTTTCCTCCATTTATTCTTAGATGATTTGCAATTCCAAGTAATATCGGTTCATTTGTATATACTCCATTTTCATCACTATATTTACTAAATGATTTTATATTAAATTCTGGCCATTCATGTGTTCCTACTCCATCTGCATTACTATATATATAATCCATAAATATTTACATTATTTTTTAATTTCCTGTTATACTAAAATGCATAACATCTCCGTATGATCCGCCCCAGCCCCATCCATGATTTAGAAATATTCTTACAACAGGATGACCCCAATGCCACACGCATATAGATCTATCATATCCTCCATGATATGGACATGACTTCATACCCCATGGTGTAGATCCCGGTGATGGCTCTGGCTGAGTTTTTGGAATTCTGCATGAAAACCAAGGATTACCGCCTCGCCCCGGATTTATGTCTACAGCTACACCAATCTGATGTAAACTTTTTCCGCCGGCTGACAGTGAAGTTCTAAAACAATTCCCAACATTTAATTTAAAAAATCCAAGTTGCAATATTTCATTACATATTGCCTTAAAGTCTTCTGCTATATATTTGTTCATCTGTAATGTTTTTGGACCACTTGTCTGATTAAATGTTACATTCGTGATTACTCCTGCACCATAGGCCTGACTTGGTGTCCACCCTCGTTGAACACCGCACATTCTAAATTTTTCTTCATTGCTTTTTCCTTTGAATGGACATGGACCAGTTGGCATTGGTAAATCACCAGAAAACGCGTTTGTATCGATAGCTGCACCAATTTCTATTGGTTTGTTTATTAGTCTATTCTTATATAGAATTCTCTGATCATACCATTTGTCTGAAACAGATATTTTATTTATTATTTCTACTTCTTTATAGTAATATTCCCAAGCCCTCATAACACTCTTTCAATAGACATAATTTTGCAAATGATATATGTTTTATTATATCCTCATCATTGCCTTTATAATTTGTTGGTTGAAACCGAAATGAACCAAATGAATCTCCATTACCATCTAATGATGAATCAGATGAACTACTTATACTATTATCTAATGCTGTCTGTCCTTTTCCTTTATTTTCTACTGGTTTTATTTTTTCTGCTTTTGCTAAACTCAATGGTTGAATAATGACTATACCATTGTCACCGCTACGAGCATAGTTATTATATCCAGATTTAGATAATAGTTTTGAAGTGTCTATTTTTCGTTTAACCCATTTGCCATTTACTTTCTCACTAAATATCCATTCATATAATTGAGTATTCTTATATTCTTTGTTTGATTTTATGTTCTTTACGGCAGATGAAGAAAAATCCTTTTCAGCCTTCCATTTTTTCCTGTCTAATTTTAATAAATCTAAAACCTGGTCAGCAGTTAATTCATATTTGTTTATTTGTTCAGCATTAGTCATATAGTATAGATAAAAAACTGTTATATTTAAAAATCAAATAGGTTTTGAATTTTTTAATGTATTTAAATATTTTGTTATAAACATAACATATATTAGATATTATGAACAAATTTGGTATTTTCATTTTGATTTACTTTGCAGTTTTGATTGGGTTAATTATATTTAAATGCTGGATACCTATTGGGATTCTTTGGTTACTTGGTTGTATTTCTTTTATATATGGATTATTAACTTCAAAGAAATGTCCTAAAGATCTTGATGATATTTTTTAAATGTTTTCATTGAAAAATGTGTTAAAGAATTTATATTTTATAACTATATAAAAAGTTTTTAAAAAATTTAAGATATGACAGATAAGTTTTATAATTTTAACCCAAAGGATTTTAAGAAACATATTCTTATTGGAAAGATGGGTAAGTCCGTAAAGATTAAGAATATAAAAGTAGGTACAGGTGATGATGCTCCTATTATTTTTTATGCATTTATTGCAAGAATGAATCCTGACTTTATGTTTTATTTTATTGGGCCAAATCATTTAAATAAATTAACTGATGAGGAATATGATAAGATTTTCCCAAATCATAATGTACTTTCTGCAAATTGCGTAGAATATTCAAAGATTAAGGAACATACATGCCATGATTATAAGCCAATTGTTGATTGGTTTAAGGATAGAGAAATTATACCTGATTTTATGTTGTTTTTCAATGGTATTATCAGCGGTAATGGAAATATTGAAAAATTCTTAAAATTAAAGAATGGTGAATATAAGAAACAACTTCTTTGTTTTGCAAAATATGGGGCTCCATATATTTATGTCATGGACCAAATGAGTGATGTTCCTGTATATGTCATTTCAGAAGATCCAAGATATATTACAGTAAATGCAACTGATTTATACAATAATCCTAAACTTATATTATCACAGACAAATGGTGAATTTGAAACGCATTATCATATTACCTCTTGGAACAATCATACAATGATTCATGGTACAAAGGTTCCAACTGAATATATGCATACTGAAAAAATTTGTATGATGGGTGTTCTTGATGATTTCCGTGATAAGATTGATATTGACAGGAAGCTTAAGTCAGATCCTTCGAAGCATCTTATTGTTCTTAGTAACGGTTGTGGAACAGGACGTATTAATCATAATGGAAATAATTCATGTAGATATCCCGAATATGAGAAATGGATCATCAACGGACTTGAAGGAACTGAATATGACAAGACAATGATTTATGGTAGGTGGGATAAATGGGTTTATGAAAAGACGGACAGAATTAAGGAAATTATGATTGAAGACTTGAAGGATGAAATGGGTGATGCTCGCTATACTCTTGTCTATTCACAGATTCCCGGTTTTATCACCATCAAGCCATACGAAATGATCACAATGGGTCTTCTTCCGTTCTTACATCCTGATTACGACAAGGATCATCTACTGAATTTCCCAGAGTACCTATATCTAAAGGATGTTGATGATATGATAGCAAAGATGAGAGAACTTGATGCAAATTCCGATAAATATGTTGCACTACTTAATGAATGCTTTGACCTTATTAAGCCAGAATTCATTGACGGAAGCTTTCTAAATAATCTTATATTTAATCGTATTGCACAGCTTGAAGGATTTAAATATGAAGACAAGAAAGGAATAGATATGAAGGTAAACAGAAGAGATCCAAATATGTTCGGTGTGTAGTAAATACATTTAAATAGAAGAACAATTTTATGAGAATCTTACTCGTGATAGTAGGATTCCTTTATTTTTAATATATAATTTTTTTATTCTTATAATTTATGAAATCATTAAAACGCTACATAGATGAAAAACTTGTCATATTTCCATCACAAGTAGATGAAAAGCTTGTAATTAATAAGAACTTCAAAGATGTATCAATTTCGTCAGAAGATTATAATCATTTTCAAAATTTATTAGTATTTATATATAGCCCAAATTCTAAGCCAAACGCTTATTTAAGTATAATTGGTATATCACTTGATGAATTAGGAGAACCAAACAAATATGGTGAACAACATTTAGAAGGATCATCTGTTACAGGATTTGGAAACTGGGCAA
This sequence comes from uncultured Erysipelotrichaceae bacterium, assembly GCA_902794075.1. Lineage (GTDB taxonomy): Bacteria > Bacillota_I > Bacilli_A > RF39 > UBA660 > UBA3789. Next base: position 132,342 of record CADBGE010000001.1, on the reverse strand, counting down.
TAGATGTAAAATATGATACTAATAATCAACTTGTAGCAACAAAGGAGTCAATAAATAATAATTGTGGATCATATTATGTATTTATTCCAGTATCTCATATGAAGAGGAATATAAATGCATTTGACAATTTGACTAGTTTTAAAGAATATACACCAGCATATATCGATAAATTATTTAACATTTTTACATATGAATATATAGATAATTTAGATGGAGTAGATTCAGAGATGTCATATTCGTTAAATTTATCCGAAAAGGACATTGAAAAAATTAAAAAATTCATTGAAGATAATTCATAATATATGAAGTCATTAAGTAGTTACATAAATGAAAAATTAGTTATTAATAAAAATTATAAAAATGTTGGTAGCAAATTATTTATTCCACACGATGTTCATATAACTGGAGAAGAGTCATGTAAAAATATTATAGACACAATAAATGAATCGACTATGAATAAAAAATCAGATAAAGTAAATGATTTGTTTAAAGATATGAATCGTAATACATTTGAATACTGTTTTTGTGACATAACAAAAGAAGATGATTATGAAAAAAGTGTTGGTAAAATATTTCCTAAAGACTTAAGAAACTACATACCTGAGGAATATATCAATTTTGAAAGTGACGATGACCATAGACCTATAAATTGGAACGATTATGATTCGTTAGCTAAGTTTGAAAGAGATGATGGAAATTATGTAATCGTATGGATAATGAAAAATAAAGTGATAGGAAAAGAACATACTCTTATATACATATTTATTTAGTAAATTATGAAGTCATTAAACGCATATCTTACTGAAAAACTATTAGTAAACAAGAACTACAAATCTCCAGACGATTGTGACGAACTGCTTGAGAAGCTATACAAGTTCTCTGATGAACTTACATATTATTATTCAAATTCAGGAAAATCATCTGTCATTGCAAAAAATTTAGCATACACAATATATTTATATGTAAGTAAAAGATACATCAATTCAAATGTAGATGTTAAGCATATACAATCATACATTGAAGACAATTTTCTAACAAAGATTCTTGATATAGCCGACAATAGTGATGAATATGCTATGTGGGTACAAATAGAAAAACAAGACACAATAAGTAAAGAATCATATAAGATAATCAACAAAATATTTACTGAATATTCATCAAATAAAAATGCTATATATGATGAATTGAACATTGCTCTTGGCTCAAATGTCAAAGACGCCATACTTAAAGGCTGCTCAAATAATAAATATACACTGTTTGCTGTATGTGATTCAATGACTGATGAAATATATGCATTCTGGATGTCAAAAGCTTAAATTTAACATTATGTGAATTATGAAATCATTAAATAAATATTTGACTGAAAAACTAGTCATTAACAAGAACTTTGTTCAAGTTGGAAATCCAGATGACGATACAATAGACGATATAATTGACAAAAACCTATGGGACAACAAAGATGAAAAGTTAAGCAGCATAATGAAATTTGGATGCCCGATAGCAAAGTTTAAAACAGCATGGGAAATATTCTGCAATAATGCAAATTTGTATGGAAAAGCTCCAGATAGAAATGTCATTAATGACATACGGAACAAAATAAAATCAATGTATGAGAGTAATTCAAAATATCCAATTTTAAATTTTTTAAGATCAGAACATGTTAATGATATGCTTGATGATTTTGAAAAAGCTAACATACATATAAAAGTCTTGATAAAAGAAACTCCGTCATTCGACATTAATGTAGAATGGTTGTCAACCGAAAAATATGATATGCTGTTTTTTGGTAAGCTGACTAGAAGATATCATATATTTTTACATCGTAAAAAATAGATTTCTACATCCTAAAAAATAGAAAAAATAATCCAATTCTTTTAATTTTTGAAGTAACGTTTCTAGATTATATCTGTAAATATAATATATAATAAATAGATGATATCATTAAGTAAATATATTTCACATGTGAAAGATCTTTATTCTTTAAATGAATATTTAAATGAAAAACTTGTCATATTTCCATCACAAGTGGATGAAAAACTTGTCATTAATAAGAACTATAAAAATTCTTCAGATGATCTTAATGAAATATTATCAAAAATATGGCGGTCGATAGACGAAAGAAAAGGTGGTCTAATATACACACAAATTAGCCCAGATAATGCATTTGTTGAAGCTGCAGACATTACATCAGCGTTTGGGCACAAACTTTCAGAAATAAAAAATGCTATTGAAACTATACGTTTATTGAAGCAATGTAATGAAACGTATATGATTGAAGTTAATGGAAAAAATGAATTCATTTCAAAAGCATTCGATGAAATGATTAATAAGAATATAGAATTAAAACAGTTAGAATTTAATGATATGAATGGATATGCTTTTGAATATGATGAAACTGATGAATTCATTATTATCGTTATTGGCAATGATGAATATTATGATCTGTTCTTAGGAAAAAAATAATCCAATTCTTTGAATTTTTTGGGATATCTTTATATTTTATAATTGTAATTTTTAATTATAATAACTTTTAATTAAAACAAATTATGGGTAAGACTTATCGTAAGAACATCCGAATTGGTCATTGTGGCGGAACAAACACGGAATTTTACCGTGATCGTAATCGAAAGACTCGCCGCCAAAATCGTGAAATTTGCCGAGAAATGACAATTGATGAGGATCGTGATTTGGCAACATTTAATGAGGATAATCGTAAAGATTCTTACAAAGAACCAACTGATGGAACTTTTGTGGTTAATGATTCAACTTTGAATATTCACGAAGATGTTGAATATATTAATGAACTCGCTAATAAATATCTTAAGTCAAAACGTCCTTGGTTTAGGTCAAAAACTGCATAATTTTTTTAAAATCATATAAAAATGAAGTCCCTTAAACTTTTTGATTGTTTAACTATCTAAATTTATTAAGATTATGACAGTTTCTTCTATTTCTCATGCTTGCATCAATGAAGTAATGAATACTCGTGCTAATGAGACTCCGAAAGTTGGAATGCCAGCAACAATGTTCGTTGGATCTGATAGATATGCAATGATTGTTCTTGAAGTAAAATCTCCAAAGAAAGTTATCGTTACTTATATGCATGATACTGATTATGAAGCATACATTAAAGATCCGGAGCATTTTGATGGTGAGGAAGCAATTAAGAAGTACAAAAACTTCGGATCATACTATCAAGGTACTGAATATACTCTTCGCAAGAATGGTCGATGGCTTCCAAAGGGTTCTGGACTCTGGGAAACTTGCTCAGTAAGATTTGGTTCTGCAGATAATTATAGAGATCCTTGTTTTTAAACTAAATGACTTGAAAGTTATATATTATAATTATATAATGTAATTGCCCCAGTAACTCAATTGGAAAGAGTAACGGCCTTCTTACGTTAGAATTTTACGAAAAATTCAAAATCTCGTGACCAGGTAAAATAAAGGTTCAATTCCTTACACGAGAACTAAGCCGTAAGTTGTGCGTTCGAATCGCACCTGGGGTACAAAAAGAAAACACAAATGAACAAAACATATTTTATAGGAGACATTCATGGAAATTTCCGGCCACTTATATTTTATGTGATACACCAGAAGCAGCTTCATGATTGTTATGTATTTGCTTGTGGTGATATTGGGATGGGTTTCCATAAACTAAATTATTATGTTGATGAATTTAACAGAATGAATAAAAAGTTATCTCAACATAATATACAGTTGTGTCTTATTCGTGGTAATCACGATAATCCAATATTCTTTACTTCAGAAACACCATTAGATGTTTATTATAGTAATATTCATTTCATTAAAGATTATGAAATATTGACAATAAATAATCACAATATATTATGCATTGGTGGTGCTACCTCTGTTGATAGAATATATAGAACAGAAAATAAAACTTGGTGGTCTAAAGAATCTGTGCAAGAATATGACAGAAACATTGTAAATGAAAACAATTCAATGCTTCTTGATTCTGTTGATATTGTTGTAAGCCATAGTGCTCCGATGTTTGTTTCTCCAAAATATGAACGTATTTCATGGATGTCAGATGATGATGACATACGAGCAAAAAACGATAGACTAATATTAAGTAATGTATATTTTGACATATGCAAGAATCTTAAATATTGGTTTCATGGTCATTTTCATATGCATTATGAAACATATGTTCCTAATGATGGATTTACAGAACATGAAAAGGCTTTACTAACAAATGGCTCAATGATTATGGAAAATGAGTATGATCATGGCTGTAAGTTTGTTTGTCTTGACATGCTTGAAGGAATGTCTGGAAAGATAGATTTATATGAAATATGAAAATTGTTATTTTTAATATATAAGCAAAAAAAAACAGTTTATTTTTAATATATAAAAAACAGTTTATTATGAAAAGTTTAATAGAATACATCAATGAATCCATAAGTCAAGATGATCTCGAATATTTATATGAAGTATATATGGATGTTCTTGATTCAAATTATGAAACAGACGGTAAGGAATGGGTAGAGACCGTTGTTATGTCTCTTGCTGATGGCGATGACATTGAAGACTTCCTTGAGAACTTCTTATATGATTATGATGGTCTCGAATGGCTTGAGCATAAGTATAAAAATGCTAGTGATCGTCGCGATATTGATGCACTTATCGTTCGTCATGCAAAGGAATGGTTAAGAGATGAAGGATTTTAATTATTTTTTAGCAAAATTTTGAATTTTTCTTTAAGAAATTTATATTTTTATATATATTATATAAAACAACAAAGGATGAAACTTTATACATACATATCAAAATCACAACTCAATAATGATACAAACATATCATTACCAGAAGCGTATGTAAGTGTACTGAGGATTCCGTAAAACTTAAGAATATTGAATACCACTTCATAAGGGAATCCTCAATCAGGGTTCCCTAAATTTTTTCAGTAAACTTCAAAAATTGAGTATCTAAAATTTTTATATATTTTAACAATTTAGCATTTAAATTTTCTCTGTGGTATTTATATATTATAATTGTAAATGATTTGAATAATCATTATAACTAAGGTCTTTGACATGTTGGTACCGATAAACAAAGAACTTTTTGCATTCCTGGGATAATGCAAGTAGTCATTTGGAAATTAGTACGCGAAATCCCTATGACAAAAGCTCCCTTGAGTGCTAAACAAATCTCAAACAATTGTTTGGTGCTGTTTGTGAAGGCAAGTTGTGGAGGTTGCCAGGTGAGAACATCCAAGAGGGTTCACAGCCTCAGTGTTTGAGATAAGATACCCCATTAGACGAATTGGTATAGTCAGTGGCCTTAGAAGCCATCCTTTACTGGGTCTCCGTTCGAGTCGGAGATGGGGTACAAAAAGTAAATAGTTCGAGGTACAGGAAATTTATTAGAGATCTTACCGTCTGCTGATAAAGTATGCCTGTGATGGAGCGGAAGCAAGGGGCAGAGTTGCATCTGTATATTTGGTAAGGAATCCTTGCTAAAGGGAGATTTTAAAATCTTTAGAGGGTATCTGTGAAAGTCAGAGCGTGTAGAACATTTTACTTTTATGGGGTCATAGCTCAGTTTGGTAGAGCGTCTGCTTTGCACGCAGAAGGTCTGGGGTTCGACTCCCCATGGCTCCACAAACATTGGGATGTAGCTTAGACAGTAGAAGCGCGAATCTTATAAATTCGAGATAGTGGGGGCAGTACCCATCATCCCTACTAATTAGAAATAATTTATTATTTTTAATTATATAGTTCAATATAAATATATATAAAATATCATTGAACATTATGAAAAGAAAATACAATTATTTCTATAAAATAACAAATAATATAAATAATCATTTTTATTATGGTGTACATTGTACAGATAATTTAGATGATGGATATATGGGTTCAGGCACAAGATTAAAATATGCATATAAGAAATATGGTATTGAAAACTTTAGTAAAGAAATATTAAAATATTTTAATACTATAAATGAGGCATATCAATATGAATCTGAAATTGTTACAGAAGATTTAGTTCATGATCCTGAATGTTATAATATTCAATGTGGCGGAAAAGGATGGAATACGTATGGTTCTGTGCCTGTAAAAGATAAAGACGGAAACTATTTTAGATGTTCAAAAAATGATCCAAAATATATGAGCGGTGAATACACACCATCAACAAAAGGTTTAATTCCTGTAAAAATAAAATCAACAGGAGAACATTTGATGATAAAAAAGGAAGAATATAACAAAGAAATTTATGAAGCTTTAACAAAAAACAAAATAACAGTAAAAGATAAAAATGGAAATTATTATTCTGTTTCAGTTGATGATCCAAGATATATATCTGGTGAATATATTGCTTTAGGAAAAAATAAAGTATCTGTAAAAGATAAAAACGGAAATTATTATTCTGTTTCAGTTGATGATCCAAGATATTTATCTGGAGAATTAAAATGTATATGGACTGGAAGAAAACATAAACCTGAATCAATTAAAAAACAAAAAGAAACATATAAATTAATAAATCACGGTAAGGGTAAAAATAATTCACAATACGGGACATGCTGGATTTATAAATTTGATGAAAATAATAAACCAATTAATATAAAAATTAAAAAAGAAGAACTTAATGATTATATTAACAACGGTTGGATAAAAGGTAGAAAAATGAAATAGGACCCATAGCTCAGTTGGTATAGAGCAGGACACTCATAATGTCAAGGTCGGGGGATCATGACCCTCTGGGTCCACTTAAAATATTTTGCTGAGATGACGAGTTTCACTTCGGGTGCAAAAAATTAAAAAAGTTTGAATTTTCATATAATCATTTATATATTGATTATATAAAAACAACAAAACAAAGTTCTTTGACATGTTGGAAATACTGAATACGATAATATAAATAAGGAAGTGGGATTGAAAGTGTCCATCTTTTAAAGAGTAAATTGTAACTATGTCTGAAAGTATCAGAACTGTCTCAAGTAGCTGAAATCAAATCCATGACAAATAGTGAAAGAGGTTGCAGGAACAGTTCAGGCGGAACCTGAGTAATGTGATATAATGGCCTTAGTTGTTCTGGTCAAGATCACATACGTTCATAAGAACACTATGGATTTTTTGGTTTAACAACACACTTATTTTTATATTATTTAATATTACGGAAGTTTGGCAGAGTTGGTCGATTGCACCGGTCTTGAAAACCGGCGAGCCTTAACAAGGTTCCGGGGGTTCGAATCCCTCAGCTTCCGCAAAATGAGAATAGAATGAAAGGCAAGTATAAGCAGAGAAAATTGCCTCCTTATAGACTCCCTTATTTCTTTATACGATGCTTATTGGTGGCAATTCGTAAGTATTGTTTATTCTCATTTAGAAACTGATACCTAAGTTGAAATTAACCTTAGAATAATTGGTGCACTTAGTAGAACGTACTAAATTACAATTCATGGTTTACTGCACAGAATTTCAATATGTCAGTTTCGTAAATTATTTTGGTGGAGATATTGGGGTATGAACTCAATCAAATTTTTTAAAATTTGTCGTTTAATTGTTAGGACACCACTTTTCTGGGGAATTAGCTCAGCTGGTTCAGAGCACTTGCCTTACAAGCAAGGGGTCGTTGGTTCGAATCCAACATTGCCCACAAAACTTCGTAATCAACAGTTAAACGTTTTGTTTAGTCTAACTTCTGTTTGTAATGATAAATGAGGCACAAAGTGCTATGTTATCGATGAAGTGACGATAAGTTCGGTTGATTATGAAATATGCTTGTGTAGCTCAGAGGTAGAGCGAGTGGCTGTTAACCACTAGGTCGGGATATCGTAATTCTCCACAAGCGCAAAAATGTTTGCTGGTTTTATTGCAGATACAAATCAGCCTCGGAAATTTTCCTGAGAGATCCCTGATGTAATTCAAATCTGAGTAAGGTCCGATGGTTTGGAATTATTCCGGATAATGTTCCATTCAGGAGAGATAACTGTTGAGATCACAACATGAATCAATGAGCAGTACACTCCATATCAAATTGCTCACGTATACAGTTTTGAGATTACTGTGAAATCTCAATATGCTGCCATCGTCTAATTGGTTTAGGACGTCGCCCTTTCACGGCGGAGATTACGGGTTCGAGTCCCGTTGGCAGTACAATAAAGTTGAAATTTTGAATGCGGATGTAGAACACTGATAATGGTTCTGGGGAAAATCAACCTCAGAGATGACAGAAGATCATCCCGAGATAAGCATTCAATCTTGCAAGAATTTCAACTTTAAAATAAAAATTGAAATCAATGTAAATGATTGTTCACCAGTCATTAGTTAGGCAAACGGTATTACCGCTGTAACGTTCAGAGATTATGGGTTCGAATCCCATCTATTGATTATGAATGATGATTTACATTTACCTATAGGGATTTCAATTTTTTATATTGCCACCGTATGTTAGCTGCATACACATGGGAACCCGCAGGTACATCCCTGGTGATTCGGGTGGAGGTTCGATTCCTTCGGTGGCATCTAAATAGATAAATATATTGCGGGGTGGAGCAGTGGTCAGCTCGTCTGTCTCATAAGCAGAAGGTCGTCAGTTCGAATCTGACCCCACGCAACTTTTAAATATGGGATTCTACACAAAATTTGTATTCAACGAGTGTACATAATTGAATTTAAAATTGGGTGGTATTAGATTTTGAAACTGCAGATAATCACAATCTATTAGGAGGTTCGAGTCCTCTGTTTCCCACAAAAATTAAAGTTCACGTGAATTTTTAAGGTGTTTGATTATATCATAAGATTAGGTTCGACTCCTTAGTGTAACGGTAGCACGATGATAAATCAAACATATTTTGGTGCGTTAGTTCAGTTGGTTTGGAATGCCTGTCTGTCACGCAGGAGGTCACGGGTTCGAGTCCCGTACGCACCGCACATACTCTATTCGGCCAATAGATGGGGAGAAGCTTCATAAAGAACATGCCGCACGGCCCCAGTGTTCAGGATATATACTGAATGTAAAAATATAAGTAAGGCGGCGCCAAGGGTAATAGTTCAGTAGGTAGAATGCTACATTTGGGATGTAGAGGTCGCACGTTCGAGCCGTGTTTACCCTACCAAAAATATTTAAAGAATTAATCATGAATATTCTTAGTTCATTATTTAAGACAAAATCAAAATCTAATTGTTCTAATATCATTCATATATATGGTACTTTACCTAATATGAAATCTGATGAAATAATTAAAAAGATTTCTGATATGATCGATAGAAATGTTTTACCAATTATTGTATGGGATCTTGGAAAGACTATGATTGGCAAATCGGAAAAGTATTACTTCACATTAAGTAAAACAATTACTTCATCAAGAAAAGGCTTAGTTACTTATATATTTTATAATGAAGTACTTAAAACATTTTTAGAATTTTATCCTGATGAAGTTATTATGTCTAAAGACGTTAAAGAATAATATATCAGGTAATGGTGTAACGGTAGCACACCCATGATGGTATGGGAGGTTTTTATCTATAGTGTGTACAGGAAGGATAAAAGGTAATATGAATTTGGTAGTTTATGTTAATTGTACTAAATCTAAAAATATCAATTTATATTAGTGGTGGTTCAATTCCATCTTACCTGACTAATCTTTAATATTGGGAGCGTAACCGGTAACTGGAAGCCGCATGGACTGTAAATCCATTCCTTAATTGGACTGGTCGTTCGAGTCGACCCGCTCCCACAGCTGCAGATGTAACTCAATTGGCAGAGCGTCAGATTTCCAATCTGAAAGTTGCGTGTTCGAATCACGTCATCTGCTCAAATAGGTTCCTTAGCTCATGATTAGTAGAGCACGAAACTTTTAATTTCGGGGTGGACGGGGCGGCGCCGTCAGGGACCACAAAATATAATAAAAATGAAACATCTAAATACATACGTGGATGAACAGTTCAATCCTGAATGGGATTATGTAGTAGAAATGGCAAGTATAGGATATCCTGTACTAAATAAAATAGATTATTATATTACTGTTCATGGAACTAATGCCGGAGATAGGCAAAGACCTCATATACACATTTATCTTAGTAATGATAAAAGACCTTTTTCTAAATTTAATTTTGAAATAGCACTTGATGAAATTTTGTGTTATGACGAAATAAATCTTATTAGAATGAAGGATCAATCAAAACATATAGATAGAAAGAATAGAAATATATGTTCTTGGAATGGTTATCATAAATTATATGAGGATTTTGTTGATTGGCTATTTAGTAATGATATTGATGTTAGAGGTGACTTTATTGATAATCTTGATGCAATAATATATTTTTATAATTTTGAATCAGGAGGACTGAAGAACTCAAATCCATTACTTGAGTATATTCATGAGCATGGACTGAAAATTCTTGAGAAATATAAGAAATATTTTTCTGTAGAAGATATTGAAAAATATAGTGAATGCTTTGAATAAATTATAAAAACATTATTATATTAATTATATAAATTGCCGCTATAGTATAAAGGTTATTACGCTTGACTTGTAATCATGAGATCTCCGTTCGATTCGGAGTAGCGGCTCTAAAATATTCTCTGCCGGGATGGCGAAACAAGTAGACGCGACAGACTTAAAATCTGTTTTCCTGTGAAGGAAGTGCAGGTGCAATTCCTGTTCCCGGTACAAAATTATTTCATTAATTATTTTATTTTTATATATATAAATGGTTAATGGATTTTAATTATGAAAACATATTTTTATTTATATAAAATAACAAATAATGTAAATAATCATTTTTATTACGGAATTCACAAAACATCAAATTTAGATGATGGGTACATGGGTTCTGGAAAACGATTACATGCGGCTTATAAAAAATACGGTATAGAAAATTTTACTAAAGAAATTATACAATACTGTAATGATTGGAATGAGCTTTGTCAACTTGAAAAATCTATTGTAACAGAAGAATTAGTTAATGATAATAATTGTTATAATATGGTTCCTGGTGGTTATTATTTAGATGAAGAACTGTTAAAACATATTGGACAAATTAATTCTGAAAAACAAAAAGGAGAAAAAAATTCTCAATATAATACTGTTTGTATTTATAAAATTGAAAATAATGTTTATATAAATAAAAGAATAAAACGAGAAGATTTAGAAATATATTTATCTAATGGATGGAACAAAGGTTTTAAAGTTAATGACACTACAAAACATAAAATTGCATCAAGTAATAAAGTTTGGATTCATAATGATGATGAAACAAAATTTATTCAAAAAGATAAATTACAGTATTATTTAGATAAAGGATATAAAATTGGTCGAACTGAAAAAACAGAAAATAAAATTGAACGAAAAATTGGGTCACAAAAAGATTATAGTAATTTTTATAAAACACATATCCTTGTTGAAGATAATAATGGTAATGTATTTTTTGTTGATAAAACAGACGAACGATATATATCTGGTGAATTTGTATCATATTACAAAAACAAAATACCTGCCATAGACAAGAATGGAAATAAATTAGGATTAGTTAATAAAAATGATCCAAGATTTAAAACCGGTGAAATTATCAAATTTAGAAATAATGATTATGAATATATGAAAAATAAAGTAGCCGTTAAAGATAATAATGGTAATACATTTTTTGTTGATAAAACAGATAAACGATATATATCTGGAGAATTTGTTGGAGTAAACAAAAATAAACATTGGAAACAAAAAGGAACAAGTCCACATAAAGGTAGAAAATGGATGTATAAAGATGATGAAGTAATAAGATTACCGAAAGAAAAATTTGAAGAATATTTAAATAATGGTTGGAAATTTGGAAAACCATTTAAAAAATAAATCCATAATATAGCAACTTGTCTTAAAAGGATATCGTATTAATCCGTGTGAATTTGCGATGATGTTTAACCATCACTTTGAATATATTATGGAAAATATAAAATGTGAGTATAGACCACTGAGTAGGATCAGTGTAAGTATGATAATGAACCGGTGTAATTATTGTATGTAGACTGGAGAATATATCCTCGCTTGATGAAACGTGTTGGTTATCGTGAGAGGCCATAAGAGGCAACGCAACAGAGAAGGTTGATAAGTTCATAAATCCTTCACAGTCCGTAGCTCGTAAATCTACTCACATTTTTTATTTTGCCTCATGGTGTAACGGTAAGCACAACAGTTTTTGGAGCTGTTGGTTCAGGTTCGAATCCTGGCGAGGCAACTAAAATTAAAAATTAACTTGTGTAAACAATATTCATGATAATATGATTAATCATAATGATAATGATGATATGATCTATTACGATCTTCAAGGACATTCATCTAATCATCCGTTTAACGGTATCAACATAGTAAAAAATAATGGAACATATGAAAAAAGAATCCTAAAATATTGAAATTTTTTAGTTTTACTTTTCTATATTATAATTACAATAAACATAAATATTATATATTAACTAATTTAAATTAAACATTTTAAGATTATGAAGAAGACTTTTATTTTTAGTCTATTGATTAGCTTGGTTCTTAGTTTTGCAATGATTAGTTGTGACAATAACAAGAACACAGTTCCTAATGACACAAAGGTCGACACAACTCAAGTTGTTGACGGACAGACTGCTGAATTGAATGTTGAGAATCTTGTAAATCTTGACAAGCAGTACATGTTTAACACTTATGGTAAGGATTACCGTTGGTATGAGACATGTATTGTACTAAAGGATTTCCTGGATGAGGAAAATGATGGTACTATTACAGGTGTATCTAATATTTTCCAAGTTGTTTTTGAGAAGGGTAATGGCGCTGATGTTAATGTAGTTATGATTACTCATGTTGGAGACAGTACTCAGGTTGATGTTAAGCGAGGGTTCTGGGTAGAGGATAAGCCAATGAATGAGGACGCAATCAAGGTATCATTTAAGGATGCATACGATAAGGTTATGGCTGTAAATTATCCGAAGCCACATAGCCGTCATATTGTACTACGTAAGGAAGTTGGACCTATTGATGCAAATCCTCAATACATCTTTGGAAATTCGCAGGCTCAACTTTATGTTGATGCAGGTACTGGAAACGTAGTTGATAAGAATCCAGTGTTTCCTGCAAATTTGAATATGCCTCTTGGTGAATGGCCCTAATAGTTAAACAAGATAAATTATATGTCATCAATATATGTATAAAAGTATATTGATGACATATTTTTATTTTTAATTATAGAATTTTATGTCATATATGAAGAGTTTAATTGATTATATAAAAGAATCATCATATGAAAAAATATCTACTGAATGGATGATTGAACATTATAATAAATTCAATGCTGAATATTTTTTTAATGAATTGCCTAATGCAGAAGAAATAGACATACAATATACTCATGGAAAATTAATAAAAGGTAGTATGTTAGGTGTTCAAGGATTTCATGAATCTGGTGTATATTTTAAGAATAAACTTAAAAATGGAAAATACATTATGCATTTTCAGTCATCGTCTAAAGAAGTCACCAACATTTTAGATATGAAGCCATACATATATATTAATAGTAATATACCAATGTCTATAACAAAGTATGAAGACACACTAATTCATGAAATGGTTCATCTTTGGACTTCTATTGATTGTACATATCCAAAACAAGCTCACGGCAAAGAGTTTAAGGCAAAATGCAATGAAATTAGAAAAATGGCTAAAGATAAATATAATATTGATTATGAATTAACGACATATGCTTCAAAAGAAAATGAAAATTTCGACGTTGAATCAATTATAAAAGATCAGTTAAAAAGTAAAAATGTTAAAAATGTTGTTGGTTTATTTATTTCATTTGATGCAAAAAAATTAAAAGATCCTAGACAAGGAGAAATATTCTTATTCTGTACAAGAAATGTTTCTAATAAACTAATTAACTATGTGACAAAATATTATAAACTATTTAATCCAACAATATATGTAACAGAAAACACATATGAAAAAATTTGTGTTTATTGTGAATGCATGTTTAAAACAGTAACATCTTTAAGATATTACACTTTGGACAATTATAAAGAAAAACAATTTATATATGAGACTATGACTAAGACAAATGAAATCATTGCCGAATCAAATATTGATGAAAGTTATTGGAATGAAAGACCAAGAAAACTCAGTAAAAAAGATATTGAAGGTATTAAATATTGTGTACCTGCTGATGTAAATTTATCTGATGCTGACATTGACGATATATCCATTGAAACTGTTGAGCCTGAAGGAGACATTGAAGATTTAGACAAAATTTTTAAATGATTTTTAAATTTAAAGAAAAATATTTTTATATTATATAATAATTAAATAAAAAGTAATAACAATGAAATCACTCATTAACTATATTAAAGAAAGTTCAAATTCTGGTCTAAATAATTTGTGGAAGACCATTAAGAATTTGAATCCAAAATTGAATCCAATGGAAAAAAGGTCATATGATATTGCAGATACGCAAGCAGAAAAATGGTGTGAAGCTTTTAATGAAGCGAATACTGAATATACTGCAATGACATTACGTGAATGGTTAAAGGATAACGGTATGACATATTCTACAAAAAATGATCTGCAGTATGGCGATATTATATTAACTAATGGCAAGTCAGAAATTCATATTGACATTAAAGTTTCTCAACCATCAAACAGTAGAAAAATTGTTTACGGACCGCCAACAGCACGTTCACTTGTCAATTTTGGAAATGACGTTAATAATTATTATGTATGTTATTCACATAATTTTAATTCTGTAAAAATCGTTAACGCAAATCAATTAATGAACAACATGTTGGAAGGAAACGATAAATTCTTACCTACATTAACTAACGAAAGACGTGATATAGTTAAAGAATTTACATGCGGAACAATTAGATCAGACAAAGTTTCAAATGATGATTTTGAAAATGTTTATGCTGATGATTATGTTCCATCAAGTATTTTGAATAAGTTATCACTAATATGAAACGTGAGCCTTATTTGGTGATGACAATTTCTTTGAGCTTTTTATTATTTTAGCTCAATGTATAAATCATAATAAAATGAAAACATTAAAACAATATCTAAAATATAAGAAGCAACCTTCGATTTCAATAAATGAAAAACTAATAATACGTCCATCACAAGTAGATGAAAAACTTGTCATATTTCCATCGCAAGTGAATGAAAAACTTGTCATAAATAAAAACACTAAATTATATAATAATGAAGTGTTTGATAAAATTGAATCTATAAATAGTGATGACGACTTGTATGATACGGTTGAATACATTGCAAAATCAGGCAAGAATGATCCTGCTCTTTGGGATGATTCAGAAGAGTTTACAGTCAGAGACTATTTTGAACCTTGGGAAGACAATTTTGGAAAGTCTGACGATATGTATGAAGTAATTGAACGATTTTGTGATGGTAACATTGTAGTTGGCTGGAAAAATTATGATAGTTTTGATGCATTAGATAAGATTGTTCCAAAATTTATAAATGATATAACAGATACATGGAAATCAAGAATCATACATCAGAAAATGAATTGCACTGCAACAGTATGGGAAGAACAATTAGGTAAACATAAATGTAATTTATTGAAACTTAATATGCATGTCAATTACAATGGAAAAGAATACATGGAATATTGGTACATGTTCATAATAGAATAAAGATATTGAATTTTTTTCTAATAATTTATATATTATATATTATAAAATGTAAAACATGGGCCTTACTTGGATTTGACAGCAATGTTGACAAATTGGTAAGCATGCAGAGGAATGATCGTGAAGAACTCTTTAAACTTTCGATTGACACTTTTAGATGGCGAAGATACTTTTGCTCTCGCAGCTTGATCTAGGATTGACTGCTTGACGCTGGTTCAAAAATTTGGTCACTGGGTTTAAGAATATACAGCGCATTGTTACAGATGACTGGACGGGGTAGGACTCTCAAGTATACCGTCGAGTAGATTCACATAATGAGATAGGTAAAAGGTCGGTTTTGTTCGTTTGGCTGATTGTTACCGAAATTAACGAACGAAACAAGCATGTAGAAAGCTGATAGGTTGAATTGCTTGGACGAGGGTTCGATTCCCTCAAGGTCCACCAATGTGACTGCGGAAAAACTCCTATGGAACTCAGAAATGGGTTCCTTTTTTGTGTTTTAATAATTTATTTTTAATATATAATGTTGTAAAATATACTATTTCATAATATGAAGAACTTAAAAGAATACTTGTTTGACAAGGAATGCGATAATATTATTCTTACTGAGGCTGCATCAATCATTGGTGAAGAAATGATTAACGAAGCATTCAAGGCAAAGATATTAGGCAAACTTGCTTCTACAGTAAAAGAATATGAAAAAGAACACAGAGCAGAAGACATAAGAAAACAAAAAGAATATGATGAGAAAGGATATGGAAAAATAACACCATCAGAAAAATCTTTTGCTTCATTGTTTGGCCCTATTGTTCAAACTTCAAGATATGGATCATCTAAGAAAAAAGTTCGTGGGTGCCAATGGGATAAGATTACTGATGATAATGTAACTTATTATGAAGGTGGATATGAGAATGCTCTTCATAAGAGAATTAAGCAGCTATATGCTGGTAAGATTCGTGGACTAATCATTGTGTGTGACCCAGAGACTCATGATATCGTATATGCTGTTCGCGGATATTCAAATAATGATTCTAAAACAGGCAAACCATATAAACCTTCAACATTTGAATTTAAGGCATGGACTAATTCATCAGGTGATTCACATAGGAGGGTTGCTAAAAAGACTGCGCCACTTCGTAAGGGTGGTTGGCAAGAAGGAGACCTTAAGGTAGACGCATTAATTGAACTTATTAATGATTATGAAATATACTTTGTTGAAATTCCAAATGAATTCATAACTGATTATGATGTACTTGTGAAAGACAGAGAAGAATCTCAGAAAGGTGTCATAAATTATGATGATGAATCATTAAAAGAACTTGCTAGACTTCAAAAATTGCACTATCAAGTACTTGCTAAAGAACTTCGCGCAAAGAGACTTAAAGATAATCCAAAGTATATGTTCAATGAAATCACAAAAATTCATAATGAAGCTCTTAAACTATCAGAACAGATAATTGACAATACAGATCATATTGATGAAGGCTATAACATCGGTAACGTAATGAATTACATTACATCGGCATTTGAGGATTATTTCAAATATCTTAAGAGTATGAAAGACGCTGAAAAATCAGTTCAACTTGGTCGTGAAAAGGGAGATGAAAATCCTGAAAGACGTGGTGAGTATTATAGATCTGATGCTGCATCAAGACTTGAGGATTGTAAAGACAGACTTAACAAAGCAAAGAAATATCTTGATGAAATAAAAGCAAGAATTGCAGCATAAGATATAATATAATTTAAATAATATTATGAAATAACGAGGTATGACATATGCATACTTCGTTTTTTCTATATCATTATACTATACAAAACACTAAAAATTATTTTTAATTATAATTTCATAAAAACATTATAATACATTATGACAAAAACAGAAGAAGCCCGTTTTACATATCTTAAAGGTGTTACAGAATACAGTGATGAAAAGTTAGAATTTCTTGTAAGAACTGGTCTAACATTTGACCCTAAGGCTAAAAGAATGTTTAACGGAGAAGAAAAAGAATATAAAGATATTGATTGGTATTATCCAAAGGGTGCAGCATTTAAAATTTCAGAAGAAACTCCTTCAGATGAACCTGGTACAACACAACAAAACATTGACAATACTATTAATGATCCTAACAATAATGTAACCGTTAATCAAGACAATGGTGAAGGCGGCACATCAAGCGAGCAATTGGATCCAACAAGTACAGTTGAACCAATAACAGTTGATGATGGAGATGATGATGATACGAATGATGAAACTCTTGCTACTTCAAATGGTGAAATTATCATAGGTAATGATGAACCATAATTTCACTAAATATCACAAAATATATATTATATAAAAACAAATGGCAGAAGTAAAATTATATAAATTATCTGTAAGCGGTCAAGAACTTGATGCAAAGTTAGCGCAAATTGAACAAAACTTAGAATCAATAAATGCTAACTCTGCAGCAGACGAAGAATTCAAGTCACTTGTTGCAGCAACATATGCTACAAAAGAAGAATTATCAAAATTATTAGAAAACGATACTGAAAAAATCGATTCTATTGTAGAAATCATAAACTTATTAGATACAAAGGTAAATGCTTCTGATGTTGCTTCATTGTTAAGTTCTAAGGCAGATAAAACTGAGCTTGAAAATTATCAGCCAAAAGGTGAATATCTAACTGAACATCAAGACTTAAGTAATTATGCTACAACAGAATATGTAGCAGAAAAGATAAATGAACTATTGAATGGTGCTGATGCAGATCACGATACATTAAAAGAAATTGTTGATTTATTAGATAAGAAACAAGATGCTGCCGAATTTATTGCTGCACTTCAATCAAAGGCAGATAAATCAGAACTTGATAAATATGCACTTAAAAATGAATTACCTGAAGTTCCTTCTATTGATGGACTAATCTCAGAAGAAGATGCCGATGCTAAATATCAACCCAAGGGTGAATATTTGACTGAACATCAATCACTTGATAAATATGCACTTAAGAGTGAGTTACCTGATGTTCCTACAAAGATTAGTGCATTTGAGAATGATGCAAACTATTTGACTGAACACCAATCACTTGATGACTATGCACTTAAAAGTGAATTACCTGAAGTTCCTTCTATTGAGGGTCTTGCAACTGAAGATTATGTCAATAACAAAATTTCAGAAGTAATTGATGGTGCTCCAGAAGCATTAAATACTCTTAATGAAATTGCAACAGAGCTTGCAAAAAAGCAGGGCACTGCTGAATTAATTGATATTCTTGGCATGAAGGCAAATGCTTCAGATCTTGACAATTATGCACTTAAGAGTGAGTTACCTGAGGTTCCCTCTATTGATGGACTAATCTCAGAAGAAGATGCTGATGCTAAATATCAACAAAAGGGTGAGTACTTAACTGAACATCAAGATCTGTCAGCATATGCACTTAAGTCAGAACTTCCATCAGTTCCTACAAAGGTAAGTGAATTTGAAAATGACGCAAACTATTTAACGGCACATCAGTC
This sequence comes from uncultured Erysipelotrichaceae bacterium, assembly GCA_902794075.1. Lineage (GTDB taxonomy): Bacteria > Bacillota_I > Bacilli_A > RF39 > UBA660 > UBA3789. The sequence goes on along the minus strand of CADBGE010000001.1, from coordinate 113,201 downwards.
ACTTGAAGAATATGCAACAATAACATATGTAAACCAAAAGATTTCTGACTTAATTGCTGGTGCAGATGAAAATCTTGATACTCTTAAAGAAATTGCTGATGTAATCAACGATGAAAATACAAGTCTTTCAAAAATCAATACAATTCTTGGTTATAAGGCAAACGAGGAAGATGTATACGACAAGACTGCAGCAGACGATAAGTTTGTTGACAAAGCAAAATATGATGAATTAAACGATAAATATACAACATTGTTTAATGTAGTTTATTCAAATGCAACAGGTGAAACTGCTACTGTACTTAATGCTGATTATGTTGCTAACAACTTGTCAAATACTAATACATCTGTTGAGATCACAGAGGGTGAACTTGGTGATGTTACAATTCCAGAAGCTACAAAGACAATGACTGTAACTGCTCCTATGCAAGATGGTGCAACTGTTACTTTGTCAAGTCCTAAAGCATTCAATCTAAACAATACATCAGAAAATCCTGTTGCTGTTACTATTGATGCTCCTGTTGGAACATCAGTTCCAAATATGAATGTATCTGGTAACTTTACTACTCTTGAAGTAAATAATGGATCTATTACCGGTAAGAACAATGCAACAGTATCTAATGTAATTATTAATAATGACATTGAAAAGAATGCTTCTGTTACAGGTGTTGTATATAACAATAACGCAACAATTACTACAACAAATCTTCCAAAACTTGGTCTTGCTAATAACAACACTGAAGCTGAAGGAAATATTATTCCATCAGCAACAATTAATGCAGAAAATACTACTGTAACATTGAATAAGAGCCAATGGAATGAACTTACTTCTAATGTAAGTGATAACACATTAATTGTTACACAAAATGCTCATATTAATAAGTTGATTGTCGGTAAGGGTAATGTTATAGTATATGACAATGATATTAAAAATCGTATTGGCGAAGTTGTAAATGATACTGAATATACAGTAGATCTTAATCGTAATACCGCAACAACTGCAGCTGAGGTTGCAACATTACTTACTGGAAATCCTGGTATCGTCACATTAGGTGGTGACTTTACTCGTAGTCGTATTGCTGGTGGTATATTATGGAGTGGTAATTATACACTTGATCTTGCAGGTCACACACTTGATTTAACTAATACAAATTATGCTATCATGGGACGTAATACAGTTAATATTACTATTACAGATAGTGTTGGTGGCGGTAAGTTAATCAATAACTCTGGATATGGTCTATGGGCAGGTGATAATTCAACATTTACAATTGATGGAAAAGAAAACACTGAGATCATAGGTGTAACTCATACATTATATTGTGAAGGTTCTAAGAAGCCACATATTAATGTCATTGGTGGTACATTCAAGATGACTGTTGGTTCTGATGATGTTAATCCTTATGATGCTAATGGCAATTACAGATATATGCTTAATCATTATGATGCTACATATACTCGTGAAGGTAACTGTTTCACTATCACAGGTGGTACATTCTATGGTTTCGATCCTGCTCATGTTACAGCAGATCCAGGTGAAGAATATAGTATGATAGATCTTAATGAATATGAATCGCAAATGATTGGTGAGGAAAATGGAATTAAGATTTACAAAGTTGTTAAGAAGTAAATTATATTATTCACATAATTAACATTATATCAAATTGCACTCTATAAAGGGTGCAATTTTTATTTTTAATTATATTAAATAATTGCCTATAGAAATATGTCATTAACATCATTCATAAATGAAAAATTACAGATAAATAAGGATTATGTTGAGCCTTATGTTGAACATCCAAAAGATAAACATGAACTTATAGAAATACTTAAAGAAAGATTTGAAGGTCAACAAGAATCATCTGAAAAAAACCCTATAAATTTAAATGATATTGATGTGTCTAATGTACAAGATTTAAGTAGTACATTTTATTATACTGATTATTATTATGCTAATTATGGAAAAATTAAATATATTGATATAAGTAATTGGAATGTAAGTAATGTACTTGATTTTTCTAATATGTTTAGTGAATGCTCATCAATTCATTATATAGGTGATTTAAGTAACTGGGATGTTTCGTCTGGTACGGACTTTTATAATATGTTTAATGGATGCAAAATGTTAAAAAACATTGGTGACTTATCTAATTGGAAAATGAATAACGCAGTTAATATAAAATCAATGTTTGAGAATTGCAAACGATTAACTGATATTGGTGATATTGGACAATGGAATGTTTCTAAAGTAAAAAATTTTAATTATTTATTTAAAGGATGTGAAAAACTTAAACCAATAAATTTAGATAATTGGAAAATAAATAAGAGTGTCACAGGACAAAATATTAGAATGTTTTTTTCAGGAACAACTGGATGGAGGATGCCAGCATGGTATTCAGAAGTCAGAAAAAGATAAAAAGTCTAAATTATAAATATGAAATCATTAGTTAATTATATACAGGAAAGAATTGATGAAGGTGTGTTTGATACAAAGCCAGTTACATATAAAGACTTTGCCATGGCAAACAAACAATTAGAATTATGTAATATTGACACAAATAATATACAAGATAAAGCTACTATAGAAAAAATATATTTTAACACAGATCTAAAATTACCTAATGGCTCAACAGTTAAAAATCAAGTAAATTCTAATAAAGCGCTTTTTAGGAAATTCAATCTTGCTCAATATGTAGAAGGCAAAAATTCTAATGAAATGAACAAGTTTTTAAGTAAGATCGGTAAAATTGACAATGAAGTTGGTGATGACACATACACAAATAATGATGGAACAATACTTTTAAGAAGACTAGAGACTGATGATGTTAATGAACCAATGATGATTATAAAATTTAAAGTATAAGCTAAATCTGTATTTTACACTATATTAAAAAATTTACGAATGTTTCGTAATTCAAACATAACAAATATGCAAAATTATTACTAGTAATGAAATCATTAAAGACCTACATATCTGAAAAACTTGTCATATTTCCATCACAAGTGAATGAAAAACTTGTAATTAATAAGAACTATAAAGATGAACAAATATATACTCCAGAAACAAAGGAAGAACTTATAAAAGTTATTTCAGATTTAGTCATAAAACAAAAAGGAGGAACCGATAAAAAACCAGTTGACCTTAACGATATTAATGTATTTAATTTAGATGATTTATCATTTGTTTTTGGCGTTGTTAATAAAAACGTAAAGAAATCAGACTATAAAATGCATGCAATAGATATTTCAAAATGGGATGTAAGTAATATAAAAAAATTTAATGATATGTTTTATGATTGTAAAAATCTTAAATATATTGGTGATTTATCTGAATGGAATATGACATCAGCTAAGCATCTTGGATATATGTTTGATGGATGTAAAAGATTAAAGACAATAGGAGATATTAGCAAATGGAATGTTGAAAATGTTACAAATTTTAATGCAATGTTTAGAGATTGTGAAACACTTGAAGGAATAGACATAGACAATTGGGAATCAAAATTAAATAACAATTTAGGACCACAACAATGTAGAAAAATGACCAATGGAACAAAATTAAAAGCTCCAAAATGGTCACATTAAATAAACATAAAGTATAAGATTATGACTAACCCAATACCATATACTCAATCTGCATTTAATAAAATATTAAACAATTCACGTGTATTTCATAACAATCAAGAAGTGAATCATGTAAATATGAATTTCAATATAACTGGGACTAACGCAGACGGAATGACATTCATTCAAAGTTTCATTGCTGAATTAGACTTGTTCATAAGCAGCAATATGTATGACGTTGAAATTCGTGAAAAAGTGAAGAAATATCTTGAAGTTCAAATACTGAAGTGGGGAAAGTTTCTCAAGAAGGATATGATTAGAGCATTCCAAGATATAGATATGAAATATGCTCATATCTTTAAACAAAGAGATTATATACAAAGCTTAATTGTTCCATATTTATATGATAATGTTATGATAACAGATTAGACATTTAAATCAAACATTAAGTTTTATGAACTCTTCTTTTGAATCAACGTTTCTAATTAGTTTTACATTAAGTCTAATTATTTTATCATTATAAAAACATATGTCTATAGAATTATCATTGTTATTGGTTATAGTATAACTTGATACATATTCTGCCATATCAATGTTATTATATATATTATTCCCATGTTCATCTATTCCTGGAAAGAAATATAGATGAACATGGTTATTTTTATCTCTGTATGCATTCACAAAACCAGGAAACATTATAGCAATTCAAATAATATTTTTTTGTTTTCATCAGATATATTTTCTGCAATGAATGCCATTGTCTTATCTATTAATGCTTTTACTTCTCGTTGACTTATGCCTTCATTTTCAGAAATGTCTGCAATACTTAATGGGAATGGTAAATTAATTCCAAATCTTTTCATTATGATTCTTCTTTGTTTGCTTGGAAGCTTATTTAATAATTCATTAACTATTCCTTTAAACATATCATTACGTTCCATGTTTTCCATATTGTCATCTGAAGTAACGAATGCATCATTGGAAATTTCGTATAGTTCGTCATCATTAAAATTGTCATATGTATGCGGATTTATACTATCCAAATTTATGAATGTTATCTTATCATCTGAATCACGAATTGAACGAGGTATTCTTATGATATTACTTAATCCATTTAGTTCAGATGTTATTGCTGCACGCGCCCATATAAATCCAAGACTTGCGAAACTTGCTTTACGAATGTTATCCTTTGCCCATTCTATAAACGATTCTTTATTTGAGAACCCGTTATCTGGAATCTTTGCTATTGTTTGCTCAAGAAGTTTTGGATATTTGAAATTATGTGTTATTATATCGACTGCATCCTTATATGTAAAGTCGTCTGCTGTATGCTCATTTATCTCATTAATGATGTTATCTTGTAAATCTGATTTAGATGTATCAAATTTATACCATGCTTTTAAAAGACCCATATTGCCTATCTGAATTAGATCTTCAAAATCAACACCTAAACCCCTATATCGTTTTGCGCATTCAATAACAGTCTTAAGATTGTTTTTTATAAATAAATCACGGTTTTCATCAGTCATTTCTAGCATTTCTGATTCACCCATAGGATGCTTAATGTATTCACGTTTAACATCATTAAAATATTTATCTATTGTGTCATCAAAACTTATATCTGGAGCATATATGCTTGCAAGATCATTTCTTGTGATGTTTCTTAATGAATTTAATATTTCTTCAAGAGTTAGTCTTTTTCGTTGTTCTGCTACAAAGAATTGCCCTATAGATTTAATATATGATTCAACGATTGCTTTTTCAGTGCAATCCTTTATCATCTTTATATCGTAATCAATATATTCGTATAATTTATTATAAAATTCTTCATATGGTATATTTAAATCTTCAAGAAAATTGCATATATGTTCACCATTTTTACTTAATGTGTTTTCTATTAATGTAGTTGATTGTTTGGTTCGAACTCGTCCTCTCTTACTCATCTATTTTCTATAGTAATAAATATATTTATGATAGTAAAATAATGTATATTTATGTTATAGAAACTATGTTTATATTATAAAATATAAAATCCGTTCCATAAATTCAATGAAACGGATGATAAATGTTAAAAAATGTAAAATATTTATAATAATTATATTAATGAGTAGCCATATATGAACGTGTAGACATATATACAAAATTGGTAAATAATTCGTCATCAATCCATTGATTAAGTATTGATGGAAATTTGTCAATATTATTTTCAAAATCAGATGTATTTACTTGTTTCATATCCAAAACTTTCTCATACATTTTCGCCGTTCTAGCATCTTTACCAATAGCTAAAAGGGCTTCTATTTTGTTTTGTTTAACCATTTCTTTAAATTTTATCATAAATGCTTTCAATACACTTGTTATACCAAGATCTAATTGTTGTTTAGCTATTTTACTTATATGCAAATATGAAACATAACATGTTTTTTTGGCAATATCGCCTATAAATAATTTAAGAGCAGAATCTGTGTCACTTTTCTTAAAAAATGAACATAACAAATCATCATTTTCTGAACTCTCTATATTTGACAATATTTTAAGAGCATTTGTGCTATTCTTAAATGTTTTTAAATCTGTATATAATTTTGGACATGATGTTATATTATATATTGAATCATATAATAATACTCCCCATTTTAATAATAGACTAAACATTGTTTCATCCCCATCCTCACATTCTTCAAAAAATTCATACAAATTAGAAATATTTTTCAAAGTATTTCGCAAATCACTAAAAGGCATTGTCCCAAACACTGCTATTGGTATATTTCTAAATGTTATTTTATAATGTTTTGAATGTTGATATCCTCCAATGTTTTCTGGCGATGGTGAAATTTCATTTGGTATAAGATCATTAATATCAAAATATTCTCCATTAAATATATCGTTCATTTCAGATCTTGAAACTTCTTCTAATGTCATTTCATTTAATATATCATTTGTACCTAATGATTCTAATAATAACGATATTTGTTCTATACGCGATTCATGTATATATTTAACTAATCCCTTCATTTATGTAAAATTATATTTCGCTTGTATTATTTTCTTCAGTATTCTTTTGTGGAACAATTTTTTCCTCTTCTATTAATTCATTACCTTCGGAATCTTTGTTGATTGATTTAAACTTATTTTCAGACCAACTTGTCCATCCGTGAGTCAATCCACCAACAGTAAATATTGAGCATACAGCAACGATATACGAAGCCATTCCTGACAAGTCAGTAGTTATAGTATGATTAAACCATGCCTCTATAACCAAAGCAAATAATGGAACAAGTAGTAATAACAAACCAACTATAGTTGTCATAACTAAGAAAAAATTACCAACACTAACTTTGTTGTCTGATTTTATTAACTTATTTACATAATTGTCGGTAGACTTTGTTCTTGTTGGATCAGATATGTCATATTCTGTCTTACACATATTCGTTCTTACAAACAATGAGATAAATCTTTTAAACATTATGAAAAATAAATATAAATATGTTTATGATATATTCTCACCTTTATATTTTATCCTTTATTTAAAAATAAAAAATGTTAAAAAGTTTTAAAATATTTTAAAGTATACTATGTATCTTAGAACATCTTAGACTATATCTAGATCATCATCTAGTAACTTTTTATAATCATTTTAATAAATTATATAGTTGCCATTTTTGATGTTCATGGATGATGTTCTATGAACTTTTTTATACTTTAAATAACAACATTATTTGGAGCATACAATTTATAATTCATGAAATTATAATTTGACCAATATTGTTCTATGTAACTATTATTATATTCAAATTGTGATGGCAATGATTTTTTATTGATGATATATCCATTACCGTTTCTTGGGAACCAACCACGATTGCTATATTCAGCTTGTATCACAGCATTTAAAGATAAACCAATAAATCCTGTGTTGTTTCCACCAACCTGATAAAATACAGTAGATGAATCATTTGTGACATTAGATTGAGACCATGAGTTATTAGATGATAATATATTTCCTTTATATATCTTAGCAATATCTGAGGAAATAAGATTATCAAACATTAAATATCTAAATGTATTTTTGTCTATGCCCGTCATAAATGTTTTTATTACATTTTCATCATTGTCTAATGTATCAATAAATGAATACATAATATTAAAATATATGCCATTATCTATCATATAATAATAATGCATACGAAGATTTTCACTTTCGCCCTGTTCTTTGTAATCCTCTAAAATTTTCTTATTATAATCAGTAGGAAGTGTTGAAGATAATCTTTGCGTATTTTTTGAGATTGATTTGTCACTGAACATAAAGAACATTTGTGAATTTCTTGTTTTTTCATATACTATTAAACCTTCCTCAACATATGTTGATGTACTTTTAGGTAACAATAATGTAAAATTAAAAGAATTTGATAAACTATCTCTTTCAGTAAAATTATCTAAAATATACTGATAATAAGTATTATATCTTGTACATGTTTTTTCCTCTATATAATTGTCTAATGAACGTACTCCACCAACAGTTATTTCATCTATGTCATAATATGTCATTTCAATTGGAGATACGTTAAGTCCACTGAATGTTCCTTCAAAGTTGATTGTTCTTAAATAATCAGTTTTAAATATTGATGGTGGCATCATTCCAGTCATTATGACAGGATCTAAATTGTTTCCTCTATCAAATTTTAAAGCATCTGTTATTGTACATGATTTATCGCAACATCTAAAAATATCTGGAGACACAACAAAGCCACAATCTTCTGTGTCGCAGAAATTATCTAAATTAAAATATCCTGTACCATTTTTAGAATAGTCAGTTATATCTTTAGAATACGTTGACTTATATACATTTGGTATAGTATATTCCTTAACATCAGATTTGATTAAATCAATATCTTTATGATCACACCATAATTTATCAATATCTTGTATTTCTAATGGCTGTTCAATATCGTACTCGACCCATACATCATTTTCTTTTTTGTAGAATTTATAATATTTTGTTGACTGATCTGAAACAGCATATGCATAATTTCTTTCAAATGCATTATAGTTATGATCTATATTATTGTGTCTAAATGTTGCCAGTGTTTTGTTTTCAAATGATATATTATAAAATGTTCTATTCATATTTATAATAGTATTATCATAATCATATTGTATTATTTTTCCTGGCTCATAATCTGAATCATTACCATTATTTGAAACTTTAACAAAACATGACTGTTGTGAAGATGATTTCTTTCGTTTTGCAAATACATCAAACGGAATAGCATGTTTCATATATGTATTTTCAAACAATGAAGGTACATATTTTATATTTTTTAGATTTTTAAACAATCTTGATCTTATGTCAATTGGATATGGTCCGTTTTCAAGATTTGTGTCCATTAATTTGATGTTTTTAAATAATGATGGAACTGTAGTTATTGATTCATTTATTATTAATGAATTAGATAACTTAAATTCTTTATTGTTCCAATCATCATCTGTTATAATAGCATCAGTGAATATTGAACTAATTCCTGCTAATTTAGTAGATTCTATTAATTTATTCCATATTTCATTAAATTCACTATATGAACATTTCTTAACATTATTAATTCCACCGAAAGATATATTTGGTGACCCTGAATATGAAGCACTAAATAGATTGACTGTTTTTTCTTTTACTTTATCCCAATTGAACATTGTATAAATATTCAATATATCATTTTCAGATGAAATGAATGATCCAAATGAATTTATAATTAATGTTGGAACAATATTCTTAAATAATATATTTACACTTGATGAATTATAATTGTCTATCTTGTATGTAGAATTCATAAAGTTTTGGAGTATTATTCCATTTTTAGCTGCAGCTGTCCAAACATAATCATCAATATTTTCTTTATTATTATCAAACAATCCAGTGAAATCAAATTTTTGTGAATTTGATGATCCTCCAGCAGATCTATATGTTGATGATATAGTAAAATTACTTATTGATATTATTTTATTTGGATGTATATTTTCAGATTCGTTATTTTTATAACTGTCATCAAATATATTGTTTAATATAAGTTTACTATAAGTCGAATATGCAGATAATGCAGATGGATTATAGATCATTATATTATTTTGCTGTTTGAAATCAATAGAAATTGTTTTATTTATAAATGGATATAATATATCTATAGTTCCATATTCAAATGTATTGCACATTGTAGTAAGATTTAATACGTCAGAATTTTTAAATAATGATAATGATTTATCAGCATTTTCAAACATATATCTATTCCAGAAATTAATAGAGTTTAATGAAAATACGTCATTTGCTGAAACGCAATTTATAAAGCCGTATAATGGTAAAGAACATGTTTTACTTAAATATTCAGAATAAAAATTAGCATAATTATATTCAATTACATTATTTCTGAACATATTGTCAATGGTCGTTACATTCTCAACAGAACTATTTGTGCATCTTTCTTGTAAGAATTGTTTTGCTACAGCATATGTTATTTTGCCTTTTCCATCTGTACAATTAAATGTATCTTTTAATGATATACATGTTTCATCAATATATACATTTGATATTTCAGATTTACCATATTTAATTAATTTATATCCGTTTGCTGAATGTGATCCACAATTAAAGAATGTTGAATCTCCGGTTATATATAATTTATTTAATTTAGATTCGCTGTGATCTTCATTTTGTATTGTTTCAAGATTTTTACAATTATAAAATGCACCTGGCAGAAGAATTATTTTTCTAAATCCGTCATCAAGATTTTCTGTACCTGTCGGTAATAGTAAATCTTTTATCGGTAGATTAGAAAGTCTTAATGTAGTTAAATTATTGAAATTTGACAAATCTACAGCATTTTCAGTATTGCCAATTGTAAATGTGTTTTCATCGTTAAATGAAGGCATTTGTATATCCAAAGTTTTTATTGGGGATGTTTCTATATCATTAAATATAATTGTTGTTAACTTTGGACATGCGCTAATATATAAATGACTAAATCCTGAAATATTGATTGTTTTTAATTCACTATTATTTGATATATATAATGACGCATCAGGAAATCTTTCTATATCATTAGTTATTGATATTGTTTCACAAGTTAAATTTCCTCCTGTCGGTAAAGCCGATACATTATTCCATGAACTTAAAGATATTGAATTAAAGTTACCTGATATTTTAACATCCTCAAGACGGTTACAACCTATTGCATTAAGATTCGCACCAGTCTTCATATTAAGCGCATATAATTTACGAAGTGGAATATTACTTAATGAAAGATTTATTCCCGTATTAGATATATCTATTTCATCCAAGTTTTGATATTCTGGAGCAGAATCAGTAGATTCAAATCTAATTTCACCACTATAATTATTTGAAGTTAATCTAAGTATTCTTAATGATGGAGCTTCAAAATTCCAACTTGTACATGTTCTATTTGTACCAATTATAGTAGATATATATTTAGAATAAATTGAAAAGTAATTTTTATCATTTATAAATGGTGCAATAGAACTTATTGATGTCCATAATCCAGAGCCACCAAACAGACACGTTTGAGGACTATAAAACTTTAAAGTGATTTCTGACGGATTACCATTTGATGGAAACAAATAACGTTCCTTTAACTGAGGATATTGAATTATTAATGGAGCATATTCCTTTGCTGTTATTGTTAAATTTCCATTACTTTCTTTTGTGTATGCACCATGATCAGCACTGCCAGTGAATGCATCCTGTAATACATATACATCCTTATTATCTGTTGGCTTATGTGCATTATCAACTGTTGCTGCTTTAATTTCAACACCATTCACAATGTTTATAGTGTCATCAATACCATTTAAATTGAAATATGCATCAAGAATGTGCAAACGTGAATCTAACCAATTTTCCGTGTATGCCTTTCCTCTGCCATGGAATTTAATGAAATTAACGCCATCGTAACCGTTATTAGATTCATTTTTTACAAAATATTTATATATATAATTAAAATTAAATGCCTCCTCAGGTATGTCTTTAAGATGATCATTAAAATATGTTTTCATAAAATATTTAGCATCTCTTAAACAACCGTTACTTTTTCTCCATTCTCCCCATATATTTGAAGGATCTTTTTCAAATATGCTTGAATAATTTTCAAAATCTTTTAATACATCCTCTATTTTTTTATAACCTCTTGATAATATAGATTTAGTATATTTAACAACAGCAAACAAATATGTAGACGGAACGTCAAAAAACGAAGAACCACCTTTATCATCACCATCTAATTTTTCTGGAGAATAATCTCTTAATATTTCTACCTGCTTTAATGTTCCTGACTGTTGATTTTTTAATTTTTCCCATTTGGATTTCCAATAATCAGAAAATGCAAAATAATTTATATATGTACCTATATTGTTTTTTCCAAGACCTGTGTCCATATCATAAAACGCAGTGTAAAATGTTTGACCATTGTTCCATGATTTTACATTTAGATTTTTCATTGGAGAATCAACAAGACCCATTGCCATCATAGTTGTGAAATACTCTGAAACTGATGTAAAATCAATTCGTGGAGGTGTCATTAACTGAGTAGTATCATTTTCATATTGAAGTATTAATCTAAGAAGATTTGTTTCTGTTCCATTATATGAATCTTTTATAAAACTATATGTTCGTTCTGTACCGACGGTTGCTTCATACTTTACCTGATAATGGTAATTTGGAACCCATTCAAGTGTTTTACCATTTTCATCTGTTGTCGTTTTTGAATACATTGCATCATACCCATACATATCTGATAGATCTTCAGACATATGTTTTCCAACCATATTAAACACGTATCCACCGGCATAAGCAACATCCCTACAAAGATTTTTTATATAGCCTTGCAATATATTTTCTTCATTATTGCCTATAAAATCAGCCCACATACCAAAGTTTGGATCAAATAATACTGTATTGTCGTTATATTGAGAAAAATCAAAGAACATATTATTTCCCTGAATTTCTGCGCCAACAACATTGTCTATTTGTGTATTTTTTGATTCTTCTATTTCATAAATTACAAAATCATTATCTTTTTCATTAGCATCAATAAGAGGTTCAATATTAGCAATATCTTTATATCCCAAATTATATGAAGAATTTCGTCCAAGGTTAAAGTTATATATTCCTAAGAAATAATAAGTATTTTTATATGTTCCAGTAGCAACATTTGTTTCTGTATATATTTGGTATCTTGTGTGCATAAACAACAAAACAGGAAAACCAATAAGTGTGTTTTTAATATTTGCTGTATGCACAGTGCCATGTTGATTTAAATTATTTCGTGCCTGTCCAAATGGCGTTGTGTTATCATTTACAAATTTACCAATTGCATTATTGTTTGTATGGGATGAGTCCACAACATCTGCTTTTAATGTGAATGAACTTTCTGGTAAAAATGAATCATGATAATTTGATGATGATGTGTTTTTACATATATTTGGAGAATATATATAATCATATTTTATACCGTCTTTGAAAGAAGATGCTGGAGCATATAACTCAAGATTTTTGTCTCTAAATGTTTTTGTTGATGAACCTTGAATATTTATTGAAAATGTTGCTATTTGGCCGTCAGGCATAGTCACATTGTGCAAACCAGTGCTGTCTCCAGATGAATATTCAACTGTAACAGGAATATTTGAAACAGTTCGTTCATTTTCTTCATAACTACGTTCAAACCATTTTATAAAATTATCAGTGTTATGAGAATTAAATTCTCCTATACCTGTTCCATTATCATCAAAGTATAATTGCATAACAGCACAATTTACTAATTTAGATATATTTTGAGCTGAGTCATCATCAACAATTACTCTATTTTTATCGTCTATCCTAAATTGACTAAATCTTTCAAATAGAGCAAAGTCATTTTGATTATATATTTTACTTCTATATATTATTTTTTCATTATATGCCTTATAATATCTGTTTATATCAAGATCGGTTAACCATGTTCTTTTGTTTATTTCATCATAAGACAAATTTGTATGATTAAATAATGATAACTCAAAAAGATTTATTGAATAGTTTCCAGGATATAATGTTAATGAATCATATTTTAAATTATCACCAACAAATTCATTAAGTGCACCGTCAAGTACACCATCTATATATGCATTAATACTTTTCCAATAATTTGTTCCATTTAATGTCTCAAATCTTTTATATATATTAAATAGATGATATTTTTCTGCTGTGGCTGGTTCATAAGTATCCTCTATAGGTAAGAAAATATCTATGTTCTTTGAAGATAATTGAATATTTTCATAATTTGTGACATTTGTTTTTGATGTAGAAATAGATACTTTATCTTGATATAAAAATATTGTGAATTCTGATTTTGATTCACTTGTTGATGTTGAAATGTTTAATGAAAGAATTGGATTTTTTGTATTGTTTATTGATGAATATTGAATACCAAGACTGAACAATAGATCATAATAATTTAATTGAACATTATTATATTTTTCTCCATAATTAAAGTATATTGTTCTTGGAATGTCGTTTGATGTCATTTGAATGTTAGACTTTGGAGATATAAATATTTCATCAGAAGAAATATTCTTATTTTCAAAGTTTCTTTTATATTCTGCATTAAAATACGGTTCAAGTATTTGAGTTTCTTTATATAAATCATCAACATATATATTTGGGTACCATTCAAAATTAGATATAAATTCTTTAATTTTTATAAAATATGCATATGTTGTCACAACTCCATTAAATGCTAAATTAAATTCCAATTTCTTTACACCGGGTTCAGATATTGATATAATAACGTCTGCTTCTTTTTGTTCACTCAATGTTTGTTGTTTTGATGTATAAATACGCTGATTGTTATTATCATATACATTTACGGACAATTGATAAAGACGAGTTGGAACTAATGATCCGTTATATGGAGTAACTTTAAATAAAATATCACCGCCAGTTATTTGATTTTCATCATTTGCAGTATCAGCAGAATTTGAATTTCTATATAATTTACCAGCAGACGTTCTAATATTTAGAAATAATCCATTTGGAATAAGATTGTCATTAAAGTTAAATGAACCTAATAAAGATAATTCATCAGAAACATCATCAGCAAGTTGTGAATATATTTTTATTGTTACTTGTTTAAATGAAGCTGAATCTTCAGATAAATAATTTCGTATATCATTAGCTAACGGTAAATACAATATTCCCGCACTATTGGATTTTAATTTCAAATCAAATTCTGTATGGTCAGTTCTTTCTATGTTATTGGCATCAAGATATTTAATTGTCATACCATTATTATTTATTAGTATGTTTCTATCTTCCCAATCATTATACTCAATGTATGTTTTTGAATCAGTCAAATTAACTGCTATATTATAATTTAATGCTATCATTAAACCAGTATCTGCTATATCAGATATGAATATTATATTATTGTTCGGCGTAAAACGTTCATATCTTATATTATTTTCATTTACATAATCATATCCTTTTACATAATTAGCAGAAATATTATATGCAGAAGTAATGTATTGAAATGTTAGGTTAGGTGAGTCATTTACCTTATAAAAATCTCCAGTTGATTGATTTTTTATAGTTATTGTAAGTTCGTTATTTCCTTCTAATTTTAAAGATTCTTCATTTGTGAATTCATTATCTTTTGAAACAACACGTGTTAAAACTTTACCGTTGTTATAATAATACTTAATTTGAAATGTATCTGAACCACCACCATGAATTTCAACTCTAAATTTATAATAATCCTCACCTGGATACATTAACTTTGTTCCTGGCGATATTGGTTGAATACCGTCTTTAAATATTTGAACAGTTAATTTTGATGTTGAGCCATTTCCTGATCCTGACCCAGTTCCTCCGGATCCAAGTGCCCCATATCTATACATCCATTTTACATTTGACTCCAGTTTTTCAATCTTTTTTGAATGATCATTTAATACTGTTTTTAATGTATAACCGGCATTTAATCCTAATTCATCACCAGTCATTTTAATGTCAGTGTCATTAATTATATAGGATGTATTTCCATTTTCGTGTAATTTCATAATTAAGTACTATTTTACTTATATTTAGTTCATTAATGTTTTAAATATTTTAGATATTTATATAGATGTAATTAATTTTTTACCAAGATACTACAGGCTTCTTAGTTGTAGTCCATCCACCATACATATCAACGTCTTCCATATCTCTATATAAATATTCAACTAATATTGGTTTAGTTCCATAATCTGTTTGAGACAATACCTTTTTCCCGTTTTGTATATTTTTTAATCTCATTAGATATGTTTTACGCTCGTTTGGACGAATTTCAGTAAACATTGGCTGAAGTTGTTCATCAGATGGTGTGTCACCGCTGTCTGCTACAATCGTTTTTGGAATTATAAAACTAAATTTTTGATTTGGGCCAGGAAGCTCTTTGTTTGATTTAAGTTTAAATCCTGTTGCCTGACACATTAAATATATTACGCCACCCAATTCTTCGTTTTCTTGAAGCTCAACACCATAGTATGGGAATAAAACATCATTTTGAAATGATATACCATCTTCTCCAATAATTTCTTTTGTTATTGTTTCGTCACTATTTTTTTCATATTTACAATCTAATTTTTTATTCATTAGAGGGAATTTAGATAACGCAATAACACGTTTTTGATTATCAGGCAAATTGTCTGTGTCATCGTCAAATTTTATTTTACTTGATAAAAGACGCGTTTGAGTGTGTTCCTCACCAGTTTTAGGATCTGTCACCGTTTCTTCAACAGATGTAGAATTAAATATTTTTAATGTATCACTAAATTCTGCAGTGTCGTTTTTGAGGGTATTTTCCATTGTCATTTTACCATCAATACTGCGTTTCTTAACATTATTTCCTTCATTATTAGTTTCATAATATATATAGTTCTCACGAAGTTCATTTGTTATAGCATATGTGTGTTTATGTCCGCCATAACAGAATTTAACATTAAAGAACTCAAGTAATCTAGAGAACCAATAATTTGACTTATAATCAAGATTGTTTAATTTGTTCATATGTGATCCTACCAACGATGTTCCATTTAATGATCTATCATTTGAAGCTGTTGAATGTTTTAAATTTGCTGCTGTAACGACAGTGAATGGCATTTCATGACATGCGACAATTAGATTACTAATTTTATTTTTATTTTCTTTATTTTCTTTATGTTCTTTTATTACATTATACAGCATTGTATAAATAGTTGTAAAATTATCGTCATAAATAGATATGTCCTGTGTATTCGCTGGAACGGACCAACCAGTGTATAAATTAACTGTTTGGTCTTGTAAACTAACATCAGAAATATTTTCATTTTTTATTGTTCGTTTAAACCATTTTCCACAGTTAACATATGTTAACTCTGAATTCATCATCATAAATGTATATGTGGAATTTCCAAACCAATAAAATGAAGGAATATATCTTATGACATCATCATTGCCTTTCACAAGCGGCAAATATTTAAATTCTTTATTATTTAATAATTCAATTGGATCTGAATCTGCTGTAGGATATGTGTCATTGTTTAATTTTTCACTTACCTCATAGCAATAAAATATATGATGATAAAAACCATTTGATTTTCCATTGTCATCGCCAGTTCCTAATTTAGTTACATCTGTATCACACAAGTCATTATTGCCAACAATTGACATTTGTTCTAAATGATTAAATATATTCTTTCCTGCATTATAATAATCAAGCCATTCATTTACACGCGTACCATTCTGTGTGGCATCACCAGTGTTCAATACTACAGGAATTATATTTTCAGCCTGAGACTGTTCATTAATAATATTATTTATATAATCTGCAGCTGCTGCCCATGTCTGATATTCAATCCAGTGGAAACCTTGTTGGTCTGTTGTTTGATATAAACGTGGTTCATAATCAGAAGGATATAATGTAAATGTCATTATGTCTGAAATATGTTCATTGTCTGGATTAAGATTTTTATCGGCCCGACCAACTATATATTCATATTCTGTTTTTGTTGTAACAGCATTGTCTACAATTTTAATAATGCATTTATGCGCAGTATATTTTATACCACTGCCTGGAAATTGACTATGAATTCTGGCATATACAGCATTATTTGTCATATATGTAAATTCTTTTCTATATGGTACAGATAATTCATTATTATTTAATTTATTATAATATTCTGAATAAGTTGTGTCAGAAGCAGTTCTTTCTTTGTAAGATTCAAATCTTGTCCAATTATCTGTTCCTTTTATACGAATCCAAATATATTCATCAAAATTACCTGCTGAAACCCAATTAAAACATCTTGTTGTTAACATATCTATACCAAACGCAGATGTAACCATGTTTGGTTTTTCCATATCAAGTTTTGTTTTATCAGTTGTAACATTTTTATGCAAGTAACTTGCCATTGGTTTATACATAGAAACAGGATATTTTTCAGCTGTCTTAGGAAATTCAATATATTCTTTCTGTAAATATACTGTCTGATAGTCTGTTGCTGTATTTGACCTAACACGTGAAGAATCTTTTGCATTTAATCCTTGATATGCTTGTTTTGCTGGATCAAGTTCAAATGTTGTTTTATATAATGCATCAAGTTTATTTGGATTACTATAAAATCCTTTGCTACTGCTCCAGCCTTCCCATGTTGAAGTTGTTGTCGTCAACCCAGTTTTATCGTCTGTTGTTTTAATACTTGCTATAATAGACACTGAATCAATATAACATGGATGCCATACTCTTATTTTATCGAGTTTACCAGTTCCAATTGCTGTCATAGGCACAGTATAATTAAAATTACTATTTGAATCTCTGTCTTTCCCTGGACAACCGTATGTCAACAAGAATGTGTTTTGCATTCCAAGATATGGATCTAATAACTCTCCATCAGCCGTTATCCATTCAATGTCAAATGAATCAACATCAATAAATGTATTTGCCTGTTCTATGTCAGAATATTTTTTACATCTTATTAAATATGTTCCTCCAGCAGGAATTATACCACTTAATGGTAAACTATATTCATCAACAGATTGTTCTGTATTATTATTACGACGTGCAAAATGAATATAACATCCATCAAGAGGATAATCAATATTAGATGTATTTTCTAATTCTATATAAGCATGTGTACATCCATAGGTTTGAGAATCTTTAAATGGTGCATATATGTTTCCAATTTTAATTCTGTCTGAATTTAATTTCATATCTGTACTATTATCACCAGTAGTTTGTGGTTTAATATTAAGTTCATATTCTCTTAATGTACCTATAAACCCTCTTGTGTTTGTAAATTCTGTTGCAGATTCATCTATTGGCATTTTTGACGCTGAAACCCTTTGAATCATTGATACGTCATTAATTTTTGTAGAATGAAGTTTTCCCTCACTGTCAGCTTCAAACTTAAATTTTTCATTAAGTTGATTTATGAATGTGATGTCTCCAACATTATTAAACGATAGCTTTTCACCACCATTTTCAGTTACGATTATGCCATTTTCGGCAAGCCAGCTAATAATTTCATCTTTTTCCATTCCAGTTATATCATTGGATGGGTCTATGTTAGAACCACCACTTATTAATTTTATTTCATTATTCTTAATTATATATATACAGTTATTACTATCGTTATAAACTAATTCGTTTTCTAATAACTGATCTTTTATTTTTTTAAGTTGAGCGATGTTTTGTACAGAACGAATAGTTATGTGCGCAACAGAATAAGTATCGTCCTTTAATGGCACAGATGGCTGAACATCTGAATTAAATTCTTGAAACTTTGAATAAAATGTCATTCTATAAAGTTCAAGATCTGTAAAATCAATCTTACTAATGTAATATCTTCTTTCTTCTAATGTGCCACCAACAAATCTTCCTTCTTGTAATGTGTTTCTTAATATTCCATTATTTATATATCCTGACAATAGTTCTTCTCCAGAAAAATAATCAGAAATTATTACATATACAAAATTCTCACCAGCATATGTATTGTTTGTTGTTTTTACTGACCGTGATAGACATAATAATATATTATATTTATGTGCCTCGGTAACAGGTATATTTAACCTACTTAAATCAATATTTATATATTTACTATCGTCAGAATAATTTGTTAACTGTATCTGAATATTTGTTGTACTTGAAGTAATATATACATATTGTTTTGCATCTTCATTATCATGTAAATAATTAGTTGGTTCCCCACTTGTTAAATTAATTCTATTGTCATTCCATGACGCTGTATTATTAATTACTAATTTATTTGTTGAAACAGTTACATTTTCTGTTGGAGTTAATGTGTGTGCAGTATCTAAATAAAATTCAGCACCACTTATTTCAGTTAATGTATTTGGATCTACAGCCCATAATGGTTCCTCTTCATCAGTTTCAGAATATTCATTAACAACCTCCGACATATGAGTGTCTTCATTTGTTAATGACATTATTCCAGAATTAAATGTGTTCTTTATCTTTGTTACTTCTTGCTGTAATGCTCGTAATGTACTAAATATAATGTCAAGATAATTTCCAGCATCAGTTTTTCCTAATAATTCATCTCCAGAATCTATATCTATATACTTATCAGGCAACTGTCCAGCATCCGTAAGTTCTTGTATTTTTGTGGAATCATATATAGGAATATCATTTTTCTGTTCAACCATTCCATCAATCAATGATTGAACCTCAGATATATTAGCCTTTTTATCTAATTCATTTACTACATATGAACCAAAATTTTCATTGTTATTTAAAGCATTAGCAAGTTCCTTTAATGTATCAAGCGCCTGTGGAGCGGCATCAACAACATCAGTAATTTTATCATTAACAAATTTATCTACATAATTATATGTTGTGTAATTGTCAAGTGCTGAATGTGTTATGAATAATTCATCATTTTCTAATTGAGATACCTTCGTTGGTATATTATCCTTATAGGCATATTTTTCATCAGCATCGGTTTTCTTTATGAATTCATTATTTACATATTGATTTAAACTATTTGTTTTATATTGTAATTCATCTTTGATAGAATCAATATAATCATATGAACGATCTATAGAATCTTCATATAATACATATGAATATGTATATGAATCATAATGAACCTTTTCAGTATGCAATAATGTATATGCATATGCAAGCCCTTTTAACAAATCAGGATCTAATTTATCTATTTTACCTGATAAGTTATTAATTTGTTCAATAAAATCATCATTATCTAATATTTCTAATGCTGCTATATTATTTTCTAGGTTATTGATTTTATTTTCATGTTCATTAACTTGTGAAGTTAATACGGCAAAATTTAGTTCAGAATTATTTATTGAATATGTTGTGTATGCATATGCTAATGCAAGAATTGGTTTCCATCTTTCTGGAATTACAACTGGTTTTGGTGTTTGTCCAGAAGTTCCAGACTTGCCAATGTATATATCAAATTTTATAGGATTAGCCATAAAATGCTCAAATAATTATGTTTAATTTTCCTTATAATTAAAAATATTGGGTCAAGTTTCATATTTTAATATTAATATAAAAGTAAATAAGAAAATATGACATTAAGTGAGTATGACAATTTAAAATATGAATTATCCTACATTGATACAAAAATATCATATAACTTTTCATTTCTTGATTCTAGATGGCTTGAAAGAAAAATGAACAATAGTTATATTACATATATGAGAGATAGTGAAAATTTAAAAAATATATATAAATACTATGATGATATGAAACAAGTCATTAAAAAATATATAAGATGAAATTAAATTTTCTTGGCAATTATTATATATTATAACTACAATTTGATATAATAAAACATATTATAGATGGCACCAAGAAAAAAGAAAATTGAAGAAATCTACAAAGAAATGGATGAGATAACACATGTGTTGTCTCGTCCAGGTATGTATGTTGGGTCAATTAAAGATGAAACTCGACAAATGTTCATATATGATTCAGATGAATCTATGATGACAATGAAGGATGTTCATTATTCACCAGCAATGTTAAAGGTTTTTGATGAAATTCTTTCAAATTCATGTGATGAATATCGTAGAGATACTAATTTGGGTCTGACAAGAATAGATGTTACAGTAAAATATGATGGAACTATTATAATTAAAGATAATGGCGGTATGCCAATTATCATGCACAAACAAGCAAAATGTTATGTTCCTGAATTTGTGTTTGGACGTCTTCGTACTTCTTCAAATTATAATGATGATGAAGACAGACAACTGATTGGGACGAACGGAGTAGGTTCAGTTCTAGCAAATATTTTTTCTAGTAATTTTATTGTTGATTCCGCTGATGGTAAGAATAGTTTTCACCGTTCATGGTCAGACAACATGAGAAAATTAAATGATGATCTTGTTATTAAAAAATGTAAGGATCATTATACACAAACTACTTTGAAGATTGACTTCAGTAAGTTTGATGTTGACTATACTGAACTGCCTGAGGACTTCATTGCTGTTCTTGAGAAGCGTTGTATTGATGCTGCAGCAGCAAACCCAAAACTGAAAGTATCATTTAAATATATTAACAAGAACAATAAAGAACTGTTCAATAAGACGTGGGTGTTCAATAAATTTGAACAGTATATAGAATTATATAGTGATTTCATCGACACATCAGCAAAGTTGACATTTGAGAATGAACTTGTTAGAGCATGGATATTTCCTGGGTCAAACATCAATGTAGGATTTGTTGATGGAGCAGAATGTTCAAGAGGAACACATATGAATGCAATTCGTCTTCGTATCAATAAGACAGTACAGGACTTGTTGGAAAAGAAAAAGATGAATGTCACACTTCATAATGTAGATAATAAATATTCATTGTTCTGTGAATGCACTGTTTCAAATCCCGCATATGATTCTCAAACAAAGGAATGTTTGACTACTCCTATTGACAAGTTTAGCAAGGATGAGAATATCAGGTTTGAAGTTCCTGAACAGTTTCTCAAGAAAGTTGAGAAGTCAGAGATCATCGACATAATGAAGGATTGGTATTCTCAAAAACAGAATGCTGAGGAACAGGCAAAGATTCGTAAAATGAATCGTGAGTCTGGTAAGTTGTTAAGAAATGACAAATTCATCAACTGTACTAGTAAGAAACCGTCTGAAAAACAATTATGGATATTTGAGGGAGATTCTGCAGCAAGTGGTCTTCGGTCAGGTAGAAATTCAATGACACAAGCAGGATATTTAACTCGTGGAGTACCTTTAAATATTTTGGGTCTAAAACCAAGCGAGATTATGAAGAATCAAGTATTCAATGACATCATTAAAATTATTGGTTTAAAGTTTGGCGAATATAATAAAAAGGCTGACTTAAAATTCGGTAAGATTGTAATATCAACAGATATGGATTATGATGGCCATAAGATTGCAGCATTATTAATGGTATTTTTTAATTTATTTCCAGAATTGTTTGAACAAAAAATGATTTGCCGTATTATTTCCCCAATTATTATAGCAACAAAAGGAAAACAAAAAAAGAAATATTTTTCACTTGAAGAATATAAAAAAGATGAGAAAAAATTATCTAATGGCTGGGCAATTAAATATGTTAAAGGACTTGGTGGTCTTAATGCCTCAGAGTTTAAAGAAATGATGGCAAGTAACAATTTTCAGTATTTTACAAAAGATGATCTTGCTGATATGATGCTTAACAAGTGGTTTGGCAAAGGACTTGCTTCAACCCGTAAAGATATGTTAAAGGAAGAAGTAGAAAATTAATATGTAATAACTTATATGTATAATGAAATAGAAAACATAATAATTAATAAACATAATAATTCAAGATATAAGACTGTCAAACAAACAGAAAAATTATTATCTGAAGAAGAAAGAAAATATTTATTGAATAAATATAACGTAAATATTTTTGAGGCATTATATATGTTAATAAATAATATTAGTAACGTTCCTAAATGTCCAATATGCGGTAATAAATTACAATATATTATTAACATAGGATATAAAAAATATTGTTCAAGGTCTTGTGCAGCACAAAGTTGTCAGGAAAAACGAATAAAAACATATAAAGAAAAATATGGAGTAATATCGCCATTTCAAAATAAAGAAACACGAGAAAAAATAAAACAAATAATTAAAGATAAATATGGTGTTGACAATATTGCTCAACATGATGAAATAAAAAAGAAAATAAAAGAAACTGTTGTAAAAAATAATGGGGGAATGGGCGCTGCATCAGATTCTATAAGGGAAAAAATGAAACAAACATGTTTGAAAAAATATGGTGTTGAACATAATTTTCAAATGGAATCATGTCAAATAAATTCGCATTCAGAAGCAGCAAAACAAAAACAAAAAGAAACAAATTTAAAAAGATATGGGTGTGTTTGTTCAGTAAATAATAAAGAAATCCAACAAAATATTAGAAAAAACAATTTAGAAAAATATGGGGTTGAATGGATGTCGCAACGTGAAGATTTAATTTTGATAAAAAATGAAACAAAAAGAAAAAATCATACATTTAATACATCAAAACCTGAAGAAGAAATTTATAATAAATTATTAACAAAATTTAATAAAGACGATATAATTAGACAATTTTACGACAAAGAAAAATATCCGTTTAATTGTGATTTTTATATAAAATCATTAAAATTATTTATTGAATTTCAAGGAACTTGGACTCATGGCGGACATCCTTTTAATAAAGACGACACTGACGATATTTTACTTTTAGAAAAATGGAAAAACGGAAATGGAGAGTTTTATAAAAATGCAATTTCAACTTGGACAATTAGAGATGTCAAGAAACGAAAAACTGCAAAAGAAAATAACTTAAATTGGATAGAATTTTTTAACATGAAAGAATTTGATAATTGGTTAAATAATATAAATAATTAAATCATATGAAGAAAATTTTACTTATACTTATTTCTGTTCTGATGTTCTTGTCCGTTGATGCTGTAAGAATGTATCGTGGTAACTCAACATACATCAGTGATTGTGCATACACATATAGTAATGGTAAGGTGTATAGAGGAAATTCAATGTATGGATATGATATTGTATATACTTACTATAACAGCAATATATATAATGGAAATTCAGCATATACATCAGATATCATATGTAAGTACACAAATGGAAAATGTTATAAAGGAAACTCAACATACATCAGTGATGTACTATGGACATATAATAACAATAGAATATACAAAGGAAATTCAACATACATCAGTGACTGTGTGCTTACTGTAGCAAACAATCATGTATATCGAGGAAACTCAACATACTCATCAGATATTATAATGACATACGAAGGCTATATTCCAATGCCTGTATTGATTATTTGTGCTATGAATCTTCGGTAACGGATTCAGGTAAATTCTTTAAATGCTTGCTTATATGACAGTGACTGCAGAGTGCCATTAAATTGTTCCTGTCATAAGCAAGCTTTTCTATTTCTTTTTTGTTCTTTCCTGTACTGAATCTCTTTATATGATGAACTTGTGTAGCTAGTTCAAAATGACAACATTCACATGTAGGATGTTCAGATATATATTCATTTCGTATATCTTTCCATTTCTTGCTGTTATAAATGTGTCTCAGGAATTTTTTCTTGTCCTTGCCTTTGGAAGCAGCAAGCGCCTTTTCATTAAGGTTATTCTTGTTTAAAGGTTTATGATGATCCTTACTCATTAACTGTTATAGTATAATTCGTATGTTGATATTATCATATATATAAAAATATTTTTAATATATATTTAATAAACATACAAATTTATTATGAAGTCACTTGTTAACTATTTATCTGAAAAACTTGTCATTAATAAGAACTATAAAAACGCATATATATATTTTCCTAAAACATTTGATGAGTTAAGAAAGATTATAGAAGATAAATACAATAAGTTAGGACCTGGAACAGAACAGAAACCTGTTTACTTTAATGATATAGATGTAAGTGGAATGACTACATTTTATGATGAAAAACGTAGTTATGGAGTATTTCAAGGAACTAACTTTGAATACATAGATGTATCTGGCTGGGATGTATCAAACATTAAAAATATGCACAATATGTTTTTAAACTGCACAAAATTAAAATCTGTGGACTTATCAAATTGGGATACACAAAATGCTGAAGTTTTAACTAGAATGTTTGAAAAATGCATTAATTTAAAATCAGTTGGAGATTTATCTGATTGGGATGTATCAGGTGTTGAAGATATCTCAACTATGTTTCGTAACTGTTATAAATTAGAATCAGTAGGTGATTTATCAAAATGGAAAGTATTAAAAGTTAGATATATGTACGGTATGTTTGATTTCTGTGAAGAGTTAAAATCAGTTGGAGATTTATCTAAATGGGATGTATCTAATGCTGAAGATATTTCAGCCATGTTTCGTTGTTGTACAAACTTAAAATCAGTTGGAGATTTATCTAAATGGGATTTATCTAGTATTTATGCTACAGGACGAATGTTTGACGGTTCAGGTATAACAAACACACCAGATTGGTACAACGGATGAAAAATAATTATATTAAAATAGATTAAAAAGTTTATAGATCCATTGAATTTTCTTGGATCTATTTTTATATTAAATATAAATTTTTATTTTTGATTATGGCTACAATTTTTTATAAGTTAAAAGAAAACAATAAATTATACCGAATTGATGTTTCGTATGATGACGAAAATAATATAAAAGATTATGTTTGTAGAAATTTAGTGATGGCACGTGATGCCTCTATAGAAAATTATCAAGTTAGATTTATTTGTTATGACACGACATTTAATAAGAACATAATGTTTAAATATGATGTCGGTTTTAACAATTCTAATTATACTGAATATGTTGATGAAGATCATAAATACATAAAAACATATTTAACTACATCAAAGAAAAACGCAGATAATTTTTGTAAAGAACTTGATTTAAAACTTAATAAAGATGAACAAGAAGGATAAAATTGTTGATATAGATCTTAGTAACAATTATGCTGAGGTAGAGAGAACTATTACAGAATTCTTAAATAAGGAATATAAGGAATATACTTTTTATGTTCTTGCAAATCGTGCGCTTCCTTCTCTCATTGACGGACTTAAGACTGGTGCAAGAAAGATTATGCACGCGGCATTCAATGGAGGTCTTAAGAATGGTGGAAACAAGAAACTTCTTAATCTGTCAGGCGATACATTGAACTTGTCGCTCTATCCTCATGGAGATTCAAGTCTTAATGGGACAATCATAACTCTTTCACAACCATTTAAATTTAATTGCAATCCTCTTGAATGTGATGGACAGGTTGGTTCATTAAGGTCTCCTAAGTCGGTTTCTGCACCTCGTTATCTTTATGTTAAGTTATCTGAATTTAGTGACTTATGGAAGACAGATATTGAATTGACAAACCAAATCTTTGATGAGGGACAATATGTTGAACCAGAGAATTATTTACCAATCATTCCTACAGTGATTCTGAATCGTCAGGAAGGCATGGCGCCTGGATATAAGTTTGCTACAATGTCATATAACCCAAAGGATGTCGTCGACTGTTGTATTGAATTCATCAAGAATAAATGTAAAGATGAATCAACAAACGGCTTTGTACTTTATCCATACATCAGAGAATATGACAATAAACTTTGGAGAACAAATGATGAAGGAAAATGGGTTAGTGATGGAAAATTCACACTTGATTTGAAAAGAGATAGAGTAGAAATTACAATGTTTCCTTATGACACAGACTTTGAAGGATTTGAAAAGCATTTGAATAAATTAATAGAAAAGAATAGAATTAAAGATTGGAAGAATTTTAGTGAAGGTTCGGATATTAAATATATCATTCAATTTAATAAGGGAGAATTAGCAAAATTAGGAAAGCGTAAGACAGTTAACTCACATATATGCAATTTATTTAAACTAACGAAGGTTGTTCCTGACGACCTGCTGTGGGTGCTTGATGAAAATAACAAGATCCGACATTTTCAGACACCACAGCAACTTATAGAATATTTTGTAAAGTATAGATTAAATATATATAATGATCGTAAGTCAAGATTAGTTAAGATACTTGAGGACAAATATGAAAAGAACTCACTATTGGTAAAATTTATTGAACTTGTATGCAAGGGAAAGTTGAAGATTCGTAATCGTTCTAAGGTTGACATCAAGGTGGATATGGATGGTCACAAGTTGCCAATGTATCTGATTGGAACACCTATGAGCAAATGTACTATTGAGGAAAGAGACGAATTACTTAAAGAAAACGAAGAAATTAAAAAGGAACTTGATTATATAAAAAAGACAACAATTCAACAAATGTATTTGAATGATCTTGATGAACTGAAAAAGAAATTTGAAAAAGAATTTAAATGAATATATTAATATAATAAAAGATTATGGAAAAAGATTTTACTACTGTACGATTTTTAAGATTTAGCGCTCATGATCCTTGGGAATGCAGATTTCAAGATGTTGTAATTGACCTTGTTACAGATAGATTGATTAGTGGAGTTATAGCTGCTGGTTCAGAAAATGAAGATACTTGGTCAGTTGATGTGAAAAATGGTTTTGATACTTTGCCAAATTCTGATTGTTCAATTTTCGCAAAGGTTGTTGATACTGGTGTATATGAACTGCTTGATGAAAACCACAATGTAGTATTCAAGTCAGAAGGATATGTACCGTTTTTGATGGATTACTATAATCGTGAACCTGGCTATGGGGATTACATTGAACTATTTATTGATGATGAAAATACTGGACATCTTGCTCATGCGAGCAAACATAAGATTAGTTTCAATCATGAAGACGATTGGTCACCTGTAGAACAGCATCCAAACTTGTATGAAAAAGGAATGAATGACGCGTTCTCAATCATACTAAAAATTCTTATGTCTGATGATAAGTTCAAGATTGAAAACGCAATTAATGTAATTAATAACTTTAAGAATAAAACAAAAGCATAATTTATGGAATATAGTTATAGGTGCAGTAGATGCGGCAGAAGAACTCCATCATTTGAATATGAAGACCATTTAAAAGATTATGCAATTGATTGGAAAATTTCAGAAAATGAAACATTGTGTGACAAATGTGCATCAGGCGACAATAAAAAATACTTACAGAAAATACATAAATTGGAAATCATATTGATACTTATGGTTGTTGCTATATTTATTACTTTCATTTGTTGTTTAAAACTTATATGAAAAGTAAATAAAATATTTATCTTTTTGAATTTTTCATAGTTCATCAATATATTATAATCGTAATTTAAATATGCAATAATTTAAATAATGTATTATGGAAAGAATACAATTATCTAATCGTTATGGTGATAAGAACTACCTTGAAAAGATAGATGAAAATATATATATTCTTAGACTTGCAGAAAATAGTAAAGACTATTGTCGATTTGGACTTCGAGAAGGTCATGATTGGGAAGATAAAGAATATGATTTCGTAGATCCAAGTGGTGGTCCGTTTATTCAAATAAATAATTATTGTATTAACGGTAAACAAGTTAAATACATTTATGACAAAGAAGGTGAAATAGTTATTGAAATTTAAAAAATAAGATTATGAAGTTACAAAAATCAAAGGGAGCAAATGTAAATTATCTCGCAAAAATTGTTGAGATTAATAATTTCGCAAAGCATCCAAATCCTGAATACACTAAGCTTCAGGTTGCTGTTGTAGATGGATTTAATATTATTGTTTCAACGGACATGAAGAAAGGCATTTATGTGTATTTTCCTGCAATGTCACAAATAAATCCGTCACTTCTTGAGTATTTGTCATTATATTCTAATAGTGCATTGAATAGGAATCCTGAGAAGAAGGGCTTCTTTGATAAGAATGGACGAGTAAAAGCAATTAAGCTTGGCGGATTTGCTTCTGAAGGATTTTTGTTGCCTATTGATGATCTTAAAGATTGGATTCTTGATTCTGTAAATGTTGAACTTACCGACATTGAGATAAATACTGAATTTGATGAAGTTGAACATAACGGAAAGACATTTTGGATTAATCGTAAATATGTTGTTCAGACCAATGTAACTTCAATAACCAATACTGGAGAATATCGTAACAATAAGCTTAAGAGGTTTAATAAGTTGATTGAAGGACAGTTTAAGTTCCATTATGATACGATTTTGATTCGTAAGGAGCCTTGGGTAATTAAGCCAACAGATCTTATTAGTATCACAAGTAAGTGGCATGGTACAAGTTTGATTGCGTCTCGAGTATTGTGTAGACAACCAAGAAAGAAATGGGACAAAATTCTAACTTGGTTATATACTAAGTTTGGCGGAACATTGCCTGTATACACTGATGTAGATTCATATCCTGATTATGACTATATCTATAGTTCAAGGTCTGTCATTAAAAATGCAAACATTAATCCTACAACCGGTGAAGGATTTTATAGTGTTGATGTTTGGAAATATGGTTTTGATTATTTGAAGCCATATCTACAGAAAGGAATGACAATTTATGCAGAAATTGTTGGGTATCTTCCTAATGGTAAATATATCCAAAAGGGATATGATTATGGATGTAGACCTCCTCGCGCAGTTGATGATTATAAGGAAGGTGTAAACTTTAAGGTTGTTGTATATCGTATTACTTCTACAAATATTGATGGAGTTTTTCATGAGTATAGTGCAAAGGAAGTTCAGGATTATTGTAAAACAGTTGGACTTAAGCCTGTTAATGAGTTCTATTATGGGTATGCATACGATCTTTATCCTAATATTTTCAATGATGAAAATTATGGGGATAACTTTATTTCTGCACTTGCTGATGATGAGAAATTTTTCATGGAGATGAATAGTCCTGACTGTACAAATAATGTACCTCAAGAAGGTATTGTCATCAAGAAAGAAGACGGAATTGCACATGCCTGGAAACTTAAGACATTTGCATTTATGAACCGTGAACAGAAAGAATTGGACAAGGGTGTCGAAAACGTAGAGGACAATAGCTAATATTTTCATAATATTTTGTAAGTATGTGGCTAATAATGATTAAAAATGGCCACATACTTTTATATATTAATATATAATACATAATTATACAACATGAAAATAATTATAATTGAAGGAACAGACCGTACAGGTAAGGATACTTTGATAAATGAATTAAAAAATTTATGTAGTCATACATTAATTATTCATTGTGGAAAGCCTGTAGGAAAAACACTTGATGAACAAAACTTAAATCAGGATGCATTGTTTAATAGTTACATAAATAAATTATATAATGAAAATTACTATGGTGTATGTGATTTAATTATATTTAATAGAGCCTGGTATGGTGAATATGTTTATGGAACATTATATAGAAATCGCCAAAAGAATGATGTATTTAATATGATTGATGGCATTGAACAAGACATTAAGTTGTTCATTAATGACAATAGTAAATTTTACACAAAATTAGAAAATGTATATTATGTTCAATTGATTAATAATTCTACAGAGTTGGCACTAAAAAATGATGATGGTAATTCAATTTCAAATGATGAAAACAACATTATGAAAGAAACTTCTTTGTTCTATGAAATATTTGAAAAATCACAATTAAATAAGAAGTTAATCGTTGTTAATGATGGCAACAAGTTTCGCAATAAGAATGATATATTAAATGAAGTATTGGATTTTGTGAATGAAAAGTAATATACAAAATATTTGTAGTTTCTGTGGTAAACCCATTACAGAAGATATGAACGCCGTTGTTGGACTTAACGGTAAGACATATATGTGTGATTCATGTCTGTCATTAGCACGGAACATTAAATTTGAACCTAATTCATCAAACGTAGAAAATAAAAGTTTTCCTAATCCTCAAGAGATATATGAGTTCCTAAACCAATATGTCATTGGACAAGATTCCGCTAAGAAGACATTAAGTGTTGCAGTATATAATCACTATAAGAGATTGTTCTCAAATTATGATAAGAATGAATGTGAGCTTGAGAAATCAAATATTGTTCTATTGGGACCGTCAGGAAGTGGAAAGACATTATTGTGTAAGACTATTGCAAGAATGATTGATGTGCCTTTTGTGATTGCTGATGCTACTTCATTAACACAAAGCGGATATGTTGGAGAAGATGTTGAATCTGTACTTAGCAAACTTCTGCAGGCATCGGATTATGACATAAAGAAAGCAGAACAAGGTATCGTGTTCATAGATGAAATAGATAAGATTGGAACTAAAAAGGGAAACACGAGTATTACGCGTGATGTTTCTGGAGAAGGTGTTCAGCAGGCATTACTAAAGATGCTTGAAGGAACTATTGTCAACTGTCCTCCTAATGGTGGAAGAATTCATCCTGAACAAAAGCTTGTTCCAATTGACACAACAAATATTTTATTTATATGTAGTGGTGCATTTGTTGGAATTGAAGAAGAAATAATGAGAAGACATAACAAACATGCAGTCGGTTTTGTCACAGGAAGAGATAATGACAAAAATAATGATGATCCATTGGATGATGTTAACACACAAGATTTAAGAAGTTTTGGACTAATTCCTGAAATTATTGGTCGTCTTCCAATTATTGCACATACTACAGAACTTACTCGTGAACAACTATATGATGTACTTACACGGCCTAGAAATGCACTTATAAAACAATATAAGACGATGCTTAAACTTGATGATATAGAAATTGACTTCAAAAAGGATGCATTATATTATATTGTTGATAAAGCTTTAGATACTGAAGTTGGTGCAAGAGGTCTTCGAGGAATTATGGAAAAAATCATGGAGGATTATATGTTCAGATGTGCTGAATATAAAAATAAGAAAGTAACTATAACAAAGAAGCATATAGAAAAAATTCTAAATAAATAATTTTATGACTATGGAAGAAAATAACATTAAAATGCTAGAACAAAGTTCTGCTGTTGAAGACGCTCAAAATGCTCTTCGTAATTTAGAGGTTGATTTGACAGATAAGACAGACGAAGAAGTTTCAGAAGAAATGAAACAATTTGAGGATAGTGTAATTACTGGAGATCAGCTTGCTAAAATACGTGCACTAATGGCAAGGCGCCCAAAACAAATTGTTCGTAAGTATGAAAAAATTGGTCGTAATGACATGTGTCCATGTGGCAGTGGAAAAAAGTATAAGAACTGTTGTATGAAGACTGGTGAGTATGAAGGATTAGAAGAAATTAAAAAATAATTAAAATAATATGTTAGCAATACTTAGGCCAGAGAAAACATATGAAGGTTTTTCTCATAACAAGAAATATAAAATGACAAGTTTATATTCAACAAGTGGTAAAATTGAATTTAAGATTAAAAATGATTCTGGAAAACTTGTAAACATAAATGAAAGAATTTTTAATGAAATGTTTTTAAGTGGATATCCAGAAACAATGGCTATGTTATATCCTGATGCTAAATGAATAATTATTTTTAATTAAAATATATTAGATATATATGAAATCACTTGTTCAATATATAAATGAATGGAAAAAAGATTATATTGAAAATTTCGGTAGAATATGCATTAATTCTATAGATATTAATATAAATGATTCATCAGAAAAAATCAAGAAAAAGATAAATGAAGGTATCTTGGAATCATGGTCAAAATTCTTAATTGCTCGTGTTTCTATTATAGAAGAATATAATAAAACGCAAACAGATAAACGTCAAGCAAGAAAAGAAGCTGCATTAAAGAAAGCTGAGGAACATTGGTTAAAATATAAGGAAAGTAAACCAGGAATTCTTAAAAGATCTCCAGAAAAACAACAAGAATGGCTTAACGATAAGTTAAAGAAAAGTTCTGATGAATTTGACAATAATCCATGGAATAAATTTATCCCAATTGATGCATCAGTTAAACCAGATAAATTAAAATTATCGTATTGTTGGCATGGTGATTTAACAGGTCATTCTTATAGTTCAAACATTAAGGAAGACCGAATGATAGATATTTTAAATGATATCATTGACACATTAAAAAAATATCCTGACACAACATATAATAAACTTAAAAAAATTGTTGTAGCAACTAATTCATTCACAAATAGGTGGGATGCTACTGTATTTGATATTTTCCCAGTATTTGATGATGAGACTGAAGATAAATTGGAAAAAGAAAGATACGAATTTGGCCAAAGAATAAGTAAAGAATATTATAGAGGTGCTGGAGGTCATTGGACAGGAGATTAAATGATTTATTTTTTAGCATTATATTTGTTCCCTGGAAGTTGAATTTTCTGGGGAATGTTTTTATTTTATATTTGTAATTAAAATTTTTGTTGAACTATAAAAAAGATAATATGAAGATTTATCAGACAACCATTCAAACAGTTAATTTATTTCCCGAGACAGACGAAATTGAAAATTATGCATTTGACACAAATGACGATATTATGTTAACGACTGATTGGAATGAGGCATTTCTAAATCACATTAACATGGTTAACGAATATGCTAATAAGGAAATTTATTATGTAAGTAGCGTTGAGAACAAGAAGATTGATAATTCTATTGTGACTATTATTGAATGGGCGCCTCCCGTTGAAACTATCACAAGAATCGTTATTGAAACTCTTGTAAAGGAAATCAACTAAATAAAAAATAAAGTTCCTCTTTTATTAAAGTTTGTTAAAGCTTTTAATTTTTGGAAGAACATTTTTATTTTATTTATACAAATTAAAAACAAACAAAAACTTAAGAATATGACTCGCGAAGAACAACTCAAGCTCTACAACGCTGCAAAGGAAGCCTACTATAACGGTGAGGAAATCATGAGTGACATTGAATTTGATGCACTTGAGAAGGAACTTGGACTGGAGAATAAGGCGTATGTAGGCACTCGTCATAATCCTTCTTATACTGTTCGTCATCCATTTGTGATGGGCTCACTTAGTAAGGTGCAGATTCATGAGAAGGACGGTAAGGTTGACTGGGGTAAGCACTACAAGGAAGTTGCTGGGTTTGTCACTAAGTTTAATGTGGATCCTCCTTTGATTGTCACTCCTAAGTATGATGGTTGTAGCTTTGAGCTGTACATCAATGTTGATTATAATGAGATCACAATCTCAACTCGTGGAGACGGTGAGTTTGGCCGAGACATTTATGATCATATCATTGACAAGATTCCTCAGTCATTGCTCTCACTTAACTATTCAGAGTATGTTCTTCGTGGTGAAGTACTGATTAAGAAATCTGTATTTGAGAAGAAATATGCTGACCAATTCACAAATCCTCGCTCATTTGTTGCTGGTGTTCTTGGAAGGGATTATTCTGATTCTTATGAATTCAATCAATTACTGAATGACCTCGATGTTGTCATTTATGATTTTCGTATTAAGATTTTAGAGGATGATGAATGGATTGACAAGGATTGGACTGAACTTACTCATCTTAGTGGTGTTAAGAAAGTTCTTCCCGAATTTCACGTGATGACAACACTGTACACCTTTGACGATGAAAACGAACTTGCATTGTTATACAAGAAGTTTGAGGAACATCGCAAAAAGTCCGAATATGCACTTGACGGATTTGTCATCAAGCCTATCGCAGGTGCTCGTAAACTGAACCTCACTGACGCAAGACCTAAGGATTGTGTTGCTATCAAGTTTATCCCAATGCTTGAGGAAACTGAAGTTGTGAACATCACTTGGAACCTCGGAAAGACTGGAGAATACACACCAATCATCTGGGTGAATCCTGTTGAGATGGACGGACGAATGGTTCAGAAGTGCTCAGGACATAATTACGGATTACTTGTTCAGCAAGGCGTAGGTATTGGGTCAAAGATTATCATGAGCCTTGCAGGTGACATCATTCCGTTCCTTTACAAAGTCACTGAAACACATATTCCGTTGAACATTCCAATGCCTGAAAAATATACAATTGATGGTGTTCATTTGATGGCTGTACTTGATGAGAATGAAATTAAACGTAATGCTTTCATTAATTCAGCTGCATCACTTAACATTCCAAATCTTGGAAATGAGATTGCTTCTAAGGTGTTTGACTCATTCATTACTGAGGACAAGGAAACTGATGAATTTTTTGGTGAGACTACAGAGAAACATATTCCAAGCAATATTCTTGAATGCACACCCGAGGAACTGTTCTTTGCTGTCAAGAATCTTTCAAAGAACAAGGCAGAGGGAAATGCAAAGAAGATTATGAATGAGTTCAAGAAGATTCTTGAGACACTTTCATTGAAGGAAATCATTCGTTCGTTCAACTTCAAGTTCTGTGGAGACAAAGTTGCAGAACAGGTAACAAATTATCTACTTGGCCTTGATTACGATTTCACAAGTATGGCAAGTGAAGGTTATCAATGGGCAATGAATACTGAGTCTGACAACTACAAGAAACTTGTTGAACTGCTTAAGAAGCTTGGAAAAGAGATTGATGATTTTAAGCAGCATGCCGTTGAAACAAAGAACGCTGATGCTGACAAGATTCCCGTGATCCTGACTGGAGAACCAAACAACTACAAGTCAAAGGGTGAGTTCATTCAGCATAATCCACAGTACCGAGTCACTGGTTCCTGGAAAGAAGTTCAAATTGTATTTACGAATGATTTGGAAAGCAACACAGGAAAGATGAAAAAGGCTCGTGAGAAGGGAATTGAGATTAGAGTTTATTAAAGATTATTGTTAACATATATTAATGATTTAAATTTATTGAATTTTATTTATATATTATAATTACAAATTTTTAAAATTTATAGTTATGACTACAAACCCAACTTATTTGCTTAATGCCTTTAGTATTCAAATGCTGCCTGATAATGCAACTGTTGATTTTCAGCAAGTTGATAAATTTCCTAATAATTTGACATCTGCTATTGGTCATGCTGATACTGCAGCAGTGCTTGGTGTAAAACCAAACCGTATTAATATTAAGCTGAATATTGGTGATGTTGCATATGTTGCACAGCTTATGGGAGGAAGACTTCCAGAGGGAACTACAAAATTGCCAGATGGTTTTTCTTTTAAATTTTATAAAATTACTGTAAGAGATTTACAAGCATAATAAATTTTAAAGTATAAGATATAATGGCTAAGAATAAGAATACAAAGCTGGTTGATGCTGAGGCTGAAAATATTGGTAAGATGAAGCAAATTGCTACTATTGACGGTATTAAGTTGACAAAAGCAGAATTAAAGAATCTCGAGAAGATTGGTTCTTCATTGAAGATTGATGATCCTAATTCTATTACGAATTATGGATGTGAACTTCAAAGCATCATGTCTTCAAATGCCGATTCAATGATTGCTAATGCTAGAGCATCAAAGGTTGATGAAATTGGTGAGATTGTTACAGATTTGCTAACAGAGTTAAATATGATTGACATTGATGATTTAACTAATTCTAAATCAGCAATTAAGCGATTCTTTTCAAAATTGCCGTTGATTGGTAGATTGATTAAGCAAGCACAAAATCAAATGGTAAAATATGAATCTGTAAAGTCAAATCTACAAGATATTGAGCAAAAGATCTTTGCTACTCGTACAATTGCATTGCGAGACAATTCTTCATTGCAGGTAATGTTTGATAACAACATTGAATATATCAACCAAATTGAACAGCTTATTATGGCTGGTAAAATGAGGTTACAGCAGATTCGTCAAGAATTGACAGATTTTCAGGATGATCCAACTTTTGAATTGTATGAAAGAAATCAGTATGAAAATTTCATTAGCCATTTGGATAAAAAGATTGATGATCTATCGAGAGTTCAATATGTTTTGAAACAGAACTTACTACAAATTCAAGCTGTACAATCAAATAACGTCAGTATTGCAGAAAAAGCAAATGACATTTGCACATTGACGATTCCTCTATGGAAGTCTCAAATTAGTTTGGCACTTGCTCTATCTGACCAAAAGAAAAATATTGAGGCACAACGTAGAATTACAGACGCCACAAATGAGTTGCTGCAAAAGGAAGCGGAAATGTTGAAACAGAATAGCATTGATGTTGCTCGTGAGAATGAACGTAGTGTAATTGACATTGATACATTGCGAAAAACTCAACAGTTACTTATTGAGACCGTTCAGGAAGTACGTCGTATTCATGAGGAAGGAACACAACAACGCATTAATGCAGAGCAAGAATTGGTACAACTTGCTAATGATTTTAAGAATGGTGTTTCAAATATGTTAAGTGTTGCTCATGATGATTATGTACCAAAGCAATTGAAAGAAATTTCTAAGATTGATGATGCAGATTTTACTGATGTTGCGTAATTAAGATATTTTACAATGTGGATTGACAGTAATGGTATGAAGTTTTTCTGTTATGATAAAATTAATGTTCCTGTTAATGTTTTTGTAGATGATCATTGTTATTGGAACATTAATTCAGTACAGGAAGATAATTCTATTGTACCGGAAATTTCTAATGTTCATTATCATGTTCATTATGATACTAAAGAAAAAGAACTGACTTTTATTAATGAAAATCAAAACAAACAATTAGATATGAACGGAACAATAGCTGAGTTCGTTAAATTTATAGAAGCAAAACAAAAACCTTCAGATACACATGATATTAAAACATTAAAGCAAACATATATTCCTGGACAAGTATATTCTATTCAAGGAAAAAATTGTGATGGTTTTTCTGTTGCCAAAAGGTTTTATAAAATTATTCATGTATTCAAGACTTTGTTTGATGTTCCTATCAATTCATTAGTTGTCAGACAAATAGCTGGTCCACAATCTACTATTTGGACATTAAGTCGTAATGATTGTGATAAATTGAATATTCAATATTATCCACATCTTCAATTGTTTCCAATCTCAATGAATTGGTTTTATGAACCAGAATATGATGATAAGGAAATGATTAAAAATAATAACGAAAAAACGCAGGAACAGGAAATTATTTCAAAGTATTATGACAAAATGCTAATTAAATTAAACGGGTTTAAATATAATGATTATTTTAATACTACAATTTATAATACTTTGCATAATGATAAGCAACAGCCAATTATGTTTGACGAACAGGAATTTAAGAGAAGATTGCAAATTTTTTTAAATGATAGATCATTAAAATTTATGATAGTAAATAAATTAAATTTTTTAAATTATATAAATATTATTCCTAAGTGTTATAAACTAAATTATAAGTATGATGATGACATCATTGATTCACTAACAAACAGTATTTATATTGTAATTGAATTACCTAAGATATATGATGAAACAGAAGTTTTGAATTTCGATATTAAAAACTTAAGTATTACTATATGAAAAGAAGAATATTAGATGAAGCTTTATTTAAAAAAGAAAATAAAGTTTTAAATAAGTTTAAGACATTTGGAAAATACATTCGTGCGGTATGGGGATATATTTTATGTATTTTTCTAATAGGTGTTGCAATATATACACCATTTTCATGTTGTAGTAAGTACATTAAAATGTATGATAGTTATGTAAATTCATACGCAGATACTATAAATAAAACTTATCCCGTCACACAGATACTTGAGTATACAATTACAGGAACCGTTTCATCTGATATACATAATTATAGTGTATGGGTTAAAGGAAAGAATGGGAATATGTATAATTTAACTATTCCAAAAAGTAAATGTATTGTTCATATGACTAATGATAGCGTTGGAAAATGTATCGTTATATTACATAAATATAAAGGTTTGTTAGCATATTATGATGCTCATAGACATGACAGTGGATGTAAAGAAAATGGAACTTATACATCTTGGATACATAGAGAAAGTAATGAGTTTGGGTTAAGAGATGATAAACCAGATAATGTGCCATATGATTATTTTATTAATGGTAATGAAATTTGGTATAAATTTGATGCTCCTAAATTAATTAATTATTGGAAAGAAGAACACTTCTGGAAAAAAACATATAGACCAACATACAGTGTACGATATTTCAATTCACAAACACATATTTTTGTGAACCAAATTTTATGAATTGTTAATATTTCATAAAAATGTTTATACTAAATTGAATTTTTACGGGAACATTTCTAGACATCAGTGATGATGTCTTTT
Source organism: uncultured Erysipelotrichaceae bacterium (assembly GCA_902794075.1). Lineage (GTDB taxonomy): Bacteria > Bacillota_I > Bacilli_A > RF39 > UBA660 > UBA3789. Next base: position 73,569 of record CADBGE010000001.1, on the reverse strand, counting down.
TTGTTTTTTAACAACAAAGAATTTATTTTTAAATATAAGATGCGGGATGTTGGGTACACTTATAAAAATACATTATCATTATGGTTAACAAGAATAAAATTTTGAGGTATATTGCTTGCTTTAAAAGAAATAAAAGTATAAAAGTAAAGGAAAATGTTAATCTTAAGTATGACAACATTTTTAATGGAGATACAATAAATGTTACAAATAACACAACACTTGAGGTTAATGGAGCAACAATCGAAAATGGTAACATTATTTTAACTGATGCAAAACTTAAGTTTTTAAATGGTGCAAAAATTAAAAATTGTAAAATAACTGCAACAAATTCAACAGTTGAAATTACTGGTGATGATCCTGTATTTGAAAAATGTACTTTTTCTAATGGAGAAAATGTTAATGAAGATATTGGAACATATAGATTTGTTAATTCAAGCATTAAAGCAACTCATTTTGGTGCAGTTCCAGACATGAATGACACTGCTATTAAAGATGAAAAAACAGGTGCATATATTTATTCAGGTACAGATAATTTTTCATATATTGGTTATATGTTTGATTTTTGTACATACTCAAACAATCTTGATGTTGAATTAAATGGTTCATTTTTCTCTGATTTTATAGATTACGGAGGAGGCACACAAATGAGTGATGCTTCAAGACGTTTTACATGTGATAAACTAAGACATACAAAAAACATGAAACTTCATGGACCATCAAATAATAATCGTGCAAAACTATCCGTAGGTCTTACTGCAAGGTATAACTCAAATCTTGAAATTAGTTACATTGAATGGGTTGGTTATCATACACCACATGAATGGCCACCAATAGTAAATGATTGGAACATATATAATACTTATAAGGATTATTATCCATATAAACAAATATGGGATTTATATGGAGAGCCATGGACTATGGCAAAATATCATTTAAAAGGTTTAGGACTAAATGAGGCTGCACTCACTATTGCTGCATATAATAATAATGTTACAATACACAATTGTTCTGCATATATGAGAACAAGTGGAATATTCGTAGGAGGAAAGAAAGAAAATTTTGGTAATGAAAGCAGATCATATGAATATAATGTTGAGCATGCAAAATATGCAAATAGTGCAAAAAATATCGTTATACATGATTGTGATTTTAGTCATATGCTTTATCAGCCATTAGGTTTTCATGGATCTTATATAACAGCATATAATGTAAAATCACATTATGTAATGCAAGGAATTGACATATCAACATGCGCAAATAATACATACATATATAATTCAGAATTTCATCAGTGTCATACAGGTTTTAAACAAGAATCTGCTAAACCAGAACATTTTGCTCAATTCTCATATAATAACCACATTGATAATATATATTATGAAATAGCAAACAAAGAATATTATGATATTGTTCATGCTAATGATGATTCTGTTGATCATTCATGGACTGGTTTGAAATTTACAAATGTTGATACATTTATATTTTATTCGCAATGTTCTCGCAATAATGACACATTTAAGATAACTAACTCAACAATTGATTTAAATGTTGCGTATTGTAATACATCAAGTTTGGTAGGAATTAGATCAGCGGCTTATAATATGCTTATTGACAATTCAACAATAAATTTAAATTGGAAATGGCCGGCAAAAAATGACGATAATATTGAATACATAACAAATACTAAAATTAGAACAAATGGTGTTTCACATAATGATGCTAAACTATTGGCATTTAAGCCAATTACATACAATGGGAAAGAAACACAACTTTTATATAATATTAACTTGAGTAAAGCAAAAAAATATGATAAAGATGGAGAAAGTTATACATACTTTGATTATTATAATTATGACATTTTGAATTTATTTAGAGTTGGGCAATCAACGAATGGATTTAAAGGTATTGGTTATGAATCAAATTATGATATACCGAGCATAATTATTAATAACACATATATAAATATTGGGAAAAATGTATATTATGCAGTTGGGCCACAAGGAAATGGGGGCAAAATATATATAAAATTAAATAATTCATATATGTTAAATTCTGATGACATTACAGCTCCAGCAATTGCAAGTTCATTTGTTATGGACCTTAATGTAGAAACAGCTTATTCATATTGGACTTCTTATTGGAAATCACAAAATGTTAGTGAAACTGTTCCAAATTCATATAAATATTGTATCATAAATGATCCTTATGTCACAATGCATGACTTTACAACATCAGCTAAAGGTATCTATAGAAATTATTCACAAGCAGGAAGAGATTTTGCTATTAAATCATATTATTATGGAGATAAATACTGTAATCAAAGAGGAGGTAAAAATAATGACGGACATATAACAAGTTGGACAGTAAATGATAATGGCACATCAACATATGTTGTGTCTTTGTAAAAATTACTATTATTTCATAAAAATGTTCCTTTCAAATTGAATTTTGGAGGGAATTTTTTTATATTATAATTGTAATTAAAAATTTGTTTAATCATTAAAATTAAAAACAATGAAAAATAATCCTTGGAACGGCACAAGCTTTCATAATGATGTGATTAACTTGTCTTATAACGAACTTGTAGAACGTATTGGTGAACCCACTTATGATGAACCAAGTAGCGATAATAAGGTACAGAAGGAATGGCAACTTATGACAGACGATAATATTGCGTTCACAATTTATGATTGGAAAGAATACGAACGAGATGTAACTGATGGTGATGAAGTTAAATGGCATGTTGGTTATAGTGGCGGTACTAATTGCCGAAAGAGCATTAAGATGTATCTTGAAAAATTCGGAATTAATGTAATTAATGATAAAATGTTTTAACTAATTAAATTATAAGATTATGAAATTTAACAAAAGTTTTTATGTGAAGTGCGGAATTGGCGTATTTGTTCTTATTATGCTTATTTCAAGTATTTATTATGTTTCTCCTGGTTATCGAGGAACATTGGTAACACTCGGTAATGTACATCAGACGTCATTTAATAATGGCATTGGTTTTAAGTGGCCGTTCGTAAGTACAATGATTGAGACAGACATTCGTACGCAAGTCTATAATGATACTGCGGTAACATATACGAAAGACATTCAGACTGCTACTATTGGATTCAATCTTACTTATAATGTGGTTCCTGAGAGTGTGCCTCAGTTGTACGAAAAGATTGGAAAAGATTATCGAACAAAGCTTATTACACCAATTCTTCAGGATGCTATTAAAGACATTGTAGGAAGTTGGCAGGCACAAGATCTTGTTGCGAATAGAGATAAGGCACGAATGCAAATTTTGACTACACTAAAGAATAAGATTAGTAAAAAGTATATTCAAAATATTTCATTCCAAATTACAAATCTCGATTATTCTGATAATTTTGAGGCTGCAATCGAAAATAAAGTGATTGCAGAACAGAAGGCACAGGAAGCCGTGAACAATACTAAACGAATTCAAGAGGAAGCTAATCAGAAGGTCATTTCTGCAAAGGCTGATGCAGAGGCAATGGGAATTAAGGCCCAGGCATTGGAAAAGAATCAAAAACTTGTTGATTATGAAGCCGTACAGAAGTGGGATGGAAAACTACCGCAATATATGCTTGGAAGTTCAACACCATTCATTAATGTTAAGTAATCATAAAACAAAAATAATATGAATGTTCTTTGAATTTTTCAAGGAACATTTTTATTTTATATTTGTAATTGACAACAACATTAAAACTTAAAATCATGGCAAAAGAAAAATGGGTTCCAATTTGCACGCGCTATCAGAACTGTTCTCTCAATGAATGGGGAAGTTCAAATGTATATTTCATCAAACCCATCTATGAAATATCAACAGAAGGCAGAATTCGTAATAAGAACACTAAGAAGATCATCAGTATTCGTAATGCTGGAGATGTTACATTGTCAACTAAAAGATATTGTTTGTGTAGCGAATGTTCTGATGGACGAATGAAATTTTCTGTAGCACGAATTTTCTATCAGACATTTTATGGACCTCTTGGTTCTCGTGAACGAGTCAAATTTGATTTTGGATTAAGAACATTAAAATACTAAAAGATATGAAAGATTTGAATATGACAATCGAATGTGTATGTCCGTTCTGCGGCAAGGTACAGTTAGTCCGAGTAAATTCTGATGACTATGATAAGTGGGAAAATGGTGAACTTGTTCAAAGAGCATTTCCGTATCTCACACCAAGTCAACGAGAAGCACTCATGACAGGAATCTGTGATGATTGTTGGCCATCGTAAATTGTTCTTAAGAAATGGAAAAGTATATTGTAATGACAAGATATGAATACCGGGGAGAAAATGGTATTCAATTCACTGATTGGTTCAAGGGAGATATTGGCGAAATGACAAAAGATGAAGCTCTTGAATATATAAAAGAAACCAAAAAGTGTTTTGGTGATATAGATAAAAAGACTCATTTAAAGCACGAATATAAACTTATAACTATTGATGAATGGAACAGTATTTGTCATGAACTTCAAAAGCAAATTGATGAGTTTAAGGAGCGAGACGAAGCGTATTTTGCATCAGACGAATGGAAAGAACTGAAACATAAGAAATATGTTGCTCGTAAAGAACGAAAGAAACATCAAGAGGAATATAACGAAATGATGGCAGAACTTAGTAAATCATAATATATATGAACGTAAATAATTTTGACTTAATTAGGACTTTGCTGAAGTTTGAAGATAAAGATGATTTCTATTTTCTTCAAATCATTCAACGTAAGAAGGATGGAAATATTGTTCCTTCTGCAAACAATGGATATAGAACAATCAAGACATATTATATCAGAAGTCTTGAAGATTTTGATAGGCGCAAAGAAGCCATCATTCAGCTGTGTGAGCAGAATAATGCTAGAGCATATATTAACTTAAACGTTAGGTCTGCGAAAGAAGTTGCTCTTGAAGCAGCAAAGGCATATATTGATTTGGTACGTGAAGATAGGTGTCATCAAGGTCATAGAGTATATGATCATGCATGTGGTGTAACACCTAAAATTGGTGTAAAGAAAAAATGGATTGTTGATGTTGATGATCTTAAAAAAGAGCAAGTAGATATCATCTGTGAAAAGATTTGTAAGTGTCGTTCAGGACGTCATTATAATGCAATTAATGATGTGTATGACAATATTATCACTCATATTCCTACAGCGCACGGTGTACATATTATTACACATGGTTTTGATGTAGGAAGATTTAGGGAAATCCTTGAGCAGACCACGTCCATTAATTTAACTAAAGAACAGATTAAAGAAATTGTGACAGTCAAAAAGGACAATCCAACATTACTATATTTTAAAGAAGATTATGGGGAGTAAATCAACAAGAACAGTAAGGGTTCATCTACCCGTACAAGATGATCTTGACATCAACAAATATGCTCGTGATGCTGCATGCTGTATATTTCTTCAAGGTGATTTTTATGACATTCTGAAACTTAGTCATAGTGTTGAGATCATTGAAAAGATTCTTAGAAAATTGAATGCAATTGTTACGCACGATAAGTTTGCATTTGAGTACTTAGATAATGATGAAAATAGCATTGACAAGTTAAGACTGTTTAATTCATCGTTTAAAATTATTGATGAAGATTATCTTGAGCAATTCCTTGAGGAACATGACTATAAGGATGCTGATGAAGATTCATATTATAATATTGGGTATGAATGTTCAGATGAATACATTCTTGTAGATATGCCTAAGTGGACAATATTAGTTCGTAACATTTTAAAAACATAATAATAAAAATGAACATTACACAACTAAACGCACAACAACTTCAAAAACTGTATGAAACCTTGCCCAAGTGCTTTGAAATGAGCGGACATAATATAACATCCACAGATATAATTCAGACACTATTTTATCAAATGTTTGGAATATGGGTTGGGCACATATATGAAATCAACAAGAAATATGTTTATGACGAATGCGTAGCAAGTGATCGTGACCGTGATTTTGATGATAATTATGATGTTACTAAGTTTCATACATTTTTATTGTCAGAAGGGTTTACTCCATTCATGATTGACTATGACTATTATTATATTAATCAATGGATGATTGTTCGTCAGATGAATGACCATGTACAATTGTATTGTCTTGATGATATTGAACAAGATAATGAATTTATTAAGAATATTCAGTATAACTTAATAGTTGACGATATTGAAGATGATATGATTGAGGTTGGAATTCTAACTCATCGAAATGGAACATATTTTGTGTCAGACGAAGAATTTCCAAGAATGGATATTTATATTGACAGGACTTATAACGACGATATCCCAGTAGAAGCATTTAATGATTTTATTAAGAATGAGGACAAGGGATTGTGTCTAATGTATGGAGAACCTGGTACAGGTAAGACGACATTCATTAAGCATTTGATACAGGAACATAAGGACAAGAAATTCATCATTCTTGATTCATATCTTCTTAATGACATCACATCACATTCATTGCTGTCAGTGTTCATTGAAAATAAGGATGCTATATACATTCTTGAGGATTGTGAAAAACTACTTAAGTCCCGTGAAGACATCAATAATCCTATCATCAGTACATTCTTGAATATGTCAGATGGAATTCTTGCATCAGTAATAAAGTGTAAGTTCATCTGCACATTCAATACAGACCTAAAGAACATTGATGATGCTATTAAGCGTAAGGGCCGAATGAAACTGAAGTATGAGTTCAAGAAACTTGCATGTGATAAGTGTAAGAAAATTGAATCATCAGTCAATGAGCCAATGACAATTGCAGATCTTATTCATATTAAGAAAGAGAATGACTTCTCAAAGAGCAAAAAGAAGAAAATTGGGTTCATTGCATAATTAATAAAAAGCACCCTCACGGGTGCTTTTTATATTTTTGGAATATTTATTGTTGGCATTTTTGGCATTGATACACTTGGCATCTTCGGCATAGACATATTATTGTTCATATTTGTCATCATTTTACTTGGATTCATACTTGAACGCATGCTGTCATATTCTTCTTGCTGTTTTTTATTTTCCTCTTCTTGTTTCTTAGCAATTAAGTTCATTTGTTCAAGATATATTTCATATTCATAAAATGGCATTTTATCTACCTCAGATGGTTGTATATGATATTCTTTAGAAATATACATTTTATTCTTTATAAGATTCTCAAGATTTATTCTATACATATCATATATGATTTTTGCTGGAGCATGCTCCGCCAACTCAATATCCTCATCATTATTACTGCTTTGAACCGAACTTCTTTCTGCGTTTAGATGTTGACTTAAATAGGGCTGATATATTGTTCGGAAATCGAATTTGTGAAACGACCTCCTCGCCGCAAACTGGACATACAGTTGTCAAATTTCTATCTGGAGTAACAATAATGTTCTTAATAACATCATTGAAAAATTCAAACTGATCCTCATCCCAACTCTTATACTTCATTTCAAGTTCACGCATTTGACGTTTTGCAATTGTGTCATCCTTTGAAATCTTTTGTGACATCCATGGAGCAAAACGCATGAATACTTGGTCAATCTTCTTATTACGATTTTCATTATATCTAGCAATTAACCATGTTTTAATGTTCTGATCCTTTTCAAGTGTTGGTACATAAAAAGTAGTGACATCAGCTTCAACATCATATTCTGCTGGGTCAATGTTCCAAGTACGCGTCTCACGATCATACATTGGCATTACTTCAGGATCTGGTAATTCATAACTAAGTGATTGGGAAGTTAATGTGAACTTAACTGGATTGTCACATTCAGGGCAGTCCTCTTCATAACTTACTTCACTTTCACCCTGCTTAAATGTATATTCGCGAATAAGCAATAAGAAGAAGAAACGATCCCATGAACAAATATTGCCCCATGGCTTTGGACCTTCCGGAGTAACAATTGCTATACATGACTTCAGAACTTCATTAAATACATCATCAACACTAAGAGGATTCTCATCATCAATCATTGACCAATTACGAATTGCCTCAACTGTTGCAGGACGTACTCTGAACTGCCAATCTTCAGGATAGAATATTGCACGGTCGCCAAGTAATGCCTTATCAATATCAATCCATCCATCACGTATTTCTGCTTTATGACCAATTTCTTCACCTATACGAGTAAGACCCTTTCTTTTAGCTAAATTCTTATCTTGCTCATCTTCTTCAAAAGTTCTGCCTGTCATTGGGTTATGTTGAAGAGATGTTCCTAGATATTGTGAAGCTTCATTCTTCAACTCAGGAGCATTCTCCTCAACCGTTTCTTGTGGTTGTTGAGTATTAGCTTCCTCTTCTGCAAGAATTGCGTCTAACTTTTCTCTGTCTGTCATAATCTTAATAAAAATATATATAATTTTTTATAATGTTTCTAATAATTCTTTCTTTGACGGATATAAAACATTTTCAGCATACATTGCTTTAAATGAATCCCAATTTGATTCATCATAATAAACTGAAGTAACTATATTACCGTCTCCATCAAAACGAGTCATAATTATTCTTTTTTGAATTATGAATGATTTGACTTTATTGTCTTCCATGGTGAAAACTTCATCACCTACTTCATATTTATATAGTTTTTCTTCATTTAATGTAACATTATCATTATCAGTTACATTATCTATATCTTTTTTCTTAGCCATAATCTTAAAATTTATATAATATAATTTTATGGATTTGAGCCTGGTTTCGGACTTAATGATTCATGATCTCCCTGATATTGGGGTTCATCACCTGAGCCTGCCCACCAATGTGTCTGTACTCCTTCTGGAATTAATGAAGCCTTTCCCTCTATTGCCGAATTATTTGCTGCAATAGCAATCATCTGCTCTACTTCTTTTTTAAAGTTAATCAAACTTGCTAACAAACGATCATCATCTTCTTCAAACGATGCAATGTCTCCAGCAACAGTATCTTTAAGACCTTTAAGTGTATTAATGTAATTACTAAAATATGCCATGTTATATTGTCTTATATTTATTATATATAAAAATATTTTTTAAAATATGTTTTCATAATTTGACATACGAATAACTACATCATCTACATTCTTTATGTCTGATTTAATTTTCTTATTGTTTAAAGTAACGCGTATTTTATGATCAAAATAATCATCAGCCATTTCAGCATGATTAACGACGAAAACTGATTTATCTTTACTTATCGTTTCATTTAGAAGATTTAACATAATGTTTCTAGTATTTGCGTCCATATTTGAGAACAGCTCATCAAGGAATAATATATTGAAATCAACATTAGATATGATATTATTAAGTACTCCAAAAATAATAGCAATGTCTAATGATTTACGTTGGCCCGTACTTAAATTATTATATCCAATTTCCTTATTGTAACCATCAACAAATATATGAGCCTTGAATTCCTGATCATATTTTATTGTATAATTCTGCTCAAGTCTATTGATAAAAAAGTTAATTGATTTATTAATATGAGGAATAAGTGTGTCAAGCAAGTTATAACGAAGAGTCTTTCCAAATAGTTCACTCATGTCATTCCATTCAGCAATTTCTATATCATACTTATTTATTTGACTTTCAAGATTCTTTAGTTTAATTTCATTATCTGTAATAAGTTCATCAAAATTTTCATCAATCAGTTTCTTACCATTTTCATATATTCTTATTTGCTCATCTATATCGCGAATCTTAGTTCTCAATTCAGATAATATATTATTATATTCGTTTGTCTTTATCTGATATTCATTTTTAACATTTGTTCGCTCCTTGTCAAGTTCATTCTTTTTATTATTATATTCTGTATATAAATGCTGATGTTCCTCAAGTTCAGACTTATACGTATTTACAACATCATTATCTATGCTTTGTCCACATGTTGGACAAATTCCCGACTTAAATGTTTCATAATTTTTCCTGGCAGCTTTACCGAGGGTGAGTTCTTGCGTAATTAGTTTAGATACTTTACTAATTTCATCAGTAATGTTGTTTACCTTTTCATCACGTTCTTTCTCAATGTCATTAAGTTCAGATTTTTTAGACTTGCCTTCTTCTATTAATACATTCTTGTTTGATATATATTCATCAATATTAAATGTTTTCTTAATTTCAGCAATCTGTGCTTCTTTCTTTTTCTTTAATGTATCTATTGTATTCTGTGTTTCGTCATATACAGCTTTAACACGTATACTATCATTCGTTAAAGTTTTCTTTTCAATTGTAATTTGGTCATTATATTCTGTGAATACCTTAAATCCAAACACATCATCAAGAAACTGTTTTGTCTCTCCTGCACTCATTGATGCAAGAGAGTTAAACATATTGAATGATATAAGACACATCTTCAATATTGCAATCTTAGGTACATCATAAACTTCTGTTTCAAGTATCTCTTGTGTATCTCTCTTATTAGATGAAGATAGAACAACATTGTTGACAAGAACTATAAGAGGTTTGTTAGTAGCTCTAACTATATGTATATTCTTATCTCTTGCTATCATATCAATTTCTATTTCACAAAACTTTCTGTTCCATGAAATTAATTGATTAATATTCTGGCCCTTTACATTCCCATATAATCCATAAAGAAGTGCTTCTGCTATTGTAGTTTTACCTGCTCCAATGGATCCAGAAAGCTTTATAAGACCTTTAAGATCTTCAAAATTAAATTCTTGTGTGCCGTAAATAGATTTGAAATTCGTTATCTTAATTTTCTTAATCTGCATATCTTATATATTCTATTATATATTAATATATAAAAGTTGTTAATAAGTATTAAAAATAATGTTCTAATACATTTTATTTGTTTCTACACAATAAACGTTTTTTCCAGATATCTTTGCAATTTGTTGTGCTTGATAATCATTACTTTCAACAAACAAATTAAAAAAATCATATTTTTTATATATTGTCCCTTTAAATAATTCTGGAGAAATTCCTGAAGCATTTCTTTCTTCCCAACTGTTTGCTGGAAATGTTTTTAATGCATTATATAATATGTTATATTTAGCTAACCACTGTTTTGTTATTTCTTCATTTTTTTGTAATCTATATGTTATTATAGCTCCAATTGGTGTTCTTGGAACAAATAATGGTTTTGCATTTTTTATATATTCAATATATTCCGTTTCATTTCTTTCATCAGGAGGATCTATACATAATACTCCATCCATGTCATACATGCATTTTGACATTACATGCGGATAATGTTGAAATATATTCCATTCATATAATACAGGCATTGTGAAATTGTCAGTATATTGTCTTACATCTTCTAAATATAAATCTATACTTGATTCTCCACGCCCTTCTAAATATACACACATGTATATAAAATTTATATCTGATTTTTGTGAAAGCATTTGTTTTACATTATTCATGCTTCCACCATTATTTACTGTGTCATCAATAACTAATACATTATTTGTTGCTTCATTATTTTGTTTATTAAAATACAATAATCTTCCTCCTCCACTTGGTTTTAACCCTGCGCAAAATGAATAAACATCAATAAGTGGCACATTTAAATAACTACTTATTAATGAAGCAGCTATCATACCGCTTCTTGGCACACCAATAATACAATCAATATTTCTTGGAATTTTGTGTAAGTTATTTCTTATTGTATTAGACAAATCAGATAAAGAAATATATTTCATTTGTTTTTGCTTTTTATATATTTAATAATTTTGTTTTTATACACATAATTATGTTTATTGTTAAAGAAACCTATGTATACTTTAGGATTACAAGAATATTTAATATTTATTTTTAAAATGTTTTTAATTTCATCATCGTGTATAACATTATCGTTAAACATTTTTTGTAATGAAAGTATTTGATTAATTTTTTGATCATTTTTATTATTAGAATCTTTAACTACAATTGATAAGAAATTCTTACAATATTCAAATGTATGAAATGTTTCATTAAACATCGGTATACTTAAAAACGCTGTCATATATGGATGTGCATCATTATTGTTATTTAAATTATATGTATTAATAACCGCTGATATAGCTATATCATCTTGATATGCAATAATTTTTTTACCATTTTCTATACGAATTCCGGCATTAGGGTATTCATCATTATCCATAAATATGAATTTATTATCTAATATTAAATTTATAGTCTCTTTAGAAAATAGCATCATTTTTCCAATTAAATGAAAATTATAAATATTTGGAGCAAAAACGGAATTTGGTAAATATAATAATTCATGTGTATAAGAAACATCAGTTATGTTGTTTTCTTTAAGATATTTACATATATTATATAATAATTGAATATTTATATATGTAGAACAATTTATTCTTAATAAAAAATCATATTCATAATTATTAGAAACATATTCAAATGCCTCTAATGTTTTATAATATGTATTTGAAAAATTATCACCAGATTTTAAATAAATAATGTTATTGTCTTCATATACATTCTGACTATTACCATAGTAAACTTTTAACGTTATTATATCTTCAAGTTTTAATTTACTAATACTTGATAATAATGCTTCATACATATATTTTGCCTGATTTTCATACAAATCAGTATGGCAACTCATCATTAATATAAGTATTTTCATAAATATTATTTTTTATTAATTTAATATAAAATATCATTAAATGATTTTAACTTAATTGGTTCATGGTATAATTCAGCGTTTTCAAATTCTTCAATAGACTTATAATTTTTTCTATGATGTTGTAATATGTGTGTTAATGAATTATGTGCATATCTTTCCATATATAATCCGTCCATATATAAATTACATCTAAAAAATTTTGGATTTATTTCATTTATGTATTTATATAAGATATACATTCCCATACATTGATCATTTGAATCTTTAAAATTAGATTGTTCTTTTAACGCATTATATAAATCATTTATAAAATTTCTCATTATAGATGTATTTTTATATATTTTGAAAGTCCATTCTAATAATCCAGATTTTTCTAATTTAAAATCTTTATAAGGATGCAGTTTAACATAATCTAAAAACAAATTTAAAAAAATATGATTTAATCCTCTAATACGTTCCCACGTATGATATTCATCAATTAAATCATTTCTTTCTGGATGAATAGCCATGCCTAAATCATAGTTATTTTCATAATAATATTTTATAATTGGATTTAATGACGATTTAATCAATATTGAACTGTCCAATTGAATTATATATTTTGATTCCGGAGAGACATAATCAAATATTGAATATTTTGTCATATATGTTTTTTGGACACCGGTTAATTCAGTTGTATCATACTTAGGTTCATATATAATTTTCCAAATATCTGATTTTAAATTTTTGTCATCTGTTACACAAATATATTCAGCGTTTTTATCTATTACCAATGGATCTCTAATTGGTTCATAGTTATTAAATATCATTGTTATTACAGTATACGGTATTTTCATTTCCAATAACTATATATATTTTTTGTGATTTCATAATTATCCCATTTATATTGTGGGCGCTTTGGTTGTTTCTTTGCCCATTCCCACATATTCTTTAATCCTTCTTTAAGATTTGTTTTATGCTCAAATCCTAATATGTCAATTGATTTCTGATATGTTGGAATTGCTAACTTTACTTCATGTCTTGGTTCTTTATATTCAATATTATCATAACCTGTGATATTGCATAATGTTCTTGCAGTTTCATTGATTGTGTATGCGTTAATTCCTCCAAGGTTAATAATCTGCTTTGATGCTGATGGAAATGTTGCTGCATTCCAAAGAGGAACTAATATGTCACTCATTTCCGTAAATGCTCTTTGTTGCTCACCATCTCCATATATGGACATTGGCTCATTCTTTAATATGTTGACCATCCAAATGCCAAGTACATTTCTATACTTATCCCAGATGTTTTGCTTTACTCCATAAACATTATGCGGACGAATAATACACCAATCAAGTCCATGTTGTTCTCCAGCAATTTGTATATCCATTTCACATGCATATTTAGAAACACCATACGGATCTATTGGGTGACATTCATCTTTTTCATCAAATCTATTATTGTTTACTGGATGACCGTAAACTCCCATTGATGATGTATATACAAATCGTTTCACATCATGCATAATACATTCATTAACAATGTTAACAGTTGAAAGAATGTTGTTTGAATAATTAAACTTTCGCATAAATGGGCTTAATCCTTCAGCAGCATAAGCAGCAAAATGAAATACATACTTAAAATTATATTTATCAAATATTTGTTTAAGATTTGCTGTTGCCAATTCTTCTCTATAGAATATTACATCAGGATGCACATTTTCTATATATCCCCCAAATAAGTTATCAATACCTACAACTGTAAATTGGTCAGATTTGTTTTCTATTATCCAATCTGCCATTCTACTTCCCAATAATCCAGCAACGCCTGTTATCAGTATATATTCTTTAGTCATATATTATATTAATGTTATTATCTTTGATATTTTCAGAACAGTATCTTAAATATAAATTTTCTAATCTACAATATGCTCAAACTGTTACTTTCATATCATTTCATCTATATTTATAAATATAAAATATTAATGTTTGTTAAAATAATTTAATTTATTTTTAATTATAAAAAAATACAGATAATTTATGATCTCTTTACTAGATTACATCAATGAAAAACTTGTCATTATTCCATCACAAGTGAATGAAAAACTTGTCATAAACAAAAATTATAAATTTAATGGATTGCCTGATGATTTTAAAGATAATCTTCATGATATTATAAGAATAAAAGAAGATGATTTTGAAGCAGAATATGATTGTGATTTATTGGTTGATATTTTTAATGGCTTAATACATGATTCTATTGACAACGTAACATATTGTGACACATCAAAAACTAGATACGACTTTAAGAAGGGTGATATATTGTGTTCTATTAAATGTGGCAAGCATGAATTATCAATAAAAAATGATTTAGGCAGAAACATCAACATATGTGAAGATGACAATCTTATTTTGGACATGAGTTTAGAATGGCATAGATATGAAATTTATTCAGCTAAAAGAATAATAGACAGTTTTTATAAAAGTGAAGATGCAAAACATTTTTATTTAGAAAATAAAAAAATGAATCAAACTGAAATAGAAAAATTATTCGACTTTTTAGAAAAATCAGAAATTAATCAATTTCAGTTTGATTTTGTCAAATATAATTTAGATGATTTTATTATATATACTGGTTATATAAGAAATCCTAAATATTGTAATAAGGAGGGTTATCCAAAAGTTGAGATGGTTGAATTTTATCCAAAAAATAAGCCTGAAGACACTCTTTACATATTATATAATTGGGGAGTAAATAAATCAACATCAAATTATCCTTGTGAAAATAAAGAAAAATTCATTAAGACACTTAAAGAATTTTTGTATCTTGATTGATTTTTAAATTATTTTCTTAATCATTCCCCACTTCAATGCTTCCTTTGCAGTGAAGTAATAATCTTTCTTTTCTTTATATATCTTATCAAGGACATCTTTTGGTATTTTACTATTCTTAAGATATATGTTCGTTATAATCTTATGTAGACGCTTTGTTTCCTCAACATCTTCTTCCATATCCTTCAGTCTTCCAAATGTCATTGAACTTGGTTGATGGATCATAAATGTAGTGTTCTCAGTAGCAAAACGAAGTCCTTCATCAAAACCTAATAATATGAATGTTGCTGCACTCATTACTTTTCCTGAGCACATGCATATTATGTCGTTTCTCTTATGAACCATATCATATATAGCCAGTGCATCATAAATATAACCACCTGGTGAATTTAGAAAAACTTTTATTGGCGGAGTCTGTATATTATCTACATCAATTCCTAATGAACTTATTTTAGATATATTACTTTTTGTCATGTAATAATCCTCAAAGTCTATTTCATTAAGTTTTTCCGTAAATTCACGTGTAGTAACATTATCTATGACATCTGTGATATATAATGTACGTTTTGAAATATCAGGGAGCTCAATTTCTAAATTAGCCATGTATTATTAATTCTTTATTTTTTCTTTTATATATAAATACTTATCATTTAAGTTCTTTGGAATATTGTCTTCTATATATTTTCCAATATTTGAATTAATTCCTTTTATATTTGCATTATCAATTTCATATTCTGAATCTATTATGTGAACTCTTACATTTGAATCAACATATTTATTCTTAAGAAATTTTATTCTATCTACATATTCAGATTTATTGATATTGTTTGATGACACAATTAATTGAACATATGCGTTATCATATAATGAATCGTCATCTTTAAATATGTCTTTATTTACTATACGAACAAACTTTGGAGAAATTTCATTCTTTATCTTTTTGACAATCTTATTGTCCTCCATTATATATATAAATCTATCCTGATTTACATCATTAAATGTAAACGCAAATGCTGCTCCTACATTATGAAGATTGCATACAGGATCATCTACTATATAATGTATGTGTCCTGAATATATAGGTTTTCCGTGTATACTTGCTATACGAGGACCAGGCCAACAAGTCAAATCAGCATGACAGTATATTGCATCAACATCATGCTTAATATTATAACGATATAGCATATCATCAAAGTGTTCCGGATTCTCTGTCCAATACCAAGGAAGAAATAATGAGCCATCCTCAAGCAATGGATCCTTAGTAACAAATGTTACATTTGGATGCTGTTTTATAAATTCATCTCCAAACAGCATTTCATAACTATTATAATCAACATACTCCTCAATAGGAGAATAATAATCATGATTTCCTGCTACAAAGATAATCCGTTTTCCAGTATCTGCAATTCTATTAACTAATCTTTTAAGTTCTATACCTACATATTGATTTATTGAATATCGAACATCAGTTAAATCACCTAAAAAAATTATTCTATCAATATTTTCTGTTTTTATTGTTTTTATAACAACCTCATCAAAGAACTTAATTTGTTTATTTAGCCAAAATATTGAATTAGTCTTAATCCCAAAGTGGCAGTCACCAATCACCAAATCTTTCATTATAATTCTTTACAAAAAGTAATAATTTATAATTATAAAATATTTATCTTACATATAAAAATTTAAATTTTTTTAACATAATATTTTCAAAATATTTTTTGAATTTATATATGAACATTTTTATTTTATATTTACAATTAATTAAAAAATATAAGATTATGAAACTCTCAATTCGTTGCTCAATTCTTGTTACAGTAATGGTTATTCTGTCAATCGTAATGTATCAAGTAGGAATGAAAGTTGTTGTGCCATATATCATTAATTCAAATGATGAGTTAGTTCTTACATTCGGCCTGATCTTTGGGGAAATTGGATATCTAATTGTATGGGTTCTTGTTTGTGAGTACTTAGGCAAAAAACTAAAATGCGACGAAATTATTTATAAAATCATTAAGGATGACAAAAATGACAAGTAATTCACAAAATAAGATCTGTTCATTTAATATTCTAATTAATGATGCTGTCATAAATAAGACACCAATTCTTTTTAGAATATTTGAAAGTAATGAGACAACTTTAGAAGACATTATAGCTAATCATAAAGAACCAATATTAAATAAAATATATAATGATTGTGACAATTTGTCTGACTTATTGAACATTAAATTGTCCATGATCATATATGACATTGAAAATACTGATGATACATACGAAACATTAGAAATTGATTTTGATAAATACATTAATTATAATGATAATAGGCTTGAGAAATACTTTGTGAAACAAATAAATGATTATGCTAGTCTACTTCTATTGAAAATTGGAATTAATGATAAGTTAAATGATTTTGTAGAAATATATGAAAAGATAAACAACATAAATGATAATAAGATAAGCAATGAAACATTCATTCAGTACATCTTATCATGCTTCAATAAAGAATATCATAATAAGTTTAATGACATTGTTATTAATATAATGAAAAATAGATTTGGTTATGAATGACGAACAATTAATGGAAAAAGATTATAGTTTTCTAAAATGTGATAAATGCATTTTTGGTGAAAATTGTGAAAAGATGTTTAATGATTGTCCTGCAAATTTTATAAGTGACAAGATGGAAGATTATACATCAAATTTTGAATTTATGCATCTAAAAAACTGCCAGAAACAAAAATTTGAGACATTAACAGAGGAACAACAAAAGTCATTTGTAAAGAATGTCGTAGAAATTTATATGGAATACCAAGAAATTGATTCAAACGTTAAATAAACTAACATTAAAAACTATGGAAAAGAAATTTGATTATTCATTTAAGAAAATGTATCCTTATGTAGAAACATCAGTACTTAAGCTGAAGGAAGTTAACTCCATCAATAACATTATCTCAGCAGGTCGACTTAAGCATCTGATTAAATTTAATGGATATGGAGTATGTGAATATGACGCAACTGATTGTCAGATGATGAATACAAATGTCGTTATGACAGATAAATTCAACAGGCTAAGAACAAATGTTATAGTATTTGATGTTTTTAATAATGAATGGAGCAAAGGAAAGTACGATAAACTTTTCATCTTTAAAACCATTTGGCCAAAGGAAACTACTTTTAATATTGTTTTTCATAACACAGTTACTGGTGAATCAATGCATCATCCTGAAATAGAATTTCTTTATGACATTCTTGCACAGGACATTATGAAGGTATTTAACACATTGCATAGAAGTGAGATCATGAATTTTCTCATGAAAAAATTGTATGTGCCTAAATCTGATGTTGATATAAATGATACGCGTGAAATTAAACTTCAGCCAATTCTTGATAGATACAACAATGCTCAATGGGATGATCAAACAGAGCATGAAGCTGTACAAGTTCATACGTATATAAAAAACAACGGTTTGTATATATAATATGATTTTTTCTATTTTATGAACATTGAATATTATATATTTATATATATATATCACAAATATAACATTATAGAAGATTATGAAAAAGTTATTATTTGCACTCATTCTATCGGTTGCTGCAATGATTTGTCTACAGTCTTGTACGGCAACATATGCATCAACTTATGAACCTTATGATGAAGAATATGTCATCAGTGACAATGCGGATGTAAACATTATCATAACATACGGTACACCATACTATTATGAAGGGCAGTTGTGGTACTATTTGTATAATGGACTTTATTATTATCCGTTCTATTATAATGGCTATTGGTATTTCCGCCCATATGCTACATTATATTCATGGGATTGGTATTATTATCACTATCATCACTTCACACCCCACTATCGTGATTATAGATTTAGACCGCATCATCATGATTGGAACAGACCACATCACAGACCTCATGGTGGCCCCGGTGGAGTTCGTCCTGGGCATCCAGGTGGCCATAAACCTGGTGGACATAAACCGGGAGTTGGTCAAGGCGGACATAGACCTAATCACGATAATGTAAGACCAGATGGAAATAGACCTGGAAATGGAAATAGACCAGGCAATGGAACAATAAACAACGGAAGACCTCGTCCAAGTCATAATCCATCAACCATACGTCCAAGCTCAAGGCCAAACAGTGGTTCAATGGGAAGACCGAGCGGAAGTCATCGTCCAAGTGGAGGCGGTGGAATGTCAAAACCAAGCTCTGGGAGACGTCATTAATTTTTTCTAAAAAATATTTGAATTTCAACTAATCTTTTTTATATTTTTATATTGTACAAAGAAAAAATCATGTCCAAAATATTTTTGGGCAGGTAACATAAATAATATTAACTAACAAAAAATTAAAAATTTATTAACAATTATGAAAAAGACTATTTTTGGATTTGTTTGCGCTATTTTGATGGGTTGTTCATTTGTAAGCTGCAATGGTAATGCAAATACAGAAGTTACTGCAAATGACAGCACTGAGGTTGTTACTGATTCAGTAGCTATGGACAGTGTAGACAGTGTAACAGTTGATTCTGTTGCAGTCGATAGTGTTGCCTAATACTTTAAAAGTGAGAATAAAAGATTAGACAAATATTTGAATTGGCCTTATTTGGGCCAATTTTTTTATGTAATTTGACAAATATTTTTAAATAAAAAAAATGGAATATCTACATTTATTTAATACAAAATCAGAGCATGATTCTTTGCGTAATGGAAATAATTATAAAGAACCATGGTTAGCATATGTTAGAGATGAAGCACTAGTTACAGGTAACAAGCCACATGACTATAGCAAGGACTACTTAACATTCAAAGCACTTGAGGATGCTAGTTTTACAATCGAAATTAATAAATCTCTTACTATAGTATCATTTAGCTATTCTATTGACAACGGAAAAACGTGGGTAAATATAGCATCTGAAACTCCAACGCCAACTGTTACTGCAGGAAACAAAATTTTATTCAAGGCAGTATTGGATGGTGCCTCTGATTTTGGATATATAACATCAACTGGGCGTTATGAAGCAATGGGAAATCCATATTCGATGTTATATGGTGATAACTTTAGGGGAAAATTGAACATCAGAGACAAATCTAATTTACTTTCTTATATGTTTGCCTATGACATTAATTTAGTTTCTGCAGAAAATCTATCACTTCCAGCAACTACATTTACTGACAATTGTTATGAACATATGTTCGAAGGCTGCACATCATTAATTGCGGCACCAAAAATACTTCCGGCCCTATCTTTGCAGCAAAACTGTTATCGTAGTATGTTCAGTGGTTGCACTTCATTAATCAAAGCTCCTATTCTACCTGCGTCAACATTAGTTGATAGCTGCTACTGTTATATGTTCGATGGCTGCACATCATTGAATTATATTAAAATGTTAGCAACAAATATTATTGATTCTTCAGCCACTACGCGGTGGGTTAGAAATGTCTCGTCAACAGGTACATTTGTCAAACATCCTAACATGGTGTCACTTTCTAGTGGTAATGATGGAATTCCTACAGGCTGGACTGTTCAAACTGAATCAGCATAATATATCATCGAACTTTAATTAATTTTTTATGTGAAATTTTTTAATTTTTCTTAGATACTATAATATATTATAATAAAATCAAACAAATTAAACTTTAAGATTATGAACATTAAATTCGACAATTGCGAGAAGTTCTTTGGAACAAGTGGTTATACAAGTACATCAGCCAATTACATTGCCAACAAGGCAAAAGAAATGGTGGAAGGCATTAATGCTGATTCAATTGACTTTATTACAACAAAGGTGAGTTCATTGAACAACAGTACAGAAATGATTCTGTCTCGTGGTCTTAAAGAATCTCAGCTCAACACACTTATTGAGCGTCAAATAATTGCATCAAAGCTTAACGGTCTTATTTCGTGGATGCGTGAGGCAATTCGTGCGAAAGAGACTCTTCTAAGCCAATGTGAAAGAACTAACTTCAATACTTGGATGAAGGAGAATTATCCTGATGTCGATCTCAACACATTTGGTGCAGATATCATTGAGAATCCTGAGCCAGATGACATCACTATGACTGCTGATGAATGGGCAATGAACAATATGTCCATTAAGGAGATTAATGAATATCTTTTCTTACTTGCAGCATGTTCAAAGATCGGTAAGTTTATTCATCCTAATGGTGAGTATTCTCGAGCTCGTGCTACTGCACTTCAGAAGCATGGAACATCAAGTGTTAAGGACTATCAGTCAAGCACTGTGATCTACAACTATGAGTCATCTATTCCTGCTGATGTAATTGAGAAAAAGTTTTTTGAGATGCAAGAGCTTCATCGAGAGTATCAGAAGCGTCTGAACTCAATCAAGTTCAATATTGACAACGAGGTTCAGAAACTTAATGACCAATATACTGTTATGCTTGATAAGTATAATGAGATTGAGTCCATGAACAATGCTAACATTAGCAAGAAACATGCTGAATATAAAACGTTGTTCAACACTTGGAAGATGCAGAGACTTGAGGAACTTCGCAAATTGAAGATCATCATTCCTAATGAACTTAAGGAAATTGTTGACCTTGTGAATAATGTTCAAAACCAAAAGTAATGATTTGTTGGTTTACACCTATATGGGAACCTTCCCAATCTCTGTTTTGGTTTATTATATGCTTTATTCTATTCATTATAGCAATTAAGATATATGACCATTACAAAGGGGAATAGTTTGTTAAGACTTGACGATTTTTAAAGTCTAACTTAACATTAATGTGATATTATGTTGTCATATGAGAGAATTATTAACAAAGTGAAATTCATAGTAAGTGGGGTTAACAACCCTACACCATCTGGTAAAATTCACTGGCCCTGAGCAAACTTGTATCAATTAGATACATAAAATCAAATGATTTTGCTTTGAAAGACATTAGAGAATGTCGTCTTGCTATTGATGCTCATACGGGGTTCTTGTTATTGCTATAGTCATAGTCACAACATAATATCACAACGAAAATTTTACAAAGTTCTGCTACATATGTAGTAGAACTTTTGATTTAATTGTAAAGTTCTGTTACTTCTTGTGGCAAAACTTTTGATTTAATTGTAAAGTTCTGTTACTTCTTGTGGCAGAACTTTTAATTTTATTTAAAAAAATTATATTTTATAATTATAAATTTATGTAAAGTAGATAATGTCGAATAATAGTAAACTAACTTTAATTGTTGACGGTAATTGGTTGTTCATGAGTAGAATGGCCGTATTGCTAAATAAAATAACTAACATTGATGATCTATGTTCTGAAATTGAATTACTAATGATAAAGTCAATGAAAATAGTATTGAGAAATTTTTCAGATATAGATAACATTGTTTTTGTTTCCGATGGAGGTTCATGGAGAAAAAACATTGATATAAGTGAACTTGAAGAGCCTCTTAAGAAACTCGGAATATGTGAAGTAGTTGGATATAAAGAAACCCGTGTGCATAGTGATGAAATTGATTGGGATTACGTTTTTGACAAATTCAATAAATTTCAGCAGTTACTTGAAGATAATGATATAACAACTTGTCATGAGCATTATGTAGAAGGTGATGATTGGGCTTGGTATTGGTCAACGACACTTAATGAACAAGGAACAAATGTTATAATATGGACAAAGGACAATGATCTTAAGCAATTAATAAATACTGATTCAAATGGATGTTTCACAGTATGGTGGAACAAGGATAATGGATTGTTCAAAAAACTTACTAATGAAAGTGAAATGAATTGGTTCTTTAATAATGAATATTCTGAAAACGAAAGAATAATGAATAACATTATTAAAAAATCATCTAAGGTAACTGACATAAATCCTCGTGAAATAGTAATTGAGAAAATTTTTATGGGAGATTTAGGAGATAATGTTTTACCAATTGCCATGAGACATGCAAAGAATCCTGATTCAACCAAAAAATTTAGAATTTCTAAAAAGGACATTAATTATGACATTGACATAAATGATTATGAAGCAGTAAAAAACTATTTCATCAATTTAATGAACAATAAGTCATATGTAAATAGAATAATTAATGATGACATAAACATTATACTGAAGCATTTTGATTTTAATAAAAAGATGGTGTGGTTGGATAAATCGCAATATCCTGATGAGATACTAAATGAAATGAAAAAACATAACTTGATTGGAATATCAAATAACATTAGTGTTGTAGAATCATTACTTCAGTCTAAAGCAAATGATGTTGAGGACATTCTTGAAAACATATAATAAAAAGTTCATGGATCATCATCTATTATCTTCAAAAATGGCAACTATATAATTTATTAAAATGATTATAAAAAGTTACTAGATGATGATCTAGATATAGTCTAAGATGTTCTAAGATACATAGTATATTTTAACATTTTTTAATATATAACATAATATACACAAAAAATTCTGAATCATAAAGGTTCAGAATTTTTATTTTTAAATGGGTACCCATTCTTTAGTCATAATCTTAAAGTTTATTTTGTTATGTGGCTGCTTTGTGAAAAACGGCCACATATTTTTAGTTCTTTTTCAAACCATAAACAATGTTAAGCATTTCTGGAGAAAATGTATTTCTTAAATAATCTGATGCATATCCAACATTTAGACTTTCATATACATTTGGTGTCCATATATAAATAGTGCCTGTTTCTTTGTCATACTCACTTTTTACATTAAATTTATCTAGTATGAATTTCTGGCATTCTTCAACATATTTATCATTGTTTACGATTCTGTCCAAATATTGGACAATATCATTATCTTTCATATAGCATATACCACTCTATTAATTTGTAAGCTGTTCATTGACATATTCCGTGATTGCTGATTTAAATACGTCAAAATTTAAAATATTCTTTATTATATAATTACTTATATCATCTACTGTTACATCATATATTGTCTGTAACATGTTTAACTCCTTAACTGGGAAATTACTACAGTTCAAATTAATTTTCAAATCAACGTCCAAATCTATCTTTTCAAATAACTTACTCAACATTTTTTCACTTTCATTCATTTTTTCACTTCCTTTTCTATTAATAGCATCTTCAACGAATTCTTTGTTAGACTTTGGTGGATCATAATCATTTATTATATTATTCATCATTGTACGATCATTATTAATAACATAACGATCATTAGTATGTGCATTATAATTACCAACTACGACTCTTCGTTCATTTTCAATTCCTCGAATGTCTCCTAATGATAATGTATCATCAATTCCATTTGATTTTTCATCAGACATTTGTATATAATTTTGAAATTCAGACATTTTTAATTGTCGTCCATCCGCGCAGATTATTATCATATCATCGCCATCAATAATTGTGTTCCTAACAACAATCTTATCGCCGGTTAAACGATTTACCCATGTACCAGTTATATTAAAATCCTCAGTCATATTGTTTAATAAAGTTTAATTTTTGACATTTTTATGTCTTACTATATGTTTTATAATATAAAATAATTATGAACTGATACAAAATTCAAAAATATGTAAAAAATGTATAATAAAAATAATAAAAAGATCTTTTTTACAAAAGATCTTTTAGAATTTCTTCTCTTTCAAATTGGTCAGAATAAAAATATTTTATTACTATATCAGATATTGTGTCAGGATCCTCATTACAAAAATACATATAATTTAAATTAGATATTCTATCTTCAAGATAGTTCACTTCATTTATGTCAGACTTCGGAACATTTGTTGAAGAATCTACCCAAACGACAAGTATGTCCTTTTCTGGAGTTTCCTCAAACAATTTATCTGGAATTATATTGAACTCATTTAGATTCATGCAGAAAATATCGTTATTATAATAATCATCATAAACTATTCCATTAGACTCATTGTCATCTGTTGTTATAGTTATGATGGCATTATTCTTATAACTTATGTTAACAGTCTCCTTATCTAAAAAATATTTATATTCTGTGACCTCATCACTATTTGTTGTGAATCTTGGAGAGACGGTTATTGAATCATCCTTTGACTGAATCCGTAGTCCTATGTTCAAAGTATCAATATTTCTATGGCCAATTATAAAAATTTTTGTCATATTAAAAAGTATATGTATTATTGTATATGTATATCTATTACAAGTAAATACTTGTTGATGTGCCTTTAATAACGATGTTTACTAATAATGGAGAATCAAAGAAAAGTGTTTTAAGTTCATTATCATAATAGCCTGATGCATTTATCCATTCGTCATTGTTGACTGTTTGTACTTCTGATAAATTACCAATCATACCTTTAAGTTCTGGATATGTATTAGTAATATATTTACCGAAATCTTTATTACCACTTGAAAGACTTATTTTTATAAAACGACAATTATCATTCCTATTACTTTGTAAAGTTACATTATTATGTGTTATTTCAACTATAGGATTATCAGTTATATTTTCAGTTATTACATTTACTATTATATTTTTTTGATTACCTCCTTCATTATATTCATTATGTATATAATATAATGGCAATGTTATAACTTTTACATGTTCACCGGAACTGATATATTCATTTTTCGATATGTTATATTTTGTCTTTAGATATTCAATGTTTGTAACTTTAGAATTTATGTATGTATATGTGAAATCTATTGACAACCCATCAGTTTTGTTGAATATATTATTGGAATCATCGTCAGTTACAAGAGATTCTTTACCAAGATTGACCATGTGTGCAAAATCTGATGTTCCTATATGCAATACGTTTTTATTTCCGCTTTCACAAGATGTTCCAATATATGCATAATATATTTTACCTTGATCATTGAATGAATATATGTTTGTTCTATTTATTATATTATTGTCCTGATGGAAAATATTTGATTCCTTTAATATTGGAACATATGATTGTGGTAGATATTCATTGACATCAATTTTATTAAGAACAACTGAGGTGCTATTTTCATCTGTTTTAATAGAATGATCATCATTAGATGAAATTACTGTCTGTTCAGTAATTCCGGCTGAAGTGCTTTCACTACTAAGTGCTCCTGCTCTTAATATATGAGTTTCTGATGCTACATTATTTTTATACTCTACTGTATATGGTTGTGAAACCTTTTTTCCGTTATCTGCCCATATATTCATCAATTTTCTGTTTCCAGTATAATATGTATCTGTTGCATATGAAAAATCATGATAATTAAGTGTATCATTTATTTTCATTTCAACAAGATTATAGTTATATGAACTTTCATCAGTTTCCGATATTCCGTCTATCTTAAGTATTGGGTTTCTCTCTATTGAGAAATAATTATAATTAGGCTTAGGCTCAGAACCATTGATGATATTTTTAGGCAACTTTATTGCTATCATATCATCAAACACATTTGCATTATGTCCATATTCAACAAATCTACGATATATTAGTTCATCAATTCCGAACATATCCTCAAATGTTATCGGAGTTCCTCTTTCTGTTCCATCATTAGTAACAATTATAAATTCTGATTGGTTACTTGTAGTGTTGTCATTTATTGCCCATATAGTTGTGACTGATGGACCAGGTTTATATATAACATTATTATTTTTATCTTTACCTGACACTACAACGTTTGACATTACAAATAGTGTAGCATATTTTAATTTATCTATGCTCTTACTATTTATAATTGGCACAGCAAATATGTATGTATAATCTTTTGTTGCTTCAGTTCCACTATTATAGTATCTTATGTTCTGACGTTTATAAGCATATGTCAATAAATTTTGTTGAATGTCAGTTCTATTTAGTTGAGCTTGTTTTATATTGTTCTTATCATCAAGATAAGTTCTTATAATGAATATGTTTGGATTTCCAGCTGATTCTCCACTTGCATAAATCGTTGTCTGATTATCGTTGATGTTCCAAAGATGCGAATCATCAATATATGGGAGAACATATTTTTTGTTTACTTTAAAACAGTCTACAAGTTCAGTATATTTTGTGTTATATTTTGTGTATATGTTATATATGATAGTTTTGTCTATTCCACTATAATAAAATTTTATTCCTTCTACATTTTTGTTTGTTTCTATGTTTACATCAGAATTATTTGTGAAATATATATAAATATCATCTGTATAATATATCTGCAAAGAATTTTCTACATTACTTACATAAGTTATTACTGTATTTTTAGGAATGAATAATGTAGCACTTCTTTTTTGTATTTCAGTAAGACTATTATATATTTCGTTATATAATGTCTTTGCAATCATTTCCTTAAGTGTGTTGTTATTAGAATTGAACTGTTTTACTGAATAATACTTAAGAATGTTTGGATATGTCATAGTTAAATCATTGTTTAATGCATTGACATATTGACTTATATTATAATAGTTAAAGTATAAAAGTTCATTTATTTTATTATAACTATCTGACATTAATGATTTGTCACTTATCTTAAGTAAATGTTCTTCAATAGTATCATACGTGCATTCAAGAGTATAGTTGTTTTCTATTGTCTCAACAGTATATACTCCGCAAGAACTTATTAGTTCATCAAATAATTGTGTACTGCCTACAGTTAATTTTTCTCCAAATACATCAGATATAGAATTTTGAGCATATGTTGTAGCTTTAAATACATTTTTGAAATTTTCACTATTTATAGGAATACTTAATTTATATACCATTAATTTGTATATATGCTCATTAAGTGTAGTTTCATTTAATTTTAGATGAATTAATATATATATGTTGTCATTTGTTGGATCGTCCAAATGAAATGCTCTATATGCCTCCTTTAAAATATGTTCATTTAAATCTATATCTGTATATTGAATCTCAACATTACTTGCGTTTTCAGAATCATCAGAACCAAGAATTTTGCCAAACAATAATGATTTAATTGAACTGCCGTCATTGTATATCTGTGAATGCTTAAGATATGTTTCAATATTGTTTACAATTATATCAAATGACATATCATTGTTTAACTCAAGAAGAGTTGTCGTTGCTGCTATTTCATCATTTACCAAATGATCATTACTATTTACATCATTAATACCAACCGTTATGTCTCTATCATATGTCAATATGCCATACTTAATGCCATTGGAATATCTATATTCATTTCTTTGTTCTAGATTCGCAAGAGCATGAATGTAATAATCAGTATCAAGATTATTGTTTTGGTCTTGTTTAGCAAGTTCTACAGTATATTTTAGATCTTCGTAATTCTGTAGCGTGTTAATGTTGTTAATTGGCATAATTCTTAGTTATTTTATATATTATGATTTTACACAAGAGCGAATGTAAATTTTAGCTTGTGCATTTTATCTGTTTCAATTATATTAAGTTTCACAGGATATGATGTATAATCAACCTTATACCTGTTAAATAAAAATAAATATTCGTCATTATTCAGAGATTCCATTCCTTTGAATTTTTTCATATGTGGAATGAAAATATTATTGAACAGATAATCATGTTCTTCTATTTTTCTTATATTTTCTAATGTATATAATGTGTTGTCTGTTATTTCAAATAATGGTTCAAGAAGATAAAATTCATTATTGTTATAAAACTTTCTTTCATATTCATTTGTATATTGTACACTTCCATCATAATCAACACATGGTATGCCGCAATATGACAAATAGGTGTCATCATATTCAATAGGAACATCATTATGATAGTATACAACATTACCTAAAAAATCATTTTTATGCGCTATATTATTCTTTTTATTATATAATAAACTATATGCTTTTACAGAAGCTGATTTGTTCAATATTGGTGTGATGTCATTATAATATCTACTTATATGTGTCTTTAATGGAAGATAATTGTTCGTTACATTATTGTTTGCAAAATCAAATGTTTTGTCTATCATTATATTTATATCATTCTTTTTCATCAATATCTTTTCTCCAATGACATTTGCTATATAGTTCAAAACATTGTCTTTTATGTATGGTAATATATCTTCTAATTTAAATGATGATAAATCAAATGTATCTATGTTGTTTGTTGTATTTATGTTAAATGAATATATGTTGTTGTATAAATTCAATGTAATATAATAGTATGCATATGTTTCATTATCCTTTTCAATAATTTTCATTGTATTGTCGGAATCTATTAAAGGAGTATTAATTCGTTCATAAAATTTATTGAAATGCTCTGGATCTTCTTTATGATGTTCTATAATACTATCAAAATAATTTTTTATGTTTCCATTCTCATCTAAATCATTTTCATCAATGACTGTATTAATCTTATTACAACTTATTAAATCATATATGTTATGCGTTATGTATGTTTCATCTTCATCTGTTCTTATGTTATTAGAAGTCAATATGTCATATGTTTCTTTAATAGATTCTAATGACCATAAAACATGTGTCGTTAATGGTATTAGTATTGGTTCTGTAGTATCTTTTAAATTATCCAATGTATATTTTTTATCATATGCGTCGTATCCGTTAAATATTATGCCATCATTTTTTATTTTAATCTTATCCATTATATCTTCATTAGTTGTATATAATATAAATGATAAGTTTGTACTACTTCCTATAAGCTTAGTGTTTTCTTTAAATATTTTTAGTATTTTATTATAGAATGATTTAGATATTTTACAAGCCTGCCCAAAATGATATAATCTATGCTCACTTATAAGTGTTTTAATTAGTTCTTCATTCTTTAACTTCTCATTAGATAGTTTTTCATATTTTTTTATTGTTCTAAATTCAGTAATTATTTTTTTGTCCGCCGTTGAGTTAATTATTACATAAACATTAAGCACATATATGTTATTATTTATATTTTTTCCATACATTCTTTTTCTATAAGTTTTATACTGATCATAATTAATAAATCCAATGTATGCATCTTCAATTGTTTTTTCTATATTCTTTATCTTATGTTTCTCATTGACATTTTCATTTATATAATTTATGTATTCATCAAGAATCCAATTGTCACAATATACGTAATTTATTTTAACATCATTGCGTTCCATGTGGCCTCTTGATATAAATGCACTATCTTCGTATTTTGGAATATGATGATAATAATTATTTATATATGATAGATAATCATCATTTAATAAGTTATGATATAATATGTATGATTGTGAATGAATGTATTCTTCGTTTTCATTCTTATTTTTGTCAGATAGATAAATGTTTTTTACTAATTCATGGCAATCAGCAAAAGTATTGTAAAAAGCTATTCTTGAATTTCTAGTGTTCACAATATCATTTTCTGGAATGTCACTTATTGATTTTACGTTATTTGACTGATTAATTGCGATATAACATATGTCAGAAAGTTTTTCGTTTCTATTCTTATCAAGATATGTTACGGCAGTAACAAAAGATTCTGTATCAATGTCATTATAAATCTCAAACCCGTCCCATAATTTTATATCTAAATGATTTATGTCTGTACTTATTTTTGCTAAATCATTTAATGAATTTATTTTAGCATACATATTTGAAACATAATAGTAATATGAATAATCAATATATATGTCTTTATTAATTGAATCATAACTATGCGCTGTATCATTGTATGCTATTTTAGCAAGATCATCAAAAGTCATATATGATCCATTAAATAATGTATTAGATTCATGATAATTGCCATATCTATAATTATACTGTACAATGTCTTTCATGAACATTGGGTTTTCAAGGTCATTATATGCTGTTGCATTAATTTCTAATGGCTGATCTTCAATCAACGAATATTTACAGTATTTTATATTGTCATTAGAATTTAATATGTTGACATAAGCAAATATATTAAATTTATCTATTTTCTGATACTTACTTCGTACTATACCATTACTATCAAGTGTTTCAGTATAAGACAAATCATTTATGTCATATAAGAATCCGCCAATTATGCATTTATTGTTATATACATCATGCCAATTAGTTTCATATAATATGTCATCCTCAGAAAATTTTGTTTGTGTCACGATATTTTCTATGTTATTATTCTTTACAGCGTTAAATGAATTTAATAAGTCAACATCATGCTTTTCATTGTCATAATATAAATATGATGAATTAGATTGATACATTATTGGAGTCTTATAATAGTTTCCATAAGAATCAAGAAATATGTTTGATGAATTTGTTATATATTTTTCTGTGTTGTTTAGTGTTGGCAAAAGACACCATTTGTTATGTGTGATTGAAATTGTGTTGTCATATTTTAATTGTTCATCAATTCCTTCATGTAATGATTGTTTTAAATTATTGTTCTCACTTATATTTGATTGGTCAGGATTTAATACGTTTACATCATTTAGCATTAATGTTTTATAATCCGTATCAAAATCATAAAAATCATATTTCATTCCATTTCTTTCATACCAACCACTAATCTTTATTTTTTCATTTATATATGTATTATATTCATTTCTTGTCAATATGTCAGATATGTTGAACATAAATGATAACGGAACAATTTGGCGCATTATTATTTTGTTTCTATTGAACCCATCATTTATTACTTTATCAAAATCATTAATGGATAATTGTTCATCATATAATACACCAAACACATTATCTTTACAATATTTAAATCCACCTGTTTGAACATCAATTCCAAAATATGTTGCTTGATGACTTTCTGGTAAACAAAATATGCATCTTTCATCTATCTTTTCAACATATCGTTTTAAATAAACACTTAAATAATTAGATATCTTGTCACTGTCATTATTGTCAAAAATCTTTATGTGTATGTTCTTATATATGTTCTTCTTAAATTCTATATGCAAAATAAATTCATCTGGTAACGACTTTGTGTCAGTTATATAAAATGGAGCATAAAACATATATTGATAACCACTATTCATTATGTTTCTTTTACATCCAAATTCATAATCCTTATTTCTATTTTCATATGTCTTATTAGATGATAGATTTATGTCATATATATTATTTTTGTCATAATCATAATTATCAGTATAAAACATACTAGAAAATGACTTATAATATCTTTGCACATCATATTCATAACTATCATATAATAAACTAACATTTACATGTTTGTTTGCTAAATTGTTTTGTAATGGCATTAGAACAGCTTCAGTAACTCCACATTCATAATTTAGAACACTGTTCTTTCTATATGTGTCAAGTTTGCAAGCAAGTGTGAAATTACCAGTAAGTGTAGGTATTGTTCTTAATAGTGGTTTAAACATATCTTAAATTTCCAATAAAAAATTTATATAATTAAAAATCAAAAAATGATATTAAAATGTATTAAATATTTCTTTCATTCATTTATATATTAATATAAACAATGTTTATTTTTTATGTTATGAAGAAAAAAAATGTATATTTCGGGCAAAATGAAGGGCCTTGACAATTACAAGTCATTATTTGCTGAAATTGAAAAGGAATTTCAAAATGAATATAATGTAATGAATCCTTGTAGATTTGAGCATACATCAAGTTTATGGGAAGATAGAATATTACATGATTTAAATGTAATCAAATCATGTGATGTTGTGTATATGATGAATAATTGGAAAGACAGTAACGGAGCTCAAACAGAGCATTATTTTGCGCAAGGAATGGGAAAGGAAATCATTTATCAAAAATAAAGTTAAAAATTATGTTAGAAACTATTTTAACCGTTATCATTACAATGATTGTTGTTTCTATATGTGGTTTCGCATACGGTTATTTATTTACTAAACATAGACGAAGAAAATGAAATTTATTAATCCTGATATAGAAATTATTAAACAACAACCGGGTTTCGAAGGTATACTTAAACAAATTGAAATTGCTGGTCGTACATGTTATAAGTCAGAAGCAAATATAACGGATGATTCAGCAAAGAAGTTTGTCAATCGTATGATTGCGTCTAAACATACATCAATGCTTGAACATGGAACTTTATATTTAGATATACCTCTCGGAAATCTTGGTGATGATAGAGAGTACATGTGGAAATCTAATATTATACAGATATTTAAAAAGAACCCATATTCACGAGTCAATAAATATAAAAAGGAACATAATATTGATGATAAAACCACAATTAGTGTTGACCATTATGCTATAACTACTAATTATCGTGTGTTTATTGAACAAATTAATTGGGATGAACTTGGACCAATGCGTCGTGAAAAACTTCATGGTTGGGAACTTGGATTAGATAAAGAATATGTGTTGTCATTTATGTGTGAACCTGGAGATCATCATGATAAAAGAATCACTATAAAAATGTTCACTGACAGAGGTGTTTCAGCAGAAGCAAACAGACATAGAGCAGACAGTCCAGCAGAACAGTCAACAAGATATTGTAATTATAGTAAAGATAAGTTCGGAAATGAAATTTCAATAGCACTTAATGCAGACATTAATGAAGACGACGTTAATATGGAACTTTCGTCTCTTGAAATATCTTACGGAGATAACATATTTAAAGGATTATGCCAAGAAATCATTAATGATAAGAATGATCTTTGGAGCGTTGTAACGGCTTGGCTGTTTGGAAATATGGCATCAGAATTTTCATATATGAATTTGCTTAAAATGGGCTGGACACCACAACAAGCTAGGCGCGTACTTCCATTGGACCTACATACCGAATTGGTTCACACTGCATATGAAGATGACTGGCAGCATTTCATTGACTTACGAAGCATTGGAACTACAGGAAAACCGCATCCTGATATGAAACTGATTGGTGATATGATAAATGAAAAAATAAATAATAAATAATATAATATGAATAACTTTAAGATTGGTGATGTTGTTTTGTTTTGTTGTAATCCAGGTAGACAAACTTGGAAGAAAGGTCGTATAGTTGCAAATAATTTTGCTATGTGTAATTTGCCTGATTTTTTTGGTAAGCCATATTACTATATAACACTTATTGATGAACGTGATAATATGGAAAACAATGATCAGACATATGTAGTAGAAGTTGACCATAAATTTCTTGTTAAGTTTGAGCCTGGAATGGAGTGGTGCATTGGAAAGGATTCATCATATTGGCCTCATGTAATCAATGATGAACCTGCTAATGAAGATTATAAAAGATGGAAGAAACTGTTCAAGAATGTATCAAAAGATGATTATCTTGAGATTCCTGGTTTAAAGGAAATGTTCGGTGATGAACAAAAATGGAAAGAAATGATTGAGAGGAAGCTTGATGACATCAATGATAAGTTAAACAAATTGTTGTTATCCCAAAAAACTTTGACAGATCCATATCCAACATATCCATGGACACCAGGAACACCAAGTAGCCCATGGTATGATATTAATAAAGTATATTGCGACAATGATCCAATACCGTTTAATCATGTATATACATCAAGCATTCCGTTAGAAGAACAACATAAATATCAAGAAAGATGTAGTAATTCAACTGATGCAGATTTTGATTATAATAATTATACTGAAATTAACAATACATGAATGGAATCTACGATGTTCGGTAATGAAGTTTTGGATGACAAATATGATACGTGGGGTTTAGCTGCAGCATCTAAAAAAATTAATATCAATAATCAGAACAAGAAATGAGTTTAGGAACACAAGCAATAGGATTACGAATGCCTATCATCAAGTCTGGTGATAATGTTAAGAATATCATTTGTGATGAACTAAAAAAAATGATATTAAGTAATGAGATTAGAATTGACAATGATGACATTATAGGGATAACTGAATCATTAATTGCTCGTGCATATAATAATTATGTCACGGTTGATGATATCGCAAATTTCATCAAAGTCAAGTATGGCAACAATGCAACAGTAGGAGTTCTCTGGCCAATCTATTCAAGAAATAGATTTAGTATGATTCTTCGTGGTATTGCTCGAGGAGCAAAAAGAGTGGTTGTGCAGTTACGTCATGGAAAAGATGAAGTAGGTAATGATATCATCAATCCATGGACTGGTGTAAACATTATTGAATATTATAGAAAAATTATTACTGATGAATGTGCTACTGCTGTAATAATGCAGTCTGACCATGTATTTGATTTATATAAAGCCGCATCAGGAAATATAATAGTTAGTACAATTCATTCAAGAAATGATGATGCTCGTGAAATGTATAATCTTATTGCATGGAATGATTCTGCAGAATCGTTATCAAAAATCATTAAGCTTACAGAAATATTTAATAAACCTGGAGAAAATAGAGGATGGTGTGAATATGGTTTGTTAGGCTCAAATAAGTGTGGTGATGAACGATTGAAACTGTTTCCAACAAAAGAAATGTGTGAGGAGGTTTGTGAACATATCAGATATTGGGTTGAGGACACGACTAAAAAGAAAATCCATGTTATGGTATATGGAGACGGATGCTTTAAAGATCCTTCAGCCGGTATCTGGGAATTTGCAGATCCAGTGAGTTGTCCATATCATACTGGAGATCTTCTTGACAAATCACCAAATGAAATTAAGATTAAGTATATTGCTGATGAAGTCACAAATGATTCTGAAAATATAAAAACATTAATTGAAGAAAAGAATAAACATATTGATATGAATCCAATGCTTGCACAAGGAACAACACCTCGTAAATATTATGATCTTCTTGCAAGCTTATGTGACCTTACATCAGGAAGTGGTGACAAAGGAACACCAGTAATATTGATAAAAAACTATTTTAAGAACTTTGCAGATGCTTAAAGCATTAAAAATATTTTAAGAACTTTGCAGATGAATAAAGAAATGAAAATATATAAAGTACAGCTTTATGACGGAACAGATAATAATCATTATTATGCTGTTTCAGACATAAATGCTATATTTGAACGTAAATTTAATTATGACATTAAAAATGTGTTACTTATTAGTGACACATTTATTGGTTCATGTAATGATATTGAAAAAAATAAAAAGTTATATCGTATTTCAATATCTAATAATAAAACATATTTTATTGTTGCTACTGATATAAAGGAAGCTTATAAATCAGCTTATGTATCAATCGGTGGCGACATTGCTTATTTAAATAGTATTGAATACATAGCCCCAATTCATTATATAAAATCATTGTATGAAATAAGTGATGAAATTGAGGACATGAGAATTGGATGACTATAAATTCACACTATATAAGTAACAAAATATTTGCATAGATTATTAATAATTTTTTCAGAATTTGTTTGTATAAGAAAATCATCTTTATCGGCCATATATGGCATAGCATTTTCTTTGTCTGTTGACAATATATAATTTTCTATATCTGAAATTATTTTAAGATCTATATTATTGAACATAACATTAAGTTGTTCAGAAGTCAATTTTGAATTTTTTAACATATCAATAACAATAGACCCAACTATCATGCGTTGGGTCTTTGTTAATGATTCTGATATATATTGTTCAAGTGATGTCATTTTAATATTTAATATAATTCTATATAGTTCATAATACTCTCAAGCACTATACCGCGCTTTATTGCTTCGGCTTTAAGTTGAGCGGCTTCTTTTTCATATCCTTTCTCCTTGCAAATTTCATAGTTCATCTTAAGCTTTGCATCAGAGCAGTTCGATACATTCTGTTTTCTTTCACCATTGTGCCAAGCATCCATTTTCTTTTCCTGAGCAGCACGTGCACCCTTACCCATCTTTGTTTTTTCTCCACGACGAGGCTTCTCAATTGGTGAGTTCTCAACTTCCTCGCCCGTGACTTTCTCAATCTTTTCAGGTTCAGTCATAAATTGTGAAATGAACTCAGTAAGGAATGTTATTGTATCTCCAGATGTATCCCATTTATGAGCTGCAAGATCTTTCTTATAATTATCTGCAGCTTTCTTTTTTGCTTCACCTTTTGACATTGTACTTTTGCCATATAACCAATGAGTTGAATTTCCATTCTTCCATATTGATTCCCAGTTTGCATCAACCCATTCTTTCTGCTTTCCTTTGTTAAGTTTCATCCATTCCTTGGACGCATTGGTGAATATTTCAATCATATGTTCATTAGCATCTTTCTTTACAAGTGTTACTGTTGGACCAATCGCCGGTTCAATTGTTGTTCCAACCCATTCGTTCTTGCCTCGTAGCTTTGCTTTTTCGTATGCCAACTCAACAAATTCTTTTTTCTTTGTATCAAATCCTAATCGTATCATAGGCAAGTTACTGTTTGACTTTGCAACAATATTAAATACAAGACCATTCATATCCGATATTGAACAACCAAATGTATCACCGAATATTTTTGATATAGCAGGTTTAAGAGCATCCTTTAATGCAGATATATATTCTTTATAAAGTTCCTCTTCATTCCATCCGCCTTCTTTTTTATATTTTTCTTTACCTAACTGTCTTTTATAATGGTCATCAGCATCCTTTGTGTCAATATCAATATCTCCATTCTTTACTGTAATTTTAATGTTTCTTATAATAATGTATCTTTCCCAGAATCTAAGTCTTTTATCTGCTGCTGATTCTTCTTTCTGTTTATTATATGTCTTTGCCTCAGCATTACCCATTTCTTTAAGTTTCACTATTTCCTTATTCTTTTGTACATCACTATTTGAAATATCATTCCAATGCTTTGCAAGATAATCTTCAAGATACATACCTGCTTTGATGTCATCAATTATGTCCATGCCATACGATGATGAAAATACTGCAGAATAACCTCTAAAATTAATGTCAACTCCATGGACATTTTTTATCGTTACATATCTATATGTTGAGCCTCCAGCAATTCGTCCTGCATCACCCTGTTCAGTGCTTGTGAACACATCATATACATGGCCTTCTTTGTCAGTGATATATCCGTTACCTTCACCTTTGTAATACTTCATCGTTTCAGTATATCGGTTACTGTCTGACAAATCATAAACATCACCTGCAATCATTTCAACATCTTGCTCAACTGACTTATCTTTTATTTTTCCGAGGCCGCTTGGACGTTTTTGGTTAGCCTCCATTATCAAGTATGTACTTAAGTTAATCATATTCTATATTAAGTATTATTTATATAAATAAAAATATTGTTTACATTTGTTGCATTCCTTCAGGAGGTGTAAACAGTTCTTCCTCTCTTGAAATATTAAAATTATATAAAGTATTCACATTGTCACTATTATTTGTTTCATTAAATTTTCCGCCTATCTTAAATGCTTCAAATTCTTCTACATAATCTTTATATCTTGCTGTTTGTTTAAGTAATGGCAATTGACAACATGTCATTATTATGTCATCATGTCCATAAGATGCTTTATAACTACCGTTTCCATTCTTATCTTCAAAGTTCTCAAGCTCACCAGCAGTAACCAAATCAGTTATAATGATGTCACCCTTTTCAAACATAAGTCTTAACAATGAACAAGCCATAGATTTATTTGCATTACTAAAACGTATTCCTTGAATCTTTTTAGTACCCATTCCATCATCATCTATTGCTTGACGAGGATATCTCGCAAAATAAAATAAGTCTATACCTTCGTTTACTATATTATTTCTCCATGCTGTTTCTGGACTAAAATCAGGTTCATTATAATTTCTCAATAAATTATAAAACAATGCTCCATAAGTATTCCATTCAACACTCCATATGCATCTATCATTATTAAATAACTGTCCGGACAATAACCAAAATTCTAATGATGCAAGTTCAATGTCTACCTCATTACTATGCCAATATGCTACCTGTTCAAATTTATCTTTACTTAAATATTCAAATACATTAAAAACAGTGTAGTCTCCACCACCACCTTCTGCAAGGTCAATTGTTATTACATACCAATGTTTACCATCAACAAAATTTCTTATGTCATATCCTGGTTTTATATATAATGCGTCTTTAAATTGTATCTGTAAGTTTATTTCTTCACATTGCTCTTCAGTTATTTTTTCAAACAATGTAGTATTATCATGTATTCTTTTTAGACATTCACGAGATACTAAACATCCATCTGGTGCTAAAAATTGTGTTCCATATTGATAATAAAATGCCTCTTCTGAACCTAGGACACCTATCATCATCTTTTTCCATTCATCTGTTCTTTTTTCCCAGCATTTCTTTTCACTATTCCATTGTGGTACTTGGTCCCAATCTATTTTAAATGGTGCATATATACTTTTCTTTTCAACAGAATTTTTCCATATCTTATAAAATAAATTAAATCCATTTTGTGTTGACATTATACATACATTACTATCTGAAATAGTAGTAACAGTTGGAATAATATTGTTGTAGAATAATTCAACTTCGTTCTGAGGACACCATGCAAACTCATCTAATATTAAGAAATTAATTGTCTTACCCAAGCCAGCTGTTGGAGAGAATGCTTCTGTTGATATATTAGAATTGTTGTCAAATGATATTCCACCTTGGTTCCATTTCATTGTACCACATTTCAGATGATATGGAAGATATAGGTACATGTCTTTTATTTTATTCAATAAGTCTTGACCTGCAGCACCAGACTTTGACAATATTAGTCCTGTTTTGTCAGTATTAAACAATATAGTCCAAAGACAGTATATAGCAGTAGTTGTGGAATTATGACTTAAAATACCATTTGAATAAAATCTATGATTGATATGATCAACTGTTGTGTCACACATAGATATCTTTTCAGATGTACTATAAATATTTATAACTTTAGATAAACCAACATCTGTTATTATTTCATCATTTATATTTAATTTATTTACATAAATTTCTTTAAAGTCTTTAAGAAAAACTATATGTTCATCAGCGCATTCTAATTTATATCCATTTTCTAATTCTATATGCCATATTTCAAATGGCTTACTAATCATTAATGATGATAATTTATTAAAACCATTATCTGATAATATAAATATACTATTGTCTTTTATTTTGATGTCTTCAATAGTCTTATAATTATCTATAAGTTTTTCTTTATATATAAAATGATAATTTATATAATCTAATAATGATAATATTTTATATAATAATGTTTTAATATATGTTTTCATTTAGATAAAAAATCTAAACATTTTTTTATTTCATTTTCAGGATCTTTAGTATAATCATATTCCCAAACATATAATACTTTGTATCCGAAATGTTCTGCTGCTTGTTTTTTAATTCTATCATATTCCCAGATTTCTTTAGCTGTTGCCTGTTTAACTTTATTGAAAAAAGTTTCGTCGAATAAGACAGGATTGCAATGCCAATAATCTCCTTGAAATTCTATTATTTTTTTATTATATGTGAAATCATATGCAAATACTTTTTCATTATATGATATATACTTTTCTTTCTTTGGAATAGAAATACTTAAATATTTACAGCATTCTTTAATTATTTCTTTTGCA
Organism: uncultured Erysipelotrichaceae bacterium; assembly: GCA_902794075.1. Classification (GTDB taxonomy): domain Bacteria; phylum Bacillota_I; class Bacilli_A; order RF39; family UBA660; genus UBA3789. The sequence continues at coordinate 32,910 of CADBGE010000001.1, read as the reverse complement.
AATCTTGATTGTTTTGAGCGCCCATCACCATTATTTTGAAATGATTGATATAATGATTTTAACCATTTTTGTTGTCTATCATTATATCTTTTTGTTCCCTCTTCTTCCCCATATTTTGCTATACATTTTTCTAATGTAAATGTTTTTTGTCGTTCTATTAATTTTTCTTTTGCTTCTGTTTCTGAATATCCTTTATGTAACCAATATGATAATTGCGTATTATATTCTCGTTTAATATTACTTGTAAAATTATGTCTATCTTCTTCGGTTAAATTTCGTTTTTCATAAAATTTTTTTGAAAATGGTGAACGTTCTTGTCGTTGTTCTAATGTTGTATTTGATTTACTATTTGGATTATTTTGGCCAGACATATCTGGCATTTTTTCTAATGCTGTTTTTACTTTCTCTTGACGCATTTTTAAATGTTCTTCATGAGATAATTCCGGAAATCGTTTTTCATAATATTCTATACATTGATAATTTTCAGCCTTTGAATATTCATTTAACATTTTTAAATGTTCTTCATGAGATAATTCCGGAAATCGTTTTTCATAATAGTCTATACAATTTGGATAATTAGTTTTTTGTTCGTTCAATTTTTGTTTTCTTAATAATATGTGCTCTTCATGCGAAAGTTCAGGATAGTATCTTTCATAATATTCTATGCATCTATAATTTGATGATTTTTTAATCCAATTTGCCTTTTGTTCACATTCTTCATCACTCCATGTTGGATTTAATTTTTTCCAATATTGTGGATTTCTGTGAGAATTTTCGGCATTTATTTTTTGTCCTTTTTTTCCAGCCATAATAATAGTTTATAAATATTATATTTTATTTTCCATAATAATGATTTATTACATAATATATTATACAATTCAAATAATGGTAATGTTATAATATAATCATTATTATTTATATAATAATAATATTTTTTTAGCATCTTGACAAATCTATTGTCATTTTTACAAATTTTAATAGTTACATTTGTCATAAGACTAAGAGTTTTTCCACTTTGCCTCGCTGCCAATAATATTGAGAATCTGTTTGCTTTAAGATGATATAAATAATCTTTCTGATAATCACGCATCTTACATTGTTGTAATCCTTCAGGTGTCATCAAGAAACATTTCTCTGCGAAGTACACAGGATCTTGTTTGCATTTTATATAATCTTCTATTTCTTCTGTTGTTCTCCTATATACTAAATCTGGCTTAAGAAGCTGCGTAACTTTTCCAACAAATGGATTTGCTTTTAACGGAAGTCCTTCATTAAGAGCTTCAACAGCTTTTTCCAATGATTTTGTTGTCCAAATTATTTTTTCAGCTTCTTTTCCTTGAATTTCTCTTTTTACTGGATCAAATTCATAGTTTATGTCAGACTTATTTTTTGCCATTTTTTAACACTTACAAATATATTATACTATGTATCTTAGAACATCTTAGACTATATCTAGATCATCATCTAGTAACTTTTTATAATCATTTTAATAAATTATATAGTTGCCATTTTTAAGGACCGTCTAAGATGATCCATGAACTTATATATTGTTAACATATGTTATAGTTCAATTGGTCCATTACCTCCGGCATTCATAAAGTTTTGAGCATACATTTCTGGAACATATTCATTTTTCTTTTTACCAATTACATCTAAATCATTTTTATTATCAAATTCCGAATAACCATCAATTGTATCATCCCATGCCATCGTTTTACCTTTTCTTGGTTCCCATGAATTGTTAGTTAATAAATACATTATATTATTTATAAGTTCATCTATGGACGTTGAGTGTCTCATTGACGACAATAAATTTCTTTCTATTTCTATGTTATTTTCTTTATATTTTTCAAATACGCTTGAACCTTCAAGAAGATATTCATCAATTTCATTTATATAAAAATCTACACTATCAATTGTTCTTTTGCATGCTTCTATTTCACTTTCTAAATAATCTATTTCATCTAAATAAATTTCAGTTTCTATTGAATATTCTAAATTAGAAATTTCAATTGACTTTCCATCCTTTAACTGATTTAATTGATTTCTTCTTTTTTGTAATAATTGTGAATACTCTATGTCTTCTTTAACTTCAGCATTCGTTATTTCATTGTCATTTGAAGTACTTGGGCCATTTAATGGTAATGCTTGTGCTGCTAATCCTAATAATTTACTTAATTCCGTTGTTCGTTTTAGTTTACTTAAATTTTCAGGCTTTACTTTGTTTATAGGTATCTTTATTCCAGTCTTTGCCATTATTTCAAGAGATGCTTTTTGCATCAATGCAGTTCCTTTTAATTTTAGTTTTTCTTTAACGATAGCAGTTTCATTATTTATTGCTTTAACATTTTGTTTAATAAGTTCCTGATACTTTTTAGTCATTTGTGTTCCTATTGTTTTTGCCAAACGATTATATTGCTCAATTTTCCAGTCATTTAATTTCTTTGTTTGTTCATTAACGAATGTTTCTGCTATATATGATCCATCTGCTATATAATATGATACTTTTTCTGTGACCCATTCAGGTCCAAAAGCCATATATGATGCAGCATAACCTGTCACAGTATTTATATTATTTGAAATTGTATTTAATTTATTAGATAGTTCAGGAATTGTATATGATATGAAATTATTTAATGATTTATGTGTTTTATTTATTGCCTCATCCTGTCTTTCAGTTTCTTTGTCATCAATGTTTACGTTTAAATCTTCTAATAATTTATTTATATCTATTAAGTCATTTTTTATGTCATATGCAAAATAAGATATAGCTTTCTTTAATATTATGGAGGGATCAGGTATATATGTTATATCTTTTACGGCATTATCTTTAATTCTAACTATTTCTGATGTTACTGATTGAATTGCACTATTAACAATTAATCCTGCAGCATCAGTCATTACTGTTGGGTCATACCTAAGACCATCTTTAGTTATATATAAACCAGCTGCAGCAGCTGCATTAAGTGTTCCTGATGCTATAGCGTTTGCCTGTACTACAGCATTATCTGCTGTTGCTATTAATGGAGAACATATTTTACCACTTAGAAATGAATTTGTTACATCCATTTCAATACTTCTTAACTTATCTCCTAATTCATTTGTTAATCTTTCTTTAAGTTTATTCTTTTTGTTCTCATCCATATTGTTCATTAATTCATAAATTATCCCTGACGAAACACTGCATTATTAGGATCATATGAACCCCCTATAGGTATTTGATTGTTGCTTGTTGGTATTGAATATGTACGTGTCTCAATTGATGGTGGTGTAGTTCTATTATACATTGAAGTATTGTCGCTTACTGCAATGTTTTGTTGTCTATATGTTTGATTCTGTTGAGTCTGTTGACCATGTTGACTCTGTCGTGATTGTCCAATCTGTTTCATGTCTTGCAAAAATTGATTTTGAGCAGCTGTACTATATATTGTTCCTTCCATTAATTTATTATTTCTATACATATTCTGTTCAAATGGTGTTAAAGAATCATATTCATCCTTTGTCATTTTTTGTCCTTTTGATAATTTTTCTTGAGCTGATTTATAATTTTTTTCTTTATTTTCTTGAACAGTTACTTCTGTTTTTGTTTTTTCTTTTGTAGCTTCTTCTTCAGCTTTTGCTTTTTCTTTTGCTGCAGCATCAGCAGCTGTTGTTTCATTTATCATTACTTTTTTAGATAACATATCTTCAATTTCAGTTCCAGACAATTTTTCTATTAACCATTCTGACATTAAGAGTGTAGCATTTTTTGCCATTGGATCTTCGGCGGAAAGCGTTTCGCAGAATTTAATTAACATATTGAACATATCTAAAATAAACGAAGATAACTTATCGCCCAATACTGCTGGATGAGGATCTTCTCCAGGTGTTCCAAGATTAATGCCATCATTATTTGCACTAACAGATGAACTTCCTCCTGTCATAGATGCTGATGAACTTGTACCAATGTTTAAAGATGCACCACCACCGTTTCCACCTGTAGATATGTTATATCCTCCTTTATGATCATATGTTATTGATGATTGCGAACCACCATTGTTTCTCATACTTATGACTTCTGGTTTGTCTTCAGGATTTTTTCCATCAACAAATGATTGTGTCATTGCATGCTGTTCATACATTGGCCAAAACCAATTTTCGTCTTGTCGTTTTTTGTTTCTAAGAATCCATACCTTTGAACCCTTTTCATATGACGCATAAGAATTATTTCCAATCATCATAAAAGGATAACACCATGGAAGTTGTTTTGATGATGAATTATTTGCATTATATGCTCCAAGAGCACTAACCTTTACTCTACCATATCTTAATGGATCATCAGTTTCAACAATGACTCCGGGTAGAAATTCATAATCTTCAAGATGACCGCTATTGCTAACAGTCGAAGCACTACCCATATTTGTTACATTATTAGTCATAATCGTACATTATTTTATATATATTTTATGCCTGAGCAGTTTCTGAAGATTCTGGTTGTACATCACCCAACATCTCTGAATCTATGTCTTGTGTTTCGTCTGATTCACTTTCATCTTCATCTTTAGAAGATTCTTTGTCTTCTTTTTCTTCATTACCATTTTTACCGGACTTCTTTGCAAGTTCAGCTTCTAACTTGTATTTTTCATTAAGTTCTAAGTCAGCATCTGTCATCTTTAGATATTGCATTACGAGGAACTTAAGTGAGAAGAATGGCTTTTCATTTCCTTCTGCATCTGTTTCTGTTAGACTATCTTTAAATGTTGCGATGAAGTCAATTCGTCTCTGCATAATCTCAATGTTCATCATTTCTTCAAATAAATTATAACTATTGAAATGTAATGACATTGCATCAAGAATACGCTTATCGTTCTTAATGTCAGGCATAGCAAGTGCAACAGAAATTCGTAAAGGTTTTAACAATATTTCCGCGAATGTATTTCGCATACGATTAACAAATCTTGAGAAGTTGATTTCATCACGAAGTGCCTGCGTAGGATCATTACCAAACCATGTGCTTTGAGCATCTTTGTCAAATCTTGTTGCTGGAATTTTTGACATTTTATATAATTTATATTCAAAGTATTTTATTTGGTCCGAATCATTAAGCTGTGGTCCATTATCTACAAGAGTTTCTATTTCAGGTTTTCCTGCCTCATTTTGTGGTAACCAATATTCTTTATTAAATGGCATGTTAACTCTACCATTTACTTGAAGTTCACCAGTCTCAACATTGAAACTAATGTCTTCTTTATATCTATTCATTGCTGAAGCTAATGTCTGCGCACCTTTAGCCTTATTCATACCACCAACTGGTATAGTAAACATTGTCTTAAATGATGATTGAGTAACGGTCCAAATGACTTGTGCCTGTTCAACAATTCTATATAAATTAAATGGACGAATTAATCTTTCAAGATATGATTGACGAGGTGCTACACCAGAATCTTCATATTTTATATATATAATCTCTGCGTCCAATAGTTTACGTTCTCTTCCAATGACATCTTTAAATTGAATCCAATATACAACGCCATCTTCTATGCTTTTTGTAAGTGTGTTTGGATCTACATCAATAATGTTAAGAATTGTTTTTGGATTTTCTACATCGTCATATATAATCTGATATGCAAGTACTCCTTCTATTAAATATCTTTTATAAACATCCCAAGCTTGTTGTTTCCATCTTAATAGAGCATATAATTTATAAAACTGTGTGTTCATTGAAGTGCGAATTTCTTCAGCAGATTTCTCATTAAGATCCTGTATAAGAGCTTGGTCAAGGAATGGTTCACATATATATGATTCATCATCATCATACACAATACTTTCATTAGCCATCATATCAAGAATGTCTTCGAGTTCAGGCTGCATTGCCATCTTTCGAAGAATCTCAAGTTTTTGTGTTAATGATTTTTCTGAAAAAGTTTTTTCTTCCTCAGGTTTTATTTTCCAATTATTTGCTCCAGCACCCCAAAGTGTAGTCTGAAGTAGTGCGTCATCTTTAGGTTGTAATGCTTTATCAGCAGGAACAGCTCGCATATTTTTGTACACTTTATCATCAATTCTCATTCCATAATGAGATAGTGTAGTCAATATACGAGATATTCTTTTAGGTTTTTTACCTTCTAAATATGTTTGAGGTTTTAAATTTTCATTTATTGCATCATATAAATTATTTCCATCAGTAAATATACTTTCAAGATTTCCTAATTTCATATTAATATATACATATCATTTTATATTATATATTAAAAATCAAAAATATTATGAATTGATAACTTTTTCTTTTTCACTAATTAATCTGTCTATTTCAGTTAATAATTCTGAATCAATTCTTTGGCCACCATATTTATATACTGCTCGACCTGATTTAAGTTTTAGCATTACTCTCTTAAATGCATAATCTTTATCATTTTTATATACATTTCCTTCAATGCTAACAAAATAATTAGGATCTTTCTTAAATTCTTCAAGTTCTTCTGAAGACCACGGAACAATTACATCAGGAAGTCCTTCAATATTGTTTGGAACTTTTTTCTGCATAAAGTTCTCAAATGAAAAATTACAAGTGATGATTTGTGAAGGGTAAAGCGATGCAAAGTCATCACACACAGTATATTCGTATCGTCCTGGAACACAGCCAACAAATGCTCCTTTATATGCAACCTTTATTCGTTCAATCTCATCAGGATTATATACGACCTTTTTATTGTCTTCATAAAAAATCTCAAACACATTTGCAGTAGTAAGTTGAGTCTGCTGTTGAGCATCAAGAAGTGGAATAAGTGTTAATGAAGATACAGCACAAGGACTTTCAAGTGACTTAAGTTTATAATGAATAAGCATCACAAGTAGACTATCAATTGCATTATAGTAATAATACCATTCATGATCCTTTTCATACAAATCCTGCAGTGTTCCTTGATACTTAATCTTATGAGCATTTATTGCCTTTGATGATACCCAGTCCAATGAATATGATTCGTACGGTCTTAATGAATAATCATATGACTCAACAATCTTCATATAGTCAATGATAACAGAATGCTTCGGAGTCGGAAGACGATACGTTAAGTTGTTCATATCCTTGTATGAAATGTTCCCAAGTTCACCTGTCGGAGAAGCCTTACGAATCATATTATATGTAGTATTTCGTCCAAATAAGTTTATTGCACGATTGACCATATATTGCCAGTCAAAGTTATATGCATTCCAACCAATCAATACAGGAACCTTTGATACAATGTTGATGAAAAAATGTTCAATCATCTTCTCCTCAGTATCAAAATATTTATATAACACTTTTGGCTCAGACTTTTTCATGAACGATGCAAACTCATTGTTGTCTATCCATTCAAGATAACGTTTCTTAAAAAGATTTCTTTGTTCAATAGTCATATCATGAAGCCCATACACAATACAACTTAAGTCTGGGCCCACTAATGATATAGATGTTACTTTTTGTTTTGCTATTGCAGGATCAGGAAATTCATCAGATACCTCGGTCTCAATATCCCATGCATAACACTTTGGAAAATATTGTTTATGCATTGTTTCATTAAGATCCTTCGGAAGTTCATACATAAATTCCAATATGTCAAAAATGTTCGGCTGATATGTTGAACTATCTTTAAATACTTTATTGCATCGTTTTCCATTCCAAGTCTCAAACTCACCGTTATCATCATATTCGTATGTCTTAATATGATGAAAATATTTTTGATAAAACTGACGATTGCCCATTTTATCAATATAACTAATAACTAATTTCCTGTCTTTCTTATTCCAACTTCTATCTAATATCATATTCTTAATTTTCTGTAGGTTCTATCCCAATAACTTTTAATATTTGATAATATATTTCATCAGAAATAGTATATTCAATACCACTGAATAATTTTATTATATATTTTGTATCCCATGGTTCAGGTATATAGCCCCAATCCTTTTTAATTTGGTTTCTAATTATATTGTCAAATTTTTTGAACATTATGTCAGCAATTTCAGCCTCATCCTCATTATTGACCAAAATCTCTGGGTGTTTTTTAATGTATTCCTCCGTAGTACTTTTCATAAGTTCATTATAATGGGAAACAAATTCATCATAAGTATTGGAATTTTCCCATTGTCGTTCAATAGTCATTATACTATCTGTATTTATAATGACATCATTTGTAATTCTAATGAACTTAGGAATATTTTCTGATTTTATGAATTTATTTATAATTAAATTGCCCATGATTACATTCCAATGTTAAAGTCTACAACTTGATTATCACCCATACGATGCATTGCAGTGTCGTGTGTTTCTTGATTATTGTTTGAATTATTATCTGATTTGTTCCAACCAATGTTATCAAGGAATTCGTTTATGGCGTTCTCAAATCTTTTTAGTTTAATGATATCGTTTTCTGAATTACGAACTTTTGCTGCATATAGAGCATTTTCCTTTACCTTTTCTTCCAATGAATTTTGTAGTTCAGTCTTTTCATTTGTTACATTATCAATAGTTTCATTAAGACCATTAATCAAATTATCTTGTTCATTGACCTTGTTCTGAAGTTCGACATTTGTTGAGTCAAGTTCTCGAATCTTGCCTGTTGCCTCACCAAAGCTTTCCTTAAGGTTATTGAGTTCTTCACAAGTGTTGTTATATTGTTCTTCAAGTTTTTCAATCAGATCTTTTTGTTTTTCATATTCAGCATTTAGTTCCTCATTACGAGAATCAATTTCCTGACAGCGAGCAGATGCTTTCTCAAAGTCCGCCGCATACCCATTAAGTTCTTGCTCGAGATCAGTTTTCATCTGCTGAAGTTCCTTAATCATATCATTAAGCTTCAGATTCTCTTCTCCAGCATTTTCAAGTCTTGTCTTTAACGACTCAATCTCATACGTATCCTGTTTCATTGCTTCATTATGACGGTCAATAACAACAGCAGTCTCAGATTCTAATGATTCATATTTGTTATTCAATTCATCATATTTCTTTACAAGTTCACTATATTGCTGTTCACTCTCAGAAGAACTTGCAACAAGTTTAGCACTAATATTGTCACGTTCATTTTTTAATTCTTTATATGCCTCGACTGATTTGTTGAATCTTTCATTTAGTTCTTCATATTTCTTTTTTAGTTCATCATGTTCAACAATTTCAACATTAAGTTTTTCCTGAAGGATTTGTTCATCAGCTTCAAGCTCAGCAATCTGCTCAAGTAGTTTTTCAGCCTGTTCTTTGGGTATACCGTCTTCAGTCTCAAACGCTACTCTTGATGCAGTGGCTTCATTATTCAATCGTTCAATCTCTGTGTCTTTCTCAATAAGACCTGCACTTAAATCATCAACTCTTTCATATAGTTCATTGACGACTTTCATCATTGCATAGTCATTAACCCATTTAAGTTTTTCAGGATTAGCGTTTGCCACCTTTAGTAATACTTGTTCAGTACGATTAAGTTTTTGAAGTACATTGTCTACACCTGTCTTAATAAACTCCTTAATATTGATTTTATGTTCTCCTTCTCTATCAATATAAGTTAACTGTTCATTCTTGTAATCATTTAAAATTTCTTCTATCTTATTCATAATCTTATTTTAAAAATGTTAATTTTAATTATAATATATAAAAGTATTGGACAGGAATTATAAAACCCCTGCCCAAATGTTAAAAAATATTTATTATGTAAATTATGGAAACATTATGAAAACTCAAAATCCCATAATCAACTTTTTAATGATATCATATTCATCATTGTCGGTCTTAGAATATTTTTGGCAAAATATTAAATTAACTGCATCCTTTATTGAAAATCCATCAACGACAAGTTCAGCACATTCAAGTGTTTCACGTGTTGAGATGGGTTTAGAAACAATTTGTTTCATATATGAATTACGAATTGCATTTGCGACATTCAATATTTTATTTGCCTTTTCAGAATCAATACTTGTACGAACATTTAAAATCTTCGCCTCTATGTCCTGAGGAAGATAATCAACTTGCAAAGCATTGAAACGGTTCATAAGTGCAGCATCAATATCGTTTGTTCCTGAATATTCCTGCCCAATATTTGCAGTTGCGATGAATACACAATCAGGATGAACCTTAACCGCACGAATATCAGTTGATCCTGCAATCTCAATGTTTAATGTACGACGATGATCAAGACAAGGAAACAGAATATTGTTTGTCATAAGTGGTGCACGACTCAACTCATCAAGCAAAATGATCCCTGGTTTCTGAACATCAGCAACAAACTTTGCATAATCAAATACGGAATTTCCATTCTTAATACGATGAGTTCCAAGCAAATCAGTCAATGGGTCAATCATTGCGCCCATGTCATATATGTTAAGTTCCATATTTAACTGCTTTGCAATACGGATAATAATGTCAGTTTTTCCTGTTCCTGTAGGTCCAAGCAAAAGTGTATTCTTTTTCTTAATAATGTTACGAACAAGATAATTCCATGTTTTCTCCTGAACATAAAAACCATCCTCAATGTCAGGACAAGAATACTTATTTTTAATTGTTTTTAACAAAGAAACTCCGGGATCATATTTAATTTTAACATGTTCAGATTTTTTTGTTTGCTTAGTTTCAATGTGTGAACTTGTCTTGTTGATGTCTTCATCCTTTGATTCGGAATCATTTCTAACAGCCTTATATTCTATAGTGTCATCAAATTTATATTCGTTAAACTCATCAAAGTCCTCCTCAGCAAATGGATGAATTTCTTCAAAGTTAAATACAAGTGTGGCGGGGTCAAATGAAAAGTTCTCAGATACATACATATCATTACGAAGACCCCTGATAAGTTTGCGAGACTTTTCGTTTAACATTTTCTCATTTAATTCTTCATCCCAATTTTTATCGAGGTGTTCAGACTGACCAAACATTGGACGGAATTTGCCGTTTTTGATGTTTATATAAATCTTCATAATAAATATTTTTTTAACAACAATAAAATATTAAAGATGTGTCAAAAATTCAAAAGACTTTCTAAAAAATATATTGAATTTTTCATAATTAATTTATATTTTATAATCGTAATAAAATATTGATTATGATTCCTGAAATTTTCAAAAAAGATTGGTTTGACGGTCGTACCATTGATGCCATTTCTGCTGATGATTCAAAAAGAATTGGCTGGGATAACGAACTATCTAATTATTCTGAATTTCTCTTTGATGAAAACTATTTGCGTCGACTAATTGATGACAATGAACTTATCTGTGAGGAATTTTATAAAATCCTTGACGCAATGGATGTTGGAGCAAGCATTCGTTTCTCAAAAAATGCTGAAACTGCATATACTGATGGAAACAGTATTGTTATTGATAGTAAATTCCTTCCTAATAAAAAATTAAACATCAATCAAGTTTATTCAAAGTTTGATGTATTGATTGGTCTTCTTATTCATGAGGCATGCCATTGTAAGTATACTGATTTTGAGTACTGTAAAAAGAATCGTAATCTGTTAAATGAGATTATTCATTCAATACACAATATTCTTGAGGATGAGTGTATTGAAAGAAATATTGGATTAAGTTTCCCTGGATATTCTAATTTCATCAAAGCCGTTAAAATTGAACTGTTCAAAAAGCAGTTAAAGAAAAAGAATTTTAACTGGAGTGTTGATGACCTTCAGGATATCTTCAATTTATTGCTTATAACCGTCCGTTATCCCGATAAATTGAAAATTGTTCCTGAGGAAGTTCTTGAACAACATTCTGAATTGTTTGAAAAGATTAGGAACATTCTTGACTTTAAGGGAATTCTTAAACGGTCTGAAAATGTTCGTTGCACTCGTGACACAATATCTGCAGCAATTGCAATATATAATTTATTGAACATTGATGAAAATGGCGCAGGTACATCAATTGATGAATTATTAAGTGATGATTTAGGCGGTGACTCTTCGGGATCCAATGGCGGAAATAAATCAGAAGATGAAACTGAATCTAATGATGGTGGATCTGATGGTAAAAAATCATCAAACAAAACTCCAACAATGGCTGATGCAAAAAAGGCACTATCCAATTCACTTATAGACCCCGCCTCTCCAATAAATATTGATTCTGTTTCTGAAACTATCAATGAAACGCAGGAACAGGAAATTTATAAAGAACTTACTTATGAAGACGCAATGGGAACAGGCAAATTTGGATGGAATGGTGGATACGGCGTCAACGAGAACATTAAAGAATGGAAAACCTCAAATTCAATGTTATATAATAAATTATATGGAGATATTAAACAATATATAAAGGATTTCCAAAAAATAATTGTTCCTACGGGGTCTGATGAAGAATATAAGAAAATTGATTATCAGCGGTCAGGACAACTTGATCCCAATCAAATTATAAATGCTCTTCAAGGCGGAAATTTTGTCAACACTAAGTTACAAAAAACTGTCAACAAGAAAAAACCAAAATATGCACTTGTTCTTAACCTTGATGAATCAGGAAGTATGTTCGGAGATTATATTGGCGGTAATATTCGTATGAAGAAAGATTCACCATACGGTATTTCATCTCGTCTTGCAGTTCTGTTCTATGAGGCAATGAAGGACTATAAAGAACTTGAAATATATATTTATGGACATGGTGACAATATCAATCGTTATATATTTCCTAAAAGAAACACAAACAAATATGTGTTAGGAAATCGTCAATTGCAGGGTGGTCAAAATGATGCAGCATCAATTAAAAAAATTTTGTCTGAGGTGCGTGCAAATACACAATTGCCTATAATCATGGTCAACATTACTGATTCATTATACTTATCGTTGACTGAAAGTATGACTTCTATTAAAAATGATTATGGAGATGTTGCATTGACTTTGATGTGTGTCAGTCAAATTTCAAAAAATCATTTAACTCCAGACCACATTGAAACAAATAATAAACTATATGGAGAAGGCTGTTGGGTAACAATTGATGATAAGACAAATTTAAGAAAAATTGCATTAAAGATGGCCGAAATATTCAAAAAACAATATAAGGCACGAGATAGAAAATAAAAAAAGGAGCATATGCTCCTTTTTGTTTTTATATGTAAAAAATTAATTATTCCTCCTCTTTCTTTTTGTCATCAGATTCCTCATCTTCCGGTTTCTCAATCTTTTCAATCATTTCAGCAAGTTCATCAACCTTATCTGCAAACTTGATTGTCTTTTGAGCATATTGTTCATCAGAACTTCTATGCTGACTATTTCTTTCCTTATTTGAATATTCCTTAAGTATATCATATATCTTCTTAAGTTCTTCAAGATTAGAATCAGCAACAACTTCAACCTTCTTATCATCAACTGAAGCACTATTAAATGAATCAAACTTCTTAATAACTTCATCAGCGTCATCCATTCCGTCAAAATTAAATGTTATTGAGCTTTCATTTATTTGTTCAGCCAATAAACTTTCCTTAATAAAATCAATTAAACTTTTCATTTATATATAATAACCATATAATTTTATACTTCTTCTATAATTTCAATTATTTGCTTGCCTAATGAATCTTTTAAATTTTCATTTGGGCCAAAACTAATTAAATCTAATACATTGCCATACACTGCACAAACTAAATTTTTAAGTGATGGCTTTTTGCCTTTTTTATAAAAACATATTGATTCACCACTAGATGACAATTCAACAGTATATGATGAACTATAATGTGATTTTAATGCATCAAAACATTTATTAGTCCATTCATCATCTTTTGAAAAATACTGTTTTTTCTTAGTATAATTATAATCTTTGTTGATTATTAATTTTTCATTTATAAATTCATTCAAAGAATGAAGTGTTTTCACATGTGAAATAAATTGTGGTAGTGTTTTCATAATTTTAGCAAGTCAAATATGGTAAGATTCCTGCAAATTCTTCCCCATATATCTTTATCATATTTTTGTTTGCGTCTATATCGTTATTTTTAACGGCCTTAAGAACTTCAATATAATGCAATATTATATTCTTATATGTATCATTGCCATTGCAGTCATTACAACAATTCATATGATTAAATATGTCATAATTTTTGTTTGGATTAAATCTTCCATTATTGTTTGGTCCTCCAAGATTTAAATCAACATATTCTGTCAACAAATTAATTAAAGGATCTATCATTTCAACATTAGGTGTTGGGCACATTCCACTAATGATTGTGAAGAACCAATCTTTATAGAATTCGTCATCAGCAAGCATCTTCTTAAGCCATTCATTAATTGCATCTTTATACATATCTGCACAACTAGTTAGACCATTTGCTGTGCCATCGCCAAGTCCATTTCCGTTTCCACCATTACACCCACAATTAAGTTTTGAGCTAGGAAGTGTTGTTGGTATAGTTGAATTAAGTATAAGATTTAGATTCACAAGAGCATCATCCCAGCCACCATTTGCATAATATTTAACAATCTTATCATAAATCTGATTTTTCATTGTCTCAGGATTTTGAACCATTGCATTATCATTGATGATTGAGAAGAACGTTTTAGGAATGTTACAAAGTTCTTCTCTGCTAAATACATAATCATTTAAATTGTTCATATTATAGAACCATTCAAGATTACGCATGTCTTTATTATTTATGTCATATAAATATTTATATGATTCTTTGTCCTGGCCAAAATTTAGATCATGATCATATAATACATAATCCTTCATAACTATTTTTGATGAAAGATCTTCATCAATTTCGTCAATTTCCTCATCTGTTAAATAAGCCGAAATATCAGGACGAGTCATTACTAAAACTTTACGACGATTCTTCTTTTCTGCTTCCTCAAGAGCAATGATTTCACTAACACGATTAATATTATATTTATTGATGTTCATTAATCTATTAATGTCTTTACCGTGAAGAATTATGATTCCTGTCCAATCAAATTCATAAGGTTCATCCGGTTCATCAGGTGTTGGAGGTTTGGGTGGTATTATTGGTTCATCAGGATCATCGGGAATGAATGTAAGAACATAATCATATAATGATTCAGAAAGATAATAATCAACACCTGGAACAAAATCTTCATAACCTCTTAACAATATTGTAATGTCTTCTTGCATTTCATTAATCATCTGCTCAAGTTTCATATTTGTTGATGCATCAAGAAGTTTTTCTGAAATAGTAAGATATAATGAACAAGCAACATTTTTGTCATATCCAATAAATGCAGGTATGACAACCATATATTTATTGTTGTTCTCTTCTTGTCCGCAATCAATGTTATATATGAATTGAGGATTAATTATGTTAAGTAGTCTATAGTTATTCATAGTCCAAGAGTTTTTACTGCAGCATTATATATTTCATCAATGTCATTTTGAGTATAATCATTACCATCTTTCATTGGCAATATTATTTCAACACATGAAAAATTATCATCATTTTTAAATTTATCTATTTCATTACAAACATATGTTATGTTTGATTGTGAAACATTTGTTGTGTTGTTTGTTATTGTACTTAGATAATTTGTTAATCCGTTTACGGTTGAGAATGTTTTAGTATGAAGATTTAACAAATTCATCTCGATACTATCAAGACGAATAGTGTATGTTTCATTATTATTATAATTTTTACGATAAAAAAATCTATAAAAACTTGCTATATCATCGCTAACAAGTTCTAATTGTATAGGTCCTAATTTATTCATCGTAGTTAATTAATTATATAATTAAAAATAAAAATGTTAAATTTAAAAATCATATGAATATCCTTCAACTCTTAGCATATTATCAGTGCCACTATATTTGTTAAGTTTCGATAAATCATAATTTATTGACTGTAGTTTCTTTAATGTAAGATTTGTCTTATCATTTTTTTCTACAAAGAATATATATCTATCGTTATCAAGTACATATATAAAGAATGGCACAACATCAGAAATTGCACTATTTATATTATAAGCTGCAACAGTTTTTGTCATATCTATAAATTTTCCAATAAAATCATTTAATGACATTTTTTCGAAGGATTCATTCTTTTCAGTTAACTTAGTTTCAATGAAATATTTCGTTAGAACAATGTCCTCAATATTGTCCATATATATAACATGATCTATCATAATCTTATTTTATAAAAGTTTATTTTAGGAATTAATGTTCTTATCAATATCTCGTGTACCATCTGACAAATTTATTGAATATTGAGAAGAATCTATTATTTTTGAATTAGGAATTTCTGTACGTTCATTTATCGCAGGATAATTTGATGTAAGCTTTATATCTAATTGAAGTACTTTTTGATTTGTTTCATTTGAACTAAAATCTATTTTATTTAATTCAGGATGTTCTGAAGTTGGAAATTCAATACCACATCTTATTTTTTGTCCAAGATATATAATAGTAAAGAACCTTTGATATATGAACTTATCTATTATCTCTTGAAGTAACACTATTGATTCATTAAAGTTTGACAACACATATTTAAATTGAAAATTCATTTCAATTGGAATTCTCATTATTTCTGCGTTATAGCCACTTATTGTTTTTGTTTCGTCATCATATCTTTCATATTCTCCTCTAGCAAAACAGTTTGTAAGTCCATCAGTATTAAATGAAATGTCAGACAGTTCAATAATGCATCTAGGCATTTCCATATATACACAATCTTCTCCCGTTGTTTCAGATAATGTGAATTCATAACCATTGGTCTCAACAAACATATAAGATGAACCCGTTGAGAATATAAAATGTTTTATTGGTTTATTATATAATACTACATTCTTATTGAACCATGCTATAAGTCCTTTAATGAGTATTGAGAAAAATCTTTCATCTTTATTATATATATTATCGAATTTTTCTAATTGCCAAGGATGTTTCCACATATACTAATTATAAAATTATATATTTACTGAAACTTTTATAATCCAATGTTTGGATTAATATCATGAGTTTGTACTTCAGCTTCATCTTTTGTTACATTTGTAACTTGAGCATTTTCTCTTTCAAGTCTTTGCTGCACACTTTCAATTGCGTTTGCGGCATTAGTCATATAATTATAAGCTACTTGATTATTTTCAATGTTTAATCCTAATCTTGTTGAAACAGCTGTATTAGTAAGAGTGCTAACAATATTATTAACAGCATCAGTTAACGAATTTATATTAGAACTAATTTCAGCAACAGATGTTGTTACTAAATGATCTTTATCTCGTAGATCACTTATTTCTATTTTTGGGAAAATACGAATAGGTCCACTATCTGATGAATTTTCTGTCTTTGAAACTAAAGAATTAATTGGATAACCTACACCATTGTCATCAATAAACACAAGATAATTATAAATACATGTATTGTTATCATTATGAACATTCATCATAAGTAATGAATTATATGATGATTCAACATATGAATATATTGGTTTTTGTAAAATGTTCGTTATAACACTTTCATCGGACACGTTTTGCCAGTCTTTATATAAATATGATACTTTGTTTATCTTTAAATTATTTTTCATTTCTGTGTCTATTATTTATATATATAAAATATAATCCATGTTTAACATTTTTAAAAATGTTTAAATTAAATTAATTATTAGATTTTATTGTTCCTTCTTTAAGTTCACGTATTTTTTCCATCCAATAATTTGTTCCTGTACTATCTGTTGGATGACCATTTTCATCTGTTGTTAATTGAGTACTAGATTGTCCATTGTCTGTATAATTTTTGGTATAATTTAAAGTATCATATTCTTGTCCTGAATATCTTTGCTCCAATGTTTCAGGACTAACCACGCCGTCATTTAGTGCTTTTATTTTTCTTAGCCAATAATCAGTGCCTGGCATATCATACTTAATTTTACCTTTTGCTGTAGTATTTATTGTGTTGTCGGAATATCCATTATGAGTAAAATTCAAATAATCATATTGCTGACCCTCATATCTAGTTATTAATGATTCTGGAGCAACTATACCGTCTTTCATGGCATTTATTTTATTTCTCCAGTACATGTTTCTATTATATGTTCCAAAAATTCCTGAAGGATTATATTCTTGATCATCATTTGTCAATCTACCATTTTTATCAGTAACAAGAATTTTTCTACTAGCAGTCCAAGTAGTATTTATACTACCTTTCATTTTATTATATGATTCAATAAGTTCAGTAATCATGCTGTTTGCTCCAGAATTTATTCCAGATAATGCTTCCTGTAATATTCTTGGATCGTTTTTTAGCATTTTTAATTTTAGATCATAGTATTCACTTCTACTGACACTGTTAAGTGTTCTATCAAATTGCAAATCTTTATTTTCTCCGGCAAAGTTTCCAAGTGAATTAAATCCTAATGCTCTCAAATTATTATTGCACAATGCTTCAGAAGCATCCACAATATTCTTATACATCATATTGTTTTTACGATTAGGATCATAATTGTCATCATATGCATGTTTAATGTCTCTTACACGAGCGTTCTGATGAGCAGTCTGCATTTTATACATTGATTCATTTATGCCTTGCATTTTTTCCGTTGATGCTGAACCATCATAATATAATCCATCATTACCGAACATTATGTGCATAAATTCATTCATTGTATGAGAATATACACGATCATATAAAATTTTTATAGAACCTGAACCCATTGTAAACGGCTTTTCATTGTTCATAGAACCAGGAATCATATTACCTAAGGACTCAAGATCTATTTCACAATTTATAAATGTAAACATCTTAAATGACATGACATCTGAAAAACCACTTCCATGTTTTAATGCTGTACTTTTATAATCGTATTTTGTTCCTGATGAAGTCCTAAATGAAGTATGAAAATATTTTATAGGTGATTGAAAGACCATTACAGTCATATCAAACTTTCTTAAGTTATCTGGTACTATTTCCTTTTGGTCTATTTCATCATAACAAGCAAATTTATAAAGATCTAATAATGTGTTTAATCTCATGTCAATGGCATCAGTTGAACATTCAATTTCAATACTTCTTTCTTTAGTAAAATCATTTATTACTGGAACATTTGCTTGATTTAAATTTTTTATTCCTTTAAAGAACCATGGTGCATATGTACTTATGTATGAAAGTATCTTTGCAAACTTCATCAATGCGACCTGTCTATCATTTGTCTTATAATATTGTCCGAGTGATTCACATGCTCTTAAATATTTATATGCAGAGTTAGTTGCCATCATTGGGTCAGGATCATTCAGAAGACCACCAAATAATCCGTATTGAGTATCAAAGTTAAAGAATATCTTAAAATAGAACCATCCTTGTTCACCTACAGGATTTTGAAGTGATTTCTGAAATATTGCACGTTCATTGATGAAGTCTGCATAACTCCAGTCAGGAGTCTGAAAATTCAAACGGTCAGCATCAGAAGTATCAACAACACCCCCATAATATTCATCATGTGATTTACTATCTAATCCTTGAAAATTAGTTACAAATTCTTTTATATCTGGAGATGTATCATTTGGCTTAATAGTTACAGCATCCGCCCCTTGTGATGTAATTTTTGTTCCGCCTGGTGTTGTCATTGTATGGGGCTCTATTTTAGAAGTAGAGAAAGAAGGTTCAGCATTAACGCTTCTTCTTAAAGGATCATCACTATATTTTTTATGATTTAATGTTTTATTTAAATTTTGTATATTTAACCCAGTATTATTTTTTAACCATATATCATCTAATCCTGACAAAACATTAGTCTGTGTTGTATCTCCAGAACCTGCATCACTAAATGATGAAGTCATCTGTGATATACTACCGAACAAATTTTTTACATCTACATTAGGTAGTGACAATGAATTCAGATTCGTAAAGGCATCCCACCCCTCAGTTATAGAACCCATTGCACGTTCTCCTTGAGTTTCAATTCCACCTCGTAGATTTCTTAAAATATCATTAAAATTCATTCTTTAAATAATCATAGATTTATATTAACAAGTCTTGTGAAAGTATCATAAGGAAGCTTTACATCATCCGATTCATTATCCGAATTGTTTATTTCATCAAAGTCTACATCATATTCAATATCTTCCAATTTACTTCTAACTATTGCCTTACCTCTTATATAATCATATTTTACTATTTCAGTATCATTAGGTATGTTTTTATCAAATTTTACATTGGAAACACTGTGATTTTCTTTAGTATAACAGTTTCCCCAATATGGTGATAAATCAAATCTAAATCTTCTTAATCGTGGCAATTTCTCACCATCTACATCAATATAATATTTAAATGTTATCATAACATCACTTGCTCTCCAATATTCAGTATATGGTATTTCATTTATTGATATGATTATATCTTCCCAATTTTCATTTTTAGTGTTGACAGCATCCACAACATCCTTATAATTATTAAGATCGGCAATAAGTTTTTCAATAGCAGCATTATATAATTCGTCATGAATTTTATTCGGAACATTATTCGCAAGCTCACTATATTTTCGTGGGCCATGCAATGCTGTTGGCTTATTGAATGTATTTACTGATGAAATATTCATTATGATTTATATAAAATTTCATTTATAATTAAAAATATTTTTGTGAACTAAAATTCAAAGAATGAATTTATGCATCAAAAAAATGACTGACAACACATTTAAGAATTATCAGTCTTTTATATGTTAACATATGTTATATGAAAATTTAATCAGGAGCCTTTGCTCTATCAAATGTTGATAAGTTACTTAATGATGTCAATGGATCTCTCTTGATAAGATATAGATATTGTTGTATTTTTTCATTTCCATTTATATAATCAAATCTCATGCCATCTATATAATATATTCCTGAATCCTCTGCGCATATGACACCTATACCGTCATTATACAAAATGTCATTATTACTAATTCCATTGACTTCACCACCTGATTTGTCTGGTGTAAATCCTTTTACTTGTGGATTTGGATATAAGTTACTTTCACTATTAAGCATTCTCATTTTATATTCATAATCATACCGCATTCTGACTATTGTTACTAACGTTCCTCTTTGTAATGCATAATTAGGATTTGCAAGTCTAATCGTTAATTTACTGCTGGAGTTTCTTAACTTTGTTAAATATGCATCTCGTATTTCCATTTGTCGTGATATATTAAAATCTTCGCATCCAACAAATGACCAACCACAATATTTTTGAACCTCATAATCTTCTACATATTTACCATCCGTGCTATCTTCTTGTATTCTAACTTGTTCAGGTAATATATTATTCATTCCGTGATTGCCAAATGGACAAAAATAGTATATAGTGTTAAGAGTACCATGCTGTTGTATTTCTCCAATATTAGACGTATTATAGAACTCTTCTATTTCAAGATTTGACTTAGCTTTAGTCATATTTGAATTTGTAAGCAATCTTCTGGCTGCACTAAACTTTTCATCAGGATATCTACTATTATGTGTATGCAAACCTGTTTCAGCATGAAGAGCTAAATTATTTGGATGAATGTCATCATGCAATGCTTTATAGACATCAACAAGAACAAGATATCCATACATATCAACCCATCCATCATAAATCATTTTTTCATCAAGGCCGCCTATGCTAAGATTGTATTCAAGAAATTCTTTATAGTTTTGTGAACATATGTTACGTACGGCATGATCATTATAATCTTTAAGTCCTGGCATTGCAGCAAATCCAAGTTTTGCTCTTTCAGCAATTTCATGAAATAACTGCCACATGTTTGGTTTTTCAGTATTTAAATCAATGCATTTATCATTTGGGTCAACTCCACCAGAACATGCCTTATAATTTATAGATTCAGAATTTAAAAGTTGCTGAATAAGTGGCATATGTTTTAATATTCCAGTGTATGTTGTTTTTTCTCCATATATGTCAACATCAACATCAGTTATATAAAATGGTAATGAAATTTTCTTATACTTACCATCAATAGCAGGCATTATGATTACTTGTATAATGTTATTTAAACCAGGACGAACGGATAATCCAAATTTGCCTGCTGGATCTTTTGCAATAAGCGTTAATTCTGGTAAGAATTTTGTATATGTTATAGTAAGAGCATCTATATTTTCCCATTCTAATACCATTGTGTTAAGTCTAACTACAGGTATAGAAATGGCGTCAATTCGTACGTTATCTGTGTCTGAGGACATATTAAGAGTTCCTTCAGCAACTGATGTTGTGTTTTTTAATTTAACAACAAATGGCTGAGCATACGGTGGATCATGATACACATGAGGATCTAATGGGTTTATTGGAGGCATTAAATTATTTGCTCTCAATTCTGATTCTGGAAATGCTTCAGTTATATGACCATTTTTTACAAAATAACCTATCATTGATGAATCATTGTTCTCAAGATCATCATAATTATCTAAAGATTCTTGAGTATATGCATCATAATCTCCAGCAGAAGACTCATATATCAATTGTTCATTATTTTCATTAGTATCAGCCATATATAATCTTACATAATCTTAAAATTGTTTTAATATAATATTATTCCATTTTCATCATCAACTACAATATTACTCATACCTTTTGTTTGTTCATTTGGTGAACGTGATGAATTTACATCTTTTTGTAAATCAGTGTCCATAAAGTTTGTCACAAGATCTGGATCTTTATTTCCATCAACAAATATTGATTCAATTGGTTCAACATTTGTTATATCCATAAGTGTTTCAACATGTGGTAATATTATGACATCGTTTTCATTAAGTTCAAATGGATTAGATATGCCATTAATTTTACATAATATATCAGCATATTTGTCATCACCATATACCGCAAGCGAAATAAGATCTGGACGCGCCACATAGTATTTATTCACAACAAGAAATGATCCAGATATTTCAACATTTGGATCTATAGTCTGTACTGCAAGATCTTGAAACTTAACTCCATTTCTTGTTACAATTGGCTTCTTACTTAATATTTTATAATCTAATCCTGGCATATTTAGTTATTATATTCATATTCTATTTTTGCATCAATATATAATTTACCTACTGCATCAGAATCCCATGGCGTACCCGTTGAAACCGGTGTATTAATATTTTTTAATACAATTGTATCATTTGACTTTGCTGGAACAGAAGTATGCCAATCTCCTTTAGCGTGTCCATTCATGTTTAATCTGATTTTCTTATTACCTGACACATTTTGCCATTTTGAATATATATATGCAACATTAAAGGATTTGTCAATAAAATCTGATGTAACCTGTATATATGATCTATCATCAGTTACTTCCCTATCTGGTGTTGTATAATTTATATGTATATATGTATTAGTAGGATCATTTTTAGTAATTGAAATATTTTGACTCACGATGTTCTCATTTTCTGCAACGCAAGATACAGTAATCTCTAATTTTGGAATTTCATTATAACTAAGCTCATATATATTGTTTTCATTCTTTTTTAAGATGCCACCAGAATAAAAAATTATAAAACCATTTAATGTGACTCCACCATCTGTATTGGAACTATCAGATATATTACTAAATCTGTTAAAATATAATTTATCACCCAATATTGCTATAGGCAAATTATAAATTTCCTTTTCAAATTTTACTTCATTATAATTATTAATATTACTATATAAAACAGCATCTTTATTTCTACCCTTTATATATGCATAACTAATAATTTTGCTTTCATTATTTCTTAAAGATGGTTTATTATAGATCTCATCAAATGAAGTAGTTGTTAAATTGTTATAATAACAATTATTAATTAAAAAATTAGAATCAACATTTTTTATTCTAATATATGTGTCATCATTTATATCATTTTCAATGTTATATGGTAATTGTGCCAAATTAAGATTATTTGAACGTCCATTTATATCAAATGAAACATAACTATTAAACGGTAAATTATTAAAAATTTTACCGTAAGACACATACGCCAATATGTCCATTTCTTCATTTTCTTCAATATCAAGATAACTAATACTATCGTTATCTTTCTGCTTTAAACTCCAAACATGAATATCATTACATTCATTGTTAAATAATCTTTGTTTACCATCAATATGAACAACGCCGGTTCTTGATGCTTCTGATTTTATATATGAATAATTTATATATGTAGTAAAATCCCCATACGTTTCTCCACTAAGTAAATTTTTAATGTCTGCAGTAGATATTTTATATTCATTATAATAATTATTTGAAGTAATATTTTCTTTTTCTATATTATATGTTATATCTGAAAATGTATTAACTGTTCCAGTTCCTGAATTGTGAGAAATATTCACATGATTAAACTTAAACTCATTATTATCGTTTGTTTTATTAACAAAATCATATGCAAACAATATTGGATTTACATTAAGTAATATATTTCCATTAACACTCTCAGTGTAAGTATAAGAATAGTTACGATAAAAATTATATGAAGTTTCATTTACTTTAAAATAAGCGCAGCCAATATAATCTTCATTTAGTTTCTCTGAAGATTCATCAGCATATATATACGCATAATTTGTACCAACGGCACATGATATATATTCATTTGTTGTACCTAACGATATTTTATTTACTCTGTTCTTATTAAATACATCATATATATCTTTTACATTATATCTATTATAATATGTTATACTATTGCTCATTTTATTTTACTTATGAATTTATATATTCTTTTTTACCGTTTGTGAATAGATTTGCTTTATTGTCTATTGATGATTCAGTCATTGTTATCTTAAACTTTTTACTATATTTAAACTCACCTACGTTATATTCATTTTTTAATATATAATAAACATCTTCTGTATTAGACGTTGGTAATAGTACCCTCTCATCTTTATAGTATTCAATATTATTTTTAATGAATGAAAGTTTTATGCCATTAGGAACATTTGTATCAACAGATGTTCCGTTAGAAATAATTTTAAATATTACGTTATCACAATTATTATCAAATTCATATCCTTCAAGTAAATTACTTTCATCAACTAATTCATTACAGAATTTTTTAATCCATGTATTATCTTTACGAGTATTTTGATATGTTTCAAATTCAGTATCTTGAGCACGCTGAGCACTTAATAATAATTCTTCATATAATATCTTATTTGGGTCATTTATGTCTTTAATATAATGTAATTTATCGACAGTCATTTCCATAGATAATTCAATCAATTTAACTGTAAAACTCTTTTCGACGGTATCAGTTTTTGCAATTATTTTTGCAATTAATTTTATTGTTATATCGTTTGCGTCTTCTAATGATGTAATTAATGGCGTAAATTCAAGATATTGTTTTTTATCAGTCTCGTCATATATATGTTTAATTGTTAATAATGTTGTTGTACCCTGTTTAATATTATAATTATAATTGTCTATAACTTCTATATCAAAGTTACTATTATTAGGTTCTTTATCAATTGTTATTTTTTCAATATCTTGTAAATTAGTTATTTCTGTTTCACTTGTTTTATATTTATATGATTTTGAATGGTCACCATTATTGCTTACATTTGTAAATAATATTATTTTGTCAGGTAATGTAATTTCATTTATATTATGTTTTGTTCTTTCAAATATTATTTTAACATTTGTTATTGCATCTTTGAAACCCATTGCTTCCCAATAATCAGAAGAATACTTATTATCACCAATTCTATTAAGTTTTATTTTATGTATAATTGATTTTTTTTCTGTACAATTTTCCCAATTTGTTTTGTTAAATTTATATGTTAAATTAATACCGTTATCATTGTTGTTATTATTGGTTACATCAGTAAAAAACTCAGTATCAGGATATCTATTAACATCAATATTAAAAACATTAGAATTAAAATTATCGTTTTCCGATATTTTTATATTTATGTTTACGGATAAATTATCCAAATCAATAGAATTATATATATCATCTGATAGATTAAAATATTTATTGTTTTTTGAAGATTGACTTGTAGCTCCAATTTCAATAAAGTCGCCATCGTTCATTTTATTAAAAACGAAAAAACTTGTTTTATCATATAATTTATCTTGATTATTGTATATTATAGAAATACCAATATTTAATCTTATTTTATGTATGAAAATTTTATGTGATGAAATTAATAATTTTTTATAAATATTTTCACTATCATCAAATGATAATTTTAACATACTAATATCTGTACCGTTATCTGATGAATGAATAATCGGCGTTAAATTTCTTTTACCATTCAATAATTCATTTATAAAACCATTTACATCACTAATATCAATATCGTTATCTTTATTCAAGTCAAGAATATCTTTCCATATATTTATGACTTCTGTATTGTTTTTTTCAATTTCATCTTTATTTTCTGTTTCATCATTTATTGTAATATATCCTGGAAAATCTATCCAATTTCCACCCATTGCATTAAGTATAAAATTCAAATCTTCTGGTTCAATTATATTGTTATTATTAAAATCATACATAGAATTTTTATCATAAACAAAACCAAAATTACAACGCACTGAATTTTCTTTAACATCTATATATGTATGAGTATATGTCCAGTCAACAAAATTAAAATCAGGAATATTTATATTATAGTTACTATCATTGTATGTAATAGTACATGACGTTGTATTCGTTAACACATAATTGTTGTATTCGCTTGGATCAATTAAGTATTGGTTAGACGCTCCCTCATAAGTAAGTATTTCATATGATTCAATAATAACATTATTGTAACATTCTAATATTTTTAATGCATCATTATTAGTAACATCATTGTTTTTTGACCTATAAGCAAATACATATTTTCCAGGCTCAATTATTGTGTATGAAAATGAATAAGATGAATATGATAAATTAGTATTTGTAAGATCGTTATAATAGTTTAATTTAGATACTGTAGGTGTATATTCTCCATTATTTTCATTGGGATCATTCTTTTTATAATATGTATAATATGTATTTATGATATTTGAATTATCAGTAGGTATTAATTCTTCATAATAATGATTGTCCTTTGAAATGTAGGATATTTTAAAATTTGAATTTACAACTAATTTGTCTTTTCCATATAATTCAATTTGTTCTGTAATATCATCATTAAATAGTTTTTCGTTATCGTCTTCAGCATATTTATATGTAAAAACTATATCACTTGGAACAAATCTATATATATTTGTTGAGTCATTTAATTCAGATGAGCTGTTATAAGTTATAGTAACAGGCATTTCTGCCGCATCAACATTTAATTGATTTACATATGTATTTACAACATACCAATAATCTGCACTAGAATTATTTGTTTTTTCACATGTCCCATCATAAAAATTATTAAGATATGAAGCAGGATCTGTATCTAATTCAAGTTTTATAGTATTATTAGCTCTTTCAGGTATTGTACTTACATATGTATATGTAATATAGTCTCCCTCAAGAAGTTGTGTATGATACTCTGTATTTCCGTTGACATTATAATAAAATTCATTTATCTTATCTATTTCATTTATAATGCCAGCAAAAGTAAATTGATGATACAATGTAAATTTATTATTTTTCCAATCAAGACTTATTTTTGCAAGAATTGTTCCAATATGTTGATTTTCCTTTGTTAATTTAATTGTTACACTTTCAGAAGTCCTAGTAATTTCTTTTATAGCATCTTCATCAGTACCAGGAAATTCGACATTTAAACTATTATATAAATTTTCATCCTTTAGATGTATTGGATTACTTGGATTTTCTTTATTAAAACCATATACTTTTATAGTAAGAATATTATCGTACTCTACACCAGCATACATTGCTGTGTCTTTTGAGCCAACACTAAAACCTATACCCTGAATTCTTATAGGTTCATTATTAAAGTTATATGTTCCTCGTATGTCATATGTTATGTCATAATCATTATTTGCAATGTGTTTACCATAAGAAGAATCTGTTGCATCATATGTAAAATCATATGCAAGCATTCCGTTTGTAGAATATGCGTATGCATATTTATATATATTGTATTTCTTACCAGTTAAACCAGTAATTACATTTGGAAAATATGTATAGGAATTTTTTGGAACATTAATATATGTATATATACTTTCTTCCGTTTGAATATTATTATAAAGTTTATGTGATATGTCCTTTTTATTGTTATCTACTTCTCCAATTACATATTTATATCTATCATATTCATTTTCATACAATACTGCTTTTTCATCATTAACATTAATGTATGATGTTCCAAGGTCGTGATGAATGTATGTCAAATTTTTACCGCCAACATAAGTATATTTTATGCCACCTTTATATATCTTAGTATATTTTTCTCCGTATGCAAAAAATATAGTGTTTGAATATGTTGAATACGAATTGCTGTATTTATCAATGTATGAAAATGAAACTCTATTTCTCATTTATGTGATTAAAATATGATATATTATATATATAAAAATATTTCCTCAAATTTAATTTACTAAAAATGAGGAAACTTATAAGTATAGTATATATGTTGTATATAAGTATAGTATATATGTTGTATTATGTATAATTATATATAAAAATTTATGGTGTGCGAAAAATTTATGGTGTGTGAAAGTGTTCTGTTGACTGTTGGTTTGCAATTACGCTTTCTCCATATTCTTTAATAATTTCATTATTTGCGTATGGATTGTTTCTTATTCGTTCTCTATCATTAGTATACATATTAATCATTGCAGCATAATTGGTAATTATTTCTTCATTATCCATATTAGATAAAACATTAGATATCATTGAATCTTCATATATGTTAACATTATATCCATTTCTAATAAAAATGTTTATTTCATATAACACACTATTATCAAAATTACTTTTTATTAGTATTTGTGCAGGACTACCATTTTCAGGAACTTTTAATGCATGAATGATGAAATTTCTATCAATTACAGCGCATTCATTATTTTGCTCTTCAAATGAAAAACCAAAGTTCTTATTTGTAAAAATTTGTACACATTCACCAACATTCATATTAATATATATCTTTCTATCATATACATTGTTCATTGTGTATTCAACACCAAGTAACAATGTTTCTATGTCAAAATCATTTTTTAATCTTTGTTGAGCTAATGCTATATAATTTGTGTTATACTTTGGTTCATCATCAACATCATGTATAATTTCAAGCTTCATTACACTTTGTACTGATGAATCATTTTGAAATTCATTTACACTACAATATTTTTTTCCATTAAGAAATAAACCATTAAGACTTGGGACAAACGTAAGAACATTTTTATGTTCATTTGTCCATTTATTGATAACACCGTTTGTTAGATCTAATGCACTACTAATATCATTTTTATCTTTTATAGATGTTATATATACTCTATTTCTCATAATGAATATAAATTAATTTTTATTATATGGTTTGAGTAGATACATACATATCCTGTGACATAACTACTGGGTCAGCAACTAATTCTGAATGCTGGAATTTTATTGGTATTTCATAGCTTTTAACTACATTAATGAATGATGAATCTGTTGTATGAACATTTATATAATTATATGTATAATAACTATAATATCCGTCATTAGACATGTTCGGTTTATCATTATGTGTCATTTGACTTTTTATATATAAATTATTCATAACACTTGGTTCAGTTTGTGCCATAACATATGTATATGTATATGAACCAGACTTTACAATATCTTTTATAATAAAATCAGTTAATCCTATTGAATTATTAAGTACATAATTAGTATCTACATAACTACTACCGTTACTAACAGCAGATGCAACAATACAAAATTCCATTACATTATTATTCTGAGTAATGTTATCTATTGTTATTGCTTGTGTTCTGCATATTTCCTGTGTAGGAGCATATAATTGAATTTTTGTTGTATTTGGTTCAAATATATCTTCAGGAAGTGAAAAAGTAACAGTAATTATGTCATTATTTTTTTCTCTTAACATGTTATATGTTATAGCGCCTGATTTTGTATTACTGCCACCAATATTATCATCATTAAGTAACCATGTATATTCGTTAATTGAAACTCCTTCCGTGACATCATAATGTGCGTAACAATACGTATCTCTATATCCGTCAGCATCATATAAGTATGTTGTATGATATGCACTTAATGATAAATGAGGATTTATTTTATTTACATATACTGTATGTGATACATTATATTGTTCATCATTATTATTCTTATAAGAACATGTTAAATTAACATATCCTGGAGAAATACATTCAAATGTTCCTGTCTTTGAATTTAATAATTTTATGTAAGACTGTGGATTATATGAAAATGTTAATTCTGACTGAATAGCATCAGCTGGAGAAATTTCCATTCTTGGAGTATATATAGTTCCTACTGGGAAATATGAAGGTGTTGTTCCAAATGATACTGATTCAGGACTACTTAAATTATATATATAACAATATGCATATGTAGTTATTGTTTTTTCATTAGTACCGCTATTTATTGTAGATTCACGCCATAGTTTTACGTATGATGTTTCTGTGAGATCATCTCCAAATGTTATTTTGCTATTTGCTACTTCTATGTTATTTGGAAACGCTTCATAGCCCCACTCACCAAGGCTTTCAGTTGTGGCGTATCCCAAGTTCGATATATATTCATACGATATTTCACCTGATGTTTTTACATTAAATAATTCATATGTATTTGAAATGCCACCAAGTTTTATTGTTGAACTAACGAATCCAATTCCACCATCATCATTTACATATGCAATAATGTTATCTTTACCATCTGTTACTGATTTAGTAACATCAACATCATTTATGTATGTTATCTTCTTACCATTAAAGAAAATGTCTCCATGATAAGAATAGCCATAATTATTTGGTCTTTCATAATTTGTGAACACAACATATGTAAAATATGATGTACTTGGATCTACATCATGATTTTTTCTATAATCTTTAACATAATCATATGTTGTTACATTATCAATATATAATACTTTATTTCCCATTATATTTCGTTTTGTATATATGATATTTCTGATGGGTTCATCCAATGCGTTGAATTGTATTCAGAATCCTGTAGAAAATAACTTGTAGTTTTCATACTGTTTGTACTATAATTACTTATATTTTCAATGATGTTATTTTCATAATTTACTGATTCATCAACTAATTTTAATTCAATATGGATTTTATCAGTATTTTTTATTTTATTAGTTATATGATAATAATTACATTTACAGTAATATTTGTTTAATGTTTTATAATATGATTGTTCATTTTCATTATTTGCTAATTCATATACATCACCGGTAATGTTATATTCGTAATAAGAACTATTTTTTCTATTATAGTTTCTCATTTGATAGACATGAAGCACCTCATAATTATTTGGAACTGCAAAATTTACATATCCATTTTCTTTATAATTAATCTCTGAACAATCAATTATTGTATATGCATAATTTTTATTGTCATCATAAATTCTTGAATTGTAACTAAAGTTACTTTCTTTAATATCATCACTAGAAACAGACATATAAGATTTTATAACATCATATATGTTACATTTTACACAACCGAGATTTACTGTATATGGTTCAATATAATTTTCATATGAATTATATTGTATATCATTAGGTAGCCACGGATATTTCTTAATTTTACTTGAATGCGTTCCGGGATTGTATATAACAAAATATGCAGAATCTTTTAGTTTATTTATATTATATTCATATGATATAATAGATATGTCAGAAATAAAACCATCAATATATGTTGAGACAATGAATGATGATGTATCAGTTGGTTGCATATCTTTTCCAGCATTCTCATCATTTATTGAAACAAAGCCTGTTGTGTCATTATTTGTTGATTCTCCATAAAGATATGCATAAGTTATTTTTGAACCTCTTGGTATATCATATATTATTTCTCTTGATATACTTTCATCATTAAAATTTAATGCATCAATGTTTTTTGCATATGAATATAAGTTTGTTTCATCTCCATAATCATACGTTATATAAGATTGAACATTATTTATTATAGCTTTATCATAATCAGCAGGCTTTAATAAATAAGTTATATACGTTGATGACATTGTGTATGGTTCATAACTTCCAAATACATATGCATCAATTATTGTATTAGTTATTATGCCACCATAACTTAATACATATCGTTGCTGATTTGCCTTGTTTGTATCAATGCCGAATTGTAAATTATCAAGGATGTTAGATAAAACTCGTTGACCATTATTTTCTATTTTTGCATATGAATCATAATAATCACGAACAGTATATGCTGTAAAGCCATGACCTTCTGCTATAAAATTTTTTGCTAAAAATAAACTTCTTAGCTTATCATTTGTTTTATTGTCATTTTGAGAATCATTCTGTACAACAATAAGTGCACCAGTATTTTTTAATATATTTGGCAATGAAGAATTAGTTGTTGCATAGAATTTTACATATTCATTATTTATCTTTATGAAATCTGTTGAATTGTTATTGGCCATGATTATGCTTATGATTTATACTTTTATTTTTCAGCTGATACCTTAAGAACATATGTAACTGGAGTCGCAAGTCTAGATGGTCTAAATGTAAATGCTATTGTATTAGATATAATCTCATGATCAGTACTATTGTTTGTAAAATAGTATTCAAATATTAATGGTATCGTTAATGTTTGTTTTGGATTAATTTGTTTCTTTTGAGACATATCAGTTTTATCTACATCACATAGTAGTTCAGATTTAGATTTTACATTTGGAACAAGAATTGACTGTACACCATTTTTTATTTTATCTGTGAATGTGTTTATTGCTGTACTTTCCGACCAATGCGCCTTATTGTCATTAACTACATGTTCAAATAATACTATGTAATCTGAATACGTTGATGAATCAGCAGCAACCTCATTTATTGTAAGCGCTCCATTATTGTCTTCAACATTTGTCAATGAACCTTCATTAAACATTAACTGTTTTTCAGCTCTACCTGTAGTATAGTATTTATATAACTTGTCTGAATATAATTTTTCATATGTATAAGGAT